>NZ_JBDZYD010000020.1:144566-189546 GCF_040064235.1 Amycolatopsis melonis
CTCGCCGCCCCCGGAAGGGGCGGGGGGGGGCCCCCCCCCCCCGGGGGGGGGGGGGCCCCCCCCCCCCCCCCGGCCTCGTCTGTTTCAGGCATCTTCGCCGTGGTGGCGGGTGTAGTACTCGTCGGCCAGCGACCGTCCCGCCAGCCAGCCGAACACCCCGGCGGCCGCACCGGCCGCGAGGCCGGCCGGGGTGCCGGCCAGCACGCACGGCGGCACCGCATACACCAAAGTGGACGCGACGGCACCGAACCGCGTCACCGCGGCCCGGCTGAGCGGCGGCAGGTCCGGCTCGCGCACGTCCTCCCCCACCCCGATCTCGTCCTCCGGCTCGGCCTTCGGGGCCGGCTGGCCCAGCCACGCCCTCCGGGGCACCGCGAGGTAGCGGGGTCCGGCCCGGCGGGCGAACGCCGCGTTGCGCAGGGCCGCGCGCGCCGACAGCACCGGCCGCTCCGCCTTGCTGATCACCATGTCGAATCCTCCCCTGTCGCGGGAAACAAGCACTGAGTCTTCCGGGGGCCGCGGGCGCGCGGAGTGCGCTGGCAGCAACCGGCCACCGCCCGCCGCGGGACGGCCCGGCGCGCGACGATCGATCCGGAAGGGAGCGTGGCGATGGAAACGGCGGAAGTGGGCCCCTACAGCCTGGTGCCGCTGGGCGGCGGCGCGTCCGGGACCGTGGGCGCGTGCCGGCGCGGCGGGGAAGCCGTGGCGCTGAAAGTCTTCCCCGGCCGTCTCTACCGCCGGACCCGCGCGCGCCTCGACCGCGAGCTGGCCGCCCTCGCCCGGCTCGGGGACACGGTCCGGATCGTGGTCCCGCAGGACGTCGAGCCGATGCCCGACGGCCGGTGCGCCCTGCGCATGGAGCTGTGCGCGCAGTCCCTCGCCCGGCTGGTCGCCACGTCCGGCCCGCTCCCCGTCGCCGACGTGCTCGTCCTCGGCATCACGCTCGCTTCGACGCTCGTCGCCGCCCACCGGGCCGGCATCGTGCACGGCCGGGTCACGCCGTCGAACGTGCTGTTCCGGACCTCCGGCGAGCCCGTGCTCAGCGATTTCGGGCACACCCTCCGCGAGGTGTTCGTCCGCGACCCGGACCACGGGATCGCTTACCTGGCCCCGGAAACCTTCGACGACGGCGTTGCCGGGCCCGCGGCCGACCTGTACGGCCTCGGCGTCGTCCTGCACACGGCGCTGGCGGGCAGCCCGCCGTTCCCGGCCGATGCCGTGCGGGACACGGTCCGCCACACCCCCGCGCCGCCGGTGGACCGCCCGGAGGCGCCGATCGACCTGCTCGTGCTCGTCGACCAGCTGCTGGTGAAGGACCCGGACGACCGGCCGCCGTCCGCCGAAGCCGTGACGCGGCAGCTGCTCCGGCTGTGGGACGAACACGGCCCGGAACCCGAGCCGGAGACGCCGGACACTCCCCGGACGTCGTTCGGGACCGAGGTGTTCGCCTGGCCGCCGCAGCCGCCCGGCGAGCTGCCGCCGGTCCGGAAGAAGCGGTCGTGGCGGTTCGCCGTCGTCCCGGCCGTCGCGATCGCCGTCGCGGGCGGGTGGTTCCTCACCCGCGGGCCCGCCGAGTACGTGCCTCCCGCGTCGGCGGCGCCCGCGTCCGGCATCCCGTCGCGGACCGCCGAACCGGTCCTGCTCGAACTGGCCGAGCCCGCCGACCTCGGCACGACGGCCACGCTGTCCTGGAACGGCCCCGCCGGGTGGGAGTTCGCGGTGGTCGTCGCCGTCGAATCCGGCCCGACGAAGACCACCCTGGTCCGCCACGACCGCTCGGCGACGGTGCCGATCGACGCGCGGCTGAAGTACTGCTTCCAGGTGCAGGCGACCAACGGGGTCCGCGTCGAGGTCAGCCGCCCGCGCGCGCTGCGCGGCGCCACCTGCAGGGAGTGATCCGGTGATCGCCGGGCGCTACCATGACCGGCGAGATGGAGAATCCGCCCGGCGGCGGCCTGGTCCCGTTCCGGGACGGCCCGCACGCGTCGTCGTACCTCGCCCCCGGTGGGCGGGCCGTGGTCAAGGTGTTCCGCGAGCCGCTGGACCGGCGGACGCGCGCCGGGTTCGACCGCGAGCAGGCGGCGCTCGCCAAGGCGCGCCCGGCGCCGATCCGGCGGCCCGGGCAGGTCACGAAACTGCCGGACGGGCGGACGGCCGTATCCACGCCCCGGTGCGCCGAATCGCTGGCCGACCGCGTCGCCCGCACCGGCCCGCTCGGCGTGCCGGAAACCCTGGCGGTGGCGACGGCCGTGGCGAAGGCACTCGCCGCCGCGCACGACTCCGGTGTCCCGCACGGCGGCGTCCATCCGAACAACGTGCTCTTCACCGATGACGGCGAACCGGTGGTCACGGACTTCGGTGTCGCCCTGCGCCGCCGGTTCGGCCGGAGCCCTTCGGCCGACGTCGGGTTCCTCGCGCCGGAAACGCTGAGCCGGGCGGTCATGGACGCGGCGTCGGACCGGTACGGACTGGGCGCGGTGCTGCACTTCTGCCGCACCGGGCAGGCGCCGTTCACGGGTGACCGGGCGGAGACGGTCGTGCTGCGGGTGTTCGACGCTCCCCCGCCCGAACTCACCGACGTCCCGCCGGCGCTGGCGAACCTGGTGACCCGGCTCCTGGCGAAGGACCCGGCCGACCGGCCGGACGACGAGGCGGTCCTCGCGGCACTGGACGCCCTCCGGGGCGCGCCGCTGCTCGTCCTCGAGCCTCGGCCCGCGCCGGTGCCTGCGCCGCGCCGTCAACGACGCGGTGCCGCACTGGCGCTGGCGGGGTTGGTCGGCGTGGCCGCCGTGGTGGCGGCGGTGTTGCTGTGGCCGGACGGCGGGACGAGCCCGGCGCCTGCGCCGGTTTCGGTTTCGGCGCCTGTCTCGCCTACGTCTGCTGGTGGCGTGCTGATCGTCCTCGATCCGCCCGTCGACCGGCAGGACCACGTCGAGCTGACGTGGCATGCGCCGCCGAACCTCGACTTCGCCGTGCTGGTGACCGAGGCGGGACAGCCGCGGCCCTCGGTGGTCTGGGCCCAGCGCCTCACCAGCAAGCGGGTCGAAGTGCAGCCCGGCCGGGCCTACTGCTTCCGGATCCAGGCCACCAGCCCGCGGGGCACCTGGCAGAGCCAGGCCAGGGGGATTCGCAACGCCGTGTGCTGAACGAGGCCCGGGACCGCTCCCGCTTCGGCCCCAAGGTGGCCTTCGGTGCGTTGAACGCAACCAAGGCCGCCTTGGGGCGCTCGGCGGCAGGTCAGCGAGGCCGCCGCAACACCGCCGGGTTCAGTGCCGCACGGAGCCGTTCGCGCCATGGGCGTTGGGCGAGGGACTCGCGGACCGTTCGGACCGCTGCCCAGGCCGTTGCGGGTGCCTCGGGTGGGGCCGCACCCGACCACAGGGCCGCGTCTAGCGTCCGTGCCAGGGTGTCCAGGCCCTGCGTTGCCGCCGGGCCGGTGAGCGGGGCCGCCGTTGCCGCCAGGTCGCGTACCGTTGTGCCCGCCGTGACCGCGATTCCGTGTGCGCGCAACCGGTCTCGGGCCTCGGCCCACGCGCCGAGCACCGCGTCGCGGCCCGTGCGGCGGCGGCGTCGCCAGGCTCGGGCCGCCACCGTCGCTGGGACTCCCACCAGCCAGCCCAGCGCGACCGCGGCCAGCAGTGCCGCCACCGCGATCGACAGGGCCGTCCAGTCCACACCGGACTCGGATGAGTCCGTTGTGGACGATCCGGGCGCGATCTCCGGGTTCTGCAGCTGGGGATCCGGCGGCAGTTCCGCCCGCACCCGGGCGACCGCCGCCGCGACGCCGGTGGCGCCCGTGCCGCTGCGGGCCGCTCCCGCGGCCGGGTCCAGTGCGACCCAGCCGACGCCGTCGACCGCCACTTCCGGCCAGGCCGCCGCGTTTGCGTTGCGTACCAGGAACGTTCCGTCCGGTTCCGGCCGCTCCGGGGCGCGGAAGCCGGTCACCAGGCGCGCCGGGATACCGCGCAGCCTCGCCAGTGCCACGTACGCCGCGGCGAACTGCTCGCTCGTGCCGCGCTTGTCCTCCACCAGGAACCGGCGCAGCTGCGGCCAGCCGTGCCCGGTCGGCAGGTCGGTGCCGACGGCCAGCCGGTAGTTCTGCGCGAGGAAGCGCTCCAGCGCCAGCGCGGACTGGAACGACGGCCGCAGCCCCGGCAGGACCTGCTCGGCGAGGGCGTCGATCTCCGGCGGGACCTCGCTCAGGCCGCCGAGGCCCGCCCGCGGATCGAGCGCCGCGTCGCGCAGGGCGGCGGCGTCGGTCTGCGGCTCCCACCAGCCGACCGTGTACCGGGCACCGGCCGCGGACCGCTCGGCGACGAGGGTGCCGCGGTGCTCGTCCACCAGCGCCGGCACGCCCTCGACGGAGGCGGGCCAGGTCTGGCTCGGCAGCCACGGCCCGCTCAGCCCGGTGACCTCGACGCGGGCCGACCGGCGGGTCACCGGCGCGCTGACCGCCGGGCCGGGCGCGATCTCCCGGCCGACGCGCCGGAAGTCGGTGTCCGCACGCCAGTTCGCGCCGTCGAAGTCGTCGAAGACGGCGACGGGCCAGGCGGCCACCGGTTCCGGGGCCGTGTACCGGAACACCGGCGTGGCGGGGGTGCGCAGGCGGGCGGCGATGTCGTCCAGCGGGCTGGCCACGGACGCGGCGGGCACGGGCGCCGGCTGGTCCTCGCGCAGCGAGTAGGCCGGCCGTCCCGTCGGATGGACGGCACCGGCGGCGATCGCCCCGGCCAGGCCGAGCACGAGCGCCGGCGCCACGAGCAGCGGGGAACGCCGTCCCCGGCAGGCAAGCACCGTCAGCGCGGCGAGGAGCGCAAGGCCGAGTCCCGCAAGGACGGCGGTGAGGCCGCTCGCCGCCGCGTAGGCCTGGCTCAGCACCACGACGAGCAGTGCCGGGACGAGGGCCAGGAGCGGACGGCGCGTCCGGTGCAGCAGTTCGAGCCCGAGCAACGCGGCGAGCAGCACCAGCAGCGGCACGAACACCACCAGCCGCGGCTCCGGCACCGCGGGCCAGGTGGACTGCAGGGTGCGCTGCCAGCCGTGCAATGCGCCGTCGGCGAGGACGGACACGGAGGCCGCGGTCGGCAGCCCGCCCAGCGTCGTGCCGGGCAGGACGGTCTCGACGATCGCGACCAGACCCGCGGCCGGCACGAGAAGCGGACGCCACGGAACAAGCCCAGGACGGCGACGGCACAGTTCGGCAACCCCGAACGTGGTCAGGACGACGACCAGCCCGGGTAGCAACGCGGGGATGCCGAAGACCGGGCCGAACAGCAGTCCGCCGAGCGCCGTTGTGGCCAGCATCGCCGCTTCGGCACTGCGGGGAATTTGGGTGTTCATGACAGGCTCACCGCCTCCCGCAAACCCGGCACGCCGAGCACCGCAGCAGCCAGCGCCACTTCGGCACCACCGGAAACCCCCGCGCTCACGACACCATCTGGTTCCACCGGCTCACCGCCTCCCGCGCATCCGGGGCGCTCAGCCGACGGGCGCCGGGCACTCCGTCGATTCCGTGCACACCCAGGCCGTCCATGCCCAGCCCGTGGGTTCCAACCCCCAGCACGTACAACGCCGAGAAGTGCGCGCGGACCCCCGCCAGCCGGGGCAGGTCCTTGCTCGCGCGGCCGGTGACCACCACCAGGCAGCCGCCGCGCATTCCCGGGCGGCGTAACGCTGGCGGGACCATTGCCTCGCCGGGCTCCTGGACCGCTTCGCACAGCACGTCCAGCAGGGGCCGTACGCCCACCGCGCCGCCGTTGGTTGTCACGTCCGCTCCGGCCGGGGTGAGGAGGCGGCAGCGGTGGCCCGCCGTTGCCGCCGCGTTCACCAGCGATGCCGCCAGCTCCACCGCTTCCTCGAACTCGGCCGCGGACAGCACCGGCGGGCGGGTGTCGAGCAGCAGCGTGAACCGCGGGTGGTCCGGGTCGACGTAGTCGCGGACCATCAGCCTGCCGGTGCGCGCGGTCGCCTTCCAGTGCAGGTGGCGGACTTCGTCGCCGACCACGTACTCGCGAACGTCGCGCAGGTCGGCCGAGCCGTGCAGCGAGTCGTCGGTCGTCGGGCCGTCGTGGTGGTGACGCGGATGTCCCGCGCCGGGCGCCTTCGCCGACCGCAGCGGTGGGTAGACCCACAGCGTCGCCGTGTCGCCTGCCGCGACCGGACGGCGGAGCAGGCCCAGCGGGTCGGTGCGTTCGAGCGTCAGCGGCCCGACGGTGATCCGGCCGCGGTACCGCCCGGTCAGCTTGTAGTTGTACGTCTCGGAGGCGCCCGGGGCGAGCGACTCGACGTCGACGACTTCGCCGTGGCCACTCAGCTCCCGCGCGGTGAACCCCGGCTGGCGCCGCGTGCCGGGGTTGCTCACCACGAGCTTGGCCGTCGTCGCGCCGCCGCGCTGGATGCGGTTCGCGGAGATCTCCCGGCGCACCGCGACGCGGGGACGGCGCAGGGTGACCGCGACGCCGGCGAGCACCGCGCCCGCGGCGGCACCGGCCAGTGCCCGCAGCAGGACGTAACCCGCGACCTCGCCGAGGACGTAGAGCAGCACTGCGGCGGCGAGGACACCCGCGCCGCGAGGGGTCAGCCGCATCCGGTCACACCGTGCTGATGGCGGGCGCGGGCGTCTTGTCGAGCGCTTCCTGCACGATGTCGGCGGCCGCGCGCTGGTTCAGCTCGGCGTCGGCGGTCAGCACCAGCCGATGGGCCAGCACCGGTTTCGCGACCAGCTTGATGTCGTCGGGGGTCACGTAAGCCCGGCCCTCGGTCGCGGCGATCGCCTGCGCCGCGCGGACGAGCGCGATGCTGCCACGCGGGCTCGCGCCGAAACGGACGTCGCCGTGGTGGCGTGTGTACTCGGCGAGCCGGACCGCGTACGACAGGATCGCCGGATCCAGCCGGGCGTCGCGGACCTCGGTGATCGCCGCGCGCAGCGTGGGCAGGTCGACCACCGGCGACAGCTCGTCGGGACCGTACCCGGCGCACGCGCTCATGATCACCGCGATCTCGGCCTGATGGTCGGGATAGCCGACCGCGATCCGCATGAGGAACCGGTCGAGCTGGGCTTCGGGCAGCCGGTAGGTGCCCTCCATCTCGATCGGGTTCTGCGTGGCGATCACCAGGAAGGGATGCGGCACGTCCTGCGCGACCGAGTCGACGGTGGCCCGCCGCTCGGACATCACCTCCAGCAGCGCCGACTGCGTCTTGGGGGTGCCGCGGTTGATCTCGTCGGCGAGGACGACGTTGGCGAAGATTCCGCCGGGGTGGAACTCGAAGCGCTCGTTGTTCTGGTGGTAGACCATGACGCCGGTGATGTCGCCGGGCAGCAGGTCCGGGGTGAACTGGATCCGGTTCCACGTCCCGCCGATGCTGCGGGCCAGGCACCGGGCGAGCGTCGTCTTGCCGAGGCCGGGCACGTCCTCGATGAGGAGGTGCCCCTCGGCGAGCAGGGCGGCCACGGCCAGCCGGACGACTTCCGGCTTGCCGCGCAGCACTCCCTGGACGTTCTCGGCGATCCGGGCGTAGACCTCGGTCGCCCGCGGCTGCTGCACTGTTTCTCCCCTCACGACGGCGGCGCCTTGTGCGCCGAGGCGGACGGCCCCTTCCCCGCACTGTTCTCCGCGGTCACGGTCACGGTGAACGGGATGTCCTTGCCGTCCCAGATGTCTTGGATCGTGTACGTCGTTGCGTTCCCGGCCATCACCCTGGAACCGCGGCGGGAACCGTCGTCGCGGACCCAGCTGACGTAGTAGGCGGTCACCGGGGCGCCGTTCGGCGCGGCGGCCGTCCAGGTCACCTTCGCCCACGTGTGCTTGGTCGTGGCCTCGATCGCCAGGTTCCCCGGCTTGCCCGGCGGGCTCACCGCCGCGCGCGGGGTGACCGCCCTGGAGCTGACGCCCGGGCCGTCGCCCGCCCGGTTCACCGCGACGACGGTGAACACGTACGCGGTGCCGTTGGCCAGGCCGCCGATCCGGATGCTTCGCTGAGTTCCGTCGACCGTCTTCCCGCCACCGGCCCAGCTGATCCGGTAGCTCGTGACGGGTGCGCCGTTCGGGGCGGCCGCGCCCCAGGACACGGCGGCCGCGCCGTCGTCCGCCGTCGCGGTGACCGACCGCGGCGCACCGGGCGGGCTGGCCGGGAGCGCCGCCTTCGTCGGTGGTGGCTGCTGCTGCGTCGGCGGTTGCGGTTTCTTCGGCGGCGCAACGGGTTTGCGCTCGTCCCCGACCACCGGCGGTGGCGCCTGGGGTGTGGCGGCAGGCGGTTGTTGTTGCTGCGGCGGGGGTTTCTGGTCGTTGCCGGGTTTGCGGTCGCCGGTGACCGGCACCTCGCTGACACCGCCGTCGTGGTCGACGACCATGACGTGGGCGCCGTCCGCGCCGTCGACGTAGACCCGCGAGTCGCCGCCCTTGACCAGCGGCGGCTTGCTGTCCCCGCCGGGAATCGGGCGCTGAGTCCGTGGCACGCCGGCGCTGTCGAAGGTGTGCAGGGTGTGGGTGGTCCGGTTGACCACCGCGACGACCCCGCCGGAGGACTCGATGCCCGTGTAGTCACCGGGTGGCAGGGGAATCGTGCGCGGGCGCACCGGCGGGCGGTCCTTGGCCAGCCCGGCGGTGTCGACCAGGAGCAGCTTCTGCCCCGGCGCGTCGAGGATGGCCAGCTGCCCGACCACGTCGGTGGAGGCGAGCTGCGCGGTGTCGGGCACGTCGAGTTCCAGCGGCGCGGGGCGGCCCAGCTCGGTCGCCTCGATCGTCCGCATGGTGTCATCGGTGGTGTCGACGAACACCGGCCGGTCGGCCACGACGGTCAGCCGTCCCCGGTGTCCCTGCGGCTGCGCGACCGGGCAGGACAGGCGGTCGGCCTGCTCGGGAAGCTCGCACAGCAGCCCGGCGTCGGTGCGCTGCAGCCACAGCTTGCCGTCGCCGGTCGCGACGACGTCGCCGATCGGGCCGCCCGCCGGGATCACGGCGGACTCCCCGAGCCGCGCGATGGTGCCTGCCTGCCGGTAGACGACGTACGGGCCACCACGGACTTCCAGCGTGACGGGCAGTTCGTCGGCGGGCGCGGCGGTGGTGTTCTCGACGGTCAGCGACGACTTCCCGAACTCGACGATCTTCGACGGCCCGATCACGAAGCCGTGGGTGTCGCCCTGCACGACCGGCCCCGGCCCGGCCCCGGGCACGTCGACCTGCGCGTCGGCGCGGTCACCGCCGCTGCTGACGTGGAAGGCCACGCCCAGCTGCGGGTTGTAGACCCAGTGCCCGGCCGGGCTGAACGCGAACCCGCCGAGCGGATCGGCGGCACCTCCGACGGCGAGCCCGACGACGGCGAGACAGGCGGCCACGGCCAGCGCGATCGGAGCCCGCGCCCGCCACGCGGCCCCCTTCCCTCCTCGGATCACGCACCCAGGGTACTTCGGCGGATACACACGGAGTACACGTTTGATCCATCCGGCCCGAAATCGTTCTCCACGGCAGACCGCATGACTCAGCCGGCCGGCAGGCTCAGCTCGAAGATCGCGCCGCCCTCGTCGCGGTTGTAGACCCGCACCGTCCCGCCGTGGACCTCGGCCACCCACTTCACCACCGCCAGCCCGATGCCGGTCGACCCGCCGCCGCTGTAGTGGGGCTCGAACAGCTTCGGGGCCTCCTCCGGGTCGATGCCGGGGCCGCGGTCGGCGACGATGACCCGGCCGTCGAGGACCGTCACCTGGACGTCGGCGTCCTCGCCGCCGTGCCTGCCGTGGTTGAGGGCGTTGCCGATCAGGTTCGCGATCGCCCGGCGCAGCAGCGTCGCGTCGCCGTTGACGCGCGTCGGCACCGATGTCACCGAAACGCGGGCGCCGTCGGTCGGGATGTCCTCGGCCAGCGTTTCGACCAGCTGGTCGAGCATCAGCGGCGCGAGCGTCAGCTCCTCCACGCCCGCCGTCACGCGCGCCCGGCTCGGCCACAGGTCGATGATGTCGCCCATCATCCCGGCCAGCCGGATCGTGCGCGGCAGCAGCTCCGCCTGGGCCTCCGGGTTCCGGTGGGCCGAGTCGGCCAGCGCGCGCAGGCGCGCCACCGGGGTCTTCAGGTCGTGGACCACACCGTCGAGCAGCTGGGACACGCCGTTGAGCAGCGACCGCTGCTGTTCCAGCGCGGCCACCGCCGGCCGGGTCGCCCGGCCGGCGAGCAGGTAGCCGATCCCGCCGACCGCGGCCACCAGCAGCACGCACCCGCCCACGACGAACAGCGTGAACCGGTCGTGCCGCGCGTCCTCGGCTTCGGTGCTCGTCACCGCCACGACCGCGCCGACGTACTGCCGCTCGCTGCTGCGGACCGGGTCCACCGCGAAGTACAGCGACTGCCCGTCCGGGGTGCGGGTGTAGCCCGCCAGCGGGTGCGCCGCCCGGACCGCCTGGGTCGCGAGCGCGTCGAGGAAAGCGTCGTCGACCGGCACGCACCGGCGTTTGCTGTAGTAGCCGGCGAAAGCGGGCGTGCCGCCGGGGACGACGGCGAACTGCGGGCACTTGTCGTTGAGCGGGTCCTGGCCGATGAACGCGGTGACGAGCGAGCCGCCGGAATACCCGAGCAGCCGGTTGACGCCGGTGACGACCAGCTGCACCTCGCTGTCGAGGCGCTGGGTGCTGCGGTCGGCGTCGACCTTGACCAGCAGCCAGGCGAACGCGATCAGGCCCGCGGCGTTCATGACGGTGAACAGGAACGTGAGCAGCCGGCGCAGGCGGCGCAGCTGGCCGGCGGAGGAATCGCTCACGACAGCCGGTATCCGACGCCGCGGACGGTGCGCACCAGCTCCGGCTCGCCGAGCTTGTCGCGCAGCCGCTTGACGACCCGGTCCACCACGTTCGCCATCGGCTCGGCCTCCCAGCAGTGCTCCATCAGCTCGGTGCGGGTGACCGCCAGCCCCGGCCGGGAGGCCAGGTACTCGAGGATCGCGAACTCCAGGGTGCTCAGCGACAGCAGCACACCACCGCGGCGGACTTCCCGGCGCGCGCAGTCGACTTCGAGGTCGGCGTGGCGCAGCACCGGCGGCCGCAGGCCACCCCGCCGGCACAGGTTGAGCACCCGGGCCAGCAGCTCGGCCAGCACGAACGGCTTGGTCACGTAGTCGTCGCCGCCGTGGGCGAACCCGGCGACCCGGTCCGCGCCCGCGTCGCGCGCGGTCAGGAACAGCACCGGCACCGCCCGGCCGCGGCGGCGGAGCGCGTCGACGAACCCGAGCGCGTCGCCGTCCGGCAGGATGCGGTCGAAGACGGCGCAGGCGTGCTCGGCCGCGTCGAGTGCCTTCGCCGCGTCGGCGAGCGTGCCCACCGCGTCGACCGTGAAACCCGCGCCCTGCAGCTCGGCCGTCACGGCCATCCGGATGTCCTCTTCGTCCTCGACGACGAGCACCCGGCCCCTCGCTCCGCTCATGTCATCAAATCCTCATCACCGGTCCGGCATCGTGACTGCAGTCGATCGGGAACGAGCCAAGGAGGTGTCCAGTGTCGTTCGGGGTGCTCGGGCCGCTCGAGGTGCGCGGGCCGGGCGGGGCCGAGGTCAGGGTGGGTGCCGGCAAGCCCGCCGCCCTCCTCTCGGCACTGCTCGTCCACGCTAACGCCTGGGTGAGCGTAGACCAGCTGATCACGATGATGTGGCAGGAACAGGACGTGCCGGCGTCGGCGGAACGCAACCTGAAGACCTACGTCTGGCGGCTGCGCCGGGACCTGCCTGCCCCCTCGGCGGGGGCGCGGATCGAGAGCACCGCGGGTGCGTACCGGATCCGGATCGAGCCCGGCGAACTCGACCTCGACCTGGCCCGGCTGGCGCTCGACGCCGCCGAGCGGGCCGCGCGGGCCGGTGACACCGCGGCCGCGGCCGAGCGGCTGACCGGCGCGCTGCGGCTGTGGCGCGGCCGCCCCTACGGTGGCCTCGACCACGACTGGGCGGTCCCCGCCGTCGCGGCCGCCGACCAGCTGCACGCCCGGCTCCGCAGCCGGCTGGCCGACGTCTACGCGGCCGCCGGGCGGCACGACGAAGCCGTCGTCCTCGCGCGGGCGCTGGCCGAGGAGGACCCGCTGCGGGAGGACGCGTGGGCCCGGCTGGTGCTGGCCCTGCACCACAGCGGCCGCCGCGCCGAGGCCCTCGACGTCTTCGCCCGCGCGCGGGCGGTGCTGCGGGCGGAACTCGGCGTCGAACCCGGGGCCGCGCTGGCGAGCGCGCACCGCACGGTGCTGCTCGGCGGGCCGCCGTCGGACGCCGACCTCGCCCACATCCAGGATCTGCTCGTCGGGGCGGTGCGGGCGGTCCAGACCGCGGTGCGGCTCGCCGACCGGATCGGCGTCACCGTGCCGGAAACCCCGGTGCTCGCGCTCGGCGGGGTGCCGGCATGAACCCGACGCTGACCGAACGGCCGCCCGTCGTGCTGGCCGCCGACCGCGCGGGCGGGGCCGCGAGCCTGCTCGCCTCGGCCACCACGGAGGTCGTCGTGATGACCGTCCTCGCGCCCGGTGCCCCCGACCCGATCGCGCCGCTGCGCCGGATCGACCTCGACAACCTGGGCCGCGGCGTGCGGTACCGGGTCCTCGTGCCCGACCGGGCGCGACTGGACCCGGCGGTGGCCACGCGGCTGGCGGCGCTGGTGCGGGCGGGGGCCGTGGTGCGGACCGTCGCGCAGGTACCGTCGAGTGCGCTGGTCGTCGACCGGACGGTGGCCGTGCTGCCGGCCCGCCGCCCGGCGTCCGGGGTCACCGCCGTGCACCTGCCCGCCGTCGTCACGACCGTCGTCGAACTGTTCGAACGCCTCTGGTCCGGCGCGACGCCGTTCGTGTCCGCCGGTTCCGCGGGCGAGGCCGGGCTCACCGCACGCCAGCGGGAACTGCTGACCCTGCTTTCGGAAGGCTGCACGGACGACACGGTCGCGGCGCGGCTGGACCTTTCGGTGCGCACGGTCCGCCGGATGGTGTCGGACCTGATGAACCAGCTCGGCGCCCGCAGCCGCTTCCAGGCGGGGGTCAAGGCGGCCGATCGGGGCTGGCTGCTGGAGCGCGCGAGCTGAGGCTGGTTAAGTGGGTGAGTGCGGATCTTGGTCACCGAGGACGACGCCGACCTGCGCCTGGCGATCACGACGTCGCTGCGCGGCGCCGGGTTCGCCGTCGATCCGGCAGGCGACCTGCCTGCCGCGGACGAGCTGCTGTGGGTCAACACCTACGACTGCGCGGTCTTCGACCGGCTGCTGCCCGGCGGCGACGCGCTCGGGTACGTCGAGCGCAAGCGCCGGGACGGCTGGGCGGTCCCGGTCCTGTTCCTCACCGCGCTGGGCGACCCGGCCCAGCGGCTGGCCGGGCTGAGCCGCGGCGGCGACGACTACCTCGAAAAGCCGTTCCTCACCGAGGAAATGGTGGCCAGGGTCCGGAGCCTGTGCCGCCGCAGCGCGCTGCCGCAGCCGGTGGTCCGCCGCTGCGGCGACCTCGAACTCGACGCCGGGCGGCGCGAGGTGCGCCGGGCCGGGGTGCTGCTGAGCCTGACGCGCACCGAGTTCGACCTGCTGGACCGGCTGATGGCCGACGCGGGGAAAGCGGTGTCCCGCAAGGAGCTCCTCGCCTGCGCCTGGCCGGACCCGCGGGTGGGCAACGTCCTCGAGGTGGCGATCCGCAACCTGCGGCGCAAGCTCGGCGAGCCGCAGCCGATCCGCACGGTGCCGTCGGTGGGCTATCTTCTCGAGTCCTGAGCAATTCGGAAAACCGCGGGTAGCGCTTTCAGCAGACGATTTCCGGAGCCGGAAAACCGGACGGAACGGGATCCCGGGTCGGTTCCGTTCGCTCGGTCCGGGTGTGTACCGAACGGCGGACCACCGAAACCGGGCCGAGCCCGGACAGCACGTCGATCCACCGCCGCACCGGCACTCCGGAAGCCGCGCTGCCGGGAACGATTCCCACGCATTCGGCGTCCGCCAGCCAGGACGGCCGCAGCACGGCCGGATCGGCCACGACGTGCACCCGCGCCCCCGAAACCGCGCGCAGGAGCCCCGGACCGGGCGTGCCGAGCAGGAACAGCCGGTCGCAGGAGAAGGCCATCGCGCGGGCCACCGCCAGGCGATCCGAAGCGGCGTAACAGAGATCCTCCAGCCGGGGCCCGCGCAGCGCGGGATAACGGGCACGCAGCGAGGCCACGACGGTCATGGCTTCTTCGACGGGCATACCCGGCTGGATCAGGTAGCGCACCCGGTCGGCGGGCAGCCGCAACGCGGCCACGTCACAGCCCGGCTCGACCACCACGGCCCGGCCGGGAGCCTGCGCGAGCAGTGCCGACGCCGACGCGCACGCGCGCCTGCCGACGATCACGACATGGTCTCCCTCGTCCGCATATGACCGGACAGCTTTCCGGGCCGCGGACGGCGCCGGGCAGCCGCCGTCCGACGGCCCGCCGCAGCACGCGGGCGGCAGGTCCGCGACCATCACCCGGCGGGTCCGCCACAGCGCCGACCACAGCGCGACCGCCTCGCTCGCCGCGGCCACCCCGGCCGGGTCCGCCTCGTGCGCGGCGACGGCGAGCCCCACCGGCGTCCCAGTGTGGTCGAGGAACGACGCGGTGAACAGCACTCCCGGCCCGGATTCTCCGTGCGGCACAAGCGGATGGGCCGGCTCGCGCACCCGGTGTCCCGCCCGGCGCAGGCCGGCCGCGACGAGCGGGGACGCCGGGCAGCGGACGCGGCCCCGTGCCGGATGCACGAACCGCGCGACCTGCAGCTCCCCCGGGACCGTCCCGGCCACGCCGTACCGGCGCCGTTCCACGGACCTGTTCATTCCAGCCTGCCCCTCGCCCTCGAACCTGACTCAAGGACTTTCGGGCACGAGCGACAATTCTGGGAAGAGCCAAGATCATTGTTCACCCCTTCCGGGAAACGAATCCCTCGCACCTGCACGTGCGTTTGCAAGGGACCGCCACCGCGGAGTGTCCTACGGCAGTTCCCGATAGACTTCGCCGTAACCGGTTCCCGCGATCGGGGAATCGAGCACGGCGCCGGGCAGCTCCAATGCGCCGGCGAGTTCGGGCAGTACGGGGAGCAATTCTTCGCACAGCCGGTGGAACCCCGTCGGCAGCGCGGCCGCCTGCTCCGCGGTCACCACGCCCTCGGCCACGTACCACGCGAGGTCGGCCTCGACCCTGGCCAGCGCGTGCCACGCCAGGAGCGGTTCGAGCGCCGCGCGGGCCCGCCGGTCGGGCACCGCCTCGACGGCCGCGGCGAAGCAGTCCAGCTCCAGCCGCCGGATGTGCGCCTCGGCGAGGCGGCACGCGAGCGGCAGCCGGTTGTCCCACTGGTGGAACAGATCCTGCCCGCGACGGCGGGCCAGGGCGAGATCCCCGGTCAGCTGCTCGTGCAGCCGCCGTTCCCGCCAGGCCGCCAGTGCCCGCACGGTGGCCGGATCGGCCGGCTCGAATCCCGCCGGGCGCGCCACGGACGGCGGGGTGTAGTGCTCGCCTTCGGCCAGTGCGCGGCCCGCGTCGAGCTCGATCAGCCGCCCGTCGCCCGCGGCGGGGTTGAGCATGTGCGCCAGTCCCCGGTAGCCGGCGAGCCGGTTCACCGCGAACATCCCGTGCGCACCGCTGCGGACCGCGCAGGTCGTCGTGACCCGCCCGGCCGTCGCGGTCGCCGCGGCCTTCGCCAGGCCCAGCGTCCGCCCGAGCGCGGCGCCCGGTGTCCACAAGGGATCGTCGCCGCCCGGCTCGGTCCACGCCTGCTTGGCCCGGTTCACCAGGCAGGTCAGCGCGTAGGTCTCGGCGAGCGCGCCGAACAGCGCCTGCTGCTGCGGCCGGAACCCGAGTACCGGCCGCTCGGCGGAGAACCGCGACCGGCTGATCCGGACGCCGGCGTGCCGGAGCGCGAGGCCGGCGGCCGCGCGGGCGACCGACGCCAGCGCCGCGGCGGAGGCCAGCCACGCGTTCTCCCGCACGGTCAGTGATCGCTTGAGGCGCAGCTGTGGCCCGAGCGGGTCGGTCAAGACCCCGTCGGCGTCCAGTACCGCCGAATCGTGCAGCAGGCTGTGCCGGGGTATCCGCGCGTGGGTGAACTCGACGACCGCGTAGTCCAGCGGCAGGTCCGTGGTCTCCGGCAGCGCGTCGATCCGGATGCCCGGCGGGGTTCCGTCCGGCCCGCGCAGCCGGAGCACGAACGGGAAGATCCCGTGGTCGGTGTCGCCGTCGAGCAGCCGGGCGTACACGACGCCGATCTTGGGGACGCCCGGCAACCCGTTGTTGGACATGAACTTGCGCGCGTCCGGGTCCGGGGTGTGCAGCACGAACTCGCCGGTCTCCCGGTCCAGGCGGGCCTGCGTGCGGATGGCCAGGTGGCTGTTGCCGTGGCCGATCTCGGTCACCACCAGCGTGCCGATCGACGCCATTGAGTCCAGCTCGGCGACGTACGGTGCCAGGTCGGCGCGGCCGCGGCCGAACTCGGCGACGGCGTTGGCACTGAGGCAGTAGTGGATCGTCATGGCGAGGAACAGCGACGGGCTCACCACGGCGGCGGTCTCCAGCGCGGTCAGCAGCGTGCGCGGCTTCTCCAGCAGGGCGCTGGCCGCGGGCAGCCGCTCGTTGAGCAGGCGCATCCGCTGGTAGGTCAGCTCGCAGTGCTGCCGGTGGGTCAGGCCCTCGCGGTGCCGGAACAGCTCGTGGCCGAACACCGCGGCCGTCTCGGCGCGGCCGGGATCGGTGTGCACCAGTGCGGAGATCGCGTTCACCGGACCGCCACCTCCTTCACCGCCGCCGGGGCGGCTGCGCCGCCCGCCCGGACTCCGTGCACGCGCGCCAGGACCGTGCCGTCCGGTGCCTGCGCGGTGGCCACCCCCGCCCGGGCGCCGAGCACGATCCGCGGGCCGTACCGGCGGAGCAGATCGGCGTCGTTGCCGCCGGTGCGGTATTCGACGCGGCCGATCCCCGCCGGGATCCGCGGATCGGGTCCGTGTTCGGCGATCAGGGCCAGCTGGAGCAGCGCGTCCACGAGCAGGGCGGGGGTGCGCAGCGTCGCGACCGTCGCCGCCGCCTCACCCAGGTCCGGGGCGAACCGCGCGGTGGCGCGGCCGGTCCCGGCCCGCACGTCGGCCAGCGACGCGAACGGGCCGCTGAGCCGGACCGGGCCGTGGCCGCCGTAGAACCCCGGCGTGACCGGGGTGTCCGCGGGATCGGGCAGCGGTTCCCGGACCGGCTCCGGCCAACCGGCGGCCGTCGTCAGCGCGGCCGACGCGTGGCGCAGGTCGGCGCGGACCACCCGGCCGCCGGGCGCGGTGAGGTCGCTGAGCACCTCGACGACGGCGGACGTCTCGCGCCGTTCGATCCGCAGGTGGTAGTCCCGCTCGCGGCCGGCGGTCATGGTCACCGGCAGCGAGAGCGAGACGTCGTCCAGCCGCAGCGGCACCCGTCCGGGCGGGGTGGCCGCCTGGACGGCCAGTTCCGCGACGAACGACGCCGGCAGCGTCGGCACGTCCTTGAGCAGGTGGTGGCCGAGGTAGCCGTCCCGGCCGGGGTGCGGCGTCCAGCGCAGGTCGGCCGAACCGGCACGCGGGGTGAGCCACGGCTTGGCGAGCACCCGCCGCTCGGCGGCGCCGAGGAAGGTCACCTCGCGGTCGGCCCCGCCCGTGGCCAGCTCGGCGAGGTAGGCGGCCACACCGTCCGATGTGGACAGTGCGGTCAGCTCGCCGCGCCCGCGCAGCAGCTCCCGGGTGAGAGGTTCGGCGGCGAAGCCGGCCTGGTCCCACAGCGCCCACGCGATGGTGGTCTCGGCCTCCCCGGCGGGAGCGTGCCGCCACGCGGCCGCGGCGGTGAGCAGGTCGTTGCCCGCGCAGTAGGCGGCCTCCCCCGGCCAGCCGAGCACGGCCAGCAGCGAGCCGAAGTTCTGCCACAGCCGCGGCGGCCGCCCGGCGAACGCGGCACGCAGGTTCAGGTAGGCCAGCACCTTGGTGTCCCGGACGCGGCGGGCCTGCGGCAAGGGCGTGGCCCGCACGGTGCCGCCCTGGTGCACCCCGGCGGCGTTGATCAGCAGGTCGACCCGCTCGTGCCGCCGGTGGACGTGGTCGATCGCCGCCGCGACCGCGGCCGGATCGGTGAGGTCGCAGACGAGGTGGTGCACCCGGCCGGGGCCGCAGTGGGCGGTGAGCCGGTCGAGGGTGCGCCGCACGGCGGCCCCGGCGACGAGCCGGTCGTACTCGGCGGACAGCTCCGCGACCGGCCGATCCGGCTCGGCCCGGTGCCGCGCGGCGAGGAACTCCGCCCGCGAGCCCGGTCCCTCGCCGGGCGCCTGCCTGCCGAGCACGTAGATCTCCGGCTGGGCCCGCTCGGCCAGCGCGGCCAGCAGTTCCGCGGTGAGACCGCGCCCCCCGCCCGCGGCGACGACCACGCTGTCCCGCCCGATCGGCAGCCGAGTGCCTGCCGCCGGCGACGGCACGAGGACGTGTTCGAACCGCTGCCCACCGGCGTACACGGCGACGGCCAGATCGGTTTCGCACCGCGATTCCCGTTCCAGCAGCGAGAGATCCGGCACGTCGGCAAGCACGGCGAAGCAGAGCCCGGCGGGGTGTTCGCGGGCGAGGCTCTTGACGAGGCCGGTGAACAGGCCGGTAGCGGGATGCGGGACGCCGTCCCGGACGGCGTCGTGCAGCAGGACGGCGTATGACGCGCCCGCGGTCCCGGTCCAGCGAGCGGCCGCGAGGTAGGCGAGATCGTGCAGGCCACGGAGGCGATCGACGGCGCTGAGGTCGTCGGGCGGGGTACCGGCCGCGCCGAGCCCGGCGAGCACCCGGACGTGGGTTGCCTCGCCGTCGGGTAGGTCGGTGACGTCGGTGATCAGGCGCGCGGAGGCGGGCAGGGTGACATCGTTGGGGAGGGACGGGCCGGGCATGACGACCCACGCACCGTCCGGGATGGCGGGGAGTGCGGAACGGACGGGCCGCCCGGGTGCCGGGACCAGGCGCCGGATCATTCGCTCGACCGGCAGGTCGGCGTGTTCGGTGCGGCTGCCCGGGCCGGGGCTTGGTGCCGCCTCGGGTGCTGGGACACCAGGCCGGACGTCCGCATACGGGCCGTGCGCGCGGGTGCTGCCGATCCGGCCCGCCCGCCCCGCCGTCACCATCCGCAGCAGCTCGACGATCGGGTCCGCGCCCAGGTACGTCGGGCCGTCCGCCGGAGTCCTCGGCGTACCCGGGCCGTGGCCGGTGGCGATGCGGGCCAGGATCGGCAGGCCCAGCTCCGCGGCCGTCGACTCCCGCGCAAGCACCGTCAGGAACGCCCCTTCCGCGAGCTGGACGTCGCCGAGCACGTCCACCAGTTCCGGGGTGCTGTTGCCGTTGACCCCGGCGACCAGCGCGAGGTCGAGGTCGCCCTGGCGCAGGTGGCGCTCCGCCGTGCGTAGCGCGTCCAGGCCGGAGTCCGGGCCGGTGTCCACGGTCAGGTTGAGCCCGCGCAGGTCGAGCTGGGCGGCGAGGCGGGCCGGGATGATGTTCGGCATGATGCCGGGGAACGCGTCCTCGGTGCTGGGCGGCACCAGCGCGCGCACCGCCTCCGCCAGCTCGGGCAGCTCGCGGCCGGCGCAGCGCTGGACGTCGGTGAGGTAGCAGCGCAGCGCGTAGTGCACCGCGCGGCGCGTCGGACCCATGTGCCCGGCCACGACGCCGGTCGTGTCCCGCAGCCGCGTGCAGGCTTCGCGGACCGGGGCGTCGAGGCGGGCGGCCGCGCGCAGCAGCATGATCTGGGTGCGGTCCATGTTGCGCAGGGTCGCCGGGGGCAGGCGGACCTCGTCGAACGCGGGCAGCGGGTACTCGTCGCCGAACCCCGGCTCCGGCGCCGGGCCGGTCCCGCACAGCCACCGCTCGACGTCGATGCGGCCGGGCACGTCCGCCGACCAGCCGAGGAGGACGACGTCCTCGTCCGCGGGCGGCGGCACCGGGATCTCCCGCGGGGTGTCGGTCACCACGAGGTGGGCGTTGGTACCGCCGAACCCGAACGACGACACGGCCACCCGCCGGGGCGCGGCGGGCAGCTCGGCGGGCCCGGACGGCGGCACGAACCGGCTGCCGTCGAGGGCCGGGATCGGCGTGCGCAGGTACCGCTGTGCCGGCACGACGCCGTGACGCAGGCCCTGCAGTGCCTGGACCAGCGACACCAGGCCGGCGCTCCAGCCGGTGTGCCCGACGATCGGCTTGTTGGACGACAGCAGCGCGCGGGGACCGTCCGCGGCGACCTCGTGCAGGCTCGCCAGCTCGGTGCTGTCGCCCGCCCGGGTGCCGGTCGCGTGCGCGATCACCCAGCCGACGGTGTCCGGCCCGGTCCCGGCGGCCCGGTACGCGCGGCGCAGCGCGATCGCCTGCCCCGCCGCGTTGGGCGCGTAGATCGCCTTGCCCCGGCCGTCGCAGGAAAGGCCGGTGCCTTCGAGGATGCCGAGCACGGTGTCGCCGTCCGCGCGGGCGCGGGCCAGCCGCTTGAGCACGACGACGCCGGCGCCGTCGGAGAACAGCACCCCGTTGGCGTCGCGGTCGAAGGAGCGGACCTCGCCGGACCTCGACAGGCCGTGCAGCTTCGAGAACAGCACCAGGTTCCGCGCGCTGTAGGCGAACGCGCTCCCGCAGACCGCGATGTCGGCGTCGCCGACGCGCAGGGCCTTGATGCCGAGATCGACGCTGTAGAGCGCCGACGAGCACGCGGTGTCGACCATGAGCAGCTCGGTCTCCTCCGGCAGCAGGCCGTGGATCGCGTTGCGCCCGACGCGGTGCGGCAGGAACTCCGACGCCGGCTCGCCGAGCCGGTCGTACCGGGCCCGCAGCGCCTCGGTCGTCCCGCCCAGCCGGCGGCCGGCCCCGGACAGCACCAGGCGTTCCTCCAGTTCCTGGCTGCCGTCGGCGGTGTAGCCGAACGCGGCGAAGAACCGGTCGGCGGCGCCGGTCGTCACGCCGTCCAGCGCGGTGTAGAGGCTGTGCCGCAGCCACAACGCCGTCGACTCGCGGCTGGGCACGGTGCCGTCGCGCAGCTCGGCGGCCAGGCGCGGGTGCGGCCGGAAGCCGGTGATGAACCCGGACTGCCGGGTGTAGGTCTTGTCCTCGGCCTCCGGATCGGGCGAGTGGAACGACGTGATGTCGTACAGCGCGGGCTCGCCGAACACGTGCCGGTCACCGCCGAGGGTGCGCCACAGCTCGTCCGGGTCGTTCGCGCCCGGGGTGACGACGCCCATGCCGACGACGGCGATCGCGTCGCCGGGCTCGAGTGCGGCCGGCTCCTTCGGTGTGTTTTCCGGTCGCTCCGGCGACAGCATCATCGCGCCAAGGGACAGCCCACCGTCGGCGATCACCGTCTGGCCGGTGATCCACGACGCCCTCTCGGACGCCAGGAAGAGCACCAGCTCGGCCAGTTCCCGCTCCGAGCCGAGCCGGTGGCCCAGCGGGGTGGCTGCCCGCACTCGCGCGGCCAGCGCCGCCGCGTCCGGGAACATCGTGGCGACCGCTCCATCCAGCAGCCCGCCGGAAGCGGTGTTGACCCGGATGCCGTCCGCGGCGAACTCCACGGCCAGGTACCGGGTCAGCGCCTCGACGGCTGCCTTCGACGTGCCGACCGTTGCGTAGTCGCTGATCACCAGCGAGCTGCCCAACGAGGACAGGTTGACGATCGCCGCGCCGGGGCGCCCGGCGAGCAGCGGTGCCGCGCGGCGGGCGCACCACAGGGAACCTCGCAGGTTCGTGTCCAGTGCCCGCTGCCAGTGCGACTCGTCGAGTTCGCCGAGCGGCAGCAATGCGCCCGAGGCCGCGTTGTTGACCAGGACGTCGAGCCGTCCGTGCCGCTCGGCGACGGTGTCGAACATGGCGTCGACCTGTGCCCGGTCGGCCACCGAGGCACGCAGCAGTTCCGCCGGGCCGAGGGCACGGAGTTCCTCGAGCAGCTTCGGTGCTTCGTCGCGTGCGTGGAAGTAGTTCACGATCACGTGGGCGCCCTCGCGGGCGAAGGCCAGGCTGATCTCCCGGCCCAGGCCACGGGCGCCCCCGGTGACGAGCACGATCCGCCGGTCGCTCACCGCACCGCTCCGTTCCGGGCGGCGAGCACGAAGTCGGCGATCCGGCCCAGCGTCGGCAGTTCCCAGACCCGCAGGTCACCCGGCGACTCCGGCAGGCCGAACTGCTCGACCACCCTCTTGAGCAGGGACGTCTGCTTCAGCGAGTCGACGCCCAGTTCCGCCTCCAGCGCCGAGTCCTCGGCCAGCACCTCGGCGGGGTATTCGAGGGCCTCGGCGTACAGGCGGCGCAGCCGGTCCAGTACCTCGGCGCGGCCACCGCCCGGCTGCGGTGGCGCGGGCCGCGCGGCCGGGATCGCCGGAGCGGGCTCGGGGACCGGCTGGGCGACGACAGCGGCCTCCGGACCGGGCTGCCCGGACACCGGACCGGCCCCGTCCGCGCGGATCGCTTCCACGGCCGCGCGCAGGCCGGCGGTCTCCTCCTCCGGCAGCAGCAATGGCGCGTGGGTGTGCACGTCCGGGACCGTCGCCTGGACGCAGCGGGTCAGCGCGTTGAGCGCGCCCACCTCGACATAGCGGGTCCAGCCCTGGGCGTGCAGGGCGCGGACGGCGTCGGTGAACCGGACCGGCAGCACGAGGCAGTCCGCGATCGCCTGCTTGAGATCGTCCGCGTCGGTGTAGCGGCGGCCGTGGATCGGGGAATACACCGGCAGCCGCAACGGCTTCTGCCGGATCTGCGCCATCAGCTCACAGAAGATCGGCACGGCCAGCGTCATCGACGGGTGGTGCGAGGCGTACGGCAGGTTCAGCCGGGCGAAGAACAGGCCCAGCGCGTCCGCGGCCTCCTCGACCCTGGCAAGCGCTTTCCCGGGCCCCGAGAGCACGTGCTGGCGGGGCGAGTTGGCGCAGCCGATCACCAGCTCCGGTTCCTGGACCAGCCCGATCAGGTGGCCCGCGGTCACCTCGTCGGTCCCGATCGCGGCCATCGCCCCCAGCCCCTCCCACGGGCGCAGGGCTTCGCTGCGGGCGCAGACCATCCGGACGCCGTCGGCGAGGTCGAACGCCCCGGCGCAGACCAGCGCGGCCATCTCGCCGAAGCTGTGGCCCAGCAGCAGGTCTGGTTCCGCGCCCGCGCCGGTGAGGATCCGGTGGGTCGCCACCGACACGCCGAAGATCGCCAGCTGCAGCAGTTCCGCCCGCTGCCCGAGCAGGTCCTTGATCGTCGGGGCCTGGGTCCCGAAGAGCAGGCCCGACACCGCCGGGACACCGCACCCGGCCGCGGCGGCGTCGATCTCGTCGAACGTCTCGGCGACCACCGGGTGGTTCCGGCGCGCTTCGCGCAGCACCCCGGTGGAGTAGGCGCCGAGGCCGGGAAACAGGAAGACGGCACGATCACGCATGGGTTCTCCCTTGGGGTTCAGGCGGAAATCCGGCCGAGGCCGAGGAACTGCAGCATCGCGGGACCGCCGGCGTAGGCCGTCGTCCCGCCGTCGATGGTCAGGCAGGCACCCGAAACCAGCCGGGACGCGTCGGCCGCGAGGAAAACCGCGGCGCCGACGACGTCGTCCGGCTCGCCCCAGCGTCCCGCCGGCACCGCGCCGAGCAGGCCTGCCGACGCCTGGGGGTCGGCGGCGAACGTCCTGGTCAGCTCGGTCTCCACCCAGCCGGGGGTCAGCGCGTTGACCCGCACGCCGTGCGACGACCATTCCGCGGCCAGCGAGCGGGTGAGCGAAATGAGCGCGGCCTTGGCGGCGGCATAAGTGGCGAGCATGGGCACTCCGGCGGTGCCGGCAATGGAGGAGACATTCACCACAGAACCGCTGCCCCGTTTGACGAAATGCGGACCCAGCTCGCGGCAGAGATTCACCGTTGCTTCGAAGTTCAGGGCGAGAACCTCGTCCCAGTCGTCCGGTTTCAGTTCCAGGAACGGGCCGGCGAACCGGAATCCACCCGCGTTGTTGACGAGGATGTCGATCTGCCCGAACTCGGTCAGCGCCGTGGCGACGGCGCGCCGTGTCTCGGCGTGGTCGGTGACGTCGCAGGTGAGCACGAGCGCGCGGCGCCCGCAGGCCTCGACGTCGGCGGCGACCTCCTCCAGCGCGCTCGTACCCCGCGCGAGCAGGGCCACGTCGGCCCCCGCCGCGGCAAGGCCGAGCGCGATCGCCCGGCCTATTCCCCGTGACGCTCCGGTCACGAGCGCGGTTTTCCCGGAAAGTCCGAACAGTTCCGGAAGAGTGATCACTGTTTCCTCCCGACGCGCTTCGCTCACACAGAGAAACTGCCTGTGCCACAGCACACACTCGTTCGCCGCTGCCGTCACGGCTTCCTTGATCAGTAAGCTCTTGATCGTCGATGAGGACAACGGGGATGCCACCGGCCGAGCGTCCAGCTTCGCGGCAGAATTGACACTGCATCCTTCTCACAGATCTTGCGCCGAAACCGAAAGCGGGACTCATGAACATCGACGCGCGCGTTCCCAACAATGCACTGCGAGCACTTCTCACCGAGTGCGCCTGGAGCGGCGGCGACCTGGCGCGCGCCGTCAACGCCGTCGCGGCGGAGTCCGGCCTGCGGCTGAGCTACGGCCGGGCTTCGGCGGCGCAGTGGCTCGCGGGCGGACGTCCCCGGCCGCCGGTCCCCGAGCTGGTCGCCGAGGCGCTGAGCAGACGGCTGGGTCGCACGGTCACCGTTTCCGGCGCCGGGTTCCCGGCGGGCCCCGGGCTGCCGCCGAAGGCAGGCACGCTTCCCGCCCGGCTCGTCCGCCTGGCCGGGGAACCCGCCAAACGCGTGCCGTCCCGGCTGGACGTGTACCGCCTCGCGCTCCTCACCGTGCCGGGTTTCCCGGAAGCCGCGGCCGCCCCGGGCACCGGGACCGTGAGCCGGGCAGAGCTGGACGCGGCGCGCGCCGCGCTGAAGGTGTTCTCCGACGCGGACGGAACGCTCGGCGGCGGCGCGGTCCGGGCGCCGGTGGCCGGTTACCTGGCGAACACCGTGTCGCCGTGGCTGCACGCGGGCGCCACCTCGCCGGCGGTCCACCGGGAGCTGCTGCAGGTCGCCGCGGAGCTGACGTATCTCTGCGGATTCCTGTGCTTCGACGACAACCTGCACGGCGTCGCCCAGCGCTACTACCGCGTCGCCCTGAAGCTGGCCGCCGAGGCGGAGGACGAGTTCCGGTACGCGATCACGCTGCGGGCGATGAGCGTCCAGGCCCGCTCGCTCGGACACCACGCCGAGGCGCTGCGGCTGGCCGAGGCGGCCACCGGCACGGTGGGCACCAGGGCCGCCCCGCAGACCCGCGCGTTCCTGCACGGCCAGCTGGCGGTGGCGGCCGCCGCGACCGGCGACCGGCGCCGGGCGTCGGCCGGGCTGGCCACGGCCGAACACGAGCTGGCCCGCGCCGAGGGCGAGGTCGGCGCGGTGGGGGCGTACCACTTCGGCTCGTTCGCCCACCAGCGCGCGGCCGTGGCGGCCTGCCTGGACAACCGACCGGGGGCGATCCGGGCAATGCGCGAGTCACTGCGCAACCGCCCGCGCAACGAGTACCGCGCCCGCGCGGTCACCCTGGCCCGCCTGGCCGAGCTGCAGGCCGCGCACGGCGGAGTGGAGGAGGCGGTCGGCTCCTGGCACCGCTTCCTCGACATCTACCCGGCGGTCCACAGCGCCCGGCTCGACGCGGCCGTGCGGACGCTGCGCCAGTGCCTGCGCCCGCACCGGAACCTGCCGGCCGCCCGGGAACTGCTGAACCGGGTCGCCGGGCTGGCACCCCGCACGCTCGCCGCGTGACACCCGGGCGGCCCGCTCGCCGGGGGCAGTTCGATCCCACGCGGGCTGGAGCCGGGTGCCCCAAGCGCCCCAACATGGCGTTGGCGAACCACCTTTTGCCGACCTCCGTTTCGCGGGGAACCGTGGCCCGGAGTGCGGTCGGAGGGTGGTGCGGTGTCTTGAATGACTCATTCAGGTCTTCGGAGGTCCTGAATGAGTCATTCAAGACGGTTCGCCTTCGGTGCGTGGGACTCCACCAACGCCCCCCTTGGGGCGCGTCAGCCGCCGAAGATGCTCGGTCCCCTCGCCGGTGCGAAGCGGGCCTGGAAGAACCGCAGATGCTGGGGCTCCCAGTCGAACGTCAGCCCGCAGGTGATCCGGTCGCGGTCGCGGTGGACCGCGATGAGGGCGTCGGCCACCAGGTCGATGTGGGCCCTCGTGTACACGCGGCGCGGGATGGCCAGGCGCAGGAGTTCCAGGCGGGGCAACCGGTTCTCGCCCGTCGACGGGTCGCGGCCCGCCGTCACCGCGCCGCGCTCGACGCCGCGGATGCCCGCCTGCAGGTAGGCCGCGCACGCCAGGGTCTGGGCCGGGTACTCGTCCCTGGGGATGTGCGGGAGGGCGGCCGCCGCGTCGATGCAGATGCAGTGGCCGCCGAACGGGCGTACCACCGGCACGCCCGCCTCCCGTAGCCGCTCGCCCAGGTACTCGACCTGGGCGACGCGGGCGCGGATGTGGTTCTCGTCGACCGATTCCGCGATGCCCGCCGCGATCGCCTCCATGTCGCGGCCTGCCATGCCGCCGTAGGTGTGCAGGCCCTCGTACAGCAGGACCAGGCCGCGGGCCTGCTCGGCGAGGTCCGGGTCGCGCAGGGCGAGCCAGCCGCCGATGTTGGCGAGCGAGTCCTTCTTCGCCGACATCACCGCGCCGTCGGTCGGGGCGCACAGCGCGCGCAGGATCTCCGCGACCGGGCGGCAGGCCCAGCCGGGTTCGCGGTGCTTGACGAGCCAGGCGTTCTCGACCGCGCGGGCGGTGTCGAGGAACACCGGGATGCCGTGCGAGTGCGCCAGTTCGCACGTCTCGGTCAGGTTCGCGACGCTGATCGGCTGCCCGCCCGCCATGTTGACCGTCGCCGCCAGGGAGACGTACGGGATCGAAGCCGGGCCGAACTCGTCGATCACCGCCTTCAGCTTCGCGAGGTCGACGTCGCCCTTGAACGGGTGGTCCGAATCCGGGTCGTGGGCTTCGTCGACGATGACGTCGTGGAACTGCGCCCCGTTCAGTTCCTGGTGGGCGCGCGTGCTGGGGAAGTACATGTTGCCGGGGACGTGGGTGCCGGGCCGGATCAGGCAGCGGGACAGGATGTTCTCGCCGCCGCGGCCCTGGTGGACCGGGATGACGTGCTCGTAGCCGTAGAAGGTGCGCACGGCCTGCTCGAAGACGTAGAAGCTGCGGGCACCGGCGTAGGCTTCGTCGCCGCGCAGCAGCGCCGACCACTGCCGGTCCGACATCGCGTTGGTGCCCGAGTCGGTGAACAGGTCCACGTAGACGTCTTCGGACCGCAGCAGGCACGGATTCCAGCCCGCGGCACGCAACGCCGTCTCGCGCTCGGCGCGAGTGGTGGCCCGCAGCGGCTCGACCATCTTGATGCGCCAGGGTTCCGGTGGGTAGGCGGGCATGTCAGACTCCCTCGCGTTGCCGGGACAGCCGGGTGAGCAGCGGGCCGGTCATCGCCGTGGTCAGCAGCGCCATCACGACCATCGCGGTGTAGAGGGCGCCGTCGAGGAGACCGAGGTTCAGCCCGATGCCGGCGAAGACGATTTCGGTGACCCCGCGGGTGTTCATCAGCACGGCGAACACCCCGGCCGGGTGCGGGTCCAGCCCGCCGGAGCGCGCGCCGAGGTAGGCGCCGCCGAGCTTGCCCGCCACGGCGACGGCGACGACGGCGGCGATGTCGGCGGCCAGTGCCGCGTCGAGCAGGCGCACGTCGACGGCCCGGCCGACGAGCACGAAGTACAGCGGCACCAGCAGCGAACCGGCCGGGCTGAGCGGTTCCGCGAGCGCCGGGACGGCGTGGCCGACGACGATCCCGGCGAAGAACGCCCCGATCGCCGGGTGCAGGCCCGCAGCTTCGGTGACGGCGGCGGCCGCGCAGGCGAGCCCGGCCGCCACCACCATCGCCGACGACCGGGACAGCCGCCCGAGCCGGCGCCGGGCAGGCCACAGCACCGCCAGCGGCAGCAGCGCGAGCGTGGCGGACCAGCCGTGCGCCGAAGCGGTGGCGAGAGCGAGCACGGTCCACGCGGCAACGTCGGAGACGGCGGCCGCGGTGAGGGCCCGCTGCCCGGCGACGGCGTCGAGCAGCCCGCGTTCGGCGAGAATCCGGGCCAGCACGGGCAAGGCGGTCACCGCCATCGCGGCCGCGACGACGAGGACGAACGCCCCGGTGCCGCCGCGGGCGTGCCGCTGGGCCAGCCACACGGCGAGTGCGGCGCCCAGCGCGAAGGGGACGAGCGTGGCGCCGAGCGCGGGAATCACGGCGGACTTCAGCCTGCGCGTGGTCATCGACGGCGCGAGGTGCGCCCCGGCGGCGAAGAGGAACAGCACGAGACCGAGCTGGGCGAGCGCGGTGAGCGCGCTGTCCGCGGTGGCGGGGAGCAGCCGCAGGGCCGGGGCGAGGGCGAGGCCGCAGAGGATCTCGCCGAAGACGGCGGGCTGGCCGAGCCGCATCGCGGCCGCCCCGGCAAGGCGGGCCAGCCCGAGGATCACGGCCAGTGCGGCGAGGAGGACGGTCAGGTCAGGCATCGGTCACCTGCCGGACCAACGGCAGTTCCCCGGACGCCGTCTGCCAGCGACGTCCGTCCGGAGTGGACACCAGGCCGCCCGGGAACATCGGGGGCTCCTCGCCCGCCTCGGCTCCCAGCAGGCCGCGCAGCTGCAGCTGCGCTCCCTCCGCGAGGACCTCGCCGAAGACGTCGAAATCGCCCGATGACACTCCGCCGACCAGGTCGGCGAACGCCGCGCGGTCGTCGGTGCCGTGGCCGGTCACCCGGTGTGCCTGGCGGAAGTAGGACCGGGCGTCGGCCTCCAGCCGGTAGAAGCCCTTCAGGAAGTCGCGGAACACGCCGAACTCGCGGCGGTAGCGGGCTTCGAACTCGGCGAAGCACCGCTCTTCCGGCACCGTCCCGGCCAGGCTGCTGTTGATCGACCGCGCGGCCAGCAGCGCGCTGTAGGTGGCCAGGTGGACGCCCGAGGAGAACACCGGGTCGATGAAGCAGGCGGCGTCGCCGACCAGCACCAGGCCCGGGCAGTGCAGCGTCGTCCGGTCGTAGGAATAGTCCCGGCGGACCCGCAGCCGGTCGTACGGCGGCTCGGTGGCGCGGTGGGCGTCGCGGAGGAAGCGGGCGATCAGCGGGCAGTCCGCGATCAGGCCGCGGAACGCCGTTTCGCGGTCGCCCTGCACGCGGGCGGCGCACTCCTGGCGGACGACCGCGCCGACGCTCGTCAACGTCGGCGACAGCGGGATGTACCAGAACCAGCCCGCGTCGAACGCGACGCAGAGGATGTTGCCCGCGTCCGGCTCGGGCAGCCGGTCGCCGCCGAGGAAGTAGCCGAACAGCGCCACGTTGCGGAAGTCCGGGGAGTACTCGCGGACTCCGCCTGCGGCGTGGTGCAGGCGGCTGGTGTGCCCGGAGGCGTCGACGACGAACCGGGCCGTCGCCGTGTGCTCGCGTCCGCTCTCGTCGCGGTAGCGGACGCCGGTGATCCGGCCGCCGTCGCGGAGCGTGCCGAGCACCTGGTGACCCTCGCGGACGTCGGCGCCGAGCCGGGCCGCGTTGCGCAGCAGGATCGTGTCGAAGCGGGTGCGCTCGACCTGGTAGGCGTACGACGTCGGCCCGGCCATGCGCTCGGAGGCGGCGAAGGAGAACGTCCACGGCTCGGGGCTGCTCCCCCACCGGAAGGCGCCGCCGCGCTTGCGGACGAACCCGGCGCGCTCGATCTCGTCGCGCACGCCGAGCAGGGCGCAGATCCCGTGCACCGTGGCGGGCAGCAGCGACTCCCCGATCCGGTAGCGCGGCAGGTGTTCCTGCTCCAGCAGCAGGACGCGGTGCCCGTCGGCGGCGACGAGCCCGGCCGCGGTCGAGCCGCCGGGCCCGCCGCCGGCGACGATGACGTCGAAGTCGGTCATGGGGCTCCGCCTTCCGGGATGTCGGGGACGAGTTCGGCGATCCGGGCGACGGTCCGCCGCCGCAGGACGTCACGCAGCGAGCACGGCACCCCGCGGGCCCGCAGCCGGGCAGCCAGTGCCGCGGCCGAAAGGCTGTGCCCGCCGAGTGCGAAGAAATCGCTGTCCGGGGCCACCGAGACGACCCCGAGCTGGCTGCGGAACGCGGCCGCGACGACCGTCTCGGCCGGGGTCATCGCCACCGGCCGCGGCGCGATCCGGGTGGCGCGCCGGTCGACCTTGCCGGTCCGCCCGACCGGCAGCGCGCCGACTTCGACGATCGCGGGCACCAGATATTCGGGCAGGGTCTCGGCGAGCCGCTCGCGCAGGGCAGCCGGCGTTCCCGAGCCGAGGACGACGTAGGCGACGAGGACGCCGTCCTCGCCCCGGACCAGCGCCTGCCGCACGCCGGGCAGCGCCAGCAGCGCGCGTTCGGCCTCGGCGGGCTCGACGCGGTGCCCGCGGATCTTGACCTGGTCGTCGAAGCGGCCCAGCCAGCGCAGCGTGCCGTCGGGCTCGCAGCGGCACCGGTCGCCGGTGCGGTACCAGCGCTGGGGTGCCGTCCCGAACCGTTCGGCCGTCAGCGCCGCGTCGCCGAGGTAGCCCAGCGCGAGCGACGCCCCGCCGACGAGCAGCTCGCCGGGCTCGCCGACCGGCACCGGCCGCCGGTCGTGCGGGTCGACCACGCGGACGCTCGTGTTGGCGATCGGCCGCCCGATCGCGGGTTCCGCCTGATCGGCGACCCGGCAGAACGTGGTGAACACCGTGCATTCGGTCGGGCCGTAGAGGTTGACCGCGGTCAGGCCGGGCGTCGCCCGCAGCCGCGTCCACAGCGGTGGTGGGACCGCTTCGCCGCCCATGAGCAGCATCCGCGGGCAGGTGCCCGCGGTGAGCAGGCCCGCGTCGACCAGCCCGGTCAGCTGTGCCGGGACGGCCTCCACGACGTCGAGCCGCCGCTCGCGGACGAACCGGACGTACTGCTCGGGATCGGCGCGGACGTCGTCGGGCACCAGGTGCAGCTCGTGCCCGCCGACCAGCCACAGCAACGGGTTCCACGCCGCGTCGAACGCCAGCGGCAGGCCGTGCGCCACCCGCTGCGGCTCGCCGCCCGCCGGGAACAGCCGGGCGGCCAGCTCGCCGTACAGGTTGACCAGGCTGCGGTGCCCGACCACGACGCCCTTGGGCCGCCCGGTCGAGCCGGAGGTGCAGACGACGTACGCGGCATCGCCGGGGCGGGTGCCCGCGTCGCCGTCTCCGGGCCGGGCGGCCAGCTCGCGGCGCCAGTTCTCCGGCGTGAGCACCACATCCGCGTCGGCCGCCAGTTCCGGCACGTCCGTGAGCAGCACCGCCGGACGCGCTTCGGCGAGGATCAGCGCGCGCCGCGCCGGCGGGAGCCCGGGATCCAGCGGCAGGTAGACCGCTCCCGCCTTGGCGACGGCCAGCGGGGCGAGGATCGCCCGCACGGACCGGGACATCGCGCACGCGACGACCGAGCCGGGGACCGCACCGGCCGCCCGCAGCCCGTTGGCCAGCCGCCCGCTCCAGCGGCACAGGTCGCCGAAGCTGACGGCGACGTCGTCGGCGACCAGCGCCGTCCGGCCCGGGAAGGCGCGGGCCCGCAGCTCGAACAGCTGCTGCCAGCCCACCTGCGGCACGAAGCGCCGCCCGCCTCCGACCACGGACGGCGGCAGGTCAGGCATCGCGTGCTCCCGCCGCGACGACGTCCCGTTCGACCCGCCGCATCCACGTCCAGAACTCCGCGCCGCGGCCAGGGGCGAGCAGCCCGAGGTGGCCGCCCGGCACGGTCGCGGCCAGGAACGCCCCGGTCGTCCACTCCCGCCACGCTTCGGTCGCGTCCTCGGTGACGACGGGATCGTCCTGCCCGCACAGGGCGGCCAGCGGGCACCGCACCGGCGTGCCTGCCGGGCCGCGGTAGGCGGCGGTGAGGGCGACGTCGCGGCGCAGGAGGTCCACCGCGTACGCCCAGACCTCGAACGAGGCCCGGTTTCCCAGTCCCGGCACGAATCCTTCGCCGGTCAGCACCTCGGGCAGGCTGTCCTCGCCGAGGTGCCGGTACCGCCCGCGGATCCGCCGCTGCGGCGCGGGTGCCCCGATGACGACGACGGCGGCGGGCAGCGGCCCGCAGCGGGTGCGCAGCCGCTGCGCCACCTCGACCGCGACGAACGCGCCCATGCTGAACCCGACCAGGACGGTCCGCCGCACCCACGCGGTGCCGCGCAGCAGCAGCTCGCCGGTGAGGTGCTCGGCCAGCCGGTCCAGCGAGCCGGGCGGCGGCGTGTCCAGCCGGTCGCCCCGGCCGGGGTACTCCGCGCCCCAGACGTCGGCGCCGGGCGCGGCCGCGGTGACGTGCCGGAGCGTGCCGACGGTGCCACCGGCCGGCGGGAGAAGCAGATACCGGCACCCGTCCGCGCCGAGCTGATCCCCCCGGGACAACGACCTGATGGCAGCGGGCATGGCAATTCCTTAAAGTGAATACTCCGACATTTTTCCCGGCATCCGGAAATGGAATCCAGGTACTCGTGCCACGATTATGCGAACCGGATCCTGCGTCGACCGATGTCGATCATCGCCTGCCCCGAAAAGATACGACTCGACCGGAGCAACGCACGTAACGGTTCGGTCGCGTTGCCGGAAATTAACCTCAGCCCGCCTTGCGGGGCTTGATAGTCCCCCGCCGGGGTGATATTCCCGGGCCGCCCGCGTGCCAACGCAGAACGAGATTCATCTTCATGGCAGGAACGGAATTGCGGAACGGCTTCAGCCGTCGCCCCGGCAGCTCACCGCTTCGGCGACCAGCCGGGTCAGTGCGGTGCCCTGCGAAACGGACACGGTCGTTCCGGCACCGCGCACGAGAACGTCGGCGCAAGCACAGTAGACGTCGATGCCGAAAACGAGCCCTGGCGTGGTGACCGCCGCGTGGAGGAGGCCGGCCGCCGCGTAGGGAGCCGCCGCCGCGTCGGCACCCGTGAGCACCGTCGTGCCGCCGAGCCGGGCCGCCACCCGCGGCGGCAGCGCGCGGGCCAGGTCGATCACCACGTCCGCGCCGAAGACGATGCCGTGCAGCGGGAAGATCGCCGCGTCGGCCGGTTCCCAGGTCGTGATGTCGGTGACGCCCGCCGCCATCAGCAGCGTGATCAGCAGCGGCAGCTCCCGCGCCCCGGCGAGGACGACGCGGCTGCCGTGCGAGCGCCCGGCCGCGGCCAGCGTCCTCGTGGCCAGCGCGGCCAGGGCGATCGCGGTCGCGTCCTCGCGGGTGACCAGCGGCCGCGCGCCGCCGTCGCGCAGTTCCTGCTGTGCCTGGCGCGCCCGCGCGGGGGCCACGGCGGTCAGCAGGACGGCGCTGATGTCCGCGGGCAGGGCCCGGATTCCGGCGGCCAGGCCCGCCGCGTCCGAGGCCGGGAGGATCTTCTGCCGGGCAGGCAGGCCAGCCAGGCGGCCGACCAGCTCGGCTTCGAGGCTCAGCGTCTCGGTCAGGTCGCCGCCGGGCGGCAGGCCGCTGCCGTCGGAGACGATCGCGACACAGGGGTTTCCGGGGCGATCCGCCGACGTCGAAGCCACGTCGTCGATGGTCTATGCAGTTAAAGAATTTTGCAAGTGTTGGATTGCGAGACCCGGCACACACCGTCCGGCGTCACTCCCCCGACGGGTCCCGCAGGTCGTCGAGCAGCTCGAGCTGCCCCGCCAGGACGCCGGTCAGGATCTTGCGGGCCACCTGCAGCAGCTCGGCCACGTGCGGGCTGGTCAGCGAGTAGTGGACCGTCGAGCCTTCCTTGCGGGTCACCACCAGCCCCGCGCGGCGCAGCACGGCCAGCTGCTGGGACAGGTTGGCCGGCTCGACCCCGACCTCGGGCAGCAGCTCCGCCACGGCGTGCTCGCGCTCGCTCAGCAGCTCCAGCACCCGGATCCGGGCGGGATGCCCCAGCGTCTTGAAGAACTCGGCCTTCGCCTGGTAGAGGGGCCTGCTCACGGACACTCCTCCTCGACGGCGACGCCGCGTTCACGACTTGCCGAGCTTAGCAAGTCCGAAACCACCCGCCGATTGCTTACGGGCTGCAACTGTTGTCGTGGCGAAGGTTTAGCCCGCCGGGCCCCGGCAACCCGGCAGGCAAGTCGACGACGAAGTGGAGGAGCACCGGATGCGAGCGCTGACCGTGGTCCCGCAGCGGCAGGGATCGCTGCGGGACGACACGCTGCCGGACCCCGCGCCGGCACCGGGCGAGCTGCTGGTCCGCGGGCTGGCACTGGGCGTGTGCGGCACGGACAAGGAGATCGCCCGCGGCGAGTACGGCTGGGCGCCGCCGGGCCGGGACCGGCTCGTGCTCGGGCACGAGTCCCTCGGCGAGGTGATCACGCCGTCCGGCGGCTTCGCGCAGGGCGACCTGGTGGTCGGCGTCGTCCGCCGTCCCGACCCGCAGCCGTGCGGGGCGTGCGCCGCCGGCGAGTTCGACATGTGCCGCAACGGCCGCTACACCGAGCGCGGCATCAAGGAGATCGACGGCTACGGCAGTGAACTGTGGACGGTCGAACCGGACTACGCGGTGCGGCTGGACCCGGGCCTGCGCCGGGTCGGGATGCTGCTGGAACCCACGACCGTCGTCGCGAAGGCCTGGGAGCAGATCCAGCGCGTCGGCGAGCGGGCGTGGTTCGAGCCGCGGCGGGTGCTGGTGACCGGCGCCGGCCCGATCGGGCTGCTGGCCGCGCTGCTCGGCGTCCAGCGCGGGCTCGACGTCCACGTCCTCGACCGCGTCACCGGCGGCCCGAAGCCCGGCCTGGCCGAGTCCCTCGGCGCGACCTACCACCACGACCCGGTCGAGAAGGTGCTCCCGGCGCTGGAACCCGACATCGTCGTCGAGGCGACCGGCGTCGGCAGCCTGGTGTTCGAGGCGATGGCGGGCACCGCCGCCTACGGCATCGTCTGCCTCACCGGCGTGTCCCCCACCGGGCGGACGCTCACCGTCGACGCGGGCGGCATCAACCGCGAGCTGGTCCTCGAAAACGACGTAGTCCTCGGCTCGGTCAACGCCAACCTGCGCCACTACCACGCGGCGGCCGACGCGCTCGCCCGGGCGGACCGCGGCTGGCTGGAGCGGCTGGTCACCCGGCGTGTGCCGCTGGAGAAGGCCGCCGAAGCCTTCGAGGCGGGCGAGGACGACGTCAAGGTCGTCATCACCCTGTCCGGCGACTGAGGAGCGAGATGCCCCGCATCGAGGACTACGCCCTGCTGGGCGACCTGCACACCGCCGCGCTGCTGTCCCGCGACGGCGCGATCGACTGGCTGTGCCTGCCCCGCTTCGACTCCCCCGCCTGCTTCGCCGCGCTGCTGCACGACGAGCGGGCGGGCACCTGGCGGCTCGCCCCGGCCGGCGGCGGCCCGGCGACGCGGCGCGCCTACCGTGGCGACTCGCTCGTGCTGTCCTCCGAATGGGACACCCCGGACGGGACCGTCCGGGTCCTGGACTTCATGCCGCCCCGCGGCGAGGCCGCCGACGTCGTGCGGATCGTCGAAGGCGTCTCCGGCCGCGTCCCGATGCGGATGCTGCTGCGGCTGCGCTTCGACTACGGCCACGTGACCCCGTGGGTGCACCACGAGGACGGCGACTTCGCCGCGGTCGCCGGCCCGGACGCGATCTGGCTGCGGACCCCGGTGCCGCTGCACGGCGAGGACCTGGCCACCCACGCGGAGTTCACCGTGGCGGCCGGGGACCGCGTCCCGTTCGTGCTGACCCACCGCGCGTCCCACCTGCCGCGGCCTCGCCACGTCGACGCCGAAACCGCCCTGCGCGACACCGAAGGCTTCTGGGCGGACTGGGCGGGCCGCTGCCGGTACGACGGGGCGTGGCCCGACGCCGTCCGCCGCGCCCTCGTCACGCTCAAGGGCCTCACCTATGCGCCCACCGGCGGCATCCTGGCCGCGGCGACGACGTCGCTGCCCGAGCAGATCGGCGGGCCGCGCAACTGGGACTACCGCTACTGCTGGCTGCGCGACGCGACCTTCACGCTGCAGGCCCTGATCGGCACCGGCTACCACGAGGAAGCCCGCGCCTGGCGCGAATGGCTCGTCCGAGCGGTCGCCGGCGACCCGGCCGACCTGCAGATCATGTACGGCATCGACGGCAGCCGGCGGCTCCCGGAGTCCACTTTGGACTGGCTGGCCGGGTACGAGGGCTCCGCTCCGGTCCGCGTCGGCAACGCCGCGGCGGACCAGTTCCAGCTCGACGTCTGGGGCGAGGTCCTCGACGGGCTGCACCTGGTCCGCGAGGCCGGGATCGCCACCTCCCACACCGCGTGGGACCTGCAGCGCGCACTGCTGGACTTCCTCGAAGGCCACTGGGACAAGCCGGACAACAGCCTGTGGGAGGTCCGCGGCCCGCGGCGGCACTTCGTGCATTCGAAGGTGATGGCCTGGGCCGGGGTCGACCGCGCGGTCCGCACGGTCGAACGCCACGGCCTCGACGGGCCGTCCGGCCGGTGGCGTGCCCTGCGCGACCGCATCCACGACGACGTCTGCACCCACGGCTACGACGCCGGGCGCGGCACCTTCACCCAGTTCTACGGGTCCCGCGGCCTCGACGCCGCGCTGCTGTTGATCCCCAGGGTGGGTTTCCTGCCGGCGAGCGACCCGCGGGTGGCGGGCACGGTCGAGGCCGTCCGCACCGAACTGGCCCACGACGGCTTCGTCAGCCGCTACGACCCTTCGGCCGACGGCGGCGTCGACGGCCTCCCCGGCGGCGAGGCGAGCTTCCTGGCGTGCAGTTTCTGGCTCGCCGACGCCCTGCACGGCATCGGCCGCACGGCCGAGGCGCGGGACCTGTTCGAGCGGCTCCTCGGGCTGCGCAACGACGTCGGCCTGCTGGCGGAGGAGTACGACACCCGGCTGCGGCGGCAGGTCGGCAACACCCCGCAGGCGTTCAGCATGGTCGGCCTGGTCAACACCGCCCGCCACCTTTCGGGGGCAAGTACGACGACCGACGCCACCGGCGACGTCCAGCGCGGTTCCTACCGCCGCCGTCGCGCCCGGGCGGCGCGGTAACCGGCGCCGCCGCCACCGATCAGGATCATCAGGCTGCCTGCCACCACGAGCAGCCGGTACGTCGGCGTGGCCGCTTCGATCCGGTGACCGCCCGGCCAGTACCGGACTTCGATGGTGCTGCCTACCTGGCGCCGGCCGTACTTCGTGACGTTCACCCGCTTCAGGCCGTCGGGCCCGCGGACGGTCACGGTGTGGAGCGACGGCCCGGCCTCGGCCACCACCCGCGCCGGGAACACCCCCACCGCCCGGCTCTCGTCGGCGACGCCCTGGATGCCGGCCACCAGGAAGACCGCGCCGAAGATCGCCAGGAGAAGCAGCAGCCACGTGCCCGCGGTGGCGAACAGCCGTCGTTCCGCTTCGGACCCCCAGTCCTCCATACCGCACGATAGGCCCGCCGTGCCGTAACGCGCGACTGTCCGATGGCGACTCACGGACGACGCCGGGAGGGAACATGGCGAAACGGCTGGTGATCTGCTGCGACGGCACCTGGAACACGCTCACCCAGCCCGCTCCGACGAACGTGGTGCGGCTCAAGCAGGCCGTCGCGCCCGTGGATGCCGCGGGGATCGAGCAGCGGGTCCATTACCGCGAAGGCGTCGGCACCGGGAAGAAGCTGTGGGACCACCTCACCGGCGGCGTGTTCGGCGTGGGCCTGTCGGCCAACGTGCAGGACGCCTACCGGTTCGTCGTCCGGCACTACGAACCCGGCGACGAGCTGTTCTTCTTCGGGTTCAGCCGCGGTGCCTACACCGCGCGCAGTGTCGTCGGCCTGATCCGCAACTGCGGTGTCCTCCGGCCTGCCGAGATCGACCTGCTCGGGGACGCCTACCGGCTGTACCGCGACCGCAACCGGGCCCTCAGCGGCCCGGACAGCGCGCGGGCGCGGGAGTTCCGCGCGAAGCACGCCCACCAGGACGTGACGCCGATCCGGTTCGTCGGCGTCTGGGACACCGTCGGCGCGCTGGGCATCCCGCTCAGCGGCGGCCGCCTGATCCACCGGCTGAACAAGCGCTGGCAGTTCCACGACACCGAGCTGTCCTCGACGGTGCAGTCGGCCTTCCAGGCGCTGGCGGTCGACGAGCACCGGAAGGCGTTCCGCCCGGCGGTCTGGAAGCCGTCGAAGAACGCGGACGGCCAGCAACGCGAGCAGCTCTGGTTCGCGGGCGTCCACTCCGACATCGGCGGCGGCTATCCCGAGCCCGCACTGGCGGACCTCACGCTGCGCTGGATGGCGGGGCGCGCCGAGAAGTGCGGGCTGGCGTTCACCCCGGACGCGTTCGACGGCTTGGCCGCCCGCGACGAGCTGGGTACGCTGCACCGGTCGCTCAAGGGCTTCTACCGGTGGTTCGGCTCGGTGGACCGCGAGATCGGCGCCGCGGACCCGGCGTCGGAGTTCGCCGCCTCCTGCGCGGTGTACCGGCAGCAGCACATGCAGCCGCCCTACGGGCCCGCCAACCTCGCCACCTATGCCGGTTCGCCGGGGTATCAGGTCATGGACGTGTAGGCGGCCAGCAAGCCCGCCGCTTCCTGGGGTGAGCACGCACCGATCAGCACGTGAGCCGCGAGGCCGTCGCGTAGGCGGCCAGCAAGCCCGCCGCCTCCTGCGGCGAACACGCGCCGATCAACACGTGAGCCGCGAGGCCGTCCGCCAGCGCCGATGTCACCCGGGCCGCGTGGTCCGCCGCCGGGGCCGCCGTCGCGGTCCGGGCGTGGAGATCCCGGTGGACCGCGCCGAAACGCAGGCGCAGCGGGTCGGCGAGGTCCGGGCCCGCCGCCGACCGCGCGAGCGCGCTCAGCCACGCCAGGTGCTCCGCCAGATCCGGCACCCGCTGCCCGGCCAGGGTGCCGAGCAGCCCGGGCAGCGAGTGCCGTGCGGCCGCGATCCGGCGGTCGACTGCCGCAACAGTGTTCGTCAGGGTCAGGCGCAGCAGCAGTTCCTCGGCGGTGGCGTGGCGCTGCACCCACTCCCGTGACCGCCGCGCCTCCTCCGCGACGGCCGGCGCAGTCACCGCCGCCAGCCCGTCCCGCGCGATGATCCGCACCACTGCGTCCGCGACGTCCGTCCCGCGCATCCCCGGCCCTCCCTCGTCCCTCGTGGTCCCATCGTCGCGACGGAAGCCACCGGGACGCGACGATCAGGGCAGGGCCGAATCGTCGTGCAGGAGGCCGGTGCCGCGCGGGGTGCGTTCGTAGAGCACGACCCGGCCGGTGCGGCGGGACCGGACGAGGTTGTTCGACCGCAGCACCATGAGGTGCTCGCTGACCGTGGCGGCCGTGACGCCGAGCTGCTCGGCCAGCTCGGTGGTCGAGCGGGGCAGGTCGAGCAGGGCGAGCAGCGCCGCCCGGCTGCGGCCGACGAGGTCCGCCAGCGGGCTGCGCGCCACCGGCGGCGCCTGCTGCCACAGCCTGCCGACACCGCGCGCGGGATAGCCGATCGACACCTGGTCGTGGCCGTCGCAGACGCTGATCCGCGGCCAGATGAACGCGCTCGGCTTGAGCAGCACCCCCACGCCGTTCACGGTGTGCAGGACGTCGTGCTGCGGCAGGAGGACGCGCAGCCGGTCGCCCGCGTACTCAATCTGCGCGTGCAGGTCGTCGAAGAGCCGGGCGAGCCCGCCGCGGGTCAGCATGGCCGACCGGTGGGCGAAGTCGGCCTCGTGCAACGCGCACAGCCGCGGCCACACCGGCTCGATCGCCGCCTTCCAGTAGCGGGCGAGCAGATCGCAGAAGGGCCCGAGCGCGCGCTGCGGATCGTCGTACAGCGGCCGCAGCACCGGCGGAATCCCGGACGGCGGCCAGCTTTCGTCGAAGTAGCACCGGACCCCGGCGTCGTCGGTGGCCCGCACCCGGTCGAGCTGGTCGCCGAACGTCTCGCCGGGCTCGGTCAGCGGGTTGAGGAACCCCGGGAAGGCATGATCGAGCGACAGCAGGGTGACCAGCACGGTGAGATCCACACCGGCCAGCCTGCTGCGGGCGAGCGCCACCCACGGCCGGTGCAGATCCGCACCCCGGCGGCCGTCGAGGACGTAGACGCTGTTGCGGAGCTCCTCCATCGGCGACCGCGCGAACCGCACCTTCGCCAGGTCGAGCGTCCCGAGCACCAGCTCGATCACCCGGCCCATGCTACCCCGCCGGGCCGGCGGCCCCGGTCAGCTGAACTCGCCCGTGAGGGTGTCCATCTTCGTGCCCTTCGGCGGGAACTGCGGCAGGAACTTCGGCTCCTTGGCGAAGCTGATGTACTGCTGCACCTCCGGGGTCAGCCCCTTGTACTCCGCGTTGAGCACCAGGTGTTCCCGGATCGAGCGCTCGAACGGGTTCGTCGAATTCGGGAACTTCACGCCGGGGCTCGTGTCGACCGAGTACTCCACCGTCAGGTTCTGGATGTCCTGCCGGACCTTGTTGAACTGGCTCGGCTGGAAGCCGGCGCGGCCCAGTTCCGCGTCCGTCGGCAGCCGGGACTTCAGCTGGTCGAGGCGGGTGTTCGCGTTCTTCAGCGGGGTCTCGAACTTGCTGGACATGTTCTTGTTCGCCGTCGAGGTCAGCGGGGTCATGTTCTCCGACAGGCCGGGGCCGCCGAGGTTGTCGTTCTGGAGGTGGCCGCGGATCCAGCGCGCGCCGCTGCCCTGGTCGAAGCCCTTGACGTGCTTCAGCTCGTCCTGCAGCTCCTTGCTGTAGCCGGAGGTCTTGGTGTTCTCCAGTTCCTGGACGTCGGTCAGCTCGCCCGGCTGCGGCTTCGAGCCGCCGGGCCGTGGCGATCCGTCGAGGGTCTGGACGCCGGACGACGTGCCGCCGCCCTGGGAGGTGGTGCGGCCGCTGACCGGGTCCCTCGGGCCCCGCGGCGGGGGCGGTGCGACGGGCTGGTTCGACGAGGTACTGCCGGAGCCGCCGCCCCGCCTCGGCCGGGTCGCCGGGTTCGGGTACGGCGCCGCCGCCTGGGTGGCCTGCTTGCACTTGCCCGCCGTCGTCCGGGTGGAGAAGCGGCGCTGGTCGCCCGGGTCGCTGCCGAACCCGCCGGACGTCAAGCCGAGCGGGTCGGACTCGGTCAGCGGGTCACCGACGTAGGTCAGCGGGTTGGGCGCCGGGACGAGGCCGAGCGGGTCCGGGGAGATGTACCGGGCGTTCGCCGGGTCGTAGTACCGGAAGACGTTGTAGTGCAGCCCGGTTTCCCGGTCGAGGTACTGGCCGGGGAAGCGCAGCGGCGTCTCCCCCGCGCCCGGCCCGGACAGGCCCCACAGGCTCGTGCGGACCGGGCGGACCACGCCGTCCACGCCCACCAGCTCCGTCGGCGTCCCGACGTCGTCGGTGACCAGCGCGGCCAGCCACGTACGGCCGTCCGGGGTGGTGACCGCCTGGACCACCGGCCTGCCGTCGTCGGGGTGGTGCACCCACGTCCACGTCTGCACCGGCGCGCCGCCTGCCGTGTGCCGGGCCTCGACCAGTGCGTTGCCGTCCCAGGTGAACTCGACCCGCTCGGCGGCCTCACCCGCCGCGTCCAGCCGCTCCTTGGCGATCCGGCGGTCCAGCGCGTCGTAGTGGTAGCGCCAGACCGTGCCGTCGGGGGTGTGCACCGTCGTCAGGTGGTCGTGGACGTCCCAGCCGAACGTCCACGTCAGGTCGCCGACGGTCCGCCGGACCAGCCTGCCCTGCGCGTCGTGGACGTAGTGCACCGCGCCCGCCGACTCCAGCACGCCGCCGGTGTAGCGGCGCGGCCCGGCTTCGGGTCCGGTGCCCGGCGACGACGAAACCAGGTGGCCGGTGACGTCGTAGGCGTAGTGCTCGGCCGAACCGGGTCGCAGCACGGCGGTGATCCGGCCGGCCGCGTCGAACTCGTGCCGGACCGCGCCTTCCGGGTCCTCCCGCACCGCGACACTGCCGTCCGGACGGCGGTGGTAGCGCCGGATCCCGGCGGGCGTGCGCTGCGCCGCGAGGCGGCCCGCGCCGTCGAACTCCTGCTGCACCAACGGGTTCGCCCCGGCCACGACGGCCACCGTGCGGCCCGCGCCGTCGCGCCGCAGCGCCAGCCCGGTCCCGGCGACCTCCAGGTGGTCGACGCCGTCGGACGTCCGTCGCCAGTGGACGTCCACTCCGGACGGTGTGCGCCGCCGGGTGGCGGAATCGCTGTCGTAGCCGAAGATCGTGGTCCGGCCGCCGGTGGTCTGCCGGACGACCCGGCCCGCGTCGTCGTGGGCCAGCTCGACCGTCCCGCCGGGACCGGCGGCGTGCACGAGCCTGCCGACCGGGTCGTACCGGTAGGTCTCGGTGCCCGCGGCGCTGACGCGCTCGGTGACGTTGCCCAGCAGGTCGTAGCGGAACTCGGCGACCTCGCCCGCGGCGTTGACCAGGCGGACCAGCTGCCCGGCGGCGTCGTAGGCGCAGCGGGTGACCCGGCCGTCGAAGTCGGACTGGGTGAGCAGCCTGCCTTCGGCGTCGTAGGTGTACTCCCAGGTCCGTCCGGCCGGGTCGGTCACGGCCAGCAGCCGCAGTTCCGTGTCGTAGCGGTGGATGGTGCGTGCGCCCGAGGGGTCGGTGGTGGCGGTGACGATGCCGAACGGCCCGCGCTCGGTGACGGTGACGCGGCCGAGTGCGTCGATGTGCGACGTCTCGCCGCCTTCGCCGTCGTAGGTCCACTGCTGCCGGGCGCCGTCGGCGGCCACGACGGCCCGCAGGTCGCCCTCCACCGTCCAGGTCAGCGCGGTGCGGCCGGCGGCGTGCCGGACGACGCGCGGGCGGCCGAACAGGTCCGGCTCGGCCGGGGTCCCGGGGTCCGGCGCGTGGCCGGCGTCCTGGTTCTCGGCCTCCTGGTCCTCGGCGACGCCGAGCGGGCCGGTGTAGGGATCGGGCAGCGCCGGGCCCGCGTAGCGGCGGCGATAGACCTGGCCGTCGTCGCCGGTGACCTCGATTTCCAGCGTGGTGTCCGTGTGCTCGGTCAGGACCACGCGGGAGCCGTCGGGGCGCACGACCGCGCGGAGGATCCCGGCGTCGTCGTGCTCGAACCGGGTGCGGCGCCCGAGCGGGTCGGTGCGGGACAGCAGCAGGTTGTGCGGGCCCCATTCGCTGCGGGTGACGCCGCCGAGCTTGTCCGTCTCGGCGACCACGTTGCCCGCCGCGTCGAACTCGAAGACCTTGCGGTGCCCGAGCGAGTCGGTGGTCGTGGTGCGGCCCGGGGCGTAGGCCAGCGAGCCGTCCAGGTAGCCCTGGTCGCCCACGGTCCGGACGCAGCGGCCCTGGTCGTCGTAGACGTAGCGGTACCAGGCGCCGTTGTGGTCGGTCCAGCCGGTGATCCGGCCGTCGGCGTCGTGGCTGTAGAGCGCCGGGCGGGGCGTGGAGTTCGTGCGCAGCGCGAGGTGGCCGTGTGCGTCGTAGTCGTAGCGGGCGACCAGCACGTCCCCGCCGGGCGAGAGGGCGCGGACGGCCCGCACGCGGCCGTCGGCGGTGTCGAACGCGATCCGGGCGCCGCCGGAGTGGGTGAGCAGCCGGGGCGCGCCGCCGGGGTCGCGGTCGAGTTCGAGGAATTCGCCGTGCTCGGCCCGGACTTCGCGCAGCAGCAGCTCGCCATCGCTGCCGGTGGCGGGCGAGAAGCGCCGGGCCAGCCCGCGTTTCGGGTCGGTGACGACGTAGTCGTCGCCGTCGGCGTGCAGCAGGCGCACCGGCCCGTGCTGGGCGGTGGCGGTGGTGCCGGGTGCGGGCAGCGGGAAGGTCAGCACCATGGCGTCGGCCGAGTGGTAGCGCACCACGCCGGCGTCGAGGGTGAGCCGCTCGTCGGGCAGGGCCGCCCAGGAGGGGCCGAACCAGCGGCCGTCCCGGTAGGAGGACACGTGGTTGCGGGTGACCAGTTCGCCGAGGTCGCCGGGGACGACGAGGTCGACCTCGGTGAGCAGGACGTCGCCGGTGGCGACGTCGATCGGGTCGAACTCGCAGGGCTTCTGGCCGGGTTCCTTGGTCTCCGCCGGGTTCTGGCCGTCCTTGGAGGGGCCCTTCGACGCACCCGACGTCGAGGTGCCGTCCCCGTCGAGGCCACGGGTGGCCGGTGGTGGCGGGGGTTCCGTGGTCTTCCCGGTGTCGTCCGCGTTCTTCGGTACCGGAGTCGGGTCGTTTTTGGTTCCTGCGGGGTCGGTTTTGGCGCCGGAGGTGGTGGTGGCGTCCCCACCCCCCTTACCGCCGCCGGTGCCGCCGTGGGTCTCGATGCCTTTGGGGTTGCCGTTGATCTCGGTGTGCTTCGGCGCCGGGGCGGCCTTGCCCGGTTTGATGTTGCGCAGGGCTTTGGCCGCATCCGAGAACAGGTCCCCGGCGCGTTTGAGCAGCGGAATCAACGCCTGCAACGCTTTGACGAGGCGTTTGACCAGATCAGCGATCTTGGAAGCGGTTTTGACGACGGCGTTGATGACCTGGGGGACGACCCAGGTCATCCCGATGCCGAGGGTGAACACCACCTGCAGGGCCCAGCTGATCAGATGCCCGACCAGCTCGGCGATGATGTCGCGCACCAGCGCCCGCACCGCCGCCACCACCTCACCAGCGGTCTTCACCCCACTCGAGGCACCCTCACACCCCTTCTGCGCCGTCTCCAGCAAGGTGACGGTGTCTTTGGCGCGTTGGCGGTAGGCGTCAGCGGCGTTGCCGGTCCAGGTCGCGGTGTCCGCGGTAACCATCCCGGTCAGATCGACACCGATGGCGCCCAGTTCGGTGGCGACGTTGGCCCAGGTCTGTGCCTGGGCGGCGATCTCGTCGGCGTTGCCGGTCAACCCGTTCAACGCTTCTTTGAGGGGGCCGACGTGTTCCATCAGCCACCCCACCCCGGCAGCCAGGATCGCGCCGAAGGGGTCCATCGCCATCGACAACGCATCCAGCGCCGTCCCGACCGCCCCCAACGCCACCGACGCCCAGTCCCCGCTCTCGATCGCCGACTTCAGATCCGCCGCCGACTCCAGCAACGACACACCCGAATACGCCTTCGTCGAGTCCTGGGTCTCCGCGACCAACGGGTT
>NZ_JBDZYD010000021.1:0-18104 GCF_040064235.1 Amycolatopsis melonis
CGCGCCCGGCCCGGCTGGCGCAGGAACAGCGTCAGCAGCGCCGCCAGGATCGCGATGCAGCCGGCCAGGACGTACGCGCCGGTGTAGCCCCACGCGCTGATCACCGCGGCGGCGAGCCCGCCGCCGCCGACGCCGCCGACCAGTTTTGCGCTGTAGACCAGGCCGTAGTTCGACGCGTTGTTGTCCTCACCGAAGTAGTCCGGGACCAGCGTGGCGAACAGCGGGTAGAACGCGCCGCCGCCGAACCCGGTCAGGAACGCGAACACCATGAACAGCGTCAGGTTGTGCGTGTTGCCGGTATACACGACACCGAACTGCGCGACCCCGGCGATCACGAGCACGATGGTGAGCGTCTGCCGCCGCCCGATCCGGTCGGAGACCCAGCCGACCACGGCCCGGCCGGTGCCGTTGACGATCGAGAGCACCCCGGCCGACGACGCCGCCACGAACGGCCCGAACCCGCTCTCCTTCGCGAACGGCACCTGGAAGTTGATGCCGAACAGCGAAACCCCGCCGATGATGACCAGGCACACCCACATCAGCGGCAGCATCCCGGTCCGGACGGCTTCCATCGGCGAGAACTGCTTCACCGCAGGCGGGTTCTTCACCAGGCTCCGCGCCGTGCGGTTCCCGCCGCGGCGCAGTGGGTCGACGTCCTTCGGCCACCAGCCCTTCGGCGGGTCCTTGAACAGGAACCCGCACACCCCGACGGCGATCAGCATGTACAAGCCCATCACGTCGAGGATCACCGAGTAGTCGTCCGGGGTGAGGAAGGCGGCGAACACGTAGATGAACGGGACCGCGCCGTAGGCGAACCCGCCGTTGACGAAGCCGGTCCGCGCACCCCGTTTCTCGGGATACCATTTGCCGACCATGTTGATGCAGGTTGCATACACCAGGCCCGCGCCGGTCCCGCCGAGCACGGAGTATCCCACGAACGCCAGCGCGAGGTTGCCGCTGTGCGAAATGGCGAAGTAGCCGATTCCGCTGCACACCGCGCCGGCGAGCATGGCGGCCTTCGCCGACACGATGTTCTTCTCCCGCAACCGTCCCGCGGGGAACGCCACCCCGGCCTGGAACACCGCCCAGACGCTGGCCAGCCAGAACGCGTCCGACAGCGTCCAGCCGTACTTCTCCTCCAGCGTGCCTTCGACCGCGCCCCAGCCGTATTCGTACACACTGACCGCCATCATGGCGATCCAGGGCAGCCAGACCATCCAGCTGCGCGAGCGCCCCATGATGTCGTGCGGCGTCTCGCCGATCCGGTACACCCGTCCGTTCTCGTCGACTATTTCCTCATACGAAGCTGCCGTCATGAGAGCTCTCTTTCGTCGTTTTCGACTCGTGTCGCTCTTCGGTGCAGGAACAGGGCGAGGATGAACAGAACTCTCAGAGCAGGCCCGCCGCCCGGGCCCAGCGGTATTTCGCGCCGAGCACGGCGACGGGCTTTTCGGTCGTGTACGGGTAAGCGACGATGCCGTGGTCATAGAGGTAGCCGGCGGCTTCCTCGACTTCGACGTCCCCGGAAAGCGACGCGACAACCGGTTTGTATACACCCTTCGCCCGGTATTCTTCGACCACTTCCGAAACCAGTTCGGCAAAGACCATCGGCGAGGTGACGATGGTGTGCCAGTAGCCGAGGATCAGCGCGTGGATACGGTCGTCCTCGAGGCCCAGCGCGATCGTGTTGCGGTAGGTCGAGGGCGGCTCGCCGCCGGTGATGTCCACCGGATTGCCCGCCGCGCCGAACGGCGGGATGAACTTCCGGAACGCCGTGTCGAGGTCCGGCGGGATCTCCATCAGGCTCAGGCCGTTGTCGACGCAGGCGTCCGAGAGCAGCACGCCCGAGCCGCCCGCCCCGGTGATGATGACGACGTTCTCGCCGTTCGGCGTGGGTAGCAGCGGGATGCCGCGGGCGTACCCGAGCAGGTCGTTGAGCCCGGGTGCCCGGATGACGCCGCTCTGGCGCAGGATGTCGTCGTAGACCTTGTCGTTGCCGGCCAGCGCGCCGGTGTGGGAGCCCGCCGCCTTCGCCCCCTGCGCCGTCCGGCCCGCCTTGAGCACCACGACCGGTTTGCGCTTCGAGACCCGCTTCGCCGTCTCCGCGAACGACCGCCCGTCCTTGAGGTCCTCCAGGTGCATGGCGATCAGCTCGGTGTTGGCGTCGTGCTCGAAGAAGGTCAGCAGGTCGTCCTCGTCGAGGTCGGCCTTGTTGCCGACGCCGACGATCGAGGAGACGCCCATCTTCGCCGAGCGGCTGAACCCGAGGATCGCCATGCCGATGCCGCCGCTCTGCGACGTCAGGGCCACGCCGCCCTTGACGTCATACGGTGTACAAAATGTCGCCGACAGGTTCTCGGGCGTGTAGTAGTAGCCGTAGATGTTGGGGCCGAGGATGCGCACGCCGTGCCTGCGCGCGATCGCCACGACCTCGTCCTGCAGCTCGATGTTGCCGGTTTCGCCGAACCCGGACGGGATGAGGACTGCGCCGGCCACGCCCTTCTTCCCGGCTTCCTCCAATGCTGCGGGGACGAACTTCGCCGGGATGGCGAAGACCGCGACGTCGACGTCGCCGGGGACGTCGGCGATGCTCGGGTAGGCCTTGCGGTCGAGGATCTCGGCGGCCTTGGGGTTGATCGGGTGGATCTCCCCCGCGTAGCCGCCGTCGACCAGGTTCTTCATTATCGAGTTGCCGATCTTGCCCGCCTCGGCGGACGCGCCGATCACCGCGACCGCCGACGGTTTCATGATCCGGTTCATGGCGGCGAGGATCTCGTCCTGGGTGAACCGGTGTGGCGTCTTCGCCGCCTCGGGGTCGACGAGGATCCGGACGTCCACCGCGGTCGCCCCGGCCGGGGTGGCGAGCACCGGGTTGAGGTCCACTTCGGACAGCTGGGGGAAGTCGGTGACCAGCTCGCCGAGGCCGGTGATCACCGCGGCGAGCGCGTCCCGGTCGACAGGATCCGAGCCGCGGACTCCGCGCAGAATCTCGGCGGCCTGGATACCGTCGACCATCGACAGGGCGTCCGCGGTCGACGTCGGCGCGAGCCGGAAGGTGACGTCCTTGAGCACCTCGACCAGGACGCCGCCGAGGCCGAAGGCGACGATCTTGCCGAACGTCGGGTCGGTGACCGCCCCGATGATCACTTCCTGGCCGGTGGTGAACATCTGCTGCACCTGGACGCCCAGGATCCGCGCGCCGGCGTCGTACGCCCGGACATTGTCTACGATCTGCGTGAATCCCCGGGATATTGCATCCACGTCGGTCAGCCCGACGAGCACGCCGCCTGCCTCGGTCTTGTGCAGGATGTCCGGCGAGACGATCTTGAGGACCACCGGCAGCCCGATGGCTTCGGCATGCGCAACGGCCTCCTCCGCCGTCGTGGCCAGCCGCTCGGCCGGCGTCGGGATACCGTATGCCTCGCAGACCGCACGCCCCTCGGGCGCGGTCAGGGACGAGCGGCCCTCGGCCGCCACCCGGTCGAGGATCCTCTCGACCGCCGCGCGATCGCCCACGTCAGATCACCCCTGCCGCGCGGAACCCGGCCAGCTCCGCGTCGCCGTAGCCGAGTTCGGTCAGGATTTCGTCGTTGTGCTCGCCCAGCAGCGGCGACCGTTCGATGTCGACCGGCGAGTCCGACAGCTTGAGCGGGCAGCCGACGGTCTTGAAGGTCCCGCGCTCGGGGTGCGGGACCTCGACGACCGAGCCCAGCTCGGCCAGCGTCTCGTCCTCGATCAGCTCCTTGGTCGACAAGATGGGACCGCACGGGATGTTGCAGGCGTTGAGCCGCTCCATGACCTCCCACTTGGTGTGCTTCTCGGTCCACTCCTCGACCAGCGCGAACGCCTTGTCCAGTTTGGACAGCCGGACCTCCGGGGTGGCCCACGCCGGGTCGTCGGCCAGCTCGGGCCGTCCGATCAGCCGGGTCAGCGGCGCCCAGCCGGGCGGCTGGATGATCACGTAGATGTAGTCGTTGGGGCCGCCGGGCGCGCACTTGACCGCCCAGCCGGGCTGGCCACCGCCCGAGGCGTTGCCCGAACGCGGGACCTCCTCGCCGAAGTGGTCGTTCGGGTACTCCCCCAGCGGGCCGTGCGCCAGCCGCTGCTGGTCGCGCAGCTTCACCCGGCACAGGTTGAGCACGGCGTCCTGCATGGCGACCTGGACGCGCTGGCCGCGCCCGGTGGAAGTCCGCTGGTACAGCGCGGCGAGGATGGCGGCCACGAGGTGGATGCCGGTGCCGGAGTCGCCGATCTGCGCGCCGGTCGCCGTCGGCGGGCCGTCCTCGAACCCGGTGGTGCTCATCGCGCCGCCCATCGCCTGGGCGATCACCTCGTACGCCTTGAAGTCCGCATACCGGCCGGGGCCGAAGCCCTTGATCGAGGCGTAGATCAGCCGCGGGTTGAGCGCAGCCAGCTTCTCCCACGGGTAGCCGAACCGGTCGACCACGCCCGGCCCGAAGTTCTCCACGAGAACGTCCACTCCGGACACGAGTTTCTCGAAGATTTCCTTGCCTGCTTCGCTCTTCATGTTGAGCGTGATGCTGCGCTTGTTGGCATTGAGCATCGTGAAGTACAGGCTGTCCACGCCGGGCAGGTCGCGCAGCTGCCCGCGGGTGATGTCGCCGCGGCCGGGTGCCTCCAGCTTGATCACGTCCGCGCCGAGCCAGGCCAGCAGCTGCGTCGACGACGGACCGGACTGCACGTGCGTCATGTCGAGGACGCGGACGCCCTCCAGTGCCTTACCCATGCTGGGCCTCCGCTCACTTGTACATGGTCTGGTTCATGGTTCCGGGGGCGTACACGTCGGGATCGACCCAGACGTTGATCAGCGACGGCTTGCCGGATTCCCGCGCCCGCAGCAGCGCCGGTCCGATGTCGGCCGGGTCGCGGACCTCCTCGCCGTACCCGCCGAGCATCCGGGCGAACTCGTCGTAGCGGACGTCGCCGAGGGTGTTGCCGACGCGTTCGCGCGGCAGGCCGTACTTCGCCGCCTGGCCGTAGCGGATCTGGTTCATCGACGAGTTGTTGCCGACGATGCCGACGAACGGCAGGTCGAACCGCACCAGCGTCTCGAAGTCCCAGCCGGTGAGGCTGAACGCGCCGTCGCCGAACAGCGCGACGACTTCCTTGTCCGGCCTTGCGTGCTTGGCGGCCATGGCGAACGGGATGCCGACGCCGAGTGTCCCGAGTGGACCGGGATCCATCCAGTGGCCGGGCGACTTGGGCTGCACGACCTGGCCGGAGAAGGTGACGATGTCGCCGCCGTCGCCGATGTAGATCGAGTCCTCGGTGAGGAACTCGTTGATCTCGTGCACCAGCCGGTACGGGTGGATCGGGCGCGCGTCGGAGTGCAGCAGCGGCAGCCGTTTCCGCTTCGCCTTCTCCTCCACCGCCTGGAGTTCTTCGAGCCAGGCCTTGCGCCCGACGGCGCCGTTGCCGGTGCGCCCAGACGCCGCCTCGGCGACGGCGGCCAACACCTGGCCGGCGTCGCCGACGATGCCGAGGTCGATGTCGCGATTCTTGCCGACCGTGCGGTAGTCGAGGTCGATCTGGACCACCTTGGCGTCCTTCGACAGCCGCTTGCCGTAACCCATCCGGAAGTCGAACGGGGTGCCGACGATGACGATGACGTCGGCGTTGTCGAAGGCGTAGCGGCGCGAGAGCTGGAAGTGGTGCGGGTCGCCCGGCGGCAGCGTGCCCCGGCCCGCGCCGTTCATGTACGCCGGGATGTTCAGCGTGCGTACGAGATCCACCGCGGGCGCGGTGGCCCGCGTGGTCCAGACCTGGCTGCCGAGCAGGATCGCCGGCTTCTTCGCGTGCACCAGCAGGTCGGCGAGTTTCTCGACGTCGGCCGGGTCGCCCGCGTTCTTCGTCGACGCCCGGTAGCGGCCGGCTTCCGGGATCCTCGCGCTGCTCAGCGGCACCCGCGCGTCGAGGACGTCGCGCGGGATCTCGAGGAACGACGGGCCGGGCGCGCCCGCGTAGGCCTCGCGGAAGGCCATGCTCACCAGGTCGGCGACGCGCGCGGTGTGCGGGACGGTGGCGGCGAACTTCGTGATCGGCGCCATCATCTCCACGTGCGGGAGGTCCTGCAGGGATCCCATCTTGTGCTGGGTGAGCGCACCCTGGCCGCCGATCAGCAGCATCGGGCTCTCCGCGCGCAGCGCGTTGGCGACCCCGGTGACGGCGTCGGTGGTGCCCGGCCCGGCGGTGACCACCGCGCAGCCGGGCTTGCCGGTGATCCGCGCGTAGCCGTCGGCCGCGTGGGCCGCGACTTGCTCGTGCCGGACGTCGATGACCTCGATGCCCTCGTCGACGCAGCCGTCGTAGATGTCGATGATGTGGCCGCCGCACAGGGTGAAGATCGTGTCGACGCCTTCGGCCTTCAACGCCTTCGCGACGAGGTGGCCGCCGGAGATTCCGGCCGCCGCCGGCTCGGCGCCGTTCGTCGCCGCGGCACTCTCCCCCGTGGTTGTGCCGGTCGTGGTCAGCGCCATGGTTCCGCTCCTCTGGTCCGCCACCGGATCTCTCTTGTCCGGCGCGCCGTGTCCCGGTCCGCTCGCGTCTTCCGAGGTCAATGGGCCCCTGCGTGGCAGACTGTAGATTGCATACCGTATGGGGTAGGCATATAGTCACTCTTCTGGCAGCCCGTGTCCAGGCCCATTCGCAGGGTTTTTCGCCCGCCCCGCGGGCCCATCTCCCCGCGCCCGGACACGGCGGACTTCCCTGCCCTGCCCGGCCACGGAAAGGACGCCCTGCGCATGGACCTCTTCGAGCACGAAGCCCGGGAACTGTTCGAGAAACACGGGATACCGGTCCCCCGCGGCCACGTCGCCACCGATCCCGCCGGGGCCGGCGCGGTGGCGGCCGCCCTCAGCGGGCCGGTCGTCGTCAAGGCCCAGGTGAAGACCGGCGGCCGCGGCAAGGCGGGCGGCGTACGCGTCGCGCATACAGTCGACGACGCCGAGCAGGCCGCCGACGACATCCTCGGGATGGACATCAAGGGCCACACCGTCCAGCGCGTCCTGGTCACCGAAGCGTGTGACATCGCCGAGGAGTACTACGTCTCCTTCCTGCTCGACCGTGCCGGGCGGACGTTCCTCGCCATGGCCTCGGCCGCGGGCGGGATGGACATCGAGGAGGTCGCCGCCACCCGGCCCGAGGCGCTGGTGCGGCTCCCGGTCGATCCGCTGTCCGGCGTCGACGCCGCCGCCGTCGCCGCGGGCTTCCCGACCGACGTCCGCGCCGAGGTGGCCGGCGTCGTCGAGAAGCTGTGGGAAGTGTTCGTCGCCGAGGACTGCACGCTGGTCGAGGTCAATCCCCTGGCGCGCACGGCGGCCGGGGTCGTCGCACTGGACGGCAAGATCACCCTGGACGACAACGCCGCCTTCCGCCGGACCGTGTCCTTCGACGACATCGCGGACGGCGACCCTCTGGAGCGCGAAGCGCAGGCGAAGGGCCTCAATTACGTCAAGCTGGATGGCGACATCGGCGTGATCGGCAACGGCGCCGGGCTGGTGATGTCCACTTTGGACGTCGTCGCGGCGGCCGCGGCCGAGGTCGGTGCGCGCGGACCGGCGAACTTCCTCGACATCGGCGGCGGTGCGTCGGCCCGGGTGATGGCCGACGGGCTGTCGGTGATCCTCGGCGATCCGCGGGTGCGCAGCGTTTTCGTCAACGTCTTCGGCGGCATCACCGCGTGCGACGCGGTGGCGGCCGGGATCGTGCGGTCACTGGAGATCCTCGGCGACCGGGCGGCCAAGCCGCTCGTCGTCCGGCTCGACGGCAACAACGTCACCGAGGGCAGGCGCATCCTCGATGAAGCCGCCCACCCATTGGTCACCGTGGTGTCCACTATGGACAACGCCGCCCGCAAGGCGGCCCGGCTCGCGATCGCGGAGGTCTGAACCATGGCCATTTTCCTGGACGAGCACAGCCGGGTCGTCGTCTCCGGCATCACCGGCTCCGAAGGCGCCAAGCACACCCGGCGAATGCTGGCCGCGGGCACGAACGTCGTCGGCGGGGTCAATCCGCGCAAAGCCGGGCAGCAGGTGGAGATCGGCACGGTGACACTGCCGGTGTTCGGCAGCGTCGCCGACGCGATCGCGGCGACGGATGCCGACGTGTGCGTGCTGTTCGTGCCGCCGCCGTTCGTCGAGGACGCCGTCGTCGAGGCCGTCGACGCCGGGATCGGACTGGCGGTGGTGATCACCGAAGGCGTGCCGGTGCACGACACCGCGAGACTGTGGGCACACGCCGTCGCCGCCGGCGGGCGGACGCGGATCATCGGCCCGAACTGCCCGGGCATCGTCTCGCCCGGGAAGTCCAATGCCGGCATCATCCCGGACGGCATCACCGGGCCGGGCCGGATCGGGCTGGTGTCCAAGTCGGGCACGCTGACCTACCAGCTCATGCACGAGCTGCGGGACATCGGGTTCTCCACGTGCGTCGGCATCGGCGGCGACCCGATCGTCGGGACGACGCACATCGACGCGGTCGAGGCGTTCGAAAAGGACCCCGACACCGACCTGATCGTGCTGATCGGCGAGATCGGCGGCGACGCCGAAGAGCGGGCCGCGGAGTTCGTGCGGGCCAACGTGTCCAAGCCGGTCGTGGGATACGTCGCCGGGTTCACCGCGCCCGAAGGCAGGACGATGGGCCACGCGGGCGCGATCGTCTCCGGATCGACGGGAACGGCGTCGGCGAAGAAGGCGGCGCTGGAGGCGGCGGGGATCCGGGTCGGGCGGACGCCGAGCGAAACGGCCGCACTCGCCCGCGAAGTACTCGGCCGGTGACCGCCCGCGTGCAGCCGTTCACGGCGCAGTGGCAGGCCGGGCCGGTCCTGCCGCCCGCGGACGGCGTGCGCTGATGGACCTGCGTCAGCTGGCGATGGTGGTGGCGGTCGCGGAGGAGGGTGGCTTCACCGCGGCGGCCCACCGGCTGCGCACGGTCCAGTCGACAGTATCCACAGTGGTCCGTGCCCTGGAGCGCGATCTGGGCACCCCGTTGTTCCACCGCACGACACACCGGGTGGTGCTGACGCCCGCCGGCGAGGCCTTCGTACCAGCCGCGCGAGCGGCCCTGGAGGCGGCCGAACGCGCACGGGCGGCGGTCTCGCCAGTGCACGGCATCGTGCGGCTGGGGGTGTGCCCGGGGCTGTTCGCGGACCTGGACCGGGTGCTGACCGCGGTGCGGGACACGCAGCCGGGACTGCGGGTCGAGGTGCGTCAGGTCGCGGACGGGGAACGGGAACCAGTGGAGTCCGATGTGGACATGGTACTGACGACGGCGCCCGCGACTGGTGGCGCAGTCACCTTGCTTTGTCGCGAAGAACTCGTCCTCGTCACCGCGCCCGGCGGCTCGCGGTCCGTGGCCGGTGGTTCGCAGTCCGCGCCCGACGGCTCACGGTCGGCGCCCGGCGGCTCGCAGACGGCGCCCAGTGACTCGCGGTCCAAGCCCGGCGGCTCGCGATCGGCGCCCAGTGACTTGCGGTCCGCGCCGGGCGGCCCGTGGTCCGCGCCCGGTAGCTCGCCGTCCGCGCCCAGTAGCTCGCGGTCCACGCCCGGCGGCCCGCAGTCCGCGCCCAGTAGCTCGCCGTCCGCGCCCAGTAGCTCGCGGTCCACGCCCGGCGGCCCGCAGTCCGCGCCCAGTAGCTCGCCGTCCGCGGCCAGTGGCTCGCGGTCCACGTCCGGGGGCTCGCGGTGCGGGGACGGTGAGCTGTCCGGGCTTGCGCTCGTCGACTTTCCCGTGGGCTGGGCGATTCGAGCGGCCGTCGACCGCTACTTCCCCGGCCGTAGTGTCTCGGTGGAAGTCGACGATCTCGGCGTGGCCGCCCGGCTGGTGCGGGCCGGGCTGGCCGCCTGTGTTCTGCCTGCCTCCGTCGCCGCCCGGTTCGGGGATCTCGCCGTCCGGCGGTTCGACCGGCCGCCGGCGTGGCAGCTTGCCGTCCGGCATTCGCGTCGTCCTTCGGCCGCCGTGGGCGCCGTTCTGGCTCAGCTGACCGGAATTCCCAGGCGGTGCGGTCGCGTGTAGACGTTCGTGGAAACGTGGTGGTGTGCCCGCCGCCTGCTCGTCATCGCCCCGTGTCAGGGTGTCGGTAGCAGCGACTTTGGGCGGCCCGGCCTGCTCAGCCGTCCGGACAGCGCCGCGGCCGTCAGGCTCAGCGTGCCCGCCGCGGTGAAGGCGCCCATGAAGCCGTGTGCCGTCACGACTGCCGCGGCGAGGGCGATTCCGACCGCCGCGCCGACGGCCTTGGCGGTGTACAGGATCCCGAAGTTCTGTGCCGCCGACTCCTCTCCGAAGAACTCGCGTACCAGTCCGACGAGCAGCGTGTAACAGCAGCCGTTGCCCAGGCCGGCGAGCGTGACGCCCAGCAGCAGCCCGACGGCGTGCCGGTGCTCGCCGGAGTGGAACAGCACGAACTGCGCCAGGCCTCCTGCGAGCAGCGCGAACCGCAGGATGCGGCGGCGGCCGAGCCGGTCGGCGAGCCGTCCGACGAGGATGCGGCCGCTGCCGGTCGCCGCGGCGAGCGATGCCATGGCCGCCGCGGCTAGGCCGGGGCCGCTGCGCGCCGCGACGAACGTTGCCAGGTAGGCCAGGTCGAACAGCAGCACGGCGGCCGCGAGCACGACCACGACGTAGAGCGCGAGCGTCGTGCCGCAGCGGAACAGCTCTGCCGGACGGTAGTGCCGGAGCGCGGGACGCCGGTTGTGCGTCCGGTCCAGCGCCCATGCGCGGGGCTCGGGCGTGGCGGGCCACCAGTGCCGCGGCGGATACCGCAGCAGCGCCCCGGCACCCGCGATCACGACGAGCACGACCGCGGCGGTGACGTCCAGCAGCACCGGCCGCACCGACGGCACCGCGGCGGCGAGCACGACGAACGGCACGCTGCCGTAGGCGAACGCGCCACTCACGATGCCGGCGCGGGATCCCGTGCGGTCGGGATACCAGGCCAGCACCGCACCGATGCATATTGCATACACCAGACCGGTGCCGAATCCGCCGAGGATGGAGTATCCGAGAAACACGGTGACAAGGCTGTCCGCGTGGCCGAGGGTCGCGAGCCCAGCCGCGCACAGGGTCGCGCCGGCCGTCATTGCCGCCGGTGCGGACAGCCGCCCGCGTTCGCGCAGCCACGCCGCGGGGAACACGACCCCGGACTGGCAGGCCGCCCAGGCAGCCAGGGACAGCATGATCTCGCCGAACGTCCAGCCGTGCGCCCTGGTCAGCGCGGGGACGAGCGCGCCGAACCCGTACTGCTGCACCCCGGCGGCGAGCATGGCCGCCGCCGCGAGCCAGGTGATCCACGTCCGGGAGCGGCCCAGCAGTTCGCGGTCGGACTCTCCGACGCGATACCGCCGTCCGTAGACGTCCTGGAGCTCGCGGACCTCGGACATGACGACCGCCTCCTCACCCTGGTGAAGATTGTATGCAGTATTCAGTAGTCCGAGTGTGCACCGGTGGCGGGCGATTGTCTACAGAATGGCCTGGATGGCGGTATATGGGATACCGCAGGGAAGGCGGCCCGGTGACCATCGAGGGAGGAGGCGGCCACCGGGCCGGTGCTCCGCCGCGGTACCGGCCGCGCGGAGCATTGACAGTCTGGCGACCGGCGGGACCGGTGTCCACAGCGAACCGGACGGGCGGACGCCGTCGGGCACTCAACGCATTGGTCTGGTTACTCCCGAGTCCGGGCACCAAAAGGCGGCCATGCGGCGCGCCTTAGGAACACGCGCTCTTTCAAGCCGCCAAACCGCACGGAGGCGCGACTACGCGCGCCGAACCGGCGTCCGGCTCACGAAGCCGCACACAGCGGTGCCGCTTCGTGAGCCCCGCCGGGAAATCAAGCCTTCTTGCGAGACGCCCGCTTGCGCGCCGGCTTGGCCTCGGACTCGGCCGCCGCGGCCTGGTCGGCCTCGAAGCCCGCGATGATCTCGCTGGAGAGGCGGCCCCGCTCGGCGACCTCGTACCCGTTGGCCTGCGCCCATTCGCGGATCTGCCGGTTGCGCTCGCGGTCGGTGCCCGAGCCGGAAGCGCCGGACAGGGACTGGCCCGTCGCGAGCCGGACCTTGCGGCCGCCGATGCGCCGCGCGGCGGCGACGTAGCGGGCGAGTTCGTCCCGCAGCGCGGAGGCGTTCTCCTCGGACAGGTCGATCTCGTAGGTCACCCCGTCGAGGCTGAAGGGGACGGTCTGCGAAGCCTCGCTGCCGTCGAGGTCGTCCACCATCTGGACCTGCACCCGTTGCGCCATGGTTCGTCGTTCCTCATCTTCTCCAGAACACGGTCGGACAGACCCTAACCTGTCGAATCACGTCCGGCACGCGCGACACCCGTCAAGCGTCCACAATGGCCGCCCGGGCGAGCAGGTCGCCCGCGTCCAGAGTGACCGCAACCGGGCCGAAATGCTCGCCGCCGTGTCGAATATTTGTTTTTGTGATATGCTCGGAATCAAATCGGTACCGTGGCGGGATGACAGCGGCCGACTTTCCTGCCAATGCTCCCCCGCGCAGGCGGCCCATTTGCTCGTCGACGCGGAGCCGTGCCTGTTCGCCGATCCGCTCGCCGATTCCCTTCTCGGCGGACAGGCCGCGGAACTCTGGCCTACCACCGGCTCTACGGCGCACACCCGATGCTCGCCGCCGCCCGTGCCGAGACGACGTGCCGCAGCCGGTTCGCCGAAGAGCGGCTGCGCAATTCCGGTATAGACCAGTATGTGATTCTCGGTGCGGGACCCGATTCGTTCGCCTGACGGGGCGAGCACGGACGATTCCGCGTGTTCGAGGTCGACCATCCTGCGGCGTAGGCCGCCAAACGCGAACGGGTGGCCGCCGCCGGGCTCGCGGAACCGCCTTCACTCACCTTCATCCCGACCGACTTCGAAGCCGATCCGCTCCGGGAACGGCTCGTCCTGTGTGGACTCGATCCGTTTCTCCCCGTGTTCATTGGCTGGCTCGGTGTTACCAGGTACCTGACCCGGAACTGCGGGACGCAGCCGGAAACGCCTACGCCGAAGCCGTCGCGCCGGTGGCCGCCGCACAGGGTGAGCGGCAGAGCGTGGCACCGTGGCTATGGAACCGCACCCGGCGACGCGGCGGAATCCAGTCAGTCGGGCAGCATCGGCACTTCGAGGTCGTCCGGGCGGCCGAGCAGGACAGCCCGGGTGACCGCCGACTTGCCGAACCGGTCGCGGACCGCGTCGAGTGCGGTGTCGAGCTGGGTTGCCCGCGGCCGCTCGAAGGGCAGCGCCGGCTGGAACGGCTCGGCGTCGGCCAGGTTCGACAGCGCCGCGCCGAGCAGGGTGATGCCGCGGTCGGCGATCAGCGGCAGGGCCGCGACCAGCAGTTCCCGCGCCGCGGCGAGCAGGACGCCGGTGCCGGCCGTCGCCTCCGGGAGCGTCTGCGAGCGGGTGGCGCGGGAGAAGTCGGCGAAGCGCAGGCGGAGGGTCACCGTCCGGCAGACGCGGTGGGCGGCGCGCAGCCGCCGGGCGATCCGGTCGATCAGCGCCACCAGCACGACGTCCAGCTCGGCCGGGGTCCGCCTGCCGCGCCCGAGGGCCCGCTGGGCGCCGATCGAACGTCGCCGCCTGCCCACCTCGACGCGGCGCGGGTCCTCGTTGTGGGCCAGGTCGTACAGGTGCGCGCCCGCCCCGCGGCCGAGCAGCCCGGCGAGGTCCACCTGCTCGGACGCCGCCAGCTCGCCCACGGTCGTGATCCCCCGCGCCCGCAGCTTCTCGGCGGTGACCTTGCCGACGCCCCACAGCGCCGAAACCGGCAGCGGGTGCAGGAACTCCAGCTCGGCGTCGTGCGGCACGACGAGCAGGCCGTCCGGCTTGGCCACCCGGCTGGCGACCTTGGCGAGGAACTTCGTGCGCGCCACCCCGACGGTGATCGGCAGCCCGGCCCGCTCGGCGACGGCGGCCCGCAGCCGTTCGGCGATCTGGCTCGGCCGCCCGGCGATCCTCGCCAACCCTCCGACGTCGAGGAACGCCTCGTCGATCGAGATGCCCTCCACCCACGGCGTGGTGTCGTGGAAGACGTCGAACACCGCCCGGCTCGCGGCGAGGTACGCCGACATCCGCGGGCGCACGACGACCGCGTGCGGGCACAGCCGCCGGGCCTGCGCGCCGCCCATCGCGGTGCGCACGCCGTAGGCCTTGGCCTCGTAACTCGCGGCGAGCACCACCCCGCCGCCGACGATCACCGGCCGTCCCTTCAGCGCCGGATCGTCGCGCTGCTCGACCGACGCGTAGAACGAGTCGAGGTCGGCGTGCAGGATCGGCCCCTCATCCGTCATAGAACATATGTTCGCATACCGCGGCGCCGAAGTCCGCTCGTCCGCCCGCCGCGGCCCGCGCGCCGCCGGGCGAAATTCAGCGTTTTCCCGATTGTCCGCCTTCCGTGACCGCGCCCACACTCGACGCTGTGACGACCGGACCCCTGGGGGCGACATGACCGAGAAGTGCCGGTGCGGCGACCACCACGCGTGGGCCGCACCCAATCCGCAGGACCGGCCCGCGGCGGCGCGGCAGCCGCTGCTGGCGGCCACGCTGGCGCGCGAAGACCGCGCGGAGGACGCGGGCGGGCTCGACCCGACCGACCGCGTCACCTGCCGCACGCACCGCCGCTGGCTGCACGAATGCGTGTCGTCCCCGGTGCACAGCAACCCGGCGATCGGATACCGCTGGTGCCGCCGGTGCGACCACCAGGCACTCGTCGCCGTCGACGAGCTGGCCGGCGAGGTGTCCATCCGCTGCGGGCTCTGCGGCCTGGTCCCGCGCAGCCGGGCCAACCAGGAACTCGTCGCGCTGTGCCGGCGCAGCCTCGCCCTGGCGCGCGCGGGCCGGTTCCCGGAGACGGCCGCGGCAGCCTGACTGCCATGATGCGGGGGTGCCCCAACCCGGAACCACCGCACTCGTGATCCTCCTGCCGGCAGCCGAACCGCTGCTGGCGGCGGCCCGCCGGATCGACCCGGCGCTGGTCCGCCCCGGCCTGCCCGCACACGTGACGGCGCTGTACCCGTTCCTGCCGGACGCCGAGCTGACCGGCCCGGTCCTCGACGCGGTCCGCACGCTGGCGGCGACGCTCGCGCCGGTCGACGTCCCGCTCACGGAACTGGTGACGGCGCCCGGGTTCGCGGCGGTGCCGGCGCCCGCGCTGCAGCCGGTCGCGGACGCGGTCTGCGCGCGCTGGCCCGAGGTGCCGCCGTACGGCGGGCGGTTCGGGCCGCGGCCGGACGCGCACCTGACCGTCGCGATGGGCGGGGACGACGAGGTTCTCGAGCGGGTGGCCGCGGAAGTCCGGCCGTTGCTGCCGGTGCACGACCGGGCCGGGGAACTGCAGCTGGTGGCGTTGACTGAGCGGGGCTGGGAAGCACGGTTGTCGGCGCCGCTCGGCGGGTGACCGACGGGCCGGGCTGGGCCCGCCGGAAGAAGTGCCCCACGGCGAAGTGACCGGCCGGATGCGGCAGGCGGGCACTCGGCTGCGGAACCGCGGCGGGCGGTTGCTCGGCCGGATGCGGCAGGCGGGCACTCGGCCGCGGAACCGCGGCGGGCGGTTGCTCGGCCGGATGCGGCAGGCGGGCACTCGGCCGCGGAACCGCGGCGGGCGGGTGCTCGGCCGGCGCGCTCACGGCCACGGCCGGGAGGCACCGCGGCCGCCGCTCAGTGCGTTGGGCCGGTGCCCTCCAGCTCGCGGTAGGCGCGGGCGATCGCCCGCAGGCGGGCCACGTCCGCGGCGAACGGCTCACCCTGCGCGGCCGGTGGTTCCGTCTCGCCGGGCTCGTCCGGCAGGGCACGCACCAGCCTTGCCGCCGCCGGTGGGGTCAGCTGCGGGGTCACGCCCGCCAGGATCAGGCCGTCGTTCGTCTCGCTCATCGCCGTCAGGACGCGCTCGCGGCGGGACGGGCCGCCCGGGTCGATGCGGACGATCTCCGGGAAGCGGCGCGTCAGGTGCTCGCGCAGGGGCCGCAGCAGGCGGAGCGTGCGAGCGTCGCGGCGGGCCGCCACCAGGCCAGGGACCGCCGGGATCGTCAGGCCCAGGACGATCAGCAGCACCGACACCGCCGGGAAACCGACGTCCAGCGTGCACGGCAGCGTCGAGAACGGCCCGCGGCACAACGCCTTCGCCGGATGCTCGGCCTGCAGTGCGTGGATCGTCGCGACGACCTTCCCCGCCAGGTAGGCCACCGCAAACGCCGACGCCAGCAGCAGCAACGCCAGCCCCGCGCGCAGCGCGCCGCTGCTCGCGCGGATCGTCACCGCCGCCATCACGCCGATGTCGATCACGGCGAACCCGAGGTAGACGGTGTAGGTGAAGACGTAGACGACCAGCGTCGGGTGCGTGCGATACAGCTCGTCGAACACGCCGATGCCGCGCGGCAGCCCCGAAGTGGCAAAGAACATGACCACCAGCAGCGTCAGCGCCACGCCGAGCGCGACCAGCCGCGTGCGCCGTCCGCGGTCGCGGGTGCCGCTGATCTCCGCGACCGTCAGCCCGATCCCGTAGGCCGCCACCATCGTCGCCAGGTTCGACAGCAGCCGCCCGAGGCTCGGGTAGAGCGAGCTTTCGAAGTACTGCGCGCGGTTGGACAGGAAGCAGAACGCCGCGCCGAGCGCGATCAGCGAGACGGCCAGGCCGGTGCCCGCGCCGGTCCGCCGCGCGCGGACGGCCCGCCAGATTCCGACGACGAGCGCGAAGGCCCCGACCCCGAGGAACAGAATGTCGATCACGGGAGGCGACTATCCCAGGAGTGCCGCCAGCCGCCTAGCCTGGTCGGCCGCCCGGCCGGACGCACCCGGCTGAACGGCGGGCGCGTCACTGGTCGCCGCGCTCATCAGCAGGACGGCGATCAGCTCGGCCTCGTACTCGTCGCTGCCGGTCGTGACGCGGGTGAGCAGGTGCGACAGGGCCCGCGGCGCGAGGTCCGGGGCCAGCTCGGCGGCTTCGGAGTCCGACATCAGGCACGTGCCGGAGTGCGCGCACAGCAGGTGCCCCAGCTCGTGGGCGATGATGTGGTCCTGGTGCAGCGGCGAGGTGTGCTCGGTGTAGGCGATGAGGTCGTAGTCCGGCCGGGCCTGCCAGGCACCGGAGGGCTGGCCGGGCCGGTAGGCGACCGGGACGAGGTCGATCTCCCGGCCGCGCCACGCTTCGAGCCGGTCGACCCAGGCGTTCATCGACCACGGCCGCGGCACGGGGACGGCGTCGAGCACCGCCTGCACCCGCTGCCGGGCACGGGCACGCAGGTCCGCCAGGCCGCGCTCGTCGATGGGTCCTCCCCGCTCACCGTGCGCCAGCCGGGTGCACCGGGGCGCGATCACGGACGAGGTCATCTTAGCGGAGGCGGCCGGTCACTCCGGCTTCCGGCGCCGTCCTCCGCGGCGCCGGTTCTCGTCGTAGCTGCCGAGCTGGTCGAGCAGGGCGGTGACGGTTTCGCGGTCGCGCGGCGAGAGCCGCATGGCGCGTTGCGCGAGGTTGCGCGCCTCGGTGTCCCGCCACGCCACGACGGCCTCGACCTGCCGGTCGACCTGCCCGGCGACCTCCTCGTCGAAGAAGTAGGTGACCGGCACGCCGAAGAACTGCGCGAGTGCCTGGATGTGCGACCGCTTCGGGTCCTTGCGCGCCCCGACGGCGAGCTGCTGGACGTGGGTGGCCGACATCGTGACGCCGGTCTGCTCGGCGACGCCGTGCGCGATCTCCCGATAGGAGTACGGCTTGCGGTCCGGCGGGTGCACGGTCGCGATCAAGTGCGCGAGCCGTTCGGCGAAACTGCGCTCCTCGCTCACCACACACCACCCTCACTCACGAAACGTGACACCCGACAGCGTAGCTGTCCCGAAAACTTGACACAGCCCGTCCTGGAAAGACTACGATACCCCTGTTCGGTGTTTCGGAAACTTGACACAGGACCCGGGGTGGCGCAGCGGCCGCGGGGTGACTCACGTGGCCGCTGGGGGTGGCCACGCGACGGGCCCCCGTCTGCCGCGCCACCCCTTTCGACTGCGCACGCGCGAAGCCGGGTGCCGCCGCCGGTCCGCGGTCGTGGGGGGGGGGGCGGGGGGGGGGGCGCGGGGGGCCCCCCCCCCCCCCCCCCCGCGGCCCCCACCCCCC
>NZ_JBDZYD010000021.1:18114-125478 GCF_040064235.1 Amycolatopsis melonis
GGCGCCGCCGGGCCGGGGGGGTGGGTGCGTAACAGTGTTAGAACACTTTTACGCACTCACGACAAGCCGCGGCAGACCACCAAACCCGCCGTCTGCTCCTTCAGTACGTCACCGTGACCGGTGCCCGGCCTCCGCGTGCCGTCACGGTCAGCGTCTGTGTGGCCGCGTCCCACTGCCAGCCCTGTGACGGCGCTCCCCCGACGCGGACGTGGGACGGTGCCGCCGCCACGCCGAGGAACTTGACCGTCCACTCGCGACTCGCCACCGGGAACCGGCCCTGCGGCGGCGCCACCGTCACCGTGTGCGCGCCGGCCCGCTCGGCGTAGGTGATCGCGGTGCGGGTGGCGTCCGTGCCGTTGTCCTCGTACAGCGTGAACGTGCCCGGCGCGCCCGGTGCCACCGTCACCGTCGCGCGGTTCAGCGGGTTCTGGACGTCGTTCGCGACGTCCGCCGTCCGCGTCACCGTGATGCCGCCCGCGCGCAGGAACACCGGCATCGTGGCCAGATCCGCCGTCACCTGGCGGGTGGCCGGACCCTGGTACGTCGTCCCGGTGAAGTAGTCGGTCCACTGCCCCGGCGGGAACCACACCGACGTGGTGTTCCCCGGCGCCGTCACCGGCGCCACCAGCAGGTCCGGCCCGTAGAAGTACTCGCTCTGCGCCGCCGCGTACGCGTCCGGCTCGTCCGGGTACTCCAGGTACGTCGGCCGCACCACGGGGACGCCCGTCGTCGCGGCCTGCTGGGCCAGCGTGTAGGTGTAGGGCACCAGGTTCTCGCGCAGGTTCAGGAACTTCGTCGCCGACGCCTTCGCCGCGGCGCCGTACTGCCACGGCAGCCGGTCGCTGTGGTTGCTGTGCAGCCGGTCGATCGGCTGGAACGTCCCCAGCTGCACCCAGCGCGCGTACAGGTCGTCGGGCAGCTTGAACGTCTGGTGCTGCTGCCCGCCCGAGGTGTAGGTCTCGCTGCCGCGCAGGCCGGTCGTGTCGTTGTGGCCGCCGATGTCGTGGCTGATCGCCGACATGCCGGTCGCCGCCGACTCCGCCGGCGTCACCCCGACCTCCATCCGCAGCGTGCCCCACGTCGAAGAGGTGTCGCCGGTGAAGTGCAGCGTGCTGCGCTTGTCCGCCCACGGCCCGGTCGGCAGCGCGGCCGGGCTGCCGTACCCGCCCGCCTGCAGCGAGCCGTACGCCCGCGAGATCACGAATCCCCGTCCGGTCGCCGGGGCGGCCAGGTCGGCGTAGTGCTGGTTGATCCAGGCGTCCGGGGTGACACCCGGGAGGCTGGAGCGCGACGCGTCGCAGCACCAGTCGAGCCACCAGAAGTCGTTGCCCTGCCGCATCATTTCCGCGTGCAGGTCCAGGTACGCCTTGAGCTGGTCCGGATCGCCCCAGTCGAAGGTGTAGCAGTCGGTGCCGCACCCGGACTTGGCGAGCTTGCCCTTCGCGGTCGCCTGCGCGCGGGCGAACTGCGGGTCCGAGCCCATGATGCTCGGGTGCGTGTTCAGCGTGTTGTGCAGGCCCTGCGCGTGCGACCAGGCGAAGAACGCCGCCGGATCGGGGAACTTCGTCCGGTCGAACTGCCAGCCGTTCCAGGTGTCCGGCGCCTTGAAATCCGTGTCGGTCACCAGGACGTCCAGCGGCACGCCTTCGCTGCGGAACCGGGGCAGGATCGTGTCGCGGTAGTCGGCCTCGGTGCGGTCGATGTACTCGGAGTACCAGACGCCGTACGCCCAGCGCGGCAGCAGCTGCGGCGGCCCGGTCAGGGTCGCCAGGTCGCGCAGGCCCGCCTTGTAGTCGTGGCCGAACGCGAAGACATAGCCGTCCTGGTAAGGGGTTCCGGCGTGCGACGGCCGCGGCGTGACCGCGCGCGTGCCGGTGTCGTACAGCGCCGACGTCGTGTCGTCGAGCAGGTACCAGCCGTCGCGGTGCAGGAGCCCCTCGGCGAGCGGGGGCGGGCCGTTGTCGCCGTTCACGCCGTCGAGGCCGCGCCGGTACCCGCCGAGCGCGAGGTGCGGTGGCGGCGCGGCGGCACCGTCCGGGGTGACGGCGAGCGTGTCGACGTTGACGTGGCAGCTGAGGTCGCCGGGGCAGTCCAGGACGACGTCGTTCGTCCCGGCCTTCAGGTCGACCGGGACCGACGCGCTCTGCCAGGCGTCCCAGCCGTCGGTGGCCGGGAGGGTCAGCGTCCGGGTGACGCCGTTGGCCGTCACCGACGCGGTCCGGGTCTCGTGACGGCCGTCGCCGCCGATGCCGTTGGCGTAGCGGACGTGCAGCCGGTAGGTGCCGGCGGCGGGCACGTCGGTCGCACGGTGGGTCAGGGAGGAGCCCCGGTTCAGCTCGGCGACGAAGCCGCGGCCGGAGTATCCGGCGTGGTCCGTGGCGACGACCGCGGAGCCGGTGCGCAGCCCGGTTTCCGCCTCGCAGCTCACCCCGGCCGGGCAGCCGCCGAAGGCGCGGGAGGACGGGAAGGGCGCTCCGGCGGGGAGCACCGCCAGTGCGTCGAGGTTGACGTTGCCGGAGTCGGCCGCGGTGCGCTCCAGGCGGACGCTGTGGTGGCCCGGCCCGAGGGTGACCGGGACCGCCGCCTCCGCCCAGGTGTTCCAGTCGGCCGTCGTCGGCAGGGTGAGCTTCTGCGGTGCGGCGCCGTCGACCGAGACGGACAGGGTGCGCGTGACGTGGTTGCCGTCCCCGCCCTGGCCGTTGGCGTACCGCGTGGTCAGCGCGTAGGTCCCGGCCGTGGCGGCGAGGACGTCCGCCGTCACGGAGGTGCCGGTGCTTTCGAAGCCGGCGAGGAAGCCTTCGCCGGTGTAGCCGGAATGGTCGGTGGCGACGCCCAGCCCGTCGGCCGCCAGGTCCTCGGCTTCGCAGCGCGCGCCGACCGCGCACGTCAGGTGGCGCCAGGGCGCCGCGAGCACCGAAGACGTGCGGATTTCGAGGTTGCCGCCGTCGAACGGGCCGGAGCCCAGCCGGTAGGTCAGGGTCGCCGCGCTCGTCCTGATCGTGAGCACGCCACCGGAAACGGTGGAGGTGAACGGCGTCGGCGTGAACGCGCCGCGGCCGACGGCGTTGAAGGTGGCGGCGTCGGTGAACCGGCCGTCACCGGCGTATTCGGTGCGGATCAGGGTCGGGGACAGCACCTGGAAGCGGGCGTTCCCGGCGGTGACCGTCTGCCGCACCGGCCCGGCGGTGGCCGGGGCCGCGACGGTCAGCGCCGCGACGGCGCATCCGGCGACGGCGAGCACACCGGCCCGCCGGAAGGTTCTCGTTGTTCTCCTGTGCACGCGGACTCCGTCCCGGCTGGTTTTTACAACGTTGGAAAAGCCGGGTTCGATCCGAGCACACGCGCGCGGGACTTGTCCAGACCAGCCGGGAAACCTGTCCGGGACAGGATCAGCGGCCGGTCACGCCGTCGATCTGCTCGCGCAGGATGTCCGCGTGCCCGGCGTGCCGGGCCGTCTCGCTGGTCATGTGCGCGAGCACCCACCGGAGGGTGTGGAACGTCCCCTCGACGGGAACCGCCAGACGCCGGTCCGGATCACCCGCGGCCCGGATCGCCGCGTCGCTCTCCTCGATCGCCGCGCGGTAGCCGGCCAGGACGTCGTCCGCGGACCGGTCCGCCGGGACCGCCATGCCGAGGTCGCCGTCGTCCGGGCCGCCCGCGAGGTGATGGCCGAACCACACCCGCTCCGCCCCGGTCAGGTGGTGGACCAGCCCGAGCAGCGAGGTGCCCGAGCCGACCATGACGCGCCGCAGCTGTTCCTCGGTGAGCCCTTCGGTCTTCTTGAGCACGCATTCCCGGGCGAACGTGAGGAACGCCGTCGCGGTGTCGAGCTCGCCACGGTCGTTGCGGGGAACGGGTTGCCGCTGGGTTTCCGCCATGGACCCAACCTAGGGCCGGTAGCGTTCCCGTCGTGGACGGGGCCGGGGACGTGCAGCGCTGGGTGCGCGGCTGGCGGCTGCGGCTGCTCGACGCGGGCATGCTCGCCTATCCGGCGGTCACCATGGCGGCGGTCCTGCAGCACTCGGCCGGGCCTGCCGCGGTCGCCGGGTGTCTCGTCGTAGCCGCCTTCGCGGTCTGCTACCTCCTGGCCGCGAACGCCGCGGCTCAGCGGACCATACGGCGGTTCTGGTCGCTGGTCGGCTGCTGTGCCGTGCTGTTCGCCGCCGCGCTGCCGTTCGCGTACGGCGATGCCTTCTTCCTCGCCGCCGTCGTGCTCTCCCTGGCCGCGCCGCGGCTTCCCCGGCGGCGGGCCGTCGTGCTCGTGGCCGTCTCGGCCGTCGCCGCCGTCGTGGTGCCGTGGGCGGTGCGCCCCTGGCACAGCGGGCCGGGCTGGACGCAGGCCGTCGCGCTGGTCTTCACCGTGCTCATGGTCTCCGCCTTCGCCGAGGCGTTCCGGGCCAACACCGCGCTGCGGGAAGCCCGCGCCGAAGTCGCGCGGCTCGCGTCGGAGGCCGAGCGCACCCGGATCGCGCGGGACCTGCACGACCTGCTGGGCCACTCGCTCACCGCGATCACCGTCAAGAGCACCCTCGCCCGGCGGCTCGTCACCGCCGACGCCGCCCGCGCGGGCGCGGAGATGTCCGCCGTCGAGTCGCTGGCCCGCCAGGCCCTGACCGACGTGCGCGCGGCCGTCTCCGGCTACCGCGAGGTCACGCTCGCCGGGGAGCTGGCCCGCGGCCGTGAGCTGCTGCGTGCCTGCGGGGTCGCCGCCGACCTGCCCACGGCCACCGACGTCGTCGCGCCGGACCGCCAGGAACTGTTCGGCTGGATCGTGCGTGAGGGCCTCACCAACGTGGCGCGCCACGCCCGCGCGAGCCGGTGCACGGTCTCGCTGAGTGCGTCCACTGTGGAGGTTGCCGACGACGGCAACGGCACGCCCGCGGCCGCGGGGTCCGGGCTGACCGGCCTCCGCGAGCGCGTCGCCGCCGCGGGCGGGACCCTCGAAGCGGGACCGGTCGGGCCGCGCGGCTGGCGGCTTAAGGTCACGCTGTGACGATCCGCCTGCTGCTCGCCGACGACCAGGAGCTGGTCCGCCAGGCGTTGTGCGCCCTGCTCGCGCTGGAGGACGATTTCGAGGTCGTCGCCTCGGTCGGCCGCGGCGACGAGGTCGTCGGCGCCGCCCGCGCCCACCGGCCCGACGTCGCGCTGCTGGACATCGAGATGCCGGGCCTGGACGGGCTCGCCGCGGCGGCGGTGCTGGCCGAGCAGGTGCCGGACTGCCGCGTCGTCATGCTCACGACGTTCGGGCGCGCCGGCTACCTGCGCCGCGCGATGGAGGCGGGCGCGGCCGGGTTCGTGGTCAAGGACGCGCCGGCCGACGTGCTCGCCGACGCGATCCGGCGCGTGCACACCGGCGAGAAGGTGGTGGACCCGGCCCTCGCGGTCGCGACGCTGACCGCGGGCGAATCCCCGCTGACGGCCCGCGAACGCGACGTGCTCATCACCGCCCGCTCCGGCGCGACGATCGCGGAGATCGCGTCCCGGCTGTACCTCTCGGAAGGCACGGTCCGCAACTACGTCTCCGCGGCGATCGCCAAGACCGGGGCACGCAACCGCGTCGGAGCCGTGCGGATCGCCGACGAGCGCGGCTGGCTCTAGGCCAGCCGCTCCGGCAGCCCCGCGGCGGTGACGAAGCCGGCGCCGACGAACTTGACCGCCCCGGAAAAGCGGTCGCCGGTGACCGTGTAGACCCACAGGCCTTCGGCACGCAGGACCCCGGCGGCGTCGCGGCGGTAGCTGCCCGCCGCGGGCTGGCCGTTGGCGCGGGTGGGCAGCAGCCGGACCGGACCGCCCGCCAAGCCGAAGGCGTGCCGCTCGATGAAGGGCAGGCACACGGCCAGCCCCTTGAACCAGACCGGATGCGGGACCGCTTCGAGGCTGAAGTCGTCGTGGATGACCGCGCGGATCCCGGCGGCGTCCTCGGCCTCGAAGGCCGCGATGTAGCGGTCGAGCAGCGCCTGCTCGACGTCCGGGCCCGGGGACCGGTCGCCGGGATCCAGCTCGTCGAGGCGGGCGCGGGCCCGCTGCAGGAGGCTCTTCACCGCCGGGACGCTGATGCCGAGTGCCTCGGCGATCTCGGCGGCCGACCACGAGAGGACCTCCCGCAGCAGGAACGCCGCCCGCTGCCGCGCCGGCAGGTGCTGCAGTGCCGCGATCAGCGCCAGCCGCACCGCCTCACGCCGGACGACGACCTCCCCGGGATCGCCGAGCACGGCGTCGGGAAGCGGCTCGAGCCACGCGCGCGCGTCGTCGGTGAAGACGCGGGCGTCGGGATCGTCGGCAGGCGCGCCGATCCCCGAGGGCAGCACGCGCCGCCGGGGGTGCTTCAGCTCGGTGAGGCAGGTGTTGGTCGCGATCCGGTAGAGCCAGGTCTTGAGCGACGAACGACCCTCGAACGCGGCCAGCCCGCGCACCGCACGCAGGTAAGTTTCCTGGACGGCGTCCTCGGCGTCCTGGTAGGAGCCGGTCATCCGGTAGCAGTGCGCGACCAGGGCCGGGCGCAGCGAGCTGAACTCGTCACGCAGCTGCTCGGTTTCTTCCCGCGGGATCGCCTCCGACGACACGACACACTCCCCTGCTGGTCTGGATCAGGCTACCGATTGGACTCCGGCGGCCGGGAAAAGGAATCGGCCGGGTTGCGGCCCAGCGCCGCGAGCAGGCGCTGGGCCGCCGGACGGCCCGGCGGCAGCGGGATGGGGTCCGCGAACAACCCGTGCCGGACGCCGCGGCCGAGCACCAGCGGCAGCTCGGCGAGCAGCGCCACGGCGAGGTCCTCCGGCAGCGGCGGGCCGCCGGCGTCCCAGGCGTGGACCGCCGCTTCGATCGCGCCGACGACGATCAGCCGGTGACACGGCAGCCGCAGGCCGTCGACCGCGATCCGGGCGCGCGTCGTGCGGGCGGCGGCCAATAGCGCGCTCGCCGCGCGGCCGAGGTCGCGGCACCCCGCCGGGCCCGGTTCCGGCACGGCACCGGAGTCCAGCGCGGTGGCCAGGCAGCGCAGCGACTGCGTGGCGTGGCCCAGGACGTCGGCCACGGTCCACCCCGGGCACGCCGACCGGCGGCCGAGCCCGGCGGTGCCGATCTGCGCCGCCGACGTCACCGCGTAGTCCAGCGCGCCCGCGAGGACCGCCTCAGCCGCGGGAGCCACCGGGCGTCTCCATCCGGCGCAGCCCGGCGAGGGCGTCGCGCATCGCGGCGAGGCCCGCGCGGTAGAACCGGGGCCCGAACGACACGCGGGCGACCCCCAGCGACGCCAGTGCGGCCAGGTCCAGCTCCGGGCCGGTGTTGCCGTTCACCGGCCCGGGCACCCCGGCGACCAGCTGCCCGAGGTCGTGGCGGGCGGACACGCCGATCGGGTAGACGCAGTCCGCCCCGGCCTCGCGGTAACGCCGTCCGCGCCGGATGGCCTCGGTCAGCCGGTCCTCCTCCGGAATTCCCGATGAAGGCAGGAAGGCGTCGATTCGCGCGTTGAGCACGATCGGGACGCCTGCCGCGTCGGCGGCCGCGCGGATCGCGGCGAGCCGGTCGGCCTGGGCCTCGGTGTCGACGAGCCCGCCGGCGCGGTGGTCGGTGTCCTCCAGGTTGCAGCCGGCGGCGCCCGCTTCGAGCAGCTGCGTCACGAACTGCTCCGGTTCCAGGCCGTACCCGGCTTCCGCGTCGACGGTCACCGGCACCGAGACGGCGGCCGCGATCCGGGCGGCGGCCGCGAACATCTCCCGCCACGGCGCCCGCTCGCCGTCCTCGTGGCCGAGCGCGTCCGCGACCGCGGCACTCGAGGTCGCCACCACCGGGTACCCGGCGCCGGCGACGAGTTCGGCGCTTTCCTCGTCCCAGGCGTTCGGCAGGACCAGCAGGTCCCCGTGGTGGAGTTCGCGCAGCAGGTCGGCGTGGGCTTTGAGGTCGGACATCACTGCTCCTTCGGTTCACGGCGAGAGACGAGACAACCGGCCAGCGCACCCGCGGCCGCGAGGACGGCGGCGGCCACGAGGGCCGTGGTGAACCCGCCGGTGAACGCTTCCGGCGAGGCGTAGCTGCCGGACAGGGAAAATCCGAGTACGACGATCGCCACGCCGAACGCGCCGCCGAACTGCCGCATCGCGCTGAAGGCGCCGGAGGCCTTGCCGATCAGCCGCGGCTCGGCCGAGGACAGCACCGCGCTCTGCACGGCGGGCAGGCACAGGGCGATGCCGGTCCCGGACAGCACCAGCGGCGCGACGATCGCCCAGTACGTCCCGCCGGGGTCGGCGACCACGGCGATCCAGAGCATCGCGAGGCCGTGCAGGCCCAGCCCGGCGACGATGAACGGCCGTTCGCCGAACCGGCCGGCCAGCCGTCCCGCAACCTGCGGGACGACCGCGGTGGTCAGGCCCCACGGCGCCAGCGCCAGCCCCGCGGCGAGCGGCCCGAAGCCGAGCCCTTCCTGCAGGAACTGGGCCATGAAGTACACCGCACCGAGCGCGGACGCCCAGTGGAAGAAGATCACGACGTTGCCCGCGGCGAACCGCCGGGACCGGAACCGGTGCAGCGGCAGCATCGGGTGCCGGGCGTGCCGCTGCCAAGCGGCGAACACGCCCAGCACCACCAGGCCGCCGAGGAGCGGCCCGGCGATCACCGGGCTCGTCCAGCCTGCCGCGTTGCCCTGGACCAGCCCCCACACGACGCCGGACGACCCGAGCCCGGCGAGGACGAGTCCCGGCAGGTCGAGAGCCGCGTCCGGGCCACGGCCTTCGTCGATCCGGGACGGCACGAGCAGCAGCAGGACCGCCGCGACGGGGACGTTGATCCAGAAGATCCACGGCCAGGAGACGCCTTCCACGACGGCGCCGCCGAGCAGCGGGCCGAGGGGGACGGCGACCCCGCTCGCGCTCGCGAAGACGCCGAGTGCCTTGGGCCGCAGCTCCGGCGGGAACGCGGCGCCCAGCAGGGCGAGGGCGAGCGGCATGACGAAGGCGGCGCCCGCGCCCTGCAGCGCCCGTCCCGCGATCAGGGTCGGCGCGTCCGGCGCGAGCGCGCAGACCAGCGAAGCCGTGCCGAACAGCGCAAGTCCTGCCGCGAAGACCCGCCGCCGTCCCCACCGGTCCCCGGCGGCCGCGGCGGTCATCAGCAGGACGGCGAAGGTCAGGCCGTAGGCGTTGACCGTCCATTCCAGCTCGGTGACCGACGCACCGAGGTCTGCCCTGATCACGGGCAGGGCGGTCGCGACGACGAGCGTGTCGAGGACGACCATCATCGAGGCGACCGCGGTGAGGGCGAGCACCCACCGCTGTCTGGCCGTCCCGGCGGCGGGGGTGGGCGGGGTTTCGACGCGCACTGGTGTCTCCTTGGAGGCTGCGGGTGGTTCCGCAGGCTTGGACACCGGGCGCGGCCCAGAAGAATCGGCACAGAGGAATCGGCGGGGAGGTCAGCCGCGCAGGCGGGCCTCCGCGGCTGCCCAGTCCGCCGTACCCCTCGGCTCGTAACGGCGGATCTCCTGCGTCTCGCGGACCAGGGCCCGCATGGCCGCCAGGTCGGGCAGGTCCTCCCCCAGCGCCCGGGCCTGGACCAGCACGTTCCCCAGTGCCGCCGCCTCGACCGGGCCTGCCAGGACCGGGACGCCGCACGCGTCCGCCGTCGACTGGCACAGCAGCTCGTTGCGGGCGCCGCCGCCGACGATGTGGACCACGTCCACGCTGCGGCCCGTCAGGGTCGCCGCCTCGTGGATCGTGCGGCGGTGGGCCAGGGCCAAGCTGTCCACTATGCACCGGACCGTCGCCGCGCGGCCGGACGGCGGTCGCTGGCCCGTGGCCCGGCAGGCCGCCGCGATCCGCTCCGGCATGTCGCCCGGGGGCAGGAATTCCGGGGCGTCGATGTCGACCACCGCCGCCAGCGCGGGCGACCCGGCCGCGGCGGACAGCAGGCCCGGCAGGTCCGAAGCAGACCACGTGCGCATCGTCTCCGACAGCACCCACAGGCCCATCACGTTGCGCAGGAAGCGGATAGTGCCGTCGACGCCGCCTTCGTTCGTGAAGTTCGCCGCCAGTGCCGCGTCGCTCAGCTGCGGTGCCGTCAGCTCCAGCCCGGCCAGCGACCACGTGCCCGAGGAGATGTAGGCGAAGTTCGTTCCCGGGGAAGCGGGCACGGCCACCACGGCCGACGCCGTGTCGTGCGAGCCGACCGCGATGACCGGGACACCGGATGGTGCTTCGCCGACGATCGTGCCGGGGTCGCGCAGCGGCGGCAGCAGGCGCGGCGGGATCCCGGCCCGCGAAGCCAGCGAAGTGGCCCATGTCCGCGCCCGGACGTCGTAGAGCTGCGTGGTCGACGCGTTCGTGCGCTCGGCCCCGATCGATCCCGTCAGCCAGTAGTTCAGCAGGTCCGGGATGAGCAGCATGGTGGCCGCCGCGGTCAGCCGGTCGCCTTCGGAGACCAGCTGGTAGAGCGTGTTGAACGGCAGCTGCTGCAACCCCGTGATGTCGTACAGCTCGCGGTCGGGGATCGTGGCCGCGAGCTTCGCCGGCACGCCGTCGGTGCGGGAATCGCGGTAGCAGACCGGGTTGCCGAGCAGCGCGCCGCGCTCGTCGAGCAGGCCGTAGTCGACCGCCCACGAGTCGATGCCGATGCCGTCCACCCGGCCGGCGTCGCCGATCCCGGCCAGCGTCTCGCGGTAGAGCCCCAGGATGTCCCAGTACAGCGCCGGTCCCGCGCGGACGCCGCCGTTCGGGAACCGCCGGACCTCCTCGACGCGCAACGTCGACGGCCCGGCAGTTCCGGCCATCACCCGTCCGCTCGACGCGCCGAGGTCGACCGCCGCGACGCGTTTCACGGGCGCACCACCGTCAGTTCCAGGCCGAGCAGGTCCGCGACGGCCGTCAGCTCGGCCACGCGGTGGCCGGTGCCCAGCGCCCAGTGGTGCGCGATGCCGCTGGCCGACCAGGCGTCGGTCCACTCGCCAGGGTCGCAGCCGAAGTCGACGCGGGAGGTCGTGTTGCCGATCCGCAGCAGCGGCCCGGGCACGACCGTGCCTTCGGACGCGACGATCGTGAACGTCCCGTCACGCCCCTGTCCCAGCCCGCACAGCGTCACCGGGCCGTGCCTGACGTCGAACTCCACCGACACGCCCCAGCCGCGCTTGCCGTGGTAGACGCCGAGGCCGCGCAGCAACGGCTTGCGGGCGCTGATCCCCAGGTGCGCCGGGCCGTCGTGGCCCATCTCGACGACGTTGTCGCGGAAGTTCAGTGCCTGCAGCTCGGTGAACGAGCCGCCCGCGCCGAGCCGGTCCATGATCAGCATCGCCAGGGACGTCCGCAGCTCGAACTCGCCCACCGCCGGGATACCGCGCGCGGTGAGCAGGGACGCGCCGAGGATGAACCCGGCGCCGACGCGTTCGTGTGTCTCGCCGTCCAGGCCGCGGTGGTAGTAGGCCAGCGAGTCGAGCGCGAAGTCCTCGACGAGCCGGTCGAGGGCGACCGAAACCCGGGCGCCCCAGGCGAAATCTTCGTCCACAACGGACTCGTCCACAGTGAACACTTCGCGTGCCAGCGCGACGCGGGCCGCGGTCTCGGCGTCGGTGACCTTCTCGGCACGCACGCGCAGGTCGTCGATCTCCAGGATCTCGACGTGCCCGCCGAGCTGGGCGGACACCAGTGTCGGGTCGGTCGAGACGTCCATCATGCCCGGGTAGAGGTGCCCGAGCAGGCCGTGGCGGCCGTGCCGCAGTGCCGCGGCGACCCCGGCCGCCCTGATCCACCGCCCGATGCGCGTCCAGGCCCGCTCGTCCTCCAGGTACCCCGACACCGAGCGGAACTCGACGCCGAGGCGGCGGAACGCGTTGGCCATCTCCGGCAGCGGGCAGGCACCGCAGTAGGCCAGCCACGCGCCGGTGTCGAAGGTCTCGTGGTCCATCGCCTCGGTGGGCTGCAGGTTCAGCAGCAGCACCGGCGCGCCCGAGCGCTGCGCGACCGGGGCCAGCATGCTGGAGGTGAGGTACGTGGTGAGGAAACCGATGATCAGGTCGCATCCGGCCACGCGCAGCTTCTCCGCCGCGGCCGCGCCTTCGGCCGCGTCCGAGACGAACCCGGCGTCGACCACTTCGCAGTCCATTTCGGACAGACGGGCGGCGACCCGCCGTGCCGAAGCCTGCAGCTGGGGCAGCAGCGACGGGAACTGCGGCCAGTACGCGCCGAGCCCGCCGGAGACGAGGCCGACGCGGGTGCGGCGCGGGGTGATGCGGTCGATCATCGGTTTCCTCCCGGGCTCAGCGCAGGAACGCGGCCGCCACTCCGGCGTCCACCGGCACGTGCAGGCCGGTGGTGTGGGTCAGCTCGCCGCCGGTCAACGCGAACACCGCGGCCGCCACGTGTTCCGGCAGGACTTCGCGCTTGAGGATGGTGCGCTGGGCGTAGAACTCGCCGAGCTTCTCCTCCGGCACGCCGTAGACGGCCGCGCGCTGGGCACCCCAGCCGCCGGCGAAGATGCCCGAGCCCTGGACGACGCCGTCGGGGTTGACGCCGTTGACGCGGATGCCGTGCCCGCCCAGCTCGGCGGCCAGCAGCCGGACCTGGTGGGCCTGGTCGGCCTTCGCCGCGCCGTAGGCGACGTTGTTCGGGCCGGCGAACACCGAGTTCTTCGACGAGATGTAGACGATGTCGCCGCCGATGCCCTGCGCCACCATGGCCTTCGCCGCGGCCTGGGACACCAGGAACGAGCCCTTGGCCATGACGTCGTGCTGGAGGTCCCAGTCGCGCTCGGTGGTCTCCAGCAGCGGCTTCGAGATGGACAGGCCGGCGTTGTTGACGACCAGGTCGATGCCGCCGAAGGCGAGCACGGTCGCGTCGACCGCGGCCTGGACGGCTTCGGGGTGGGTGACGTCGGCGAGGACCCAGTGCGCCTTGTCCGCGTTCCCGATCCCGGCGGCGACCTCGGCGGCGGCTTCGCCGTTGAGGTCGGCGATGACGACGCAGGCGCCTTCGGCGGCGAGCCGCTGCGCGATCGCCTTGCCGATGCCCGACCCGGCCCCGGTGACCAGGGCGATCCGCCCGGCGAGGGGCTTGGGTTTCGGCATCCGCTGGAGTTTGGCCTCTTCGAGGGCCCAGTATTCGATCCGGAACTTCTCGCTTTCCGGGATCGGCGCGTAGGTGGACACGGCTTCGGCGCCGCGCATGACGTTGATGGCGTTGACGTAGAACTCGCCCGCCACCCGCGCGGTCTGCTTGTCCTTGCCGAAGGAGAACATCCCGACGCCCGGCACGAGGACGATCGCCGGGTCGGCGCCGCGCATCGCGGGCGAATCCGGCGTCGCATGCCGCTCGTAGTAGGCGGCATACTCCGCCCGGTATTCGGTATGCAATTCCTTCAGCCGGGCGAGGATATCGTCGACCGGAGCCGTCGCGGGCAGGTCGAGCACGAGAGGCCGCACCTTGGTGCGCAGGAAGTGGTCCGGGCACGACGTCCCCAGCGCGGCGAGCGGCTGGAGCTTCTCGCGAGCCAGGAAGTCGAGCACGACGTCACTGTCGGTGTAGTGGCCGACGACCCGCTGGTCGGTCGACGCCAGCCCGCGGATCACGGGCGCCAGGGCCGCGGCACGCGCACGCCGTTCGGCGTCCGGGAGGGCTTCGAAACCGGGAACGACCGGGCCGAACGGCTCCGCGGCACCCCGGGTGGCGATGAACTCCTCGGCGGTCCGGATGATCTCCAGGGAGTTCCGCTGACACTCCTCCGAGGTCGCGCCCCACGCCGTGATGCCGTGGCCGCCGAGGATCACGCCGATGGCCTGCGGGTTCGCGGCCTTCACCGCGGCGATGTCGAGACCCAGCTGGAAGCCCGGCCGCCGCCAGTCCACCCAGGCGACGCGGTCGCCGAAGCACTCCTTGGTCAGTGCCGGGCCGTCGGCCGCCGTGGCCAGCGCGATGCCGGAGTCCGGGTGCAGGTGGTCGACGTGCGCGGCCTCGACCAGGCCGTGCATCGCCGTGTCGATCGACGGCGCCGCCCCGCCCCGGCCGTGCAGGCAGTAGTCGAACGCGGCGACCATCTCGTCCTCGCGCTCGACACCCGGGTAGATGTCGGCCAGGGCCCGCAGGCGGTCCAGGCGCAGCACCGCCAGCCCGGCCTCGGTCAGCGTGCCGAGGTCGCCGCCGGAGCCCTTGACCCACAGCACCTCGGCGGGAGAGCCGGTGACCGGGTCGGTCACCGCACCCTTGGCGGAGGTGTTGCCGCCGGCGTAGTTGGTGTTGCGCGGGTCGGCCCCGAGCGCGTTGCTGCGCGCGATGAGCTGCTCCGGCACGGTCATGCTCATGCTCCCCATCCGGCCTGCGTGCCGCCGGCGCGCTCGGCCACGATCTTCTCCTGGTATCCGCTGCGGTGATAGGCCGCGATCGGGTCCGGGTCGAGCCCGGCGTCCTCCCGCAGCTCGGCCAGCAGCGGCCGGACGTCAGTGTTGTAGGCGTCCATCAGCACGGCGTTGGCTTCGAGGACGTTCCCGGCCTGCTGGGCGGCCCGCAGCGCGGCCCGGTCGACCAGCAGCGCCTTCGCGGTCGCCTCCTGCACGTTCATCACCGAGCGGATGATCGCCGGGATCTTCGCCTCGATGTTGTGGCACTGGTCGAGCATGAACGCAATACCGTAGGCCGGGTCGAGCGCATCGGCGCGGACGATCTCGTACATGATCCGGAACAGCTGGAACGGATCCGCCGCGCCGACCATCAGGTCGTCGTCGGCGTAGAAGCGGGAGTTGAAGTCGAACGCGCCCAGCTTCCCAGCCCGCAGCAGGAACGCCACGATGAACTCGATGTTCGTGCCCGGAGCGTGGTGGCCGGTGTCGATGCAGACGGTCGCCTTCTCCCCCAGCTCGACGCAGTGCGCGTACGACGTGCCCCAGTCCGGGACGTCGGTGGCGTAGAACGCCGGCTCGAACAGCTTGTACTCCAGCAGCATCCGCTGATCCGGCCCGAGCCGGTCGTAGGTTTCGCGCAGCGCGGCCGCGAGCCGGTCCTGGCGGTCGCGGAGGTCGTCCTGGCCCGGGTAGTTGATGCCGTCGGAGAACCACAGCTTCAGATCACGCGAGCCCGTCGCGTCCATGATGCCGATCGCTTCGAGCAGGTGGTCGGTCGCCTTGCGGCGGATGCCCGGGTCGGGGTTGGTCACCGAGCCGAGCTTGTAGTCCTCGTCCTGGAAGACGTTGGTGTTGATGGCGCCGATCTCGATGCCGAGGTCCCGCGCGTACGCGGTGAGGGCGCCGTAGTCGTCGACCTTGTCCCACGGGATGTGCAACGCCACGCTCGGCGCCACGCCGGTGAGCTTGTGGACCATCGCGGCGTCGGCGATCTTCTCCTCCGGCGTGCGCGGCACGCCGGGTTGCGGGAACACCTTGAACCGGGTGCCCGAGTTCGCGTACGCCCACGACGGCGTTTCGATGCGCTGGGCCCGCAGAGCCGCTTTCACGTCCACGGCGATCACTGTCCTTCCGCGACAGGGGTGGGGTCGAGGTGGAAGACCTCGTCCAGGAGCCGGAAGCCTTCGTCGGGCGGGCCGCCGTCGAGGCCGGTGAAGAACTCCGCCATCTCCGCCTGCCAGCGGGCGTTGACCTCGGTCCGCGCCATCGCGGCCTGCGCGGCGGCGAGGTCGTCGGCCTCGACGTAACCGATCAGCAGGCCGTCCTCGCGCAGGAAGAGCGAGTAGTTGCGCCAGCCGGTGTCGCGCAGGGCCTGCTGCATCTCCGGCCACACGGCGCGGTGCCGCGCGCGGTACTCGGCCAGCCGATCCGGCTTGACCTGCAGGCAGAAGCAGTATCGGGGCACAGTCCGTCCTTTGTGGAGCCCGGCGGGGCCGCCCGTCACGGCCCCGCCGGGAGTCTGAACAGCGTCAGAAGTTGAACTTGTCGATGTTGTTCGCGTCGAACGTCGTCGGCGGGCCGAGGACGATCTCGCCGTTCTCGCCGATGGTGTAGTCGCCGAGCTTGCCCGCCTTGAACTTCTCACCCTGCTTGCCGGTGATCTGGCCGGACTTCAGCGCGACACCCGCGTACGCGGCGAGATACCCGATGTCGGCCGGGTTCCACAGCGCGAACTGCTTCACCGTGCCGTCCTTGACGAACGCGCGCATCTGGTTCGGCGTGCCGAGGCCGGTCACCGCGACCTTGCCCTTGTAGCTGGACGTGCTGACGTAACGCGCGGCGGCCGCGATGCCGACCGTGGTCGGCGAGACGATCACCTTGAGGTTCGGGAACGACTGCAGCAGGCCCTGTGCCTCCTGGAACGACTTCTGGTCGTCGTCGTTGCCGTAGGCGATCTTGACCAGCTTCAGGCCCGCGTTCTCCGGCTTCGCCAGCTCCTTCTTGGCGACGTCGATCCAGGCGTTCTGGTTGGTGGCGTTCGGGGTCGCCGACAGGATCGCGATCTCGCCGGACCCGCCGGACAGTTCCTTCGCCTGCTTGACCAGCTGCTCGCCGATGCCCTGCGTGGTGGCCTGGTTGATGAAGACGTCACGGCAGTCCTTGGCCGCGTCGGAGTCGAAGGCGACGACCTTGATGCCGGCACTGCGGGCCTGGTTCAGCGACGGGCAGACCGCGTTCGGGTCGTTCGCGGCGATGCCGATGACGTCCTGCTGCTGCTGGATCAGCGTGTTGATGTAGCTGACCTGCGACGACGCGCTGGCGTCGTTCGGCCCGACCAGCTTGTACTCGCCCTTCAGCTCGCCAAGCGCCTCCTTGCCGCCGCTGACCTCGATGTCGCTGTAGGGGTTGTTGAGCTGCTTGGGCAGGAACGCCATCTTGACGCCCTCCTTCGCCGCGGCGCCGGGGTTCGCCGCCGCGGTGGACTGCTGGCCGCCGGAACCGGCGTTGTCGTTCTTGGTCGTGCCGCCGCACGCGGCGAGGACCAGCACCAGCCCGGCCGACACTGCACCGGTGAGGAACCGTCGGGACATCTTCGTCACCTTTCCGGGGAGATCGCTTGCCGACGGCGACGCACTGCCGTGCGGGCCGAAGTCACGATGTTGGGGAGCAGGACCGACACGATGAGCAGCACGCCGGTCACGATGTTGAGGGCTTCGTTGGACACGTCCTGCAGGCGCAGCGCGTTCTGCAGGGACGCCAGCAGGACCACCCCGGCGAGCACCCCGGGCAGGGTGCCCTTGCCGCCGAAGATGGACACGCCGCCGAGCAGCACGGCGGCCACGACGGCCAGTTCGAGGCCGAAGCCGTTGTCGGCGCGGGCACTGGAGTACCGCAGGGTCCACAGCACCCCGGCGAGGCCCGCGACCGCGCCGCTGACGACGTACAGCCAGAACTTCAGGCGCCCGGTGCGGATGCCGGCGAACCGCGCGGCCTGCTCCCCCGCCCCGGCCGCGAAGACGCTGCGGCCGACCGGGGTCGCGTGCAGCACGATCCCGAAGAGCAGAGCCAGCACGACCAGCGGGATCAGGACGTTCGGGATCGGCCCGTCGCCGATCGTGCCGGTGACCCAGCTGGTGTACGCGCGCGGGAAGTCCGCCACCGCGTTGTCCCCGAGCACGACGAACGCCAAGCCGCGATAGAGGGCCAAGGTGCCGATCGTGACCGCGAGCGAGGGCAGTTTCAGCACGGTGACGAAGAAGCCGTTCAGCGCGCCGAGGACCGCGCCGAGCACGAGGCACAGCGGGATGATCGACTCGATCGTCATCCCGGCGTCCCACAGCGAGCCCATCACCGCGGAGGTCAGGCCGAGCGTGCTCGCCACCGACAGGTCGATCTCGCCGGTGACGATGACGAACGTCATCGGCAGCGCGACCAGCGCGATCGGCAGCAGGTCGAGCAGCAGGAAGGTGAAGTTGCGGCTGGTGCCGAAGTTCTCGACGGCGCCGGAGGCGACGACCAGGACGAGCACCGTCACCACGATGACCGCGGTGTCCCAGCTGAGCAGCCGGCTTCCCCGTTCAGACATGGGAGTCCCTCTTCTTCAGTGCCTTGGCGACCCGGACGGCCACGAGCCGGTCGGCGCCGATGGCCAGCAGGATCAGCGCGCCGACGATGGCCTGCTGCCAGAACTGGTTGATGTCGAGCACCGCCAGCGCGCTGCCGATCACGGTCAGCAGGAGCGCGCCGAGGCCCGCGCCCCAGACCGAGCCGCTGCCGCCGAACACCGCGACCCCGCCGACGACCGCCGCGGCCACGACGTTCAGTTCGTAGCCGGTGCCGGCCGCGGCGTCCACGGTGCCGAACCGGGCGGCGAACAGGACCCCGGCCAGGCCCGCGAGCGCGCCGCTGACCAGGAACGCCGCGATGGTGTTGCGGCCCACCCGGATGCCGGCCAGCTGGGCGGCCTGCGGGCTGGACCCCATCGCGTACAGCTGCCGCCCGGCCGGGTAGCTGCGCAGCACGATCCCGGCGAGCACCAGGACCAGCAGTGCGATGAGCACCAGCCACGGCACGCCGAGCAGCGACGCCGTGCCGAAGTCGAGGAAGGACGCGGGCAGCTTGTCGGCGTTGATCTGCCGTCCGCCCGCCCAGAAGTAGCTGACCCCGCGGTAGGCGTACAGCGTGCCGAGGGTGACGACCAGCGCGGGCACCTGGCCGAAGCGGACGAGGACGCCGTTGAGCAGGCCGCAGACCGCGCCGAGCGCGAGGCCGGCGAGGATCGCGACGATCACCGGCAGGCCCGGGTTGTCCTTCATGAGCGTGCCGGCCGCGAACGCCGAGAGGCCGAGCACCGAGCCGACCGACAGGTCGATGTTGCGGGTGATCATCACGATCGCCTGCCCGACGGCGAGCACCGCCAGGATCGCCGTCCCGAGCAGGATGTCGCGGATGCTCTGCCCGGACAGGAACCGGGAGTTCTGCGTCGCGGTGAACGCGACCAGGACGACGAGCGCGAGCACGATCCCGGATTCGCGCGCCTTCAGCACGTTCGCCGTCCACGACCGTCGCGAGTGGACAGTGGCCGGCGCGGTCACGGGAGCCTCCTTGGTCGCGGTCATGCGGCGGCTCCCTGGCCCATCGCGGCGAGCATGACGGCGTCCTCGGTCGCGTCGGCCCGCAGCAGCTCGGCCACGATCCGGCCCTCCCGCATCACCAGCACGCGGTCGGCCATGCCCAGCACCTCCGGCAGTTCCGAGGAGACCATCACGATGGCGACGCCTTCGGCGGCCAGCTGCGACATCAGCCGGTGCACCTCGGCCTTCGTGCCGACGTCGATGCCGCGCGTGGGCTCGTCGACGATCAGCACCTTCGGCGCCATCGCCAGCCACTTGGCCAGCACGACCTTCTGCTGGTTGCCGCCGGAGAGCGTGCCGACGGGGTCGCCGAGGCGGCCGTACTTGGTGCGCAGGCGCTCGGTCCAGCGGCGGGCTTCCCGGCGTTCGCTCGCCCCGGTCAGCAGGCCGAGCTTCGCCAGGGCACGCGACCGCGGCAGGGTCACGTTCCGCTCGATCGACAGGTCCATCACCAGGCCCTGCTGGCGGCGGTCCTCGGGGACCAGCGCCATCCCGGCGGCCATCGCGGCGCGGGAGGAGTGCGGCTTGAGCTTCTTTCCGCCGACCTTGACCACGCCCGCGTCGCGTTCGTCGACGCCGAAGACGGCCTGCACGACCTCGGAGCGGCCGGAGCCGACGAGCCCGGCGAAGGCGACGATCTCCCCGGCGCGCACGGAGAAGGAGATGTCGCGGAAGACGCCTTCCCTGGCCAGGCCCTCGACTTCGAGGACGACCGCGCCGGGTTCGACGTCCTGTTTGGGGAACAGCGCGTCGAGGTCCCGGCCGACCATGCGTTTGACCATCTCGTCGACGGTGACGTCGCCGAGGGCGTCGGTCGAGACGTGCCGCCCGTCGCGCAGGATCGTCACGCGCTGGCAGAGCGCGGTGATCTCCTCGAAGCGGTGGGAGATGAACATGATCGCCGCGCCTTCCCCGCGCAGCGTCCGGGCGACGGCGAAGAGCCGGTCGACCTCGACCTGGGTGAGCGCGGCGGTCGGCTCGTCCATGACCAGGACGCGGGCGTCGGCACTGAGTGCCTTGGCGATCTCGACGATCTGCTGGTCGGCGATGGACAGCCCGCGCGCGGGCCGGTTCGGGTCGATGCGGACGCCGAGGCGGGCGAAGAGGCGTTCGGCCTCGGCGCGGATCGCCGCCCGGTCGATCCGGCCCAGGCTCCTGCGGGGATGGCGGCCCATCACGATGTTCTCCGCGACGCTCAGGTCCGGGAACAGCGTGGGTTCCTGGTAGATCACCGCGATGCCGGCGGCCTTCGCGTCGGCCGGGGAACCGAACTCGACCGGCTGCCCGTCCAGCAGCAGCGTGCCTTCGTCGGGCTTGTGCACCCCGGCGAGCATCTTGACGATCGTGGACTTACCCGCGCCGTTCTCCCCCACCAGCGCGTGCGCCTCCCCGGCGTGGAGGCCGAAGCTCACCCCGGCGACCGCCGCGACCGCGCCGAACGACTTCGTCACGCCCCGCACCTCCAGCAGCGGGCCTGGCGGGTTCTGCCGCGTCATTGCGACCTCCGGGATTGAAAGGTTTCACAAAAGTGGTGCGGTGAAGCTACTATGCGGCGGAAGAGGAAGTCAATGCATCGGCGAAGTCGTGGCCAAACGGCGTCTCCACCAGGTTGTTCGTGGTGATGTTACGTTTCAACGAGGGAGTGGGATTGGTGCTCAAGGAGCCCGGAGCCGAGCCGCGGGCGGCGGGCATCAAGGACGTCGCGGCGGCCGCGGGCGTCTCGCTCGGCACGGTGTCCAACGTGCTCAACCGGCCCGACCGGGTGAGCCCGGCGACCCGGGCGAAGGTCGAGGCCGCGATGGCCGAACTGCGGTTCGTGCGCAACGAATCCGCGCGGCAGCTGCGCGCGGGACGCAGCCGCGTGCTGGCCTACGTCATGCTCGACGGCAGCAACCCGTTCTTCACCGACGTCGCCGCCGGCATGGAGGACGCCGCCGAGGCGAGCGACCTGTCGCTGTTCCTCTGCAACAGCGCGCACCGGCCCGCGCGCGAGGCGGCCTACCTCGGACGGCTGGAACAGCAGCGGGTGCAGGGCATCCTGATCACGCCGGTCGACCCGGACCTGCCGCTGCTGGGCGAGATCGCGCGCCGCGGCACGCCGGTGGTCGTCGTCGACCGCACCCCCGGCGACACCACGCACTGCTCGGTCGCGGTCGACGACGTCCACGGCGGCGAAATCGCCGTCCGGCACCTCATCGAGCAGGGCCACGAGCGGATCGCGTTCATCGGCAACCACACGTCGGTCGGCCAGGTCCGCGAACGCCGTCTCGGCGCGCTGCGGGCCCTGGCGGCCGCCGGCCTCGGCCCGGACCACCTGGTCGACCTGACGACGACGGCCCTGACGGTGGCCGACGGCCGCGGCGCGGGCGAGCGGCTGGCGGGCCTGCCCGCCCCGGTCCGCCCGACGGCGGCGTTCTGCGCCAACGACCTGGTGGCGCTGGGGCTGCTCCAGACGTGCGCGAGCCTCCGCATGCGCGTCCCGGACGACCTGGCGATCATCGGCTACGACGACATCGAGTTCGCGGCGGCGGCCGCGGTCCCGCTCACCTCGGTCCGCCAGCCCCGCCGCAGCCTCGGCCGCACGGCCGCGGAACTCCTGCTGGCCGAGACCACCGAACCGGACCACGAGCACCGTCAGGTGGTCTTCACCCCGGAGCTGGTGGTCCGCGCCTCCACCCTCCGCTGACCGGACGTCCTGAACGACTCTTTCATGACGCCAGGCGAGGTGAACGACTCTTTCATGACGTCTCGGCGGTGAGGATCTCGGCCAGGACCGCGGCCTGGCTGATCGGGGGTGAGCCGCTGGCCGTCAGGAGGGTCAGGGGGCCGTTGCCGGCCAGCTCGCGGAGGCGGTCCAGTGCCGCGCGGCGGTCCGGCTCGCGCAGCTCCGCGCGGTAGCGCCGGGCGAACTCGGCGAACCGGTCCGGGTCGTGGCCGTACCAGGTGCGCAGCTCGTCGGACGGGGCCAGGGTGCGGTACCAGCCGTCGAGGACCACCGCCGTGCGGGCCGTGCCGCGGGGCCAGAGCCGTTCCACGAGCACGCGGACGCCGTCGGCGGGCCCGGCCGGGTCGGTCAGGCGCGCCACCCGGACGACCGTCGGCTGCATGCGCGCATTCTGCGTCGCGCCCGCGCGGCCCGCCACTCGGCGGACAGAGCAGGGGACAGAGCAGCGGACCAGAACAAAGGGCCACCGCGGCGGTCAGGGGGGAGTGACCGCCGGGGTGGCCCTACCCCCAGCTCGTGCCGCCCGAGGGCGACAGCCGAAAATCCCTCGTTTCCGTCGGCGGCCGAGCCGGCCGTGGACATCGTCGGGGTGTGTCCTTCAGCCCCGCCAGGATCGCGGAGTAACCCTGCACCCCGCTTGCAGTACGCTTGCACGCCCGGCCGGGTGAACGGAGGTGACCGGGTGGAGTTCCGCGTCCTCGGCGCCGTCGAGGCGACGGCGGACGGCGTCCCGGTCGATCTCGGCTCCCGCAAGCAGCGGCTCGTCCTCGCCGTCCTGCTCCTGGAAGCCGGCCGCGCGGTGTCGCTCGACCGGCTCGTCGACCTGCTCTGGCCCACCGCTCCCCCGGCCAGCGCCCGCAACACCGTCCAGGCGCTGGTCTCGCGCATCCGGGCCGTCTTCCGCGCCGCCGGCGGTCCCGAGCTGGCCAGTGACGGCCGCGGGTACGTCCTGCATGCCGGCCCCGACACGATCGACGCCCACCGCTTCACCGCGCTGGTCCGCCGGGCCCGCGCGGCCGGCGACGAAGACGCCGTCACCCTGTTGGACGAGGCGCTGGCGCTCTGGCGCGGCGACGCGCTCGCCGGGGCCGCGTCTGCCGACGTCGCCGAGCGGCTGCTGGCCGGGCTGCACGAGGCCCGCTGGAGCGCGCTGGAAGACCGCATCGACGCGCAGCTGCGGCTCGGCCGCGGCCGGGACGTCCTCGCCGAGCTGACGGCGCTGGTCGCCGCGCACCCGCTGCGGCAGCGGTTCGTCGGCCAGCTGATGCTGGCGCTGCACCGCGAAGGCCGCACCGACGCCGCCCTCGCCGCCTTCCGCGCCCTGCGCACCCGCCTGGCCACCGAGCTGGGCCTCGACCCGGCGCCGGAGCTGACCCGGCTGGAAGCGGCGATCCTGGCCGCCGACCCGGCCCTGACCGCCACGCCGGAGCCGCCGCCCGAGCCGGTGCGCCCGGCGCAGCTGCCCCACGACGTCCGCGGCTTCACCGGCCGCGCCGCCGAGCTGGCCCTGCTCGACGAACCCGCCGCCGGGCACGGGCCGGACATCCGCGTGGTCACCGGCACCGCGGGCGTCGGCAAGACCGCCCTCGCCGTGCGGTGGGCGCACCGGGTCCGCGACCGGTTCCCGGACGGGCAGCTCTACCTCGACCTGCGCGGGTTCGACGCCGAGCACGAGCCGCTCACCCCGGCCGTCGCGGCCGCGCAGCTGCTGCGTGCGCTGGGCACGGACCCGCGGGCGATCCCGCCGGACCCGGACGGGCGGACGGCGTTGTGGCGCTCGCTGCTGGCCGACCGCCGGGTGCTGGTCCTGCTCGACAACGCCCGGGACAGCGCGCAGGTGACGCCGCTGCTGCCGTCGTCCGGCACCGTGCTGGTCACCAGCCGCCAGCGGCTCGGCGACCTGATCGCCCGGACCGGGGCTCGCCCGCTGCCGCTGTCGACGTTGCCGGCGGAGGACTCGCGGCAGCTGCTGGAGACCGTGCTCGGGCCGCCCGCGGTGGCCGCCGAGCCCGCCGCGGCGGCGGAGCTGGCCCGCCTGTGCGGGCACCTGCCGCTGGCCCTGCGGCTGGCCGCGGCGAACCTCGCCGCCGGGGAGACGTCCGGGATCGCCGAGCTGGCCCGTGAGCTGGCCGTCGGCGACCCGCTGGCCGGGCTGGCCGTCGACGGCGCCGAGGAAAGTGCCGTCACGACGGCGTTTTCGGTGTCGTACCGCGCACTGCCCGCCGAGCACCGGCTGCTGTTCCGGCGACTCGCGCTGGTGCCGGGCCAGACGTTCACCCCGCCGGTGGCCGCGTCGCTCGCGGATGTCGCCGAAGGCCGCGCGGGGCAGCAGCTCAAGGCCCTGACCGCGGCGAACCTCGTCGAGCGGCACCTGCCCGGCCGCTACCGCTTCCACGACCTGCTGCGCAGCTACGCGGCCGGCCGGGCAGCCGCCGACGACACCCCGGACGACCGCGACGCGGCCCAGCGGCGGCTCTTCGAGCACTACCTCGCGACCGCCGACGCGGCGGGCCGCCGGCTCATCCCGCACTTCCTGCGGCTGCCGCGGCCGGAACCGGAGCAGGTCTTCGACGGCACCGAGGACGCGCTGGCCTGGCTCGACACCGAGTGGCCGAATCTCGCCGCCGCCGTCGAGCACGCGGCGGCGCACGGCCCGCGCGAGTACGCCTGGCACCTGACCGACGCGCTGCGGGCGTTCTTCCACCACCGCGGTCACCACACCGAGTGGATCGACACGGCCACGACGGCACTGGCCGCCGCGCAGGACGGCGGCGACCGGCAGGCACAGGCGGCGATGCGGCTGTCGATCGCGCTCGCCGGGGTGAACAGCGGCCGCTACACCGAAGCCCGCGCGCACCTGACGACGGTGCTGGCCGACGGGCTGGCGGCGGACTGGCCCGCCGGGCGAGCCGCGGCGCTCAACAACCTCAGCGCGGTCCACCAGCGGCTCGGCGACGCGCACGAGGCGATCGCGTGCGGCCGGGAGGCGCTGCGGCTGTGCGAGGAGTCCGCGATGCCGGGCATCACGATGGCACTGGCCAACCTGGGGTTCGCGTGCGGCCAGGTCGGCGACTTCACCGAAGCCCTCGCCCACTTCGGCCGCGCACTGGAGATCGCCGAGCGCGACGGCGCGCGGTTCAGCGTGGCGGTGCTGCTGGTCGACCTCGGCCACGTCCACCGCGACCTCGGCAACGCGGCCGCCGCGGAGTTCTACGAGCGGGCACTGACGGCCAACCGCGAACTGGGTTACCAGTACGGCGAAGCGGCGGCGCTGTCCGGCCGGGCGGTACTGGAGGCCCGCGCGGGCGACGGCACCCGCGCGCTCGCCGACGCGGCGGAGGCGGTGGAGCTGACCCGCCGCATCGGCGACCGCGGCACGGAGGCGTCGGCGCTGGCGGCGTGGGGCGAGACGTGCCTGAGGCTGGGCGACGCGGCCGCCGCGGTCCCCCACCTCACCGCGGCCCTCGGCATCGCCCGCGAAACGAGCTTCGCGTGGTGCGAAGCGGCGGCGTTGACCGGCCTTGCGGAAGCCGCCGTCGCCCTCGGCGACCTCGAGCAGGCCCGCACGCACGGCGAAGCGGCGGTGAAGCTGGCGTCCCAGGCGGGCTACCGGCCCCTCGAGACGCGCGCTCTCGCCGCCCTGGACCCAGGTCCGTGAATGTGCCGTTCACGGACCTGGGAACCGCGGAGGTGACGGCGGGTCAGCAGGTGCCCGTGGGCGGGGCCGAGCACTTCGCGCGGGACAGGATCGTCGCGAAGTTGTCCTGGTAGGCCGCGCTGACGGCCGGGTTCTCGACCTTGATCAGGATCTCGTCGTTGTCACGTAGTGCCGCGCCGGAGATGTTGTGCGAGCCGGTGAAGACGATCGACCGGTTGCCCGTCTCGTTGTAGTGGCCGGTGTAGAGCATGTACTTCGAGTGGACCGTGATCCGGCGGTCGTTCACCGGGACGCTGAACCGCTTGAGCGTGATGTTCGCCTTGCCCTTGAGCGCGGCCAGTGCCGCGGTGCCCATCTCGTCGTAGACGATCCGGACCTTGCAGCCCAGCTTGGCGATCCGGGCCAGCTCGGTGACGACCGGCGTGCGCGAGTCGGCGATGTTCGCCTGCACCACGTTGAGCGAGCACCCCGCCTCGTACTTGGTGATCCACTTCAGCAGCTGCGCCCACGTGTCCGTGGCGAACTCCTCGGACGTGCCACCGCCCGAGTCCGCACGGGGCGAGAGGTAGCTGGTGACCATGCTGGCCGTGGACTTGAAGTAGCCGGCGTTGGCGTAGTAGTTGTTGTCCTTCTTCTGCGCCAGCATCTTCTGCATGTGCCCGAGGTAGAAGCCGTACAGGCCGGGGTCGCCGTAGGTGAGCAGGGCGTTGTTGAACATGTTGCCCTGCACCGAGGTCAGGTTGTACGAGCCGATGACGACGACGTCCTTCTTGCCCTCGGTCTCGGAGAACATCCACAGCTTGTCGTGGTTGATCGAGTGCGGGCTGCCGTCGTGGGCGATGCAGCCGGTGTTGTCGCCGCCGGTGCCGCAGAACACCAGCTGCGTGAGCCCGGCCGACTTGAGGATCGGCATCGCGGTGTTGGCCGGGTCGTCGTCCGCGCCGCCGTCGAGCGCGATCCGCACCTTGACCCCGCGGGCCTGCGCCGCCTTGATCGCCTCGGCGAGCGCGGGACGCGTCCAGCTGTAGAGGGAGATGTGGATCTCCGCGCCGGCCGGGGTGGCGTCGGCCAGCTGCACCAGCCGCGTTTCGATGGAGTGGTCGCGGTCGCCGTTTTCGGGCGGGTTGTTGAAGATCGCTTCCATGCCGCTGCTGTCGGCCGCCGTCGCGGCGGTCGCGGGCACCGCGAGCATCGTGCCCGCGACGGCCACGGCCGCGGCGAGCGCCCTGATCTGGGGAATCATCTCGCCAAGCTCGCAACCCGGCGTACAAGATACGTACACCGTGCGTATATAAGACCGTTTTCCCGCAATACGCGTGAAAAGATCATGGCACCGGGAAACCCACAGTGGACTCGCCGCGGGCAGCCGAATTCCCCTTGCCGGACAGTGGAAACCGCGGATAACCACCGCGGACGGCCGCACCACTTCCCACCAGTGCCGATCGGCCGTGGCGCAAGCTGTCCGTCGGGTCTAGAAATGACACCGTCCCTCGTTCCCGACATGGAAGGAATTGCTCGTGTCCGTCTTCATCGCCGTTCTGCTGGCCCTGGGTGCCGGGCTGCTCGTCGGCAGCCGCGTCCACACCGCACGGGACGCCCGCGCCAACTACACGGCCTCCCGCGCCCGCGCCGCCAAGGGGTTCGGGGAAATGATCCGGTCCGCGGTTTCCGCGCTGCTCGCCGTGGCAGGCGCCGTCGCGCTGCTGGTGATCCTGCTGAACGTGCTCCAGCAGCACGCCTGACCGCGAACCCGACTCATGGCGGGTTGTTGCGGCCCCGGCCGCAGAGGACGCTTCTCCTGGCTCCCACGGGCGGAGCCGGGAAAGGACTGCCTCCATGAGATCGAGGGTGCTTTCTGCCGCGCTCGCCGCGGCCACGGGCCTGCTGGGCGTCGCCGTCACCGCCACACCCGCCCAGGCCGCCGCGGCCTGCGGTGACCAGGTCGTCGGCAACGGCGGATTCGAAACCGGCACCGCGCCGTGGACCCAGAGCAGCGGGGTCATCTCCGCGGCCACCGCGGAGGAACCCGCGCACGGCGGGACGATGGCCGCCTGGCTGGACGGCTACGGCAGCACGCACACCGACACCCTGTCCCAGTCGCTGACCCTGCCCGCCGGGTGCGCCTCGGCGACGCTGTCGTGGTGGGCGCACGTCGACACCAAGGAGACGACGACCGCCACCGCCTACGACAAGCTGGTGGTCCAGGCCGGTTCCGACACCCTCGCGACCTACTCGAACCTCGACCGGAACACCGGGTACGTCCAGCGCACCGTGGACGTCTCGCGCTACCTCGGCCAGACGGTCACGCTGAAGATCACCGGCACCGAGGATTCGAGCCTGGCGACGAACTTCCTGCTCGACGACTTCTCGCTGACCACGGCCGGGACGTCGGCCTCCCCGGTCGTCACCTCGCCCGGTGCCCAGACCGGTGCGGTCGGCCAGGCCGTGTCGCTGCAGATCCAGGCCAGTGACCCGCAGGGCGACGCCCTCACCTACAGCGCGACCGGCCTGCCCGCCGGGCTGACGATCGGCGCGGGCACGGGCAGGATCACCGGCACGCCGACGACCGCGGGCACCTCGTCGGTGACGGTCACGGCCAAGGACCCGGCAGGCAACAGCGGCAGCGCCACCTTCTCCTGGACGATCACCGCGGCCCCGGCCGACGGGACGCGGACGCCGATCAACCCCGCCTACACCGTCAACCTGACGTCGAACACCGCGGGCGACACCTGGACCGGCCACCAGAGCGTCGGCTTCACCAACGGCTCGGCGACCGCGCTGCCCGAGGTGTACCTGCGGTTGTGGGACAACTACCACGGCAGCTGCCCGTCGACGCCGATCACGGTCACGAACGTCACCGGCGGCACGCCGTCGGCGCTGAGCGTCAACTGCACCGCCATGAAGATCACGCTGCCCACGCCGCTCGCGCAGGGCCAGTCGGCGACCATCGGGTTCGACCTGAAGATCGTCGTGCCCAGCGGCGCGGACCGGTTCGGCCACGACGGCGCGTACAACATGATCGGCAACGCGCTGCCGGTGCTCGCGGTCCGCGACGGCGCCGGCTGGCACCTCGACCCGTACACCAACAACGGCGAGTCGTTCTACACCGTGATCGGCGACTTCGACGTCACGCTCGTGCACCCGTCGGCGCTGCTGACCCCGGCCACCGGCACGTCGACCGAGACGACCAGCGGCAGCACGACCACCACGCACGCGGTGGCGGCCAAGGTGCGCGACTTCGCGTGGGCCGCCGGGCCGTTCGCGAAGATCACCACGACGTCCGGCAAGGGCGTGCGGGTGAACGTCTACTCGGTCAGCGGGATCTCCACCAGCAGCGCGAACTCGATGCTGTCGCTGGCCGCGGACGCCGTCGACGTCCACTCCGGCCGGTTCGGCGACTACCCGTACGGCGAGCTGGACGTGGTGCTGGACAACAACTTCTGGTTCGGCGGCATGGAGTATCCCGGTTTCGTGCTCGACCTCGTGTCGAACACCGCGCTGCCGCACGAGATCGCCCACCAGTGGTGGTACGGCATCGTCGGCGACGACGAATACAACTCGCCCTGGCTGGACGAGAGCTTCACCGACTACGCCACCGATCTCTACCGCGGGATCACCGGCAGCGGCTGCGGCATCACGTGGCAGTCGAGCGCGGAGAAGCTGACCAACTCGATGGCCTACTGGGACGCGCATTCGTCGCGGTACTCGACGGTGGTCTACGGCTACGGCAAGTGCACCCTGCACGACCTGCGGCGGCTGATCGGGGACACGGCGATGGCGAACCTGCTGAAGTCGTACGCGCAGTCGCACTGGTACGGCGTCTCGACCACGGCCGAGTTCAAGGCCGCGGCACAGGCGGCGGCCGGGTCGACGGACCTCACGTCGTTCTGGGCTTCGCATCGCGTGGAGGGCTGAGCAGACCCCGTTTTCCACGCTACCGGAGGGCACCGACAAAACCGGTGGAGTTCCCCGTCCGCGTCCGCCATCGTGGGGACGTGGACGGGGAACGGCTGTTTTGCGGCACGGCGCTGGCCGGGCGGATCGAACGCGCCGAGGTCCGGCTGGTCGTCGAGGCGGGGGCCGGCTCGCGGGCCCGGCGGGGCGACGGGTTCGCCCGCCCGCTCGCCGGGGGTGTCGCGAGCCTCGCCGAGCCGGATTCGCCGTTCACCAAGGTCGCCGGGCTCGGCTTCGGTGGCCTTCCGGACGCCGGTGCCCTCGACGAGATCGAGGCCGCCTTCGCCGCGTCCGGCACCCCGGTGCAGGTCGAGCTGTGTCAGCTCGGCGACGCCGCGGTCGGTGCCTTCCTGACCGCACGCGGGTACCGCCTGGAGTCCTACGAGAACGTGCTCGGGCGCCGGGTCGGCGACACAGCGTTTCCCAAGGACATCCGGCCGGTGCGCGACGACGAGCTGGAAACGTGGCTGGCCAAGGTCGCCGACGCGTCCGCCGTCGCCGATACCGAAGGCCTGCCCGCGCACGAGGACTTCCCGCGGGAGACGCTGGTGAACGCGCTGCGGGACATGACCGGGGTCCGCCGGTACCTGGCCGAACGCGACGGCGAGTTCGCCGGCGGCGCGAGTTTCCGGGTCACCGACGGGATCGCGCAGTTCACCGGCGCCGCGACCCTGCCGTCCCACCGGCGCCGCGGCGTCCAGACGTCGCTGCTGCGGGCGCGGCTGGCGGCGGCCGCGGCGGCCGGGTGCGACCTCGCGGTCGTCACCACGCAGCCGGGCTCGAAGTCGCAGCAGAACGTCCAGCGGCAGGGGTTCGACCTGCTCTACGCGCGGGCGATCCTGGTGAAGGGCACCGCCGCGACGAGGTCCTCCGGCGCGGACAGCCGCCAGGCCTCGTAGACCAGCTCGGCCAGCTCGTCGGCCTCGATGCCGTCGAGGTACACCACCACCCAGCCGAAGCCGCCGGCGGTGAACTGCACCTCGAAGACGTCCGGCCGCTCCGACACCAGCGCCAGCTGCTCGGCGATCTCCTGCTTGAGGCCGACGGTCCGGGTCCGCGGCCAGAAGTACCCGAACCGCTTGCCGCGCACGCTGAACGACGAGTAGTCGCGCGCTTCCGACCGCTCGACCTCCGCCAGCCTGCCGAGCAGCTGCTCGAGTTCCCGGACCTGCACCGTCACGTTCGTTCCCCCTGTCTCCGGCGACCACCGTAGCGCGCCGGTACGGTGCGGGACATGACCGAGCCCGTCGCCCGGCTCACCGGGCACGCCGTCACCGGATCGCGGCGGCTTTCCGGCGACCTCCGCGAGGCAACGCTCGACGACGAGCGGGTGGTGGTGGCCAAGCACGGGCACGCCCCCGGCGCGGCCGAAGCCGAGGCGGCCGGGCTGCGCTGGCTGGCCCAGCCCGGCGTGGTGCGGGTGCCCGCGGTGCACGGCTTCGACGAGAACTGGCTGGTCATCGACCGCGTCCCGGACGGACGCCCCTCCGCGGAGGCGGCGGAACGGCTCGGCCGCGGCCTGGCCCGGCTGCACGCGTCCGGCGCACCGGCGTTCGGCGCCGCTCCCCCGGACGGGCCCGCGGACGCGTGGATCGGCCTGGCCCCGATGGCCAACGTCCCGGGCGAGGACTGGGCGTCCTGGTACGCCGAGCACCGGGTCCTGCCGTACGTCCGCGCCGCGGTCGACGCGGGCACGTTCGGCCCGGCGGAAGCGGCGGTGTTCGAGCGTGCGTGCGAGCGGTTCGCGGCCCCGGCGGAGCCACCGGCCCGCCTGCACGGAGACCTGTGGAACGGCAACGTCCTGTGGGACGGCCACGAGGCCTGGCTGATCGACCCGGCAGCCCACGGCGGGCACCGCGAGACGGACCTGGCGATGCTGCACCTGTTCGGCTGCCCGCACCTCGACCGCGTCATGGCGGCGTACCAGGAGGAAACCCCGCTGGCCGACGGCTGGGCCGCGCGGATCGGGCTGCACCAGCTGTTCCCGCTGCTGGTCCACACTGTCCTGTTCGGACAGTCGTATGCCGGGCAGGCCGTGGCGGCGGCGCGGGCCGTTCTGGAACCGTTTCACCGGTTCGAGTGATGACAGATGTTCGACTGCCGGGCACTCTGGGGTCATGACCACCAACGCTGTGTGGAACGCCGAACCGGAGGCCCTCGCCGACCGGCTCGGTGAGCTGTTCGCGGAGATCCGGTCCAGGGAAGCGGAAATCGGCGCCATCCTGGTCGGGATCGAGCAGCGCGGCGTGATGGAGATGTTCGGATACCGTTCCGTGGCGCGGTTTCTGGAGCATCTGGCCGATCTGCCTCGGCAGGCTGCCGAGGTCTTGGTCAAGCGGGCTCGGCAGCTTCATCCCGGGCTTGCCCTTGATGGCACTCCTATACCTCCCTTGGCTCCCGAGGTCGCTTCGGTGGCCCGCGAAGGACGCTTAAGCGATCCGATGATCGATACGATCGTCACCGTGTTGCGGGATGTTCCGCCTGAGCATCGTGATCGGGTTGAGCAGGACCTGCTGAGCTTCGCCGCTGATGCCGGGCACAAGCAGGTCGCGACCCTTGGTGCGCGGATTCTGGCCCACCTTGTCCCGGACGGGCAGGAACCGGCCGAGACCGAACCCGCCCGCCCGGACCGTGAGTTATCGTTGCGGCGCAAGAGATCCGGGGTATGGGAGCTGCACGGCCGGTTCGACGACGAGACCGGGACCCGGGCCAGTGCGGTGCTGGATGCCCTGGCCCAGCGCCGCTCCACCGACGAAGGCCCGGATCTACGATCGCCGCTGGAACGCTACGGCGATGCGTTCTCCGATGCGATGGATCTCGCAGCCAACTCGCCGGAGCTGCCGATGCAGGCTGGTGAGCGGGCGCATGTGATGGTCGCGATCTCGCTGGAAGACTTGAAGACCGGTATCGGCAAGGCTCTGCTCGGTGATACCGGGACGATTTCTGCCGCCGAGGCGCGGCTGCACGCTTGCGACTGCATGGTCATCCCGGCGGTGCTGGGTAGCCACAGTGAGCCCCTGGATGTCGGGCGGTTGCGGCGGCTGGTTCCACCCGGGATCCGGCGGGCGTTGTATCTGCGGGACCGCGGGTGCGCGTTCCCGGGCTGTCATCGGCCGCCACGGCATTGCCAGGGTCACCACATCCGGCACTGGTCCGAAGGCGGCCCTACCGAGCTGGGGAACCTGGTCCTGATGTGCGCCCACCACCATCGGCTGCTGCACCGGTCTGGGTGGGACGTGCGGATCGCGGCCGACGGCCTACCGGAGTTCCTGCCACCAGTGTGGCTGGACAGGCGCCGAAAACCCCGGCGCAACAACCTCCACGAACCGCTGCCCTTCGCAGCGTGACGGGACAGGCCCGCAGCCACACGGCTACGGGCCTACACCCACGCGTTCAAGACAAGCTGCGGCCGAGCGTCAGCAATGGCCGAGCATGGTTTCGAGTGCCGTCCGCTCCGGGACGGTGATCGTCAGGCCGTAGTTGCGTTTGACGACGATCCAGTCGATGGCATAGGTGCACCAGTAGGAGACCAGCGGCGGCTTCCACTGGTCCGGGGCCTTGTCGCCCTTCTGCTGGTTGACGTTGTCGGTGACGGCGTGCAGCTGCGGACGGACGAGGTCGTTGGCGAACTGCTCGCGCCGCTGCTGGGTCCACGTCTTGGCGCCGCTGATCCAGGCCTGCCCGAGCGGGACCATGTGGTCGATGTCCACATCGGACGCTTTGTGCCAGGTCGCGCCGTCGTAGGGGCTGACCCACGTGCCGGACTTCGGGGCGCAGTCGGCGCTGGTGGTGACGTCCTGGCCGTCGCGCTTGAGGACCTGCTCGCGGACGTCGCAGTTGGCGTCGACCTTGTCCCAGTGCGGGAACTTCTCGCGGCTGTAGCCGTCCATGGTGCCGCGCACGGCGATCTTGAGCGCGGCCAGCTCCGTCCGCGCCTCGGCCGGAGCAACCGGCGGCGCGGCGGTGGTGGCCGGTCCCCCGGCAGGCAGTCCAGAGGCGAGCTTGCAGCCGGTGAGGGCGGAGCCGGCCAGGACGGCCAGCAGGACCAGCGAAAACGCGCGCGGCATCGTGAACCCCTTTCACGTCTGCCGGGTAAGTGCCCAGCCGCCCCGGCCTGGAAACGGTGCAACAGGGCGGACTGACGCGATCTTCACGAGCCGTGAAAGACCTGCGCAACGAAAACGGCGGCAACAACACCGAGCGTGACGAGCAGGGTCAGCACGACGAGCAGTCCCCACGGAACCTGCCGGATCGGCCGCACCCGAGTGAGAACGGCAGCGCGCGGCAGAATCTGCGGCTCATCCCGCAGCACGGGCGGCGCGGGTTCGGGCGGAAGCGAAAGGACGGCGGGCAGCTGCGGCAGCGGCGTCACGACGGGCACCCGCGCCGGGAAGCCATCGGCAAGCAGCGCGGCCCGGGAGGGTGCGAGGTGGGCGAGGGAAAGGGCGTAGCAGGCGTCGAGGACGTCATCGGCCGACCAGACGGTCCGCCAGCGGTTGTGCTGCCGGATGATCCGCCGCAGCCCCGCAGATTCGGCGAGCACAACGGCGACATCGTGAACTGGCGGCGATCCGGCCGCGGGGATGCACGGGTGCGGTGCGGGCGCGGAGACGGGTTGCTGGGTGGGTGCGGATCCGGCCGAGCCCAGCGGTGGTTCGGATCCGCGGCCGCGGGCGGTCGTGGCTCCGGCTGGGCCGCCTCCGTTCTCAGCCGACCTCGGCCCGGCTTCTCCGGTCGAGCCAACCTCGCGCTCCGCCCGCCTCGGCCTTGTGCCTCCAGCCGGATCAACTCCGACCTGCCTCAACCCGGTGCCTCCAGTCGCCCCGCCCGAACCAACTCCGCTCTCAGCCGACCTTGGTCCGGCCTCCCCAGCCACCCCAGCCGCGGCGACTTCACCGCTCGTCCTCCTCAGCCCGGCCTCCCCAGCCGAGCCAACCCCGCCCCCGTCCCACCTCGACCCGGTCCCTTCAGTCGCCCCGCCCGAACCAACTCCGCTCTCAGCCGACCTTGGCCCGGCCTCACCAGTCACCCCAGCCGCGGCGACTTCGCCGCTGGTCCTCCTCAGCCCGGCCTCACCAGCCGAGCCAACCTTGCCCCCAGCCCACCTCGCCCCGGCCTCTCCAGCCGAGCTAACCCCGGCCCGGGCCCAGCTCGCCCCGACCTCGCCACCCGAGCCAACCCCGTCCCCGGCCTCCCTCAGCCCAGCCGAGCCAACCTCCCGGCCATTCCCCCGCGGCACCATCGCCACCAGCCCGGTCACATACCTTCCGCCCTCCTGCCCGGCCAGCGCGCCCCTCGCCGCCTCCACTGCCGCGGCAGCCCGCTCTCGCGGCCCGGGCCACGTCACCGGGCCCGGCTCTCCGGCCGCGATCACCACCACCCCACATGGCGTGAACACCAGCGCGTCCACAGACCGCGGACCGCCCCGGCCCGGCACGCTGATTCCCACCAGAGCCAGCCCCGTCAGGTGGTCCGGGCCCGGTCCCCACGACTGCAGCAGCCCCACCACGTACTCCACTGCCGGGGGCCTGGGGCGGCCGTCGGTCGGGTGCTGGAGTGCCACGAGCACGCCGGTCCACACCTCCCACGCCGAGTCGCCGAGTCGCCGGTCGGCGAGCGCTCTCTCGACGGTAGGAGGCCTACCCCTCCGCGCCCCAGCAGCCGAACGAGTGGTCGAACACCACCGTGGGTAGCCGGGGCTATGGCCGTGGGGTGTTGCGGAGGTTGGCTCGGGCCAGGTCGACCATCTTGCCCACGCCGCCGTTGAGCACCGTCTTTGTTGCCCCCAGCGCGAAGCCGCGGACCATCTCGCCGGTGATGCGGGGCGGGATCGACAGCGCGTTCGGGTCGGTCACCACCTCGACCACCGCCGGGCCTGGGTGGGCGAAGGCCTTCTCCAGTGCGCCGCGTACGTCCGCCGGGTCCTCGACCCGTGTCGAGAACACGCCGCATGCCGCCGCTATTGCCGCGAAGTTCACCTGGGGGTGGTCGGTGCCGAAGTCCGGGAGGCCGTCGACCAGCATCTCCAGTTTCACCATGCCCAGCGTCGCGTTGTTGAACACCACCACCTTCACCGGGACGTCGTACGCCGGCAGCGTCAGCAGGTCGCCCATCAGCATCGACAGGCCGCCGTCGCCCGACAGGGACACCACCTGGCGGCCCGGCTGGGCCAGCTGTGCGCCGATCGCGTGCGGCAGCGCGTTCGCCATGCTGCCGTGCCGGAACGAGCCGAGTACCCGGCGGCGGCCGTTCGGCGTCAGATAACGGGCCGCCCAGACGTTGCCCATGCCGGTGTCCACAGTGAACACCGCGTCCTCGGCCGCGACCTCGTCCAGCACCGACGCGACGTACTCGGGGTGGATCGGGCGGCGGTGCTCGATCTTCGTCGTGTACGCGCCGACGACCTTCTCCAGCTTCCGCACGTGCTCGCGCAGCATCCGGTCGAGGAACGCACGGCCGCCGCGGGGACGCAGCAGCGGCAGCACCGCACGCAACGTCTCCCTCACGTCGCCGTGCACCGCCAGGTCCAGCGGCGTGCGGCGGCCGAGGCGCGACGCGTCGTGGTCGATCTGGACCGTCCGCGCCTGCGGGAGGAAGTTGTCGTACGGGAAGTCCGTGCCCAGCAACACGATCCGGTCGGCCTCGTGCATCGCGTCGTAGCAGGCGCCGTAGCCGAGCAGGCCGCTCATGCCGACGTCGAACGGGTTGTCGTACTGGATCCACTCCTTGCCGCCGAGCGAGTGCCCGACCGGCGCGGCCAGTTTCCCCGCCACCGCCATGACTTCGTCGTGCGCGCCGCGGACGCCCGCGCCGGCGAACAACATCACCTTCTCGCCCGAGTTCAGCAGGTCCGCCAGTTCCTGGACGACCTCGGCGGGCGGCACGGCAGGCGACGGCGTCACGAGCGGGAGCTTTTCGGTGAGCGGCCCGGTCGCCTTGCGGTCGGCGAGGTCGCCGGGGATGGTCAGCACGGCGACGCCGCCCTTGCCGACGGCCGCCTGCGTCGCGATCCGCAGCAGCCTCGGCAGCTGTTCGGGCTCGGCCACCAGCTCGCTGAAGTGGCTGCACTCGGCGAACAGCCGGTCCGGGTGGGTCTCCTGGAAGAAGCCCGTGCCGATCTGGTTCGACGGGATGTGCGACGCGATCGCCAGCACCGGCGCGCCCGTGCGGTGGGCGTCGAACAGGCCGTTGATCAGGTGCAGGTTGCCCGGCCCGCAGCTGCCCGCGCACACCGCGAGCTTGCCGGTGACCTGCGCCTCGGCCGCCGCGGCGAAGGCGGCGGTCTCCTCGTGGCGGACGTGCACCCAGTCGATGCCGTCGGTGCGGCGGACCGCGTCGACGATCGGGTTGAGGCTGTCGCCGACGATGCCGTAGATGCGTTCGACCCCCGCGTCCCGGAGGGTCCTGACCAGCTGTTCTGCCACGGTTGCCATACCTCCAGCGTGACCTGGGCAGACACATGCGTCCAATGCCTGATTGGGGGATAATCCATACACTGACGGCATGGACGTGCAGACGCTGCGCCTCTTCCGCGAAGTCGCCGAGGGCGCGACCGTCACCGAGACCGCCGCGCGCGGCCACCTCACCCAGCCCGCGCTCTCCCGCGCCCTGCGGCGGCTGGAGCGCGACGCCGGCGCCGAGCTGTTCCGCCGGTCCGGGCGGGTGCTGCGGCTGACCCCGGCCGGGCACGCCTTCAAACGGCACGTCGACCTCGTGCTCGACCAGCTCGACCAGGGACTGCGGGAGGTCGGCGAGATCGTCGCGCCGGGCACCGGTGTCGTGCCGCTGGCCTTCCTGCACACCTTCGGGACGTGGCTGGTGCCCGCGGTGCTGCGCGACTTCCTGCGCGAACACCCCGGCGCGCGCTTCGAGCTGCGGCAGCACGGCGAGGCCGGCCTCGAAGCCGAACTCCTCGGCGGCACCGCGGACCTCGTCCTCACCAGCGGCGACCCGCAGCACGCCCAGCTGGCCTGGACGCGCCTGCTCGTCGAGCCGCTGCGGCTGGCGGTGCCGCCGCAGCACCGGCTCGCGCGCCGCCGCCGCGTCCGCCTCGCCGACGTCGCGGACGAGACGTTCATCCTCCTGCGGCCCGGGTACGCGCTGCGCGAAACGACCGAGCGGCTGTGCGCCGAGGCCGGGTTCAGCCCGCGCGTCGGGTTCGAGGGCGACGAGGTCGAGACGCTGCGCGGGCTGGTCACCGCCGGGCTCGGCGTGGCCGTGGTCCCGCTGCCGCACACGGCGGCATTCCCGGCGCCGCACCTGGAACTGACCGATGTGGACGCCACGCGGGACATCGGCCTCGCGTGGGCGGCCGGGCGGAATCTCCCGCCGCTGAGCGAAACCTTCCGCCGCCACGTCCTCGGCGCCGGACCGCGGCTGGTGCCGCCCGACCTCGACCGTCCACATGCGACGGTGTGAGGCTCGCCCCGGCGGGCCGCGGGATTCCGGCGGATATGCCAAAGTGGAGGTATGGTCGCCGCACTGAGATCCTTCCTGCTGTCCTGGACCTCCGTCACGCCGGTGCTCGGCGTGCTCGTGCTGGCGCTGTCGTGGGGCCGCGACCTCGGGCCGGTCTTCGTGGCCGTCGTCGCCGTCGCGCTGGGCGCGACCGTGCTGGCCGCGGTGCACCACGCGGAGGTCGTCGCCCACCGCGTCGGGGAACCGTTCGGGTCGCTGGTGCTCGCGGTCGCGGTCACCGTCATCGAGGTCGCGCTGATCGTCACGATGATGGTGTCCGGCGGCCCGGAAGCGGGCTCGCTGGCGCGCGACACGGTGTTCGCCGCGGTGATGATCACGACGAACGGCATCGTCGGCATCGCGCTGCTCGTCGGCGCCCGGCGCTACGGCGCGACACTGTTCAACCCCGAGGGCAGCGGCGCCGCGCTGGCCACCGTCGCGACGCTGGCCACCCTGAGCCTGGTGCTGCCGACGTTCACCTCCAGCACCCCCGGCCCGGCGTTCTCCCCGGCGCAGCTGACCTTCGCCGCGCTGGCTTCCCTGGCGCTGTACGGCACATTTGTGCTGACGCAGACGATGCGTCACCGCGACTTCTTCCTCCCGGTGGCCGCCGACGGCGAAGTCAAGGAAGAGGATCACGCCGATCCGCCGTCGAACCGGGCGGCGCTGGGCAGCCTCGCGCTGTTGCTGCTGGCGCTGGTCGCGGTGGTCGGGCTGGCGAAGGTGGAGTCGCCGGCGATCGAGGCGGGCGTGCGCGCGGCCGGGTTCCCGCAGTCGTTCGTCGGCGTGGTGATCGCGTTGCTGGTGCTGCTGCCGGAAACGCTGGCCGCGGTGCGCGCGGCCCAGCGCGACCGGATGCAGATCAGCCTCAACCTGGCCTACGGCTCGGCGATCGCGAGCATCGGCCTGACCATCCCGGCCATCGCGCTGGCGTCGGTCTGGCTGCCGGGCCAGCTGCTGCTCGGCCTCGGCTCGACCCAGATCGTGCTGCTGGCCCTCACCGTCGTGGTGAGCGTCCTGACCGTCGTCCCGGGTCGCGCGACCCGCCTTCAGGGCGGCGTGCACCTGGTGCTGCTGGCCGGGTTCCTCGTCCTGGCGATCAACCCCTGACCAGTGCCGTGGTGACCTCGATGCCGACCACGCAGGTGTCGTCGTCGGTGTCGGCCGTGCTGTAGGTCAGCAGGGTGTCCAGCTGGTGCTCCAGCTCGCCGTCGTGGCCCTCCACCAGGGTCACCAGGCGGGACACCGAGTCCTGGACCGGGCGGTCGCGCCGCTCGATCAGGCCGTCGGTGTAGAGCAGGAGGATGTCGCCCTCGTCGAGGCGCAGCTCCGCCTCGTCGTACGCGACGTCGCGGACCGCGCCCAGCAGGGAGCCGCGGACCAGCGGCAACGTCGTCGCCGTGCCGTCGCGGTGGCGGACGATCGGGGGCAGGTGGCCTGCCCGCGCCCACCGCAGCGTGCGGCTGGCCGGGTCGTACACCGCCGTCACCGCGGTCGCGGTCACGTGGTCGGTCAGGTGGTAGGCCACCAGGTTCAGCCAGGTCAGCAGCTGGGCCGGGCCGGCGCCGGTCGCCGCGAGGCCGCGCAGGGCGTTGCGCAGGCTCACCATCCCGGTCGCCGCGTCGATGCCGTGCCCGGCCACGTCGCCGACGCACAGCAGCACCTCGCCGGTCGGTAGCGCCACCGCGTCGTACCAGTCGCCGCCGACGAGGTGTTCCTTCTCCGCCGGCCGGTACCGCACCGCGGCACGCAGGCCCGGCATGTCGATCGGGCCCTTCGCCGGCGGCATGATCGCGTGCTGCAGCTGCAGGGCGAGCCGGTTGCGCTCGATTGCTTCCTGCTCGGTCTCGGCCAGCCTGTCCCGGGTCGCGGCCAGCGCCACCTCGGTCCAGTGCTGTGCCGAGACGTCCTGGTAGGCGCCGCGGATGACAACCAGCTCGCCCCGGCCGTCGACGACCGGCTCGGCCACCACCCGGATGTGCCGGGCGACGCCGTCCGGGCGCTGCAACCGGAACGCCGTCGACGACGGCCGCTTGTGGTGCAGCACCGCACGCAGGAACCGGCCGATCGCCGGCGCGTCGTCCGGGTGCGCGTGCCGGGCCAGGTCGTGCAGCGACAGCGGCACGGCGTTCGGCGGCAGGCCGTAGAGCGAGAACAGCTCGTCGCTCCAGGTGATCTCCCCGGTGACGGAGTTCTCCTCGAACCCGCCGATGCGGCCCAGCCGCTGCGCGTGCTGCAGCAGCACCGCGAGCTTCGCCGCGTCGTCCTGGATGCGCAGGATCAGCAGCACGTTGCCGGCGAAGCGCGTCAGGTTGACATCGGAGAGCACGGTCAGCGGCACCTGGTCGACCAGCGTCGTGATCGCCATGCTCTCGGCGCGGAACGGCTCGCCGGTGGCGTAGACGCGCTGGATCTTGTCCAGCAGCCCGCTCTCCCCCGCCGCCCGCGGGTACGCCTCCAGCAGCCTGCTGCCGACGATCCGGCTGCGCGGCCGCCCGCCCGGGTCGGCGAACCGGACGTTCGCGTGGTGGATGCGGAAGTCGCTGAGCCGGTCGCCGCCGTCGAGGCACGGCGTGAGCAGCACGGCCGGGTCGTGCAGGCCGTCGATGAAGTCGGCCAGCTCGCCGAGGACGTCGCCGGACGCCCCCGGCGCGAGCACGCCGTCCCAGGTGTCGAGCGTGTGCGCGCACAGCTCCGCCAGCGCCTCCAGCTGGCGGCGCTGCCGCCCCGGCTCCGCGGGCAGCGGCTCGGGCCAGCACATCTCGACGACGCCGATGATCCGGCCGCCGGTGCCGGTCGGCACGGCTACCCGCCCGCCGCCGGACAGCGTGTGCTGCCCGATCGAGGGCAGCCCGGCCGCGGCGAGCGCCGGCAGCCACACGGTGTCGCGTTCGATCAGCGCGCTGCGCGCCGGGGTCGCCACGCCGGGCGGGACATACCGCCAGCGCGCCGCCTCTTCGGCGGAAAACCCGGCCGACCCGGCCAGAGTCAGCGAGCCGTCGGGCCCGGCCAGCCACACCGCGACGGCGGTCGCGCCGAGCGGCCGCAGCGCATGGTCCAAAATGGACTCCGCGACGCGCTGAGTGTCCCCCGCCGCGAGCACGCCGCTCTCGGCGGTCCGCAGCCGCACCGCGACGGACTCCTCCTCGCCTTCGGCGCGGGCCAGGAACTCCTGCGCCACTTCGGTGATCCGGTCCTCGGCGGCCTCGCCGACGACGTCCGCGGCGAACTCCAGCGGCGTCATCCCGGCGCGCCCGGCCAGGGTCTCCAGCTGGCGGGCGGCGTCGGACGGCGTGCAGTGCAGCCGTTCCATCAGCACGCCCTTGGCCAGCTCGATCAGCGCGCGGCCGTCGGCGACGGCGTGCGCGTGGTCGACCTCGCCGCGCAGGCGCGCGACGGTGTCGGCGAGGCGGGCCAGGTTGGCCGACACCTCGGCCGGGACGGCGGCGCCGTCTTCTCGGGCAGGCACGCAGCTGTCCCCGTTCAGGCCGTCACGTGCCGTTTGATGCGGGCGATGAGATCGTCCGCGTCGACCGGCTTGGTCACGTAGTCGGTCGCGCCCGAGGCGAGGCTCTTCTCGCGGTCGCCGGGCATCGCCTTCGCCGTCACCGCGACGATCGGGATGCCGGCGTGCTCGGGCATGGCGCGGATCTTCGCGGTCGCGGTGTAGCCGTCCATCTCCGGCATCATCACGTCCATCAGGATCAGGTCGATGCCCGGGTGCGCCGCGACCGTCTCGACGCCCTTGCGGCCGTCCTCGGCGTGCAGCACCTGCATCCCGTGCAGCTCCAGGATGCTGGTGAGCGCGTAGACGTTGCGCGGGTCGTCGTCGACGATCAGCACCGTGCGCCCGGCCAGGGTGGTGTCGACGTCGGCCGCCCGTACCGGCGCGGCAGGCTCGTCCGGGCGGACCAGCGGCAGCACGGCCCCCGGCTCCTCCGCCGACAGGTGCAGCGCGATCCGCTCGCGCAGCTCGTCCAGGCCGGACAGCACTTCCAGGGACTGGACGTCGGCGCGGGAGCGCACCAGCTGCTCCAGTTCGCCGTCGAGGCGGCGGCTGTTGTGCGCGAGCACCGGCACCAGCCGCAGCGCGCTGTCGCCCTGCATCGCGTCGAGGAACGTGAACGCCGCCCGGTCCGGCAGGTCCAGGTCGAGCACCACGCAGTGGTAGGCGTCGGCGGCGAGCGCGGCCGCGGCCTCCTGCGTGCCGACCGCCGTCACGACTTCGACGTCGGCGGGCGAGAGGCCGATGTCCCGGCTGTCGGCCAGGTCCGCGGCGGCGCTTTCGGCGACGAGGGTGAGCAGCCCGTGCTGGCGTTCCTCCACGACCAGCAGCCGCCGGTGCGGGCGGGGCGCGGGCGGCGTGAGGCCGGCTTCGCCCGGCTCGACCGCGGCGACGGGATGCTCGCCCGCGGGCAGCTGCGCGAAGTCCGGCCGCGCGACCGGCAGCGAGAACGTGAACGTGCTGCCCTCGCCGAGGGTGCTCTCGGCGGTGATGTACCCGCCGAGCAGCTGGGCGATCTCGCGGCTGATCGACAGGCCGAGCCCGGTGCCGCCGTACTTGCGGCTGGTGGTGCCGTCGGCCTGCTGGAACGCGCCGAAGATCGATTCGAGCTGGTGCTCGGCGATCCCGATGCCGGTGTCGGTGACCCGGAACGCGACGGCGGGCCCGTGCGCGCGCAGCGGGCCGGGCAGGGTGGCCGGGTCGACCGGCTCGATGTGCAGCTCGATCCCGCCGACCTCGGTGAACTTGACCGCGTTGGACAGCAGGTTGCGCAGCACCTGCCGCAGCCGCGAGTCGTCGGTGACCAGCTCGGTGGGCGAGCCGGGCGCGACGGTGATCCGGAAGTCCAGGTTGCGCTGGGAGGTCATCGGGCGGAAGGTCGCCTCGACGTAGTCCAGCAGGCCCCGCAGCGACACCTGCTCCGGGGTGACGTCCATCTTCCCGGCCTCGACCTTCGACAGGTCGAGGATGTCGTTGATCAGCTGCAGCAGGTCCGAGCCCGCGGAGTGGATGATGCCCGCGTACTCGACCTGCTTGGCGGTGAGGTTGCGGGTCGGGTTCTGCGCGAGCAGCTGGGCCAGGATGAGCAGGCTGTTGAGCGGGGTGCGCAGCTCGTGGCTCATGTTGGCCAGGAACTCCGACTTGTACTTCGAGGCCAGCGTCAGCTGCTGGGCACGCGCCTCCAGTTCCTGGCGGGCCTGCTCGATCTCGAGGTTCTTCGTCTCGATGTCGCGGTTCTGCGTGGCCAGCAGCGCCGCCTTCTCCTCCAGCTCGGCGTTGGACGACTGGAGTTCCTCCTGCCGGGCCTGCAGTTCCTCCGAGCGGGCCTGCAGCTCCGCGGTGAGCCGCTGGGACTCGCCGAGCAGCTCGTCGGTGCGGGCGTTGGCGACGATGCTGTTGACGTTGACGCCGATCTGCTCCATCAGCAGTTCGAGGAACGCGCGGTGCACCGGGGTGAAGCCGTGCACGGACGCGAGTTCGATGACGCCGAGCACCTGGTCCTCGACCACGATCGGCAGCACGATCAGGCTGGCAGGCGCGGTGCTGCCCAGGCCGGAGGAGATCGTCGCGTAGCCGGGCGGGACCTCGTCGACGGCGATCGGGCGGCGGCTGCGCGCGGCCTGCCCGACCAGCGACTGGCCGATCCGGAACCGCACCGCCGGGCCGTCGCCGTCGTCCGGGTGGCCGTAGGCGCCGACCAGCCGCAGCTCGGGCACTTCGGCGGTGTCGTCGGCCAGGTAGAACGCGCCGTACTGGGCGTTGACCAGCGGGACCAGCTCGTCCATCACCGCGGCCGCGACGACCGCGAGGTCGCGGCGGCCCTGCATCAGGCCGGTGATCTTGGCCAGGTTCGACTTCAGCCAGTCCTGCTCCTGGTTCGCCCGCGTCGTCTCGCGCAGCGACTCCACCATCGAGTTGATGTTGTCCTTCAGCTCGGCGACCTCGCCGGAGGCGTCGACGGTGATCGAGCGGGTCAGGTCGCCCTCGGCGACCGCGCTGGTCACCTCGGCGATCGCGCGGACCTGCCGGGTGAGGTTCCCGGCCAGCTCGTTGACGTTCTCCGTCAGCCGCTTCCACGTGCCGGACACGCCTTCGACCTCGGCCTGGCCGCCGAGGCGGCCCTCGCTGCCGACCTCCCGCGCGACGCGGGTGACCTCCGCGGCGAACGCCGAGAGCTGGTCGACCATCGTGTTGATGGTGGTCTTGAGCTCCAGGATCTCGCCGCGCGCGTCGACGTCGATCTTGCGGGTCAGGTCGCCCTGGGCGACGGCGGTGGTCACCTGGGCGATGTTGCGGACCTGCCCGGTGAGGTTGTTCGCCATCGAGTTGACGTTGTCGGTGAGGTCCTTCCACGTGCCGGCCACGTTCGGCACGCGGGCCTGGCCGCCCAGCATGCCTTCGGTGCCGACCTCGCGGGCCACGCGGGTGACCTCGTCGGCGAACGCGGACAGCGTGTCGACCATCGTGTTGATGACGTCGGCCAGCGCCGCGACCTCGCCCTTGGCCTCGACGGTGATCTTGCGCGAGAGGTCACCGCGTGCGACCGCGGTTGCGACCTGGGCGATCGAGCGGACCTGGCCGGTCAGGTTGGACGCCATGACGTTGACGTTGTCGGTGAGGTTCTTCCAGGTCCCGGACACGCCGCGGACGGTCGCCTGGCCGCCGAGGTTGCCCTCGGTGCCGACTTCGCGGGCCACGCGGGTGACTTCGTCGGCGAAGGCGGACAGCTGGTCGACCATCGTGTTGATGGTGTCCTTCAGCTCCAGGATCTCGCCGCGCGCGTCGACCCGGATCTTCTGGGACAGGTCGCCGCGGGCGACCGCGGTGGTGACCTGGGCGATCGAGCGGACCTGCGCGGTGAGGTTGTCGGCCATGACGTTGACCGACTCGGTGAGGTCCTTCCAGGTGCCGGAGACGCCCTTGACGTCGGCCTGGCCGCCCAGCCGTCCCTCGGTGCCCACCTCGCGCGCCACCCGGGTGACCTCGTCCGCGAACGCGGACAGCTGGTCCACCATCGTGTTCAGCGTGTCCTTCAGTTCGAGGACCTCGCCGCGGGCGGTGACGTTGATCTTCTGGGACAGGTCGCCCTTCGCGACGGCGGTGGCGACCTGGGCGATGTTGCGGACCTGGTCGGTCAGGTTCCCGGCCATGAAGTTCACCGAGTCGGTGAGGTCACGCCAGGTGCCGGAGACGCCCTTGACGTCGGCCTGGCCGCCCAGCCGCCCTTCCGTGCCGACCTCGCGCGCCACTCTGGTGACTTCGTCGGCGAAGGACGACAGCTGGTCGACCATCGTGTTGATGGTGTTCTTGAGTTCGAGGATCTCGCCGCGCGCGTCGACGGTGATCTTCTGCGACAGGTCGCCCTTCGCGACCGCCGTGGTCACCTGGGCGATGTTGCGGACCTGGTCGGTCAGGTTCCCCGCCATGAAGTTCACCGAATCGGTGAGATCACGCCAGACACCGCCGACGCCGGGCACCTGGGCCTGCCCGCCGAGCCGCCCTTCGCTGCCGACCTCGCGGGCGACGCGGGTGACCTCGTCGGCGAACGACGACAGCTGGTCCACCATCGTGTTGACGGTGTCCTTCAGCTCCAGGATCTCCCCGCGCGCGTCGACGTCGATCTTCTGGGACAGATCGCCCTTCGCGACCGCGGTGGCGACCTGGGCGATGTCCCGGACCTGGGTGGTGAGGTTCCCGGCCATGGCGTTCACCGAGTCGGTGAGGTCCTTCCACGTGCCGGAGACCCCGGGGACCTTCGCCTGCCCGCCGAGCTGTCCCTCGCTGCCGACCTCCCGCGCGACGCGGGTGACCTCGGAGGTGAACAGCGACAGCTGGTCGGCCATGCCGTTGAAGACGGTGGCGATCTCGCCGAGCAGGCCGTCGGCACCCCCGGGCAGCCGGATCCCGAAGTCGCCGTCACGCACCGCGGTCAGGCCGGCCAGCAGCCGGCGCAGCTCCTGCTCTCCCGCCTCGCCCACGCCCGAAGCGTCCGCCCCCGGACCCGGGCGCGTCCCTTCGACCATTGTCCCACCCATCCGCCACCCGTTTCTTCGGTTGTCCCGGTTTCGGCACCGGAGCGTTCAGCATAGTGCAGATGCACTATGCTGAATCGCAACGGTTGAGCAACCAGCCGCGCCCGTGTCCACGCGCGTTTCCCGGCGGTGTGCGAAAGCCCTTTCCTTTTCCCCCAGGCCATCCAACGCATTGACCCATTCGGCTGAATGCCGGAGCAGGGCGGGGTTCGGCGTGCCCGGATTTTTCCTCCACGGTGGACACTCCACTGTGGAACGCCCCACGCGGTTGTCCGGACGCACCCAAGGTGGCCTGCCGCGGCGGCTCCCCCTTCGCCGTGGGCCGAACGGCCCTTTCGTCTCACCTAGTGCAGCGAACGGGCCTTTCCTCTCGCCGGATGCGAGGAAAGCGCCTTTCAGCCCACCCCCCGATCGCGACCGCCGGGCGGCTTCGGCACCGGACCTAGGCGAGCAGGTCCGAGAACCAGGCGCGGGTGCGGTGCAGGTAGTCGAGCTGGTGACCGCGTTCGCGGAGGGAGTGTCCTTCCCGGGGATAGACGACGAATTCGTGCGGCCGGTCCCGGAGCGCGTGGTGCAGGAGTTCGGCCTGCGACAGCGGGACGTTCGTGTCGTTCTCGCCGTGCACGATGAGGACGGGGGTCGCGATCCGGCCGGCATACGTGATGGGGCTGTTTTCCCGGCCGCCCAGGGCGAGGTCGTAGCGGCCGTGCTCGCCGGTCGCAGCGAGCAGCGGCCAGTCGGCAATGCCTGCGTTGACGACGGCTGCCTTGAAGCGATCCGTCTGCGTGACGGCCCAGGCGGCCACGAACCCGCCGTGGCTCCCACCGCCGATCCCGAGCCGGTCTTCGTCGGCGACGCCCGCCTCGACGAGCAGATCGATCCCGGTGAGGATGTCGGTGAACTCCGCGCCTCCGGCGTCACCGGCGACACTCGCCGCGAAGGCGTGCCCGTGGCCGAGGCCGCCGCGGGGATTCGGGAGGAACACCGCGAACCCGGCCGCGGCCAGCCACTGGCCCTGGCGGAACCATCCGAGCTGGAACCGGTCGGCGTAGCGGTCGTACGGTCCGCCGTGGACGAGGGTGACCAGCGGGAAGGGCCCGTCGGCGCGGGTCCGGCCGGCCGGGAGGATCAGGAGGCCGTCGAGTTCCAGGCCGTCTTCGGCGCGATAGGACAGTCGTTCCTGGCTGCCCCACCGGATTCCGCCCGGCTGCGGTTCACCCAGCCGGATGAGCGGGCCGCCGGGTGATCCACAGTGGACGGTCTCGGGTTTGGTGGCGGTGCTGGCGACGACCGCGATACGGTCCCCGCCCGCGCTCAGGTCCAGCAGGCTACCGGTCGCGCGGCCGAGTTCGGCGAAGGTGCCGCCGGCGGGGTCGAGGCGCCGGATCGTGGTGTCGAGGCCTTCGGCGAACAGGGCCAGCAAGCGGCCGTCGCCCGCACTCGCCAGGTCGACCGGGCAGACGCTCATCCCGGCGGTGAGATTCCGGTGGCCATCGGCGTCGAAGATCGCGCGGCCGCTGATCGGGCCCGGCGGAGTGAGGCCGAGGTAGGCCAGGCGCCAGCCGGTGTCGTCGCGCCACCAGGTCAGCGACTCGGCCTCCAGCGCCGGGACGCCGAGATCCTGCCGGGCACCGGTGGCCGGGTCCACGAGGTGCAGACCGGAGTCGTAGAGCCCCGGCTCCCGGTCGGCGACGGACCAGGTGAGCACGGCGAGGGTGTGGCCGTCCGGCCGGGCGGCAGCCTCGACGACGTGCCGCGCGCCGAAGTCGCCGAGCGGGCGGACAGCGCGGGTCGAGGGATCGAGGAGCCAGAGCCGGTCGGGCCGGGCGACGGTGTCCCACGTGGAGCCGGAACCGGACGGCACCACCTGCACCCGGGGGTCGGCCGCCGCTTCCTTCTCCTCCGGCGCGACGAGCACCACCGCACCACCGTCCGGCAGCACGAAGCCGGTGACACCGGTGCGCCAGTCCGTCAGCTGCTCCGGCACGCCGTCCAGCCCGGCCCGGTGCAGCTGCGCGGTCCCGCGTCCGGCCCGGTCGGACAGGAAGTACACCCACGCGGAGTCGGCCGACCACCTCGGCTCGCGGTCCTCGGCCGCGGCGTCGGCGAACGCCCGGGGCGGCTCACTCCCGTCCGCGGGTGCCAGCCACAGCCCGCTCACCGGGTGCTCGCCGGGGTGGCCCACCGGCGCACTCGCGAACACCACCCACCGGCCGTCCGGCGACACCCTCGGCGTCTGCGGCACCATCCGGTCGACCACGGCCTCCGCCGTCAGCTTGCCCATGGGTCACGCCCCGCCGGCGGGCGTGAGCCACCGGGAGAACCACTCGCGGGTCCGCCGGAGCACGTCGAGCTGGTGACCGCGTTCCCGGATCGCATGGTTCTCCCGCGGGTAGACCACGTACTCGTGCTCGCGGTCCCGCAGCGCCCGGTGCAGCAGTTCGGCTTGGGAGAGCGGGACGTTCGTGTCATTCTCGCCGTGCAGGATGAGGACCGGTGTGCGGATGCGGCCGGCGTAGGTGATCGGGCTGTTCTCGCGGCCGCCGAGTGCGGCTTCGAAGCGGGTGTGCTCGCCGGTGGCCGCCAGCAGCGGCCAGTCGGTCACACCCGCGCCGACGAGCGCCGCGGCGAACCGGCCGGTCTGCGTGACCGCCCAAGCCGCCACGAAACCGCCGTGGCTCCAGCCCGCGATGCCGAGCCGGTGCGGGTCGGCGACGCCGTCGGCCACCAGCAGGTCGATGCCGGTCAGGACGTCGGTGAACTCCGCGCCGCCGACGTCGCCCGCCACGCTCGCCGCGAACGCGTGCCCGTGGCCGAGGCCGCCGCGGGCGTTCGGCAGGAACACCGCGAAACCGGCCGTCGCCAGCCACTGGCCGGACGGGAACCAGCCGAGGTTGAACCCGTCGGCGTACCGGTCGTGCGGGCCGCCGTGGACCACCGTGACGAGCGGGAACGGCCCGTCCGCGCGGGTCCGGCCGGGCGGGAGGAGCAGCAGGCCGTCCAGCTCCAGGCCGTCTTCGGCCTGATACGCGAGACGTTCTTGGCCGGCCCACTGGATGTCCGGCAGCGGGAGCGCGCCGACGCGGGTGAGCGGGCCTTCCGGAGGTCCGATGTGGACAGTCGGTGGCGCCGCGGCCGTGCTCGCCACCACCGCAATGGTGGTTCCATCGCCGGACAATTCCTTGAGGTGGCCCCGGAAACGCTGGAGTTCGGCGAACTTCCCGGTGACCGGGTCGAGCCGCCGGACGGCGGTGTCGAGGCCTTCGGCGAACAACGCGAGCGGCGGGTCCGCGGCGATCAGCTCGGTCGGGCAGGCCGTCATGCCCGCCGTGAGATTGCGGTGCTGTCCGTCGAACACGGCGAAGCCACCGACCAGGCCGGGCGGGGTCAGGCCGAGGTAGCACAGGCGCCACCCGGATTCGCCGCGCCACCAGGAAAGTGACGACGCCGAGAGCGCCGGGACCCCCAGCTCGCGCACGGTGCCCTCCGTGAGGTCGACGACGTGCAGCCCGGGTTCGAACAGGCCGGGATCCTGCTCGGCGACCGACCAGGTGAGCACGGCGAGGGCACCGCCGTCCGGGCGGGCCGCGGCTTCGACGACGTGCCGTTCCCCGAAGGCGGCGAGCGGTTCGATCGTGCCGGTGGCCAAGTCGAGCAGCCAGAGCCGGTCGGGATGGTTGCCGGTGTCGTGGGTGCCGTCCGCGGTGACCGTGCGGATCCGGGGGCCGGCAGGCTCCCGCTCGTCCGGCGCGATCAGCACCACGCGCTTCGGGTCCGCGAGCGGCACGCACGCCCGGACTCCCGCGGGCCGGTCCGTCAGCTGCTCCGCTTCGCCACCACCGAGGCCGACCCGGTGGACCTGGTCCCGGCCGGACAGGAAGAACACCGAGCCGGAATCCGGAGCCCAGCGTGGCTCGCGCCCGTTGTCCGTCGTGAGCTGCCGAGGCGATGCGCTGCCGTCGGCGGGCGCGAGCCAGAGGGTGCTTTCGGTGTGCCTGCCCACTGTCGCGCTGCCGAACACCACCCAGCGGCCGTCCGGGGAAACCTGCGGTGTCCGCGGCACGGCCCAGTCCACCACGGCTTCCGCCGTCAGCTGCGTCATGCCGCGATCCTGCCGTCGCCGCGGCACGTCCGGCAAGATCGCCGGTCAGGCCTCGTTGCCCGGCTCGAAGTCGCGGACGTCCTGGAACCCCAGCTGCGGCTCGGCCGCCCCGCCTGCTTCCACCGCGACCGGGCGCAGCAGGTGGGCGACGTGGTCGCCGGTGACCTCGCGGGACAGGATCTCGCCGGCGAACCATCCGGGGCAGTCGTCGAGCACCGGCGCCCCACCCGGCCCGCGATGCCAGCCGCAGCGGGCGAACTTGTCGGCGTCGAACCCGGTCGTCCCGCCGAAGAGCCGTGCCAGCTCGCGGTCGGTCCTGGTCAGCCGGTGGACGACCAGGACGTCGGCGTCGCGGGCCACTTCGCACGTGTAGTTCTTCTCGGACAGCCAGGCCATGAACCGCGGCGGCGCGATGCTGCACTGCGCCGCGAAGCCGACCAGGCAGCCCGCGAGCCGCGTCCCGTCGGTGCACGTGACGATGTACATCGGGTAGTCGAAGGCGCCGACCAGGGCGTCGAACTCGCCGTTCACCGCGCTCCTAACCACCGGCCGCGGGGCTCGCCTCCGGCGCCAGGGCCAGCAGGTGCTCGTGGTCGCCGGGTTCGCGCAGCGCCGGGGCTTCGAGCGTGCCCGCGTCCGGGTCGCCGGCGCGGACCGCCGCGAGGAACTTCACCACCGCGCGGGGTTCGGGGACCACCTCGCCGCCCAGGTATCTCAGGATCGTGGCCGCGTCGCCGTGAGCGTTCTCGATCGCCGCCGCCCAGCCGTTGACCTCGTCCCACACGAGGGCCAGGTCGTGGCCGGGGAACCGGGCGAGACGCCAGTCGAGCGCGATGTAGGCGGCGGCGGGCGTGCCCGCGTCGAGCGTGCAGGACTCCAGTCCCACCCCGACCGCCCGGGCCACCGCGCCGACGTACCCCCGCAACCGCCGCTCGAACGAGAACTCCGTGTCGCGCCCGAAGTCGATCAGAATGCTCAACGCCGCCTCGCTTTCCCCGTCCCGCCGCGGGATTCCCGCGGTCCCCCGTCCGGGTACCCCGGCGGCCGGGCGCTCAATCCCGGCATACCTCGCACCGCATGTCGTCCTTCCGGCGACATCTCGCTTGTCATCGTTTCGATGACATGTTAGAACGGAAGGTGCCTGACGAACCCAGGAGCGCACCACCCCCGCCTCCGTGTCCGAGAAAGGCCGCACGACCCCGTGACCGCATCGATCACCCTGCCGACCGGTTACCAGCACCCCGCCGTCCCCGCCCTGCTCGGCTACCTCCGGGACGTCACCGCCGAACTGGGGATCGGCCTCGAGTCCTGCACGCTCGACCACGACAGCCCGATCTCGGCCTACGTCGCCCTCGACACCCGGCTGCCGCACTACCCCGACCGCGACGTCGCCCTGCTCTGGGACGAGGAACGCGGCTGGTCCGCGGCCATCGAGACGCACTCGGGCGAAGACCTGATCGTCCTGCGCTACCTCGGCGGCTCCACGATCGCGCCGTCGCCGCGCCGGGTCGCGCGGTTCGTCACCGCGCTGCACGAGGACGACCACACGATCGGCCGTCCCGACCCGGTCGTCCTGCGCACGGCAGGCACCGCCGACGAGCTGGCCGCGCTGCTGCGCCACCCGGCCGCGGCCCGATGACGGCGCCGCTGCCCCTCCCGGAGAGCTTCGCGCTGACGTTCCGCGGCTACGACCGCGAGCAGGTCGACGAGCGCATGGAGGAACTGCTCGCCGAGATCCGCCTGGTGACGGCCGACCGCGACGCGGCCGTGGCGGAAGCGGAGAACCTGACGCGCGAACTCGAGCGCACCCGCTCGGAAAACGCGGAACTGCGCGCCCGCATCGACCGGCTGTGCCGGGCCCCGGCCGACCCGGCCGCGGTCGGCGACCGCGTCCGCCAGGTCCTCGACCTGGCCAACACCGAAGCGGCGGAAATCGTGACGACGGCCCGCAGGCGCGCCGACGCGATCGTGCGTGAAGCGGACGAAACGGCCCGCCGCCGCGACGCTGATGCCCGCGCGCACGCCTACCGCATCGTCGACGAAGCCCGGCAGAGAGCCGACCGCATCGCGGCAGTCGAGCGCCGCACGGCGGCGCGGCTTGCCGAGATCGACGCGTTCCTCGCCGACGCGGAAACCCTCCTGGCCGAGGGAACCCCGCTCCGCGCGGTGGCCTGACCCCCGCGCGGGGCTGCCGCCTCGCCGAGCAAGCCGGACAACGCCGCGATCGAGCAGCGCGCAGCCACGCGCCTCGCCGAGGCCGAACCGGCTCCGCGCGGCCGCCTGATCCCGCGCGGGCGGCCGCCTCGCCGACCAAGCCTGCGACCCCACAGCCGGGCAGCCGGCTCCCCAACGCCGAACCCCCTCCCCACCCGTGTTCCGCTCCGGCAGGAAACGCCGCACGAGGGCACAGTGCGGCACGCCTGGGCGTCAGGCAGGATCATGGCGTGACCATCGATCAGGCGGGGGTGCCCGAAGCCCGTCCGGGCCCGGCGTTCCCCGAGCACGAAGCCCGCGTCGACGTCCTGAGACGGCAGCTAGCCGCCGTGGCCGGGGACAGCACCGTGCGGCTGGCGAAACGGACGTCGAACCTCTTCCGGTCGAGAGCCTCCTCGAAACATCCCGGCCTCGACGTCTCCGGATTCACCCACGTACTGCGCGTCGACCCCGTGACCCGGACCGCCGACGTCGAAGGGATGGTCACCTACGAACAGCTCGTCGACGCCACACTGCCGCACGGCCTGATGCCGCTGGTCGTGCCGCAGCTGAAGACGATCACCCTCGGCGGTGCGGTGACCGGGCTGGGCATCGAGTCCTCGTCGTTCCGCCACGGCATGCCGCACGAATCGGTGCTGGAAATGGAGATCCTCACCGGGGACGGGCGGATCGTCGTCGCCACGCCGGACAACGAGCACCGCGCGCTGTTCCACGGCTTCCCGAACTCCTACGGCACCCTCGGCTACGCGCTGCGGCTGCGGATCCTGCTCGAACCGGTCAAGCCGTTCGTCGCACTCCGGCACGTCCGGTACCACGACCGCGACACCTACTTCCGCGCACTCGGCGAGGCCTGCGACAGCGGCGAGCACGACTTCGTCGACGGCACGATCTTCGGGCCCGGCGAGCTGTACCTGACGCTGGGCACCTTCACCGACAGCGCGCCCGCCACCAGCGACTACACCTGGCTCGACATCTACTACCGCTCGATCCAGCGGCGCGAAACCGATCACCTCACCGTCCGCGACTACCTCTGGCGCTGGGACACCGACTGGTTCTGGTGCTCGCGCGCGTTCGGCGTCCAGCACCGGCTGCCGCGGCTGCTGCTCGGCCGGCGGTTCCTGCGGTCCTCGGTGTACTGGAAGGCCGTCGCGCTCGACCGGCGGTTCCGGATCGCCGAACGGCTGCTCAAGCTCCGGCGGATGCCGCCAGAAGAGACCATCGTGCAGGACATCGAGGTCCCGCTGAGCCGGGCCGCGGAGTTCCTCGAATTCTTCGAACGCGAGATCCCGATCAGTCCCGTCTGGATCTGCCCGCTGCGGCAGCGGCCCGGCGGCGTCCGCTGGCCGCTGTACGAACTCGACCCCGAAGAGCTGTACGTCAACTTCGGCTTCTGGTCGGCCGTGCCGCTGGACCCCGGCGAGCGCGACGGCACGCACAACCGGATGATCGAAGCCGAAGTCACCCGCCTCGGCGGGCGCAAGTCCCTCTACTCGGACAGCTTCTACACCGAGGACGAGTTCTGGCGGCTCTACAACGGCGATGCCTACCGCGAGCTCAAGCGGGCCTACGACCCGGCCGGGCGGCTGCTCGGCCTCTACGAGAAATGCGTCCGCCGCCGGTGAAAGGAACGAACATGACCCCGGTCGGAACCATCTTCGAGCGGCTGCTCGGCCCGCGCGCCCAGGTGTCGATCACCGCCTACGACGGCAGCAGCAGCGGCCCCGCCGACGCGCCGGTCGCCATCCAGGTGCGCTCGCCGCTCGCGCTGGACTACCTGATGTCCTCCCCCGGCGACCTCGGCCTCGCCCGCGCCTACGTCGCCGGCGCGCTGGACGTCTCCGGCGACATCTACACCGCGCTGCGCGCGCTGTCGGCCCAGGTCGACCAACTCACCCCGGCCGACCGGCTGTGGCTGCTGCGCAAGCTCGGCCCGCGCCACCTGCGGCCGGTCCAGCCGCCGCCCGAGGAGCACCCGAGCCGGTTCCGGCGCGGGCTGACCGCGCTGCGGCACTCCAAGGCCCGCGACAGCGAGGCCATCGCCAGCCACTACGACGTGTCGAACCGGTTCTACGAGCTGGTCCTCGGCCCGTCCATGGCCTACACGTGCGCGGTCTTCCCCACCGAGGACGCCTCGCTGGAGGAGGCGCAGGCGCACAAGTTCGACCTCGTGTGCAGGAAGCTGGGACTCAAGCCCGGCATGCGGCTGCTCGACGTCGGCTGCGGCTGGGGCGGGATGGTCGCGCACGCGGTGCGGCACTACGGCGTCGAGGCCATCGGCGTCACGCTCTCGCGCGAGCAGGCCCAGTGGGCGCAGAAGAACATCGTCGCGCTGGGCCTGGCCGACCGCGCCGAGATCCGGCACCTCGACTACCGGGACGTCACCGAGACCGGATTCGACGCGATCTCGTCGATCGGCCTCACCGAGCACATCGGGGCGCGGAACGTGCCGGGCTACTTCCGGTTCCTCGCCGGCAAGCTCAAGGCACACGGGCGGCTGCTCAACCACTGCATCACCAACCCGGACACCAGCGTCGCGCACCGCTCGCGCGGGTTCATCGACCGCTACGTCTTCCCCGACGGCGAGCTCGAGGCCCCCGGCGAACTGGTCACGGCCATGCACGACGCCGGGCTGGAGGTGCGGCACTCGGAGAACCTGCGCGAGCACTACGGGAAGACGCTGGCCGGCTGGTGCGCCAACCTCGACGAGCACTGGGACGAGGCCGTCGCCGAAGCGGGCGCCGGCCGCAGCCGGGTGTGGGCGCTGTACCTCGCGGCCTGCCGATTGGCGTTCGAACGGCGCGAGATCGAGCTGCACCAGATCCTCGGCGTGCGGACCGACAGCGAGGGCGGGATGGGCATGCCGCTGCGCCCCGACTGGGGAGTTTGAGACCGGGAGTGCCCCGCGCGGGCACTTCTGGGAGGATGGTGGCGAGACCAGGGCGTCCGAACGGGACGCCCAGGCTCACTACAAAGAGTAGGTATGGGTATGGCTCAGGGCAGTGTCAAGTGGTTCAACGGTGAAAAGGGCTTCGGCTTCATCGCCCAGGACGGCGGGGGTCCGGACGTGTTCGTCCACTACTCCGAGATCCAGGGCAACGGCTTCCGGTCGCTCGACGAGGGTCAGCGGGTGGAGTTCGAAATCGGCCAGGGCCAGAAGGGCCCGCAGGCCCAGCGCGTGAGCGTCATCTGAGCCACGAGGCACCGTAAGGCCCCCGCCCGTCACCCGGGCGGGGGCCTTCCTCGTTTCCGCCACGCTGCGAACCCGCGGTGCTCGTGTAGCCTCGGAAGAAGCGGGAGCACCTCGCATGCCGGCGTCCGGGCCGGCTTCACTCCCGCCTCACGTGGCAGGCAGGGCCGATCGCCGATCAGGAGCGGCGACCACCCACCCTCCCCCGGGCCACCCCCGATCACCGCTGACCACCGGGTGTTTCCACCCCGGTCCCCCGCGCGCGGGTCTCCTGCAGCGCGGCGCAGACTTCGAAACGAGTAATGCATGACCGCCTCCGTGAAGGCTCCCCGATCCATCCCCAAACCCGTGCTCTCCGGCCGTCAGACGGTCGCCGAGCTGATCACCATCCGCACGTTCCTGCTGGTCCCGTTCCTCGCGCTCGCCGCGGCCGTCCCGGTGTTCTGGGGCTGGGGCGTCAGCTGGCTCGACCTGGTCATCGGTGGCGCGTTCTTCGTCGTGTCGACGCTCGGCATCACCGTCGGCTACCACCGCTACTTCACGCACGGCTCGTTTCGCGCGAAGCGGGCACTGCGGGTCGCACTGGCCATCGCCGGCGGCCTCGCCGCCCAGGGCCCGGTGATCGGCTGGGTCGCCGACCACCGCCGTCACCACGCCTTCTCCGACCGCGAAGGCGACCCGCACTCGCCGTGGCTGTTCGGCACGTCCCCGGTGGCGCTGGCCCGCGGGTTCTGGCACGCCCACATGGGCTGGCTGTTCGGCCGCGACAAGACCAACATCGACCGGTTCGCCCCGGACCTCGCGAGCGACCGCGACATGCGTGTCGTCGACCGCCTCTTCCCGGTGTGGGTGCTGCTGAGCCTGCTGCTGCCGCCGCTGCTCGGCGGGCTGATCACGCTGTCGTGGCAGGGCGCGCTGACCGCGTTCCTCTGGGCGGGCCTGGCCCGGATCTCCTTCCAGCACCACGTGACGTGGTCGGTGAACTCGATCTGCCACATGATCGGCGAGCGGCCGTTCACCAGCCGCGACCGGTCGGCGAACTTCTGGCCGCTGGCGATCCTGTCGATGGGCGAGTCCTGGCACAACACCCACCACGCCGACCCGACCTCGGCCCGCCACGGCGTCCTGCGTGGCCAGCTCGACGTCTCGGCACGGGTGATCTGGCTGTTCGAGAAGCTCGGCTGGGCGTGGAACGTGCGGTGGCCGACCGCCAAGCGGCTGGCCGCACTGGCCCGCTGAACGCCGTCCGGATCGTCCGTGAAGGCCTCCTGACCGGCTCTTGTGGCCGGTCAGGAGGCCTTCACGGCTTTCGCCGTCTCAGGGGTTGATGCGGAAGTAGGCCGGCTTCGGGTGCAGGTTCTCGTCGAACAGGCACGCCGCGCCCTCGCCCGGGAACACGTCCGGCACCCACGAATGCCGGTCCGTGAAGCCCCACGTCGTGAACTCCACGCAGCGGGACACCGCGTGGCAGCCGTCCCACAGCCTGCCGAAGTAGTCCGCCTGGGTGGCCAGCTTCGCCGCGTCCGGCGGGGTCGGGATCCGGACGTCCGCCTCGGTGATCGCGGTCTGCACGCCGAGCTTCGCGAACCGCGTCAGGTTCTCGCGGAACTGCGCCGGGAAGCCGTACTGGATCGACAGGTGCGCCTGGATGCCGACGCCGTCGATCGGCACACCCTGCCGCCGCAGCGTCTTCACCAGGTCGTAGACCGCGTCGCTCTTCGGGTTGATCCCTTCGATGTTGTAGTCGTTGATGTACAGCTTCGCCGCCGGGTCGGCCGCGTGCGCCCAGCGGAAGACGTCGGCCACGAAGCCGTCGCCGAGCTTCTGGTGGAACACCGTGTCACGCCGGGTGCCGTCCTCGTTGAAGATCTCGTTGACGACGTCCCAGGCGCGGATCTTTCCCTTGTAGCGCTTGACTTCCGTGGTGATGTGGTCGCGCAGGACCTGCCGCAGCTCGGCCGCGGGCAGCGCGGACACCCAGTCCGGCAGCTGGGAGTGCCACACGAGCGTGTGCCCGCGGACGGTCTTGTGGGTGCGCTGGGCGTACTCGACGATCGCGTCCGCACCCGACCAGTCCGGCTGCCCGCGCACGGCTTCGACCGTGCCCCACTTCATCTCGTTCTCGGGTGTCACGTTGTCGAATTCCCGGGTGAGCACCGCCCGGTAGTCCGGTTCGCTCGCCAGGTACTGCGCCGCAACGGCACTGCCGACGTAACGGTGCGTGGTGTATTGCAGCGGAACCGACGCCGATGCCGACGGCGCCTGCCACACGGCAATACCCATGACGGCGGCGACCGCCGCAAGGGCACGTTTCTTCGGAATTCTTCTCAGCATCTTCACCTTCCTGCGTTTCCGGGCGACCGAAAGTTTCGAACCATTTCAAATCGGGTTTCAGTGACTTAGAATCTCCTCCATGACAACGAAGTCCGAGGACCTGGAGCCGACGACGTCCCGGGTCACCATCGCGAGGATCGCCGCCGAGACGGGCGTTTCCGTACCGACTGTTTCGAAAGTGCTGAACGGCCGTCCCGATGTCGCCGAAACCACCCGGGCCCGGGTCGAGGCCGTCATCGGAAAATACGGCTACCGGCGCCGCGCCGACGAACGGTCCCGCCGTTCCCGGTTGCTGGAACTGATGTTCCACGAACTCGAAAGCACATGGGCACTCGAAATCATCCGAGGCGTCGAGTACGTCGCCCGCGAAAACGGAATGGCCGTCGTGCTGGCGGAATCCTCGGGGCGGCACACCCCCGGCCAGAGCTGGCTGGAGGGCGTGCTGGCCCGGCGGCCGGTCGGCATCGTCTCGGTGTGCTCGGACTTCACCGGCGGGCAGCTGGCGAAGCTGCGCGCCCGCGACATCCCGCTGGTCGTGGTCGACCCGGCGGGCGCGCCCGGGCCGGAGACCCCCTCGATCGGGGCCACGAACTGGCAGGGCGGGCTGACCGCGACCCGGCACCTCGTGGAGCTGGGCCACCGGCGGATCGCGATGATCGGCGGGCCGGAAGGGGTGCTGTGCAGCCGGGCCCGGATCGACGGCTACCGCACGGCGCTGGAGACGGCGGGCCTGGGGTTCGACCCGGCACTGGTGCGCCGGGGCGACTTCCACGTCCGGTCCGGCTACCGCGAACTGGCTTCACTGCTCACCCTCCCGGACCGGCCGACGGCGGTGTTCGCCGGCAGCGACCTGCAGGCGCTCGGGGTGTACGAGGCCGCGCGCGACGCGGGCCTGCGGATCCCGGACGACCTGAGCGTGGTGGGCTTCGACGACCTGCCGATCGCCCGCTGGCTGACCCCGGAGCTGACGACGGTCCGCCAGCCCCTGCAGGAGATGGCCGCCGCGGGTGCCCGGCTGGCGATTTCCCTGGCCCGCGGGGTGGATCCGGAGAGTCACCGGCTGGAGCTGGCGACCAGCCTGGTGGTCCGGCACAGCACGGCGGCCCCGGCCCACCGCGGCTACCGGGTGCTCACCGGCTGAGCGTCGCCCCGGTCGTGGGGGGGGAATGGGGGGGTATGGCGCATTTCCCCACACCAGCAGCCCCGGCCGGCCCCCTCACGGGCTTCGGGGCGCCCGGGGGGTTTGGGTTAATGAGGGTTAGACCGCGAATTACCACTCACGACAAGCCGCGGCAGACCACCCAGGCCGGTCACCACGGCCACCGCAGGCTCTCCGGCGGGCCGAGGTAGCTCTCCCGCAGCCCGCCGGTGTCGACCACCAGCTTCTGCACGATCACCGCCGGGTCCACCATCCAGAACTTCAGCACGTGCGGGCCGGGGGTGGCGATCACGTGCTTCGTCGACGTCAGGTTGACGTTGTCCGAAGTGGTCCGCTCCCACTGGCGGTTCATGGACGTGTCGTCCGCGCCGGTGGCCTTCGTGATGTTCACGACCTGCGGGGCCGCGTCGTCGAAGGACACCGCGTACCGCAGGCCGTCGCCCTGCAGCACGTTGCTGCGCGGGGACAAGTACGCCCACACCGTCACCGGACCGGTCGTGAACAGCGTCATCCGGTACTCCAGCCGCGGGCCTGCACCCGGGGACTGGCTCGCCGCTGTCACGGGGAACGGGGTCATGCCCGCGCCGGTCCGGCCGATGTCCGGGATGCGCCGCCACGACACCGACGCGGCGCCGACGTTGGCACTGAAATGTTCGGCCTCCATCGACACGTACCCGCCGGCCTCGACGAACCCGCGCCGCCACGACGGCGGCAGCTCCGGGTTGCGCACCACCGCGTCCACGGTCACCGAAGTGCCCGCGCCCGACACCGTGATCGGGACCGTCGTGGTGCCCTTCGGCGCGCGGGCCCAGTCGATCCGCACCGTCATCCGCAGCTCCTCGGTCACCCTCCCGCCGCGCGGCTCGGCCACGACCCACGGCGCACCGGGGGAAACCGTGCAGCGGAACGGTTCCCGGCCGCGGTTGAAGACGTCGACGTACTGCGGCGGCGCGGTCTGGTACGGGCTGAACTCCGGCAGCACCGGACGCCCCGGTGCCGACGGCCACCACTGTTCGGACCCGTCGACGGCGACCCCCAGTGCCGCCGCCGCGGGCAGTTCGAGACGCCGGACCGCCGGGAAGATCACGTCCGGCAGCGCGACGTTGTCCTTCTCCGGCTGCTGCCACGGCGCGTTCGGGCCGTACCGCTCGACGTCGCCGTAGTCGATGTGCGGCTGGGTCTGGAACCCCTTCCACTTGCCGCCCGCGATGCCGGTGTTGTACTTCTCGGCCAGCGCGAGGTCGTCGGCGAAGCGGGCCTCGGTGACGGCGGCCAGCGCGTTCGCCGAGGCCCGGCCCTGCGCCGCGTACAGCAGGTTCATGAACTCCGCGCGCCGCAACGCATACAGGTTCGCCGTGGCCTGGGTCGCGTAGAGGACCAGTTCGTAGAAGGCGTCCCGGTAGGCCGCGGGCAGCCGGGCGGCGATCTTCTGCGCCCGCGCGGAGAGTTCCTGCCACTCCTGCGTGACCCGGTCCAGCTCGCCGTAGTTGACCCGGCTGAACGGCGTCATCTGGTCGTCGTAGCTGATCGCCGCCGCGGTGGCCGGGTCCTTCGCCGGGTCCACCGTGATCCGCCGGTTGAGCAGCTCCGGCTTGCGGCGCGACTGCAGCCTGCCGTAGTCGTGCAGTACCCCGGCGATGTCCCCGGCCAGCGCTGCGCCGAAGTTCTCCGAGGCGAACCGGCGCTCCCATGTGGACAGTCGCTCGGCGGGCAGGGACGCGGGATCCCAGGCGTAGTCCAGGAAGAACTGCAGGGGCAGCTCGTTGCCCTTCATGTCGCCGACGTTGGCGACCCACAGCCGGTCGTTGCCGTACGCGTACGCCTGGTGCAGCTGCTCCCACGTGTTCGCGAGCAGGGCGGTGTCGACCCACTTGTAGTTGCGGCCGCCGCCGACGTAGTCGAAGTGGTAGTACAGCCCGTACCCGCCGGGGTGCGGCGGCAGCGTCCGGTCGGGCATCTTGCGGATGTTGCCCCAGTTGTCGTCGGTGAACACGACGATGACGTCGTCCGGCGGGCGCAGCCCCTTGGCCCAGTACCGCTGGACCTCCTTGTACAGCGTCCAGACCTGCGGCACCGTGGTCAGGTCCCGGCCCGTCTCGCGGGCGAGGATCTCCCGCTCGGTGGCGATGATCTCCCGCATCAGCTCGATGCCGTCGCCGTCGGGCAGGCCGACGTCGCCGTTGCCGCGCATGCCGAGGGTGACGACGCCTTCGAAGTCCTCGCGGACCATCCGGCGGATGCCGTCGGCCCAGTAGGCCTTGATCGCCTCGCCGTTGCGGCGGAAGCTCCACTCCCCCGTGCCGCCGTAGGGATCGTGGCCCGGCGTGGTGATGTTCCCGGCCGCGTCGCGGACCGCGGGCACCGCGTGCCGGTTCCACTCCTCGATCCCGCGCATCATCGGCGCCTCGTGCGAGGTGCCCATGACGATGCCGTACTCCTTGGCCGTCGCGTGGTTGAGCGGGTCGTCCTCGGCGAACGCCCGGCCCCACACCGCCGGCCACAGGTAGTTGGCCCGCAACCGCAGCATGGTCTCGAAGACCTTGGCGAAGAACAGGTGGTTGAAGCCGTTCGGGAAGCCGGGCGCCTTGCCCGGCCCGAAGTAGGCCGGGGCCCACGTGCCCAGCGCCGGGTTCTCGTCGTTGATGAAGAACCCGCGGTACTTCACGTGCGGCGTGCCCAGGCTGAACCGCTCCCGTGGCAGGTGCAGTTCCGCCTGCCGCCGCGGCGGGACGTCGGCCCACCAGTACCACGGCGAGACGCCGATGCGCCGCGAGACCTCGTAGACGCCGTAGATCACGCCCCGCTGGTCACTGCCGGTGAGGACCAGCCGTCCGTCGACGACCTGGCTCAGCGACGTCTCCCACTTCCCGGCGATGTCCGAGACGTCGAGCTTGCCCGCCGCGACCAGGTCGTCGACGAGCGGGCTGTGCCCGAGGGTGCCGACCACGACGACCGGGCCCTCGGCCGGGACGACGTCGAACGACACCGCCGGGCGCACGCCGGTGACGCGTTCGACGTCGGCAGCCAGGTCACCCACGACCCGGCGTACGCCAGGGAAGTCCCCCGAGCCGGCCACGATCGTCGCGGCCTTTCCCCGCGACACCAGCGGAAACCCGGTTCCGGCCTCGGCGAGGCCCGGGAGGGCCACCGACCCCGCACCGGCCAGGGCGAGCAGTTGCAGGAAGGCACGACGGTGTACCTCGGACGGCACGGCAGACCTCCTGAGTCAGCCCTTCACGGATCCGGTCAGCCCGCCGACGATGCGCCGTTCGGCGAGCACGAAGAACGCGAGCGCCGGGATCGCCGACAGGGCGGTGAACGCGAGGACCCTGGCGGTGTCCTGGGAGAACTGGGACTGGAACATCGCGACGCCGAGCGGGAGCGTGAAGTGCGCGGAGTCGTTGAACACCAGCAGCGGCAGCAGGTAGGTGTTCCAGCTGGTGACGAAGGCGAGCACGGCGACGGTGGTCAGCGCGGGCGTCGACAGCGGCAGCAGGATGCGCCAGAAGAACCCGAGCCTGGTCGCGCCGTCGAGGACCGCGGCGTCCTCGATCTCGCCGGGGATGGCGTGCATGAACGGGCGGAGGATCACGATCGTCACCGGCAGCGAGAACGCCGCCTCCGGGATCGCCACCCCCCAGAAGCTCTCCAGCAGGCCCAGCTGCCGCAGCCACAGGTACAGCGGCAGCGTGGCGACGCCGATCGGGAAGAGCAGGCCGAGCGTGAACAGCGTGTAGAACGCCTCCCGGCCCTTGAACTGGTAGCGCGACAACGCGTATCCCGCCATCGAACCGAGCCCGACGGCGAGCGCCGTGGCGATCACCGCGATCAGCGCGCTGTTGCCCAGGAACTTCCAGAACGCGCTCGACCCGAGCACCGAGGCGTAGTTGTCGAACACCCACGGCCCCGGCAGCCCGGCCGGGTCGGAGTTGATCTGCGCGTTGGTGCGGAACCCGCCGAGCGCCACGAACAGCAGCGGCACGACGGTCACGCCGACCACCACGATCGCCGCGAGGTAGCCCATCGACAGGCCGAACTTGCCCGAGCGCATCAGCCCACCATCCTCGTCAGTGCACCCTGGGTATCGCGGCGGAGCGCGAACCGCTGGTACAGCAGGGCGAACACGAAGCAGATGACGAACAGGATCACCGCCACCGCGGAGCCGAAGCCGAACTCGTAGCGCTTGAAGCCGTGGTCGATCAGGTAGGTCGCCATCGTCGTCGACGCGTTCGCCGGGCCGCCGAGCGTCATGATCCAGACGACGTCGAACAGCTGGAGCGAGCCGATCACCGACAGGAAGATCCAGATCCGGATGGTCGGCCCGAGCAGCGGCAGCACGACGTGCCGGGTGGTCTGCCACGCCGACGCGCCGTCGAGCGCGGCGGCTTCGCGCAGCTCGGCGGGCACGCCCTGCAGGCCGGCGAGCAGCAGGATGATGCCGAAGCCGATGTACTTCCAGGTGATCACTGCGAACAGCGTGTAGAGCACGATGCCCGGGTCGGCCAGCCAGTTGTGGACCAGCCCGCCGAGGCCGACCGCCCGCAGCGTCTGGTCGGCGAACCCGTTGGGCTGCAGCATGAGCGACCAGATCACCGCGGTGATCGCCTCGGACAGCACGTATGGCGCGAACACCAGTGCGCGCAGCACGGCGCGGCCCCGCAGCTTCCGGTTGAGCAGCATCGCCAGCCCGATCGACAGCGGCAGCTGCACCACGATCGACAGGCCCGCGATGATCAGGTTGTGCACGATCGCGCCCTGGAACACCTTGCCGGAGAAGGCGTCGGCGTAGTTGTCGAAGCCGACGAAGTCGTCCAGCGGCCCGAAGCCGTTCCACTTGAAGACGCTGTAGAACGCCGCGATCCCGATCGGCACCAGGACGAATCCGGTGAACAGCAGCAGGGCGGGCCCGAGCAGCAGCGTCAGTTCGAGCCGCTTGCCCAGGGCCGGCCGGTGCCTGCGGGCGGTGACCGCCGGTGCGGACGGCCGCGCCGCCGTCCGCACCGGAGTCGTCGCCGTGGTCACTTGTTGCCCGCCGCGGCCTGGTTGACGGCCGTGACGATGCCTTCGGGGGTGCCCTGGCCGGCGAACATGTTGGCCACCGCGTCGTTCAGCGCGGCACCCACCGCGGTCGGGAACGCCCGGTCGAAGTACATCTGCACGTACGGCGCCTTCGTGCCGTAGTCGTTGACCTGGCGGAGCGTGTCGGTCTTCAGCGACTTCGCGGCCACCGCGTTCACGGGCAGGCCGGTCCCCTTCGCGGCAAGCTCGGTCTGCACCGGCTCGCTGACCAGGTACTGCAGGAAGGCCGTGCAGGCCTTCGACGCGCGGGTGGTGCAGGCGAAGCCGTCACCGCCGCCGAGCACGGCGTTGGGGTCGCCCTGGCCGCCGGTCACCGACGGGAACGGGAACCAGCCGATCTTCGACTCCAGGTCCTTGTCCTCGGTCAGCGACGACATCGTGCCGGGTTCCCAGTCACCCTGCAGCTCCATCGCGGCCTTGCCGTTGGCGACCAGCCCGGCGGAGCTGCCCGCGCCCTGCTGGGCGGGCGTGCCGGCGAACCCGGTCTGGAACGGCTGCGTGGCCAGGAAGTTCTTCAGGTCCTGGCCGGCCTTCGTCCAGCACGGGTCCTCGAGCTTGACCGCCTTCACCGAGTCCTGGAGCACCTGGGTCGAGCACTCGCGGATGGCGAAGTAGTTGAAGTAGAAGGCATCCGGCCAGCGGTCCTTGCCACCGACCGAGATCGGCGCGATGTTCTTGCCCTTCAGCGCCGTGACGGCGGCGTTCAGCTCGTCCATCGTCTTCGGCGGCGCGGTGATCCCCGCCTGCTGGAACAGGTCCTTGCGGTACCAGAAGCCGACGAAGTGCTGCGTGAACGGCACGCCGTACTGCTTGCCGTCGACCTGCCACTTCTCACCGAACTTGCCGGTGGCCTGGCCGATCCACGACTGCGTGTCGGCGGTGATGTCGGCGACCTTGCCCGAGGTGATCTGCGAGGCCAGGTCGCCCGCGCCCCATGACTGGTAGATGTCCGGCGGCTCGGCCGACTGCAGGGCCAGCGGCACCTTGGTGCTGAAGTCCTCGTTCTGCAGCGGCTGCGCCTTGATCGTGACTTCGGGGTGCGCCTTCTGGTAGTCGGCGACGACCTTCTCCCAGACCGACTTGATCGGGTCGGTGGTGCCGTTGTGCCACCAGGTCAGCGTGACCGGGCCGCTCGGCTGCGCGGGTGTGTCGTTCCCGCCGCTGCACGCCGCGAGGGCGAGCGGGAGAACGGCCGCCAGCGCGGCGAGAACGGTGGTGCGGCGTTTCACAAACATCGTGGGTCCACTCCTGACGACTTCGGCCGAGTTGGACGGGGCGTCCCAGCGCCCGGGTTGGCGAAGAGTCTGCTCCCGGGACAAATGCGATGTCAATCGTTGTCGATAACGTTTTCCATGGTTAGTCTGAGCCGATGCAGCCCAGCTCGAGGGTGACCATCCGTGACGTCGCGGCCCGGGCCGGCGTCTCGGTGGCCACGGTGTCCAAGGTGATCAACGAGCGTTACGGCGTGTCCGCCGCGACGCTGGCGCGGGTCCGCGCGGTGATCGAAGAACTCGGCTACGAGGCCAGCCTCGTGGCGCAGAGCCTGAGAAACCACCGGACGAACGTCATCGGGATCCTGGTCGCCGACCTCGAGCCGTTCTCGACCGAGCTGCTCAAGGGCGCCGCGGACGCCATCCGCGGCAGCGGGTTCGAGCTCGTCGTCTACTCGGCAGGCGGCCGGACGGGTGATCCGGCAGGCTGGGAAAAGCGTTACCTGTCGCGCCTTTCCGGCACCCTGGTCGACGGCGCCGTGCTGGTCACCCCCGCCGTCTCGCTGGAGGCCGTGCCCGGCACGCCGGTCGTCGCGGTCGACCCGCACACCGGGCCGTCGCACCTGCCGACCATCGATTCGGACAACCTGCGCGGCGCGCAGCTGGCCACCGAGCACCTGCTCGAGCTGGGCCACCGGCGGATCGCGTTCCTCACCGGCCGTCCCGACCTCGAATCGGCGTCGCTGCGCAAGGCGGGCTACCTGCGCGCCCTGGAGGCCGCGGGTGTCCCTGCCGACGAACGCCTGATCCGCGACGGCGCCTATGATCCGGAGGTCTCCGCCGCCTCGGCGCACGCGCTGCTGACCGGCCCGGACCGGCCCACCGCCGTCTTCGCCGCGAACGACATCTCCGCCATCGCGACCGTCGGCGCGGCCCGCGACCTCGGGCTTTCGGTGCCCGGCGATCTCTCGGTGGTCGGCTTCGACAACGTGCCGGAGTCCGCGCTCTGCACCCCGCCACTGACCACAGTGGACCAGCCGATCCGCGAGATGGGCCACCGGGCGATCAGCATGCTCATCGCGCTGATCAACGGCGACGAGGTCGAGCGCACCCACGTCACCCTCGACACCGGCCTGGTCGTGCGCAGCTCGACCCAGGCGCTCCCCCGACACTGACATCGTTATCAAACGAAGGGCGGAAACCCTTGACCACGCAGCCCACCACGGCTGAAGAACCGTGGCGCGACCCCGCGGCCGACCCGGGCGAACGGGTCCGAGCGCTCATGGAGCGGATGACCCTCCGCGAGAAGATCGCCCAGCTCTACGGCATCTGGGTGGGCATCGACTCCGGTGGCGAGGTGGCTCCCCACCAGCACGACTTCGACGACCCGGCCGTCGACTTCGACGACCTCGTCCGGCACGGCCTCGGCCAGCTGACCCGCGTCTTCGGCACCCGGCCGGTCGACCCGGTGATCGGCGCGCGCAGCCTGGCCCGCACCCAGCGGCAGATCGTGGCGGGCAGCCGGTTCGGGATTCCCGCGCTGGTGCACGAGGAGTGCCTGACCGGACTGGCCGCGTGGCAGGCGACGATCTACCCGGCGCCGCTGTCGTGGGGCGCGACCTTCGACCCCGAGCTGATCCGCCGGATGGGGGCCCGCATCGGGCAGACCATGCGCGGCCTCGGCGTGCACCAGGGGCTCGCGCCGGTCCTCGACGTCGCCCGCGACCTGCGCTGGGGGCGGGTCGAGGAGACGATCGGCGAGGACCCGCACCTGGTCGGCACGATCGGCAGCGCGTACGTCGCGGGGCTGGAGTCGGCCGGCGTCGTCGCGACGCTGAAGCACTTCGTCGGCTACTCCGCTTCCCGCGCGGGGCGCAACCTCGCGCCGGTTTCGGCGGGGCCACGCGAGATCGCCGACGTCCTGCTCCCGCCGTTCGAGCACGCCCTGCGGGCCGGCGCGCGGTCGGTGATGAACACCTACACCGACATCGACGGCGTGCCCGGCGCCGCCGACCCTGCCCTGTTCACCGGCCTGCTGCGCGACACCTACGGCTTCGAGGGCACGGTCGTCTCCGACTACTTCTCGGTGGCGTTCCTGCACCGCCTGCACCAGGTCGCGGCCGACCGCGGCGACGCCGCCGCCCAGGCCCTCACCGCGGGCATCGACGTCGAGCTGCCGACCATGGACTGCTACGGCGAGCCGCTGCTCGCCGCGGTGGAAGGGGGCGCGGTCGACGCCGCCGTCGTCGACCGCGCTCTCGAACGCGTGCTGCGGCAGAAGTGCGAGCTGGGCCTGCTCGACGCGGACTGGACGCCGGAGGTGCCGGAGGAGATCGACCTCGACGACGCCGAGTCGCGGGCGCTGGCGCGCGAGGTGGCCGAGAAGTCGATCGTGCTGCTGCACAACGACGGCACGCTCCCGCTCTCCCCCGGCGCCCGCGTCGCCGTGGTCGGGCCGCGCGCGGACACGCCCGGCGCGATGCTCGGCTGCTACTCGTTCCCGCTGCACGTCGGCGTCCACCACCCCGACGTCCCGTTCGGCGTCGAGGTGCCGACGGTCGTCGAGGCGCTGCGGCCGTCGTTCGACGTCACCTACGCTCTCGGCTGCCCGGTCACCGGCGGTGACGACGAGGGCATCGCCGAGGCGGTCGCGGCGTGCGCGGACGCGTCGGTGTGCGTCGCCGTGCTGGGCGACCGGGCCGGGCTGTTCGGCGGCGGGACGTCCGGCGAAGGCTGCGACGCGGCCGACCTGCGGCTGCCGGGCCGTCAGGAGGAGCTGCTCGACGCGCTGCTGGACACCGGCAAGCCGGTGGTCCTGGTGCTGCTTTCCGGGCGGCCGTACGAACTGTCGCGGCAGCTGCCCCGGCTGGCCGCGGTGGTGGCGGGCTTCTACCCCGGCGAGGAGGGCGGTCCCGCCCTCGCGGACGTCCTCAGTGGACGGATCGACCCGGCGGGCAGGCTGCCGGTGAGCTTCCCGGCGGCCGGGGCGAGCCAGCCGTCGACGTACCTTGCGGCGCCGCTCGGCCGCCGCAGCGAGGTGTCCACAGTGGACCCCTCGCCGCTGTTCCCGTTCGGGCACGGGCTGTCCTACGCGCCGGCGACCTGGCTGGACGTCAGCGCGACGGGCTCGCTGTGGCCGACCGACGGGGTGTGCCGGGTCCGGGTGACCCTGCGCAACGACCACCAGCGGAAGACCTCCGAGGTCGTCCAGGTGTACCTGCACGACCCGGTGGCCGAGGTGGCCCGCCCGGAACGCCAGCTGATCGCGGCCCGCCGCGTCAGCCTGGAGCCGGGTGAGACCTCGGTGCTGGAGATCGGGCTCCACGCGGACCTGACGTCCTACACCGGCCGGGCGGGCCGCCGCCAGGTCGACCCGGGCGACGTCGAGCTGCGCGTGGGGTCCTCGAGTGAGCAGATCGCCGCCACGCTGCACTGCACCCTGACCGGGCCGCGCCGCCACGTCGGCTTCGACCGGGTCCTGACCCCGGAGTTCTCGTCATGAGACGTACTTCGCTCGTTGTGCTCCTGGCCGTCCTGACGGCGCTGTTCGTGGGCGCGTCCGGCCGTCCCGCCCCGTCGCACTGGGTCGCGACGTGGACGTCGATGCCCCAGCTGACCGAGCCGGGCAACATGCCACCGGCCCCGTTCACGGGCACCGGCAAGGTGCTCGACAACGCGTCCCTGCGCCAGACGGCCCAGGTGACCACCGGCGGGCCCCGCATCCGCCTGCGGTTTTCCAACGCGTTCGGCGGCGCGCCCCTGCCACTGACCGCGGTGTCGGTGGCCCGCCCGGCGGCCGGCGCGGCCGGCGTGTCCGCGGTGGTCCCCGGCAGCATCGTTCCGGTGACGTTCCACGGCAAGCCGTCGACGACGGTCCCGCAGGGCGCCCAGGTGGTGTCGGACCCGCTGCCGTTCCCGGTCCGCCCGCTGGAGAACATCACGGTGACGGCGTACCTGGCCACCGGCCAGGCCTCGACGTCGATCACCTCGCACCCGGGCTCCCGCACGACGTCGTACCTGCTGGCGGGCAACCAGGTGTCGGCAGTGGACCTGCCGGGCGCAACCCCGGTGGACCACTGGTACTTCCTGAGCGGAATAGAGGTACTGGCCCCGGCCTCGGCGGTGGCGGTGATCGGCGACTCGATCTCCGACGGCCGCGGCTCGACAACGAACGGCAACGACCGCTGGCCGAACGTCCTGGCCGCCCGCCTCCCGGGAGTGGCGGTGGTCAACCAGGCAGCAGGCGGCAACCGCGTACTGCAGGACGGCCTGGGCCCGAACGTCCTGGCCCGCCTGGACCGCGACCTGCTGTCGACGAGCGGAGTGTCCTGGGCAATCCTGTTCGAGGGAGTCAACGACATCGGCACGGCCCCACCGGGAACGGCGGCGGACGTGGCCAACCAGCTGATCGACGCGTACGACCAGATCCTGGTCCGGGCGCACGCGCAGGACATCAAGGTGTACGGAGCGACGATCACGGCATTCGGCGGCAACACGAACTACGACACCCCGGAACGCGAAGCGGCGCGGCAACAGGTGAACGCGTGGATCCGCTCCCCGGGCCACTTCGACGCGGTCCTGGACTTCGACCAGGTGACCCGCGACCCGGCGGTCCCGTCGCAGCTGCTGCCGGCTTACGACGTGGGCGACCACCTGCATCTGAACCCGGCCGGGTACCGGGCCATCGGAAACAGCGTGCCGGCGAAGCTGTTCGGCGAACACTGACGGCTCCCGAAACCTTGGCCTGTCGCCTCCCCTCACCCTAGGATTCACCTGGGTGAGGGGAGCGTGACAGTGAGTGGCGATCAGGCTGCTTTCCCGAGAGGGAGTTTCCTGGCAGGACTGCCGCCGAAGTCCGGCTCCGCTTTGCTGACCCTCGGCACGGCGCGGGAATTCGCCCCCGAAACCGTGCTGCTTCGCGAAGGAGACACGAGCACTCACGTCCTTCTGCTGCTCGACGGCTGCGTGAAGATCACCGCGACGACACCGGAAGGTCAGCTGGCTCTTCTGGCGATCCGCGTCGGCGGCGACCTCGTCGGAGAACTGGCCGCCATGGACGGCCAACCGAGGATCGCGACAGTCACGACCGCCGGCCACGTGCGGGCACGGACCATCGGACAGGCCGAGTTCCGCCGGTGTCTGGCCGCAACGCCGGAAATCGGGCTGGCGGTGAGCAGCAGCGTGGGGGCGAAGCTGCGCTGGGCCACCCGCCGCAGGGTCGACTTCGGCAGTCGTGAGGTCAAGGTCCGGCTCGCCCGGGTGCTGCTCGAGCTGGCGGCGTCCTACGGGATCGCCGCGGGCAGGCACATCGAACTCGGGGTTGCGCTGACCCAGCCTGAACTCGCGGCACTGGTCGGTGCCGCGGAGCCGACCGTGCACCGCGCGCTGGCGGTTCTCCGCCGGGAGAACATCGTCGAGACCGGGTACCGCCGGCTGTGCGTCCGCGACCGGGCACGCCTGGCGGCCGTCGCCGACGGTTGACCACCGGCTCAGGACAGGGCCGTGATCACGAGGAGCCCCAACCCGCTCGCGAAGAGCGCGCAGGTCCCGGCCAAGGCGAACCGCAGATGGCGGTGCTTGCGCATCGCCAGCGCCGCGAGCAACCGCGCGAGGTCGTAAGCCTGTGCACATTGCTCGCGCACCGACTGCCGGAGGCTGCACCCCGTACCGGCCGCGACAGCCGGGAAGGCGAACCGGTTGTCCCCCGGCGGCGGGCTGGTCCGCGGCCGGATGGCCTGCACGAGGTGGAACACCGAATAGCCGTAGGCCAAGGCGAAACACAGGACGACCACGACCAGGACCGGGCGCGGTACGGACGCCGCGTGCGGTGTGCCGAGGACACCGAGCTGCGCGGCCACCATGGCGGTGACCATGGTCTGCACGGCGACGACGGTCCGGGCCTTTTCGTCCGCCTGCTGGACCGCGTTCTGGAAGAACGAGATCGTGGTCAGCGACGTGCCGAGTTCGGCGTCCGTCCGGGCCAGGCCCGAAGCCGACCGCACCGGCACGGTGGTTCTGGTGTTCTTCATCCTCGCTCCCCTCGAAGTTCTCCCATCGTCGCGTTCCGGCGACGTGCCCATGCCGTCCCGCGACGGGTTCTCCGCATCGGATCCCGTCATCCGACGTGGTGTGGACCGTCGTGGGAGGAGCGCAATGGAAGGCAGCGACCACAGGGCGAGGAGGAGGACCGCTGAACGAGCAGTCTTGGCCCGCGGACAGCCTGCTCGGCCGGCTGTCCGCCCGCACGCGGCGTGGCCTGCTCGAACTCGGGACCTCGGTGATCTACGACGCGCGACAGCACGTCCTCCGGCAGGGTGAGGAGAGCCACCACGTCCTGGTGCTGCTCGACGGGCTCGTGAAGGTCGTCGTCCACACCGAGTTCGGCCGGCCCGTGCTCCTCGACCTGCGGAGCCGGGGCGACCTGCTCGGCGAGATGTCGATGCTGGAGCACCGGCGGCGTTCGGCCGACGTGGTCACCTGCACCACCGCCCGTGCCAAGCTGATCATGAACACTCAGCTGCAGATGTTCTTCGACCGCCACCCTGATGCCTGGGCCGCGATGGCAGGCTCCTTGAGTTCCCGGCTGCACCGGGCGGACGTCCACCGCGCGGAGTTCGTCGCCTGTCCCGCGCCGGCGCGGGTCGGCCGGGTTCTCGCCGAGATAGCCCGGGCCCACGGTGTCCGGACCCCCGACGGCTGGGACCTCGACGTGGCGCTGACCCAGGCCGAGATCGCCTCGCTGGCCGGTGTCGCCCTCGCGACATTCGAGAAGGCACTGCGCCTGCTGCACCGTTCCGGTTTGGTACGCCGGAAATCCCGACGGATCGTAGTCGGCGACCTCGACCGGCTGATCCGGTTCGGCATATCCGACGGCGAAAACCCGTATCAATACGGGATCGGCGACGCCGACGTGGCTCAGAGTTAGGGACTCGGGTGCACCGATCGGTCATCGATCTTCGGAGGAGGACGGGTTGCCGGACCACATCGGATTCTCAAGGGTGCTGTTCCTTGCCGTCGACGCATGGCGCTACGGCGCCCGCGACGGGCTGCAGCAACTCGCCCTCCAGGAGGCGCTTTCGGCGGCCGTGGACGCGGCGGGCGCCGTCGCCGGCCTGGATCCCGCGGACCGGCAGCGGCAAGTCGCCGGCGACGGGTTCCTGGACGTGATCTCCGACAGCGGGGCCGAACTCGCGCTGGTCGACCCGTTCGTCCGTGAACTCGACAGCCGGCTCGCGTGGTTCAACCACGACCGGCGGCCGGAAGCCCGGCTGCGGCTTCGCTTGGCCATCCACCACGGCGGTGCGGTGCCTGGAGCATGCGGGTTCGCGTCGGACGGTCCGGTCCACGTCTGCCGGCTGCGCGACGCCAAGCCGGTCAAGGCCGCACTGACGGCGATCCCCGAAGCGAACCTCGTCCAGGTCCTCTCGGAACCCATCTTCGGCTCCGTGCGGCAGCGGCTCACCAGCCTCTCCGCCGGAGACTTCACCCCCGTCGTCGTGGACGAACCGGAGAAGGACTTCCGGGAGACGGCGTGGATCCGCGTGCCCGGCATCGATGCCGCACGGCTGTCGGACCTGGCCGAACCGGACGCACTGGCGATCTCGATCGCCCACACCGCGGAACCGGATGTCCTCCGCCGGGCCACGCTCACGGCGTTCGACGCGGCCGGAATCCCCCGGCCGGCCAGTGCTTCAGGCACCGACTTCGTCGTCCCTCTGTCGTCTCCGGACTCCGGCAGTGGTGTGCTCGGAGTGTGGCTGCACCACCTGCACGAGGCGGTCCGCGCTTCGGGCCGCACCGCTGTATCCGTGGGAATCGCGCCCGGCCGCGACGTCGGTACAGCACGCGAGCTCGCCACCGGCGATGCGGCCTCCGCGGTGCTCCGCGAGGTGGCCGACGCATCCGTCGTCGTGGTCGTGGCCGACGCTGCCCACCGGCGGTTCGTGGCCGGTTCGCACGCCCGGATGGTCATGCCCGGCAGTTATCGCCGGACCGGTACCGAGCCCGAGTCCTGGCTGCGCGTGCTCGGGTACTCCATGGCCCCGGTCGTCGGCCGCCGCGCTCCCCATGCCGAGGCACCTGCTCCGCCGGACCGAACCGCAGGATCGAGCAGCGGCCCGGTTTCGAACATCGGCAGTGCCGTCATCCACGGGTCGTACGTCAACGGCTCGGTGCATCACAGCGGCGGGCTGTTCCGATGAGCAGTGACGGAGCCGAATCCGGGGGCGCCCCGCCGCAGGCCCCCGCGCCGTCCGGTCCGGGCGCCCAGCCTCAGGAGTCACCGGACGGCGGCCGTACGGACGAACAGCGGCTGTCCAGCGACCACGAACGAGGAGTCAACGAGGCGCTCTTCACCGGCGACCGGTACTACTCGCCCAAGCTCGCGCCGTCGGGACCGGTATCGAACATCGGGCACGCCACCATCACCGAGATGCAGGTCGGGCACCGATACGAGTTCTTCCTCAGCGAGAAGGCAGCGCCCGAGGCCGGGCCGGTGCCCGAAGAGATCATCCGCTGGGTCAGGGAGCGCTATCTCGCGGTCGATCGATACCCGGACATGGTCGAGATGCTGGAAAAACGCCGTCTCGTCCTGCTTCGTGGCCAGCCGGGGACGGGCCGGACCACCACCGCGCTGCACCTGCTCGACCAGTTCGCGCCGGCCCGCGTCTTCCGCATGAAATGCGGCAAGAACGCGAAGTCGCTCTCCACCGGCAAGCTCGGTGAGAAGAATGCCGGTTACGTCGCCGAACTGCCGAGCCGGGTCGGCGGAGGGCTCACCGAGGAGATCCTCGACGAACTCAGGAACCGCCTCGAGAAGGCGCAGTCGTACGCCGTGCTGGTCGCGGCGACCGACCCGCGGCACGTCAGTTCGTTCGGCAGGTATGCCTTCGACTACCAGGCGCCGGACCCGGCCGACCTGCTCCGGAAACATCTCGAGCACGAGATCCTGCCCGGCGATCCCCCGGGGTTCGAAGACGAGCTGCGCCGGCTGAGCGAGGCTCGCTGGACCGGGGAAGCACTCGGGCCGTGTCCGCGTCCGTCGGAGTCGGCCTGGATGGCGGCCCTGCTCGCGAAGCACGCGCGAGGCGAGAGCACGCGCGACGACGTCGAGCGGGACGCCAAACAGGCGGTCAGCCACCAGGTGTCCGAGTGGTTCGGCGAACTCCTCGGTCTGGCGCCGGGAGCCGAGCTGAACGAAGCGCTGCGGCTGGCCGCGTTCCGGATCGCATTGGCGGTGCTCAACCGGTCACCGTATACGGTCGTTGCCGAGGCAGCCGAGCTGCTGAGCCGGAAGTTCGGCGGCGAAGAAACCGCCAAGGGCAAGCAACAGGTGTCCCTGTTCGCGGACGACCGGAGCAACCGGCTGCCGGCGTTGCGGGCGAAGACCGTCGACGGCCACGCGACGTTCGGGCGCGAGCTCATCCCGATGGAACTGCTGGAATTCCACGATCCGCGCTACCCGACGGCGGTGCTGGACCACGTCTGGCGGCACCACCATCAGCTGCGGAATGCGCTCGAGCCGTGGTTTGCCGAGCTCGGCAAGGACAACAGGCCGATGGTCTGGGTCCGGGCGGCCCAGGCGACCGGTTACCTCGGCCGCCTGGACTTCGTCACCGTGTTCACGAAGATGATCGCACCGAACGCGTCCTCGGACGACTGGGACGACTTCCAGTCCAGCAGGCGGCGGTCCGCCGCGATCGCCCTGGACCAGGCGGCGCGGGACGAGCGGGTCCGGCCGGCGATCATCGAGCGGCTTGACCAGTGGCGCCGGTACGGCACGCCGGAACACCGCTGGACGGCGGCAGCCACCTACGGCTTCGCACTGGGCCGTGAACGCATCTTCGAGGCGCTCGAAGAACTGCGGGTGCTCGGCACTCCGGCGGAGCGCAGCATGCCGCTGGTGCCCCGGGCCGACGAAGAAGTCGTCTGGATCGCCGGGTTCAGCGTCGCCAAGCTGCTCGCCTTCGGGAAGGTGACCGAGGTACTCGACCACCTGCGCCGGTGGCTGGCGAGCCACCGCAGCAGCCTGCGCGGGCTCGCCCTGACGAGCCTGAAGCATCTTGCGAGCTTCTACGGCTTCGAACTCGACTACCTGTCGGTGTCGATGGAGAACGACCGGCCGGTCCTGCCGTACGGCGCGGAGCGATGGCCGCTGCTGCTGGCGCTCTGTGCTCAGGACGCCGACGTCGCCGCTCGGATCAGCGTTCTGCTGAACAAGGCTTTGCGGTCCCGTGAAGGCGACACACTGGCCAGGTTCCTGCTGGCCCGGTGGGTGCGCTCGAGCGAGCGCGACCCCGCCCTGCTCGATGTGCTCGCCGACTTCCTGACCGGGCTGGTGGCCCATGACGGCGACGCACGGAGGTTGCAGTACCTGCTCAACCGGCTGACGGACGACTGGGCGGACCCGCTCCAGCCGGAAGTGGCAGCACGGCTGCGCACAGCTGTCCAGAACGGGGAACGAACGAGGGTGGCGGCATGACGGAAAGCACGACGAGGCCCCCGGCAGGCGGGGCCGGACGAGAGAAGGTCAAGGCGCCAAGGTCCGAGGCAGCAGCGGCACCGCCTTCGGACGGCGGCTGGCAGAAGGCGGCGGAACAGAACCACGAGACGACGGTGCGTACGCTGCCGTTGTCGGCCTACGCACCGATCGTCGGCTTCGAACAGGTCGGCAGGCTGAGCCTGCTGCGCAAGCGCGCGGCCCACCGGCCGTGGGTCGCCCGGGTGTTCGTCAAGGGCAACGGCGAGCTCGATGTCTTCTCCTGGACCAAGCAGCCGACGACTGGAGAGCTTGTCTGGGGCGGCTACCGATCGGTGTACGACGTCGATCTCTCCCTGCGCAACCTGAGCTTGGCCATCACACTCCCGAGCGCGGGCGACGCGTTCGTCTTCCGCACGGAAGTGGACGTCCAGTGGCAGGTCAAGGCACCGGAGACCGTCGTCGTGAACGGGCTCAGGGATATCCGCCCGCTGGTGGTCCCCCGGCTTCTGGCCGGGCTGCGGCACGCGAGCCGGGCGCTGGCGGCGGCCGACGTCGAAACGGCGGAGAAGGCGGCCAACAACGAGTTCCCCAAGGATTGGCTGCTGAGCGAGCAGGGGCTCTGGACCAACATCCTGGTGCGCCTGCGGATGGACGCGCAGACCGAACGCGCCGTCCGGCTCGACGCCGAAGTACGGGCGTTCAAGAAGCTCATCGAACAGGGCGATCTCGACCAGTTCGCGCTGCAGCTCGCGCAGAACCCGGGAAACGTCCAGGCGGTCGTCGAGGCGCTCGTGGCCGAACGGGACACCCATCGCAAGGACGTCCTCGACTTCGTCACCAAGCTCATCGAGTCGGACGCACTGGATCGCTGGCAGATCGAAGACGACATCCGGGTCATGATGCAGTGGATGCAGACGTCCATCAGGATGGTGACCGGTACCGACGAGGCACGCCGCCTGCCCTTCGAGCGACCGCGCAACGGCGAATCCGCGCTGCCGGAGCAGGACGGTTCTCCCAGCACTTCCGGCGGCGCGTGATGTGGTCGGCTTTCCCGCACGCGTTCGCAACCTCGGTGCTGGTCGTCGTGGTGACGTGTCTCGCCGTCCGGTTCGCCGTTCCGGCTGTCCTCAAGACACTCGTCGAGCCCGTACGCGACATCGTCTCGCTGACCGCGGCGGTTCTCGTGCTGCCGGAGTACTGGGTCAGCCGCGCCCGTCGCCGCGACGGCGGCACTCCGTCCTCGTTCGCGTACGCCTACGGCGACAGCGTCACTCGCCTGGCGCGCCTCGGAGATCGGAGCGTTGTGCTGGTCCTGCGTTTCGCCGCACGGGCCGCGGTCGCGATCCACCCGATCGCTGTGGGCTCGGCGGCGGTGGCCTGGAGAATTGCCGCGTCTTTGTGACGGACGGGGCGAAACATCCGTTGAATGGCAAGCGACTCTGTGGGGGCGGTGGCCGGGATCACGACGTGGCCCTATCATGGCGCGATCTCTTTCACCGTCCCCACCCGAAGTCGTCGTGCCCGAAAGGGGAACCCATGTCCGACGTCATGAACAACATCCTCGGTCGCTCCCAGTACGAGACCCCGCAGGACGCCGAGTACTCCGCGGCCCCGGCGACTGCCGATTCCGAAGCCGAGGACGCCACTGCCACTCCCGAATCCGTTGAGGCCGAGGAGATCGAGGAGCCTTCGGCCACCGAATCCCTTGCGGAATCTGCCGACAAGGAGCCCTCGGGCGACGACAACGACGCCGCGGCGGCCAAGGGAGAAGAAGAAAACGTCCCGGAGGAAGCCGCGCCGGTGACCGAAGCGCGGCCCGCGGCGGGCACGCGGGGCAGCACCACCGTCGGCGACGGGGTCGTCACGAAGATCGTCACCCGCGTGGCCCGCGGGCCCGAGGGTGTGTACAGCCTGCTCGACGACGACGTCGCGGTCGAGATCGAGGGTGACGTCGCCACCATCCAGGTCTCGCTGGTGATCGAGTTCGGCCACGCCGTCAAGGCGCTCGCCGAGCAGCTCCGAACCGACGTGATCGAAGCGGTGGAAGGATTCCTCGGCCTCGACGTCGCGGCGGTCGACATCCACATCGCCGACGTCCACTTCCCGGACGCCGGCTGACCGAAGTGGGCGGGGGCCGGTGGCCCGGCCCCGGCCACTCAGGACGCGGGGGTCGCGGGACGATCCCCGCAACCCCCGCACCAATCACGGCGTCACACTCAGCAAGTGCGCCTTGAAGCCCTCCCCGTACGTGCTTGTCGGGGTGCCCGCGTAGTCCTGGATCAGGACGTTGCCGCCGCTGCAGCCCCACGGGTTCCATGTCCAGGCCGTGTAGCCCAGGCCGTGGGCATCGAGCCAGGTCATCAGCTGGTCGATGTAGTCGTGGGCGCAGGAGTCCTGGCCGATTTCACCCGCGTGGACCGGGACCTGGGCCGCCACCGTGGCGATCTGGGTGTCCCAGCAGGACGCCGTCTTACACGCGTTGAAATTGTACGAGTGCCACGACGCCACCACGTTGTTCAGCGGGTCGGACGGGCGGTACGTCAGCCACTGGGACAGGTCGTTGGTCCAGGTCAGGCCGGGTGAGAGCACGACGTTGGCTGCGCCCGTCGCGCGGATTGCGTCCAGCAGGTCCTGCATGCCCGCCACTTCATACGTGATTCCGGCGCACTGGCCGCCGTCGCGGAGGCAGCGCCACTCTGCCGTTGCGTTCGCCCAGTTGTCCGCCGCGTCCGGGTAGGGCTCGTTGAACAGGTCGAACACCACCGCGTCGTTGCCCTTGAACGCCGTTGCGACCTGGGTCCAGAACGTCGGCGTGTACTGCATGCTCGGCATCGGCTTCTGGCACGTCGCGTTGACATCCGGGCACGCCGAGACGTTGCCGGTGTACTGGCCGTGCGTCCAGTGCAGGTCGAGTATCGGGTTGATCCCGTTGGCCACCAGCAGCTTCACGTAGTCCTTGACCGCCTGCTGGTACGGCGCGCCGCTGGGTGAGCCGGACAGGCCGAGCCAGCAGTCCTCGTTCAGCGGGATGCGCACCGCGCGGATGTGCCACGCCTTCATCGCGTCGACCGACGCCTGGTCGACCGGGCCGCTGTCCCACATGCCCTTGCCCTGCACGCAGGCGAACTCGCCGCTGGAGCGGTTGACGCCGAGCAGCCGGTAGGGCTTTCCGTTCGCGGTCAGCTGGTTGCCGGACACCTTTAACGCGGGCGCGCTGCCGCCGGTGGGCGGCGGGTCCGTTGGCGGGACGCCGGTGCAGGACGCGCCGTTGACGGCGAAGTCCGTCGGCGTCGCGTTGGTGCCGCTGTAGGAGAAGTTGGCGCCCGGCTGGACGCTGCCGCCGGCCGCGATGGTGCCGTTCCACGTCGTGTTGCGGACCGTGATCTGCTTGCCGGACTGCGACCAGTCGCCGTTCCAGCCCTGCTGGAGGGTCTGGTTGCCGGTGTAGGAGTAGGTCAGCGTCCAGCCGTTGACCGCCGCGGTGCCGAGGTTGGCGATGGTCACGGTGGCGCCGAAGCCGACACCCCAGTCCTTGGCGGTGTAGTCGACGCGGCAGGCGAACGCCGCCGCCTCGGTACTCGCGCCGGACACCGGCGCCGCCGACAACGCCACGGCAGCGCACGCGCTCGCCACGACGAGGAGTTTTCTTGCTGTCACACGCATGGGCACTCCCTTGTGCACGGTGGACGAACTCTCCTGGGAGCGCTCCCAGCGTCGTAACGCTCGCCGGTGCGGGCAGGCCCTGTCAATCTCTGCCGCCGGGAATTCACCCGCCCGCCGTCACGCGGTTGCGCCGGGCGGGGCAACGCAATGCTCTGAAGAAAGCGCTTCACACCGCCTTTGCCGCGCGTTCCCGGCACGCCGCCAGGTCCACCGACCGCAGTTCCGCGCCCACGCCCGCCAGCGCCGCCGCGTTCATCGACAACGACGTGACGCCGAGGCCCGCCAGCACCGACGCCAGCGCGGGGTCGGCCGCCGCCTCGCCGCACACGCCCACCGGCTTGCCCTCCGCCTGCCCCGCCTCGGCCACCATGCCCACGAGCCGCAGCAGCGCCTGCTGTCCCGGGTCGTTCAGCGCCGCCACCGCGCCGAGCTGGCGGTCGGCGGCGAAGACGTACTGCGCCAGGTCGTTCGTGCCCAGCGAGACGAAGTCGACCTCGGCCAGGATATCCGCGGCACACAGCGCCGCGGCCGGGATCTCGATCATCACCCCGGCCCGTGCGATGCCCGCCGTGCGGGCGCGGGCGGCGAACCAGGCCGCCTCCGCCGCCGTCGCCACCATCGGGGCCATGACCGACAGCTCGACGCCGGTGTCCGCGGCCGCCGACGCGATCGCGGCCAGCTGGCGGTCCAGCAGCTCCGGCCGGTCGAACGCGACCCGCAGGCCGCGGACCCCGAGCGCGGGATTGGGCTCCTCGCCCATCGGCAGGAACGCCAGCGGCTTGTCGGACCCGGCGTCCAGCGTCCGGACGACGACCGGCTTGCCCGCGAACGGCTCCAGCACCGCCGCATAGGCCGCGCGCTGCTCCTCCTCGGTCGGCTCCGACGTCGCGGCGAGGTAGCAGAACTCCGTGCGGAACAGCCCGATTCCTTCGGCACCGGCCGCCGCCGCGGCCCGCGCGTCCGCGGCCGATCCGACGTTCGCCAGGAGCTTCACGCGGTGCCCGTCGGCGAGCCTGCCGACGCCGTCCCAGGACGCCCGCGCCGTCCGCGGGCGTGCCTGCACCGTGCCGTCGGACGGCGTGACCGTGCCCGCGGAGCCGTCGACCGTGAGCCCCGGGCTGTCCAGGTCGAGGACGCCGGCGCACGCGACGACGGCCGGAATACCCAGCGCCCGCGCCAGGATCGCCGTGTGGCTGGTGGGCCCGCCTTCGGCGGTCACCAGCGCCAGCACCAGGTCCGGGTCGAGCCCGGCGGTGTCGGCCGGGGCGAGATCGCGCGCCACCAGCACGCTGGGCGACGTCAGCTCGGGCACGCCCGGCGGCGTCACGCCGAGCAGCGCGGCGACGATCCGGTCCCGGACGTCGGCGACGTCGCGGGCGCGCTCGGCCATGTAGCCCCCGGCGGCCTGCAGGGCCGTCATGAACTCTCCCGCCGCTTCCCACACGGCGCGCGGTGCGGGCAGCGAGCGGTCCCGGACCAGGCGTTCCGCGGCGGCGACCAGGGCGGGGTCCGACGCCATCGCCGCGGTCGTCTCCAGCAGAGACCGGGCATCACCGGACACAGAACGGGCACGATCGGACAGCGCGGCGGCCACGGCGTCGGCTGCGGGCCCGATCCTGCCCGCTTCGGCGCCGAGGTCGTCCGGTGCCGGCGACGACGCGGGTTCCGGCAGGTCAGCGGCCACGACGACACGCGGGCCTGCGACGCGACCGGGGCTGACTCCGACTCCGGACAACTGCATGGCGGGGACCTCCGGGAGAAAGGATCGCGAAACTGGGGATTGACACTACGGTAACAACGGGCACAATCAAACGGCAACGGGCAAACATCGGAGAGGAACGGGCATGTACGCCGCCGAACGGCATCAGCTCCTGGCGCAACGCGCACGTCGTGACGGACGTGTCGACGTCGGCGACGTCGCCGCCGAACTCGGTGTCGCCCCCGAGACCATCCGCCGCGACCTGGGTGTCCTCGAACGGCAGGGCGTCGTCCGCCGCGTCTACGGCGGCGCGGTCGCGGTCGAGCGGCTCGACTTCGAGCCCGAGGTCGCGCAGCGGGACCAGACCAACGCCGCCGAGAAGGACGCCATCGCCCGCGCGGCACTCGACCTCGTCCCCGACCGCGGCTCGATCCTGCTCGACGCGGGCACGACCACCAGCAGGCTCGCGACGCTGCTGCCCGCCGACCGCGAGCTGACGGTCATCACCAATTCGATCCCGGTCGCCTCGATCCTCGCCACCCGCCCCGGCATCACGCTGCACATCCTCGGCGGCCGCGTCCGCGGGACGACGCTGGCCGCCGTGGAGGCGTGGACGTTGCACGCGCTCGACGGCCTGCTCGTCGACGTCGCTTTCCTCGGCGCGAACGGCTTTTCCGCCGAGCACGGCTGCACGACGCCGGACATGGCCGAGTCCGCGGTGAAGGCCGCGGTGGTCGCCGCGGCCCGCAAGCGGGTGCTGCTGGCCGACCACAGCAAGTACGGCACCGATCAGCTCAGCCGCTTCGCCCGGCTGGCCGAGATCGACGTCCTGGTCACCGACAGCGGCATCGACGCGGGTGCGGTGGCCGAACTCGAAGAAGCGGGCCCGGAGGTGGTGCTGGCGTGATCGTCACGGTGACTCCCAATCCCAGTCTCGACCGGACCGCGCAGCTGGACCGGCTGCGGCGCGGCGAGGTGCTGCGGGCCGCGGCCGTCCGGCTCGACCCCGGCGGCAAGGGCGTCAACGTCGCCCGTGCGCTGGCCGCCGCGGGCACGCCGACCGTCGCGCTGCTGCCTGCCGGCGGCCCGGTCGGCGAGCGGCTGGCCGACCTGCTCGCCCCGGAGGGTGTGCCGGTCGTCTCGGTGCCGATCGCCGGGACGACCCGCAGCAACATCACCCTCGTCGAGGCCGACGGGACGACGACGAAGATCAACGAACCCGGCCCGGAGATCTCCCCCGCCGAGCTGGCCACCCTCGAACGTCGCGCCGTCGAGCTGGCCGCGCGCGGGGAATGGCTGGTGTGCTGCGGAAGCCTGCCCGCCGGCGTGCCCGACGACTTCTACGCGCGGCTGACGAAGCTGGCCCACGACGCCGGGACGAAGGTCGCCGTGGACTCCTCGGGCGCGCCGCTCGCCGCGGTCTGCGCGGCCGGGCCCGACCTGCTCAAGCCGAACCTCGAAGAGCTGACCGAGCTGGCCGGCCGTCCGCTGCCGCTGCTCGGCGACGTCGTCGCGGTCTGCCGCGAGCTGATCTCCGGCGGCGTCGGCCGCGTGCTGGTCAGCCTCGGCGCGCGCGGCGCGGTGCTCGTCGAGGAGTCCGAAACGCATCACGCGCTCGGCCCGCTGGTGGCCGTGCGCAGCACCGTCGGCGCCGGAGACGCCGCACTCGCCGGATTCCTCCACGCGGGAGGAACCGGCCCCCGAGCCCTGCGCACCGCGGTCGCCTACGGCACCGCCGCGGTCACGCAGGAGGGCAGCCGCATGCCCACCCCGCAGGACGTGCACCCGGACCAGGTGCGCGTGCTCGACGTCGATCCTTCCTTCACCCTCAGCGGAGCCGCCGCATGACCACCCCAGACCTGATCACCGCCGACCTGGTCGACCTCGGCCTCGACGCCGCCGACAAGCAGGGCGCCACCCGCGCGCTCGCCGAGCGGCTCGTCGAAGCCGGGCGGGTGACCGACCTCGACCTGTTCCTCAAGGACGTGGCCGCCCGCGAGGAGCAGATGGCCACCGGGCTCGAAGGCGGCATCGGCATCCCGCACTGCCGCTCGGCCGCGGTCACCGTGCCGACGCTGGCCTTCGGCCGCAGCGCCGCCGGTGTCGACTTCGGCGCGCCGGACGGCCCGGCGAAGCTGATCTTCCTCATCGCCGCCCCGGAAGGCGGCGGCAGTGACCACCTCAAGGTGCTCGCCGCCCTCGCCCGCCGGCTCGTCCGCGCGGAGTTCAAGCAGACGCTGCTCGACGCCGCCGACGCCGCCGCGGTCGCCGAGTACATCCGCCAGGAGGTGTCCTGACCATGAAGTTCGTCGCCATCACCGCCTGTCCCACCGGGATCGCCCACACGTACATGGCGGCCGAGTCGCTGGAGCAGACCGCCAAGGCCAACGGCGACACGATCGTCGTCGAGACGCAGGGTTCGGCCGGGTCCGAGCCGCTGTCGGCCGAGGACATCGCGAGCGCGGACGCCGTCATCTTCGCCGCCGACCTGGCCGTGCAGGGCCGGGAGCGGTTCGCCGGGAAGCCGATCGTCGAGGCGCCGGTCAAGGCCGCGATCAACGACGCGGCCGGGTTGTTCGAGCGCGCCAAGGCCGCGGCCCGCGAGCCGGTCGCTCCCGCCGCCCCGGAGCTGACCTCGAAGGTCGGCGCCAACGACAAGACCGGGACCAAGATCCGCCAGTGGCTGATGACCGGCGTCAGCTACCTCATCCCGTTCGTCGCCGCGGGCGGCCTGCTCATCGCGCTGAGTTTCGCCTTGGGCGGCTACAAGATCGTCGACGCGCCGAAGGTGACCGAGCACTTCGACGCGGGGTCGGTCGCCGGCTGGGCCGCGCTGATGTTCCAGATCGGCAGCGCCGCGTTCGACTTCCTGGTGCCGGTGCTGGCCGGGTTCATCGCGTTCGCGATGGCCGACCGCCCGGCCATCGCCCCCGGTTTCGTCGGCGGCGCGATCGCCGTCACCGTCGGCGCCGGCTTCCTCGGCGGCCTGGTCGCCGGCCTGCTGGCCGGTGGTGTGGTGATGGCGCTGAAGAAGGTCCAGGTGCCGAAGGCGATGCGGGGCATCATGCCCGTGGTCGTCTACCCGCTGCTCGGGTCCATTGTGGTCGGTGTACTGATGTACGTGGTGGTCGGCAAGCCGATCGCCGCGGCGACCAGCGGCCTGACCCACTGGCTCAACAGCCTCAGCGGCGTCAGCGCGCTGCTGCTGGGTGCGCTGCTCGGCCTGATGATGGCGTTCGACATGGGCGGCCCGGTCAACAAGGCGGCGTACGCCTTCGCGGTCGGCGGCCTGACCACCGGCGCGACGGCGTCGCTGCAGATCATGGCGGCGGTGATGGCGGCCGGGATGGTGCCGCCGCTGGCACTGGCGCTGGCCTCGACGGTCCGCAAGAAGCTGTTCACCGAGGCCGAACGCGAGAACGGCCGCGCGGCCTGGCTGCTCGGCGCGTCGTTCATCACCGAGGGCGCGATCCCGTTCGCGGCGGCGGACCCGTTCCGCGTGATCCCGTCGATCATGCTGGGTTCGGCGGTGACGGGCGCGCTGTCGATGACGTTCGGCGCGACGCTGCGCGCCCCGCACGGCGGGATCTTCGTGGTCCCGCTGATCGGCAACCCGCTGCTGTTCCTGGTGGCCCTGATCGCCGGCACGCTCGTCGCGGCCGGCTCGGTGATCGCACTCAAGCAGGCTCGCTTCCGGGCGGCCGAACGTTCCGCCGCCGTGGCCGGCCGGCCCGTCAACGCGTGAAGGAGTCCACTGTGTACCAACGTCGCACGCTTGTGGCCAGCAGCGTCGGGCTCCACGCCCGCCCGGCGGGCCTGGTCGCGAAGACGGCCGCCGGCCAGCCCGCGAAGGTCCGCATCGCGAAGATCACCGGCGGAGTCGCCGGGGACGCCGTTGACGCGGCCAGCGTCCTCGGGTTGATGACCCTGGGCGCGGGGCACGGGGACGAGGTCGAGCTGACTGCCGAGGGTGACCACGCCCAGGCGTCGGTGGACGCCCTGGCCGAGCTGATCGCCCAGGACCTGGACGCGTAGTCACCGGCTCGTGAGTGGTAATTCGGGGTAGAACCCGAATTACCACTCACGACGAGCTGCGGGGGTCGAGCAGCGCGATCGACGCCCGGACCGCGACTTCGGTGACGTCTCCCGCGCGGCCGCCGTCCTCGACGGTGGTGGCGATCAGCTCGCGCAGCCCGCCCAGGAGCATGATCGACAGCTGGCGGGACGGCGGGTTGATGCCCGCCGCACGCATCTCCGGGGTGTCCGTCAGGCGCTGGGTCAGCGCGATGAAGCCCTCCATCGCGTCGCGCTGCAGTTCGCGGGCCTGGGTGCCCAGCGCGGGGACGTCGCGGATCCAGCTCAGCGTGATCGCCGGTTCGGACTCCGCGCACGCGATCCACGCCTCGATTGCCTGGCGCGCCTGGACCTCCCACGGCGCGCGCGGGTCGACGGACTCGGAGATCTGGCGGATCATCGCGCGGTTCGCCTCGGCCAGCAGCGCGATCAGGCACTCCTCGCGGCTGGAGAAGTGCTCGTAGAACGTGCGGCGGGAGGTGCGGGCGCGGCGGACGATGTCGGCGACCGTCGTGTCGCGGAAGCCGGCCTCGGTGATCGACGCGGCCAGCCCGTCGAGCAGCCGCTGCCGGTGCCGCCGGGTGTCCACGTCCACGGAAGTCACGCTATACCCCTCCTCTTGAAACCGGATGGTACACCGGCGTACCGTGGCGGCGGTACGCTCGCGTACCACTCTGGGAGGGTCGATGCCGACCATGACGAGCACCGTGACACTGCCGCCGGGCCCCACCCTGCCCCGCGCGGTGCAGGGCGCCTACGCGCTGACGCAGCCCCTGCGCGGCCTGCGCCGGCTCAGGGACCGCTACGGCGACGCCTTCACCGTCGACGTGCCGATCTTCGGCCGGGCCGTCGTGATCAGCAGTCCCGCCGAGATCAAGCAGCTGTTCACCGCCGGGCCCGACCTCGTCGACAACATGGAGGTCAACCTCGGGCGCGTGCTCGGCCCGCGGTCGCTGTTCGCGCTGTCCGGCGAGGAACACAAGCGGCAGCGCAAGCTGCTGGTCCCGCCGTTCCACGGCCGCCGCCTCGCCGCCTACGAGAAGATCGTCGAAGAGGAAGCCCTCCGCGAATTCGCGACCTGGCCGGAGAACAAGACCTTCGCGACGCTCCCGTCGATGATGCGGATCACGCTCAACGCCATCCTCCGCGCCGTCTTCGGTGCCGAAGGGGCCGAATTCGCCGAGCTGCGCGAACTCCTCCCGCCGTTCGTCACCCTCGGCTCGCGGCTGGCCGTGCTGCCGATCCCCAAGAAGGGCCGCTGGAACCCCTGGCGCCGCTTCGAACGGATGCGCCGCGAGTACGACGCCATCGTCGACCGGCTCATCGCCAAGGCCCGCGCCGAAGACAAGGACGACGTGCTGTCGATGATGCTGCAGACCCGCTACGACGACGGCACCGGGCTGACCCGCGACGAGATCGCCGACCAGCTGCTCACCCTGCTCACCGCCGGCCACGAGACCACGGCGACGACGCTCGCCTGGGCCGTCGAACGCCTCCGCCGTCACCCCGCGCTGCTGCACGAGCTGAACGACGACGACGGCAAGCTGCTCGACGCGACCATCCTCGAGGTCCAGCGCACCCGCCCGGTCATCGACCTCACCGCCCGGCAGGTCCGGCAGGACGGCTTCCGGCTCGGCCGCTGGACCCTGCCGAAGGGGTACTCGGTCCTGGTCAGCATCGCGCTGATCCACGACGACGACACGGTTTTCCCGCACGCGGCGACGTTCGACCCGCACCGCTTCGCCGGCGCCCGCCCGGATCTCTACCAGTGGATCCCGTTCGGCGGCGGCACCCGGCGCTGCCTCGGCGCCGCCTTCGCGACCATGGAGATGACCGTCGTGCTGCGGACGCTGCTGCGCGAGTTCACGATCGTGCCGACGGACGCGCCCGGCGAACGCTGGCACTCGCGGGGCATCGCCTACGCCCCCGCCCAGGGCGGCCGCGTCGCCGTGCGCCGCCGGAGCACCGGAGGAGAGCAGTGACCGAAGAGATCGCCGACGCCGGCCGCGGGATTTCCCTGGCGTACGAACGGATCGGGGACCGCGGCGCCGAGCCGCTGGTCCTCGTCGCCGGCCTCGGCCAGCAGCTGCACAGCTGGCCGGACGCCTTCTGCGCCCAGCTGGCCGGGCGCGGCTACGAGGTGATCCGGTTCGACAACCGCGACGCCGGGCGCTCGACGCACCCGCGTTTCCGGCCGCCGAGCCTGCCCGCCATGCTCGCCGGCCGGTTCCCGCCGCAGCAGTACACCCTGCAGGACATGGCCGCCGACACCGTGGGCCTGTTCGACGCACTGGACCTGGAGACCGTGCACATCGCGGGCGTCTCCATGGGCGGCATGATCGCCCAGACCACGGCGGCGCTGTACCCCGAGCGGATCCGGACCCTGACGTCGATCATGTCGACAACCGGGTCGCGCCTGCTCGGCCGTCCGGCGCTGTCGACGTTGCGGATGATGGGCGCGAAGCCGCCGAAGTCCCGGGAAGAAGCGGTCGAAAGCGCCGTGCGGATGTTCCGCCACATCGGCTCGCACGGCTTCCCGTTCGACGAGGCCTGGGTACGCGAGACGGCCGGGAAGGGCTGGGACCGGGACCCGACGAGCGGGGGTGTCGGCCGCCAGCTCGCCGCGATCATGAAGTCCGGCAACCGGACGCGGCTGCTGCGCCGGATCACCGCGCCGACGCTGGTGATCCACGGCGACCGCGACCGGATGGTCCACCCCACCGGCGGCGCCGCCACCGCCCGCGCGATCCGCGGCGCCCGGCTGGAGACCGTCCGCGGCATGGGCCACGACCTGCCCGAAGGCGCGTGGCCGTCGATCCTCGACCTCGTCGACGAGCACGCGCGGAGCAGCGATGTCCCGGCCGCGTAGCCTCGGCGGCCGCCCGGTCGTGATCACCGGGGCGGCGTCCGGCATCGGCCGGGCTCTGGCCACCCGGCTCTCGCGGCTCGGCTCGCCGGTCGCGCTGGCCGACGTCGACGCGAAGGGGCTGAAGGCGACTGCGGCCGCGTTGCCCGGCCCGGCGCTGACGCGCGTCCTCGACGTCCGCGACGCCGAAGACCAGCTCCGCTTCGCCGCCGAGGTCCGCGAGTGGCTCCCGGCGCCCCTGGCGGCGGTGTTCAACAACGCCGGGGTCGCGGTGACCTCGACGGTGCTCGACGCCGTCCCCGAAGACGACGACTGGCTGCACGACATCAACTTCCGCGGCGTGGTGCACGGGACGCGTGCCTTCCTGCCGATCCTCGTCGAGCAGGGCGAGGGTGCGATCGTCAACACCTCCAGTGTGTTCGGCCTGCTCGGGATGCCGTACCAGAGCGCATACTGCGCGGCGAAGTTCGCCGTCCGCGGCTTCACCGAGTCGCTGCGGCAGGAACTGCGCGGCACCCGCGTCCGCGCGATCACCGTCCACCCGGGCGGCATCACCACGAACATCGCCCGCAACGCCCGGGTGCGACGCGACCCCGAGGGGCTCGGCCGCAGCAAGGAGCAGCTGGCCGCGCAGTTCGAGGCCATGACGATGACCTCACCGGACAGGGCGGCCGCGATCATCCACGCCGGGGTCGACCGCGGGAAGGCCCGCATCCTGGTCGGCCCGGACGCCTACCTGTTCGACGCGCTCGCCCGCATCGCCCCCACCCACTACCACGCCGTGCTCACCCGCCTGATGCGGCGCCCGCGGCGGACGGAGGCCCTCCGATGACCGAGCACCTCGACGTCCTGATCGTCGGCGCCGGGCTGTCCGGCGTCGGCGCCGCCCACCACCTGCGCACCGCGTTCCCGCGCAAGACAGTGGCGATCCTCGAAGCCCGCGACGCGATCGGCGGCACCTGGGACCTGTTCCGCTACCCCGGCGTCCGGTCCGATTCGGACATGCAGACACTCGGCTACCGGTTCCGGCCGTGGACGTCCGCGAAGGCCATCGCCGACGGCCCGTCGATCCTGCGGTACGTCCGCGACACCGCGGCCGAGGCCGGGATCGACCGGCTCGTCCGGTTCGGGCACAAGGTCGTCCGCGCGGAATGGTCCACAGAGGACGCACTGTGGACGGTCGAGGCGGTGCACGACGGCACACCCGTGACGTTCACCGCGAAGTTCCTGTACCTCTGCAGTGGTTACTACGACTACGAATCCGGGCACGCGCCGGACTTCCCGGGACTGGAGCGGTTCGGCGGCACCGTCGTGCACCCGCAGCACTGGCCGTCCGATCTGGACTACACCGGCAAGAAGGTCGTGGTCATCGGCAGCGGCGCGACCGCCGTGACGCTGGTGCCCGCGATGACCGACCGTGCCGCGCACGTGACGATGCTGCAGCGCTCCCCCACCTACATCCTGTCGCTGCCGTCGGAGGACGCGCTGGCCAACCGCCTGCGCGCGCTGCTCGGCGCGCGGCTGGCATACCCCATCGCGCGCTGGAAGAACGTCGCGGTCAGCACGCTGATCTACCAGCTCAGCCGGCGGCGGCCGGGCGTGGTGAAGGCGCTGATCCGCCGGGCGGCGATGAAGCAGCTGCCGCCCGGGTACGCCGTGGACACCCACTTCAAGCCGCGTTACCAGCCCTGGGACCAGCGGCTGTGCCTGGTCCCGGACGGCGACCTGTTCCGCGCGATCCGCCGCGGCACCGCCTCGGTCGTCACCGACCGGATCGCCTCCTTCACCGAGACGGGCCTGCGGCTCGAATCCGGCGCCGAACTGGACGCGGACGTCGTCGTCACCGCGACCGGGCTGCGGCTGCTGGCCTTCGGCGGCATCGAGCTGGTCGTCGACGGCACTCCGGTGAAGCTGCCGGAAACCATGGCGTACAAGGGAATGATGCTCAGCGGCGTGCCGAACTTCGCCTTCACGATCGGCTACACGAACGCGTCGTGGACCCTCAAGGCCGACCTCGTCGCCGAGTACGTCGTCCGGCTGCTGCGCCACCTCGACCGGCACGGGTACGACCGGTGCGTGCCGGTCAACGACGACCCGGCGGTGACCGAGCGGCCACTGCTGGACTTCGCCGCCGGCTACGTGCTGCGCTCGATCGACGAGTTCCCGAAGGCGGGCTCGCGGGCGCCGTGGCAGCTGGGCATGAGTTACGCGCACGACGTCGTCAAGCTGCGGCACGGCCGGATCGACGACGGCGCGCTGCAGTTCTCGCGGCGGACGGCGGGAGCGGGCAGACTGGGCGCATGACGCTCGGTACGCCGCCCGCCAGGGGCCGCTGACATGCATTCCGCGGGCCTGGTGCTGCATCCCCGGCGCGACTCGGCGGCCGCCGTCGACGCGGTGCTCGGCTGGGCGGGGAACCGGGGCATCGAGATCCTCGGCATCGCCGACGAGATCGTCCGGCTGAACTGCGCGGCAGTCGGGGTGACGCCCGAAGAGCTGGGCCGCCGGGCGGACCTGGTGGTCAGCCTGGGCGGCGACGGCACGATGCTGCGGGCGATGCGGCTGGCCGACGGGCAGCGCGCGCCGGTGCTCGGGGTGAACCTGGGCAAGCTGGGGTTCCTGGCCGAGGTCGACGTCCCGGACCTGCCCGGCGCGCTGTCGGCCATCGACGAGCACCGGTTCACGGTCGAGCCGCGGCTGGCGGTCGACGGCGTCCTCAACGGCCGGACGATCACGGCGTTCAACGACATCGCAGTGGTACGGGTGCCCGGCGACGGCAGCGCGGTGGTCGCGGTCCGCGTCGGCGGCCAGCCGTTCGTGAGCTATTCGGCCGACGCGGTGGTGGTGGCCACCCCGACCGGCTCGACGGCCTACAGCTTCTCGGCGGGCGGCCCGATCACGAGCCCGTCGGTGGAGGCGCTGCTGGTGACCCCGGCGGCTCCGCACTCGGCGTACAGCCGGGGCGTGGTGCTGTCGGTCCACGACGAGGTGACCCTGGAACTGCTCCCGGCGAGCGGACGGCTCGCGGTGGAGGTCGACGGCCAGGTGGAGGGCTACGTAGCCCCGGGAGACCGCCTGGACCTGCGTGCCCGCCCGAGCGCGGCCCGCGTCGTCCGGCTGGGGCGGACGACGTTCTACCAGCGGGCTCGGCGCAAGCTGCGGCTCACCGACTCGGCGGAAATCTCCCAGGACAGCTGACCGCCGGAAGTGGGGTGCGTCACACTCCAAGCCTGTCGGCCATGGTCACGGAATGGTCACGGGTAGCGTCCGCAGCTCCGCCTGAACCCGCAGAGCCGTCCCGGAGTGTCTTACCGCATGCTGTGTCCCGCACCCGTCCGCCCGTCACTCCGCGCCCGCCTGCTCGTCCCCGGCGCGCTCGCCGCGTTCGCCGGGGCCGTCGTCCTGCTCGCCGTGCTGCACCTGGACCGGCGGCTCGCCCCGCTCGATCCGGTCAGCACCATGCTCAGCGACTACGCCCTCAGCCCGGGCCGCCGGCTCTGGGACGTCGCGCTGCTGCTCACCAGCGGCGGCTCGGCGCTGCTGCTCGTCGCGCTCTACCGGCGTGGCCTGATGGCCAACCCCGCGCTGGTGGCCGCGAAGGCACTGTGGTGTGTCAGCCTTCTCGCCGTCGCCCTCTTCGCGAAGGACCCGCAGGGCGGCGCGATCACCGCCACCGGCAAGATCCACCTCTACGCCTCGGCGGTGACGTGCCTGAGCCTGCCGGTGGTCGGCTGGGCACTCGGACGGCGGCACCGGGACGACCCGCGCTGGCGGCGGTTCGCCACGTGGTCGCGACGGCTCGCGCTCGCCGCGATCCCGTTCTACCTGCCGTTCATCGTGCCGTTCGCGGTGAACGTCGTGCTGGGCGGCCACCTCCCGACCGTCGCGACCGGGCTGGTGGAACGCCTGATGATGGTCCTGGAGATCGCGCTGCTCGCCGTGCTCGGCTATTGGGCGCACCGGGCGATGCGCCCGGCCGGGGTTCACGTCCGGGCGTAGCGGCCCAGCGCCGCGATGCGCTCGACGTCCGGGGCCGGCGCGGGCATGCGCAGCAGCCCGTTGCCGATTCCCTGGCGCCGCAACGCTTCCTTGATCCCCTCGATGGTGCCGCCCAGTGCCGCGCGGACTTCGTCGACGCGGGCTTGCGCGTCCTCACCGGCCGCCAGTTCCATGAAGGGCTCGGGGAACGCCGACGACAACCCGGACACCACGCCCGCGCCACCGGCCCGGGCCACCGCCGCCAGCTCCGCGTCGGCGCCCGACCAGAACCGGCCTTCCGGGAAGGCGGCCAGATACTCGGGGAAGCGGGCCGCGGCGGCGCCGGACAGCTTGCCGCCGCTCAGGCCCGTGGCTGCGGCGATCGACGCGAACTCCGCGGGGGTCACCGTGACGCCGGTGCGGTCCGGGAAGAGGTAGCCGTAGACCTCGGCATCCCCGGCCGCGGCGGTCACGGCGGCGAAGTGGCGCCGCACGGTTCCGGCGTCGGCGGGCAGGTAATACGGCGTGATGACGGCCAGCCGCGTGGCGCCCGCCGCGACGGCGTCGGCGGCCAGCGCGACGGCGTCGCGGGTGCTCGCCGCCCCGACGTGGACGACCGTGCGAGCCGGGCCGAAGATTTCCAGCGCCAGCGTGGCGAGCACGCGACGTTCGGCCCGGTCGAGCGCCGGGAACTCACCGGTGGTCCCGGCGACGAACACCCCGTCGACCCGGTCACGCAACCGGTTCAGCAGGGCCGCGTTGGCGGCTTCGTCGAGCGCGCCGTCGTCGCGGAACAGCGTGGGGGTGGCGGAAATGACCTCGGCACGAGGCATGCGGATACTCCCAGGGGGTCAGGCGGACAGGTCGGCGAGCGCGGCGCGCATCCGCTCCCGCGATCCGTCCAGGTGCACGGACAGTGCCGCGAGCGCGCCCTCGAGGTCGCCCGCCCGGACCAGTTCCGCCAGCGCGGCGTGGTCAGCCGCCGCCGGGTGGAGGTCGCGGTCGCGGGTGTTGGTGACGTCGAGCATGGCGGCGAACAGCGGCCGGTGGGTGGCCCATGCCGCGGCGAGCCTGCGGTTGCCCGCGAGGTCGTAGAACGCCGTGTGGAAGTCCATGTCCGCCGCGGCGAACCGGGCCGGGTCGCCGTCGTCGGCGGCCGCGGTCATCCGCGCGACCGCGTCCGTCACCGCCGACCAGTCCGCCGTGCCCGCCCGCTCGATCGTTTCGCGGAGGGCGAGGCCTTCCAGCGCTTCCCGCAGCGCGTACAGCTCGCGCAGGTCGTCGCCGGTCAGCCCGAGCACGAACACGCCACGGCGGCGCGTCTCCACCAGGCCCTCGATCTCCAGCTGGCGCAGGGCGTCGCGCACCGGGCCGCGGCTGACGCCGAAGTCGTCGGCGAGCCTGCCCTCGACCAGGTGCGTGCCGGGCGCCAGCTCGCCCCGCACCACCATGGCCCGCAGCTGCTCGACGAGCTGCTCGCCGAGGGCGGCGGCCTTGCGGACCGGGCTGACGGTCATGGCGAGTTCCGGCACGCGCCCAGCCTAGGGCCGCCACGGTTAACCGTCAACAAAGACCGTTGACGGTTAACCGTATACCGGGTCATAGTGCCGGTGGGCACGACGCCGTGCTCCTCGTTCCCCCGGAAGGACTCCGCATGGCCACCGACCGGCGCTATCCCTGGAAGGTCACCGCCTCCAGCTTCCTCGGCAACACCCTCGAGTACTACGACTTCCTGGTCTACGGCACCGCGGCCGCGGTGATCTTCCCGAAGGTGTTCTTCCCGGACGCCGGTGGCTTCGTCGCGACGCTCGCGGCGTTCGGGACGTTCGCCGTGGGGTTCCTGGCCCGGCCGCTGGGCGGGCTGTACTTCGGCCGCCGCGGCGACCGGAGGGGCCGGAAGCCGACACTGCTGGTGACGCTGTCGGTCATGGGTGTCTCGACCGTCCTCATCGGACTGTTGCCGGGCTACGGCGTGCTCGGCCCGGCGGCCCCGCTGCTGCTCGTGGCCCTGCGGCTGGTGCAGGGGTTCGCCGTCGGCGGCGAGTGGGGCGGGTCGATGATCATCGTGCTGGAATCGGCGCCACCGCACCGGCGCGGGTTCTTCAGCGCCTGGCCGAACACCGGCGGGTTCTCGGCCCAGATCCTCATCACCGGCGTCTTCGCCTGGGTCTACACCCTGCCCGAGGCGGCGCTGTACTCGTGGGGCTGGCGCGTGCCGTTCCTGCTCTCGGCCGTCATTCTCGCCGTCACGTTCTGGATGCGCCTGTCCCTCAAGGAAAGCCCGGTCTTCACCGCGGCGGTCAAGACCGAGCGGGAGCCGGACCCGGTGCGCTCGACGTTCCGCGAGAACTGGCGGAGCCTGCTGCTCATCCTCGGCCTGCGGTTCGCCGAGGCACTCCCCTACTTCCTGCTGACGGTGTTCGCGCTGTCATACGCCACCACACTGAAGATCGACAAGAGCGTGCTGAACACCGCGATCCTGGTCGTGTCGGTGCTGGCGTTCGTGAGCCACGGGGTGTTCGCGGCCATCTCCGACCGGATCGGGCGCCGCCCGGTCTACCTGTTCGGCGCGGTGGTCGTCGGGCTGGCGGCGGTGCCGTTCTTCTGGCTGCTGCAGACGGGACAGTTCGCGCTGATCCTGCTGGGGTACGTCCTGGTGCTCAACCTGGGGCACAACGCGATCAACGCGGTCCAGCCGGCGTTCTTCGCCGAGCTGTTCCCGGCCGACCGCCGCTACACGGGCGCGGCGGGCGGCCGCGAGCTGGCATCGATCCTGGCGGGCGGCCTGACGCCGTTCGTGGCGACGGCACTGGCCGGTCCGGGCGGAACGCGCTGGCCGCTCGTGGCGGGCTACGTCGTGCTCGGGGCAGTACTGACGATCGTGTCGGCCTGGCTGGCCCCGGAGACCTTCCGGCGCGACCTGCACACGACCGCGGAACCCGCTACGACGCCCCGGCGCCGCACGTCACGGCTTTGAGTTCGGCCAGCGATTCCCGCAGCACCACGGACAGTTCGCGGTCACCGGGGGCCGCGAGCCAGCGCCCGAAGCCCACCTTGAAGACCGTGATGCCCGCCTCGGCGGCCAGGGTCGCGGGCAGCTCCGCGACACCGCGCCCGCGCAGGGCGACGGCGAGCGCGGCGGCCATCGCGGCGAACTTGGTCAGCTCCCGCTCGCGCAGCTCCGGGTTCGCCGCGATGACCGCCTGCCGCTCCCGATGTTCGCCGCGGCCGTCGAACTCCCGGGCGAGGGCGTCGAGGCCCGCCGCCACCGCGTCGATCGGCGCCGCGGACTCCGGTGCGCCCTCGACCGCGGCAACGAGCCGCTCCTGCAGGGCACCGGCCTTGGCGAACATCACCTCGCCCTTGTCGGGATAGTGCCGGAAGTAGGTGCGCTCGGTCAGCCCCGCCCGCTGGGCGATCTCCGCCACGGTCGTCTGCTCGTAGCCGCGCTCGCCGAAGAGCTCCAACGCCGCCTGCGCCAGGCGTCCGCACGCGTTCGGCTCCCATCTGCCCATGCGGGGATCCTACGCGATGACAGCGACTGACATCAGGTGCTACGGTCGATGACAGTCACTGACATCGAGAAGGAGAAGACCGTGCACGTCGGAGTAGCGATGCCCCAGTTCACCCCGGAGGAGGACGTCAAGAACGTCGCCGACCGGGCCACCGAGCTGGCCGCGGAAGCCGAACAGCAGGGAATCGGCACGGTCTGGTTCAACCAGGGGGCGGCCCACGACGCCATCGTGCTCGCGGCCGCCGTGGGCCGCGACGTTCCCCGCATCTCCGTCGGCACCGCCGTCGTCCCCATGCACCCACGCCACCCGCAACTGCTGGCGTCCGCGGCCAAAACCGCCCAGGCGGTCACCCGCGGCCGCTTCCGGCTGGGCCTCGGCCTCGGCGCACCGGACCTGCTGACGCACGCCTACGGCCTGCCCTACCCGCCGCCGATCACGCACCTGCGTGAATACCTCGGTGCCCTCCGGCCCCTACTCGACGGCGAGACCACGTCCTTCGAGGGCACCACCCTGCAGTCGCACCCGGTCGGTCCCACCGCGGTCGCGGGCGCCGAACCGGAGATCCCGGTGATCGTCGCGGCCATGGGACCGCAGGCGCTGCGCGTGGCCGGCGAACTGGCCGACGGGACGATGCCGTTCCTGGCCGGGCCCCGCACGCTCGCCGGCCACATCGTTCCCCGGATCACCGAAGCGGCCGCCCGCGCCGGCCGCCCCGCGCCCCGGGTGATCGCCTCGGTCCCGGCCATCGTGACCGACGACGTCGAGCAGGCGAGGGCCGCCGCCGTCGCCCGGCTCGCCTTCTACGACTCGATCCCGTCCTACCGCCGGATCGTCGAACGGGAGGGCGCCGGCCGGGCCGTCGACCTGGCGCTGATCGGCGACGAGGCCACGGTCGCCGCAGGGCTGCGCCGCTACGCCGAGGCGGGCGCCACCGAAATCACCGTCGCCTACACCGACATCGCGCGCGAAGAAGACCGACGGCGCACGTGGCAGCTGGCCGGCGAGCTGACCCGCACGACCTGAGTCCGTCAGCCGTCGCCGGGCTGGTCGCGGGTGCGGTGCAGCAGCCAGTCGCGGCTGGTGCGGATCAGCGCGTACCGCACCGCGCCCGCCCGGCCGTGCAGGGTGAACAGGATCCGCTTTGCCGTGCGGTCGTGCTCCTCCCACCAGCCGGTGTCGGCGATCTTCTTGGTGTCGTCCTCGTAGGCGAGGTGGTCGAGCGCGTGGTCGGGGACGGCCACGGCCAGCCGGTCGGCGGCCGGGTCCGGCGGCAGGCCGCGCGGGACCGCCCACGACCGCAGCACGCCGTCCTCCTCCAGCCGCAGGTCGAAGTGGTGCCGTGGCCGCCAGTGCTCGTGCAGCACGAACGCCGGTCGCCTGCCCATGACGTCAGGATGCCGGGACCGCGGCGACGGCCTCGACCTCGGCGACGTAGTCCGGCCCGGCCAGCGCCGCGACGACGGCGAGTGTCTGGGCGGGGAAGTCGCCGTCCGGGTACCACTTCCCGAACGCCTCGGCCTGCGCCGCGCGGTACCCGGCGAGGTGCTCGGTGCCGGCGAGCAGGGTCGTGAGCTTGACGAGGTGTTCCGGCCCGGCGCCTTCGGCGGCCAGCAGCGCGTGCAGGTTGGCGAAGATCTGCCGCGCCTGTGCCTCGGCCCCGGGTCCGGCGAGTACGCCGTTGGGCCGCACGCCGAGCTGGCCGGCGAAGAAGACGAGCCGGTGCCCGGGTGGCACTTCGGCGACGTGGCTGTACCGCCCGAGGGGCGGAGCGACGACTTCGGGACTCCGGCGGCGCGGCTGCACACCGTCATGATCGCAGAATGCTCACCGCCGCGGCGACACCGTCCTCGGCCCGCAGCCGCGCGCTCACGTACTGCGCGCCACGGCGGAAGAGCGGGTTGCCGGTCAGTTCGCGCAGCCGGGCGGTGAGCACGTCGGCGTCGAGGTCCTTCGGCGGCAGCGGCCGGGGTCCGGCGCTGAGCCGGGACACCCGGTCACCCCAGAAGGGCTGGTCGGAGAACACCGGGCAGACCAGCGACGGAACACCGGCACGCAGGGCCGCGGCGGTGGTTCCGGCACCGCCGTGGTGGACGACCGCGGCCGTGCGGGGGAACAGCCACGCGTGCGGGACGTCCCCGACGGTGAGCAGGTCGTCGCTGCCGGGCCCGCTGGTGGCGAGCAACCCACGCAGCCGGGCGCGACGCAGGGCGGTGCGCACGATCGCGAAGGTGGCCTCGGCGTCCGCGGGACGCATGCTGCCGAAGCCGACGTACACCGGCGGCGGTCCCGCGGCGAGAAAGTCGCGCAGGCGAGAGTCCGGGCGCCACGGCCCGGGATCGAGGAACCAGTACCCGGTGACGTGGACGCGGGCAGGCCAGTCGGGCGGCCGCGGCACGACGGCGTCGGAGAACCCGCACAGCACCGGTGACCGGCGCCGCGGCCCGCGCAGCCCGGCCTTGGGGAGGCCGAGCGTTTCGACGCGCCAGCGGTCGATTTCAGGCCGCAGCAGCTGCCAGGCGAGCGCGTCGACGGCGTGGAAGCTGAGCTGCCGTCCCCACGGCCCGAGCCGGGCGGCGCGGGGCAGGAGCGGGTGGGCGAAGGCCCGGGTGGGGACGCTGGGCTGGTAGTGCAGTTCGACGTCGGGGACGTCGAGGTGGGCACCGAGGAACCCGAGGGTCGGGGCGAGCACGAGACCGGCGCCCGCCGTGCCAGTGTGGACGTCGGCGAGGAGCCGGTCGAGGACGGGCCGCAGGGCATCGCGGAGCCCGCGCAGGAAGGCGGTGCGGCCGCCAGAGGTCCACGCGCGGCCGGACGCCGAGTCCAGGACCTCGCCGGGATCGGCGCTTAGCGGCGCGAAGTCGAGGCCGTGCGCGGTGATGAGGGAGCGGAAGCGCTCGGCGGCGAGCACCCGGACGCGGTCTCCGTCGGCGGCGAGGCCCCGGCCCAGGGCGACGCAAGGCTGGACGTCGCCGCGCGAGCCGGGAGCGATGATCACGACGAGGCGGCTCATCGGCGGACCTGGGGGCGCGGACGTGGAACGGGAACGGCTCGCGATGTGGGGTGGCCCGCCGCGCACCAACGGTCCACAACCCCCACCGCCGTCATCGCTTTGCCGCCGTCAGGCGGTAGCGCAGCCGGAATGGCAGCCTCGCCAGCAACGCCGCCAGCCGGGCGTCCCGGCCCACCAGATATCTCGGTGCCGGGTGCCGGGTCGTCAGCGCCTTCACCACCACCTCCGCCGCCCGGCTCGGTGGCACGCCCGTGCGGGCCGATCGCGCCGCACTGCGCTCTGCCGCCGCCAGCTGGGCTTCGTACCGCTCCAGCCCTGCCGGGGGCAGTGTCTCGCGGATTTCGTCCGCCGCCGCTCGGGCTCGGGGCCAGATTGCCGTGGCCACCGCTCCCGGTTCCACCAGCACCACCTCGATTCCCTCCGGGGCCAGCTCCGCGCGCAGGCTGTCCGTCAGGCCCACCAGCGCGAACTTCGACGTGTGGTACGGCCCGATCATCGGTCCCGCGATGCGGCCGCCGATCGAGCCGACCGTCACCACCCTGGCCGTCTCCGCCCGGCGCAACGCCGGGAGCATGGCGCGCGTGACCGCGAGCTGGCCCGTGACGTTCACCTCCAGCTGCTCGCGGAACACCTCCAGCGGCACGTACTCCAGCGGGCCCGGCCGCGCGAGGCCCGCGTTGTTCACCAGCCCGCGTACTCCCCCGGCCGCCGCGACGCGCTCGCCGCATGCCGCGATCGAGTCCGGGTCGCGCAGGTCCATGCGCAGCACCGTGACCGCCTTGCCGTAGGCGTGCTCCAGTTCCTTCTGGTCGACGTCGGTGCGGACGCTCGCCCACACGTGCGCGCCGCGGCGGGCCAGCTCCGCCACGCACGCGCGGCCGATGCCGCTCGACGCTCCGGTGACCACATAGGACGGTTTCACGACGCCAGCACCTGCAGCATCCGGGGCCACGTCCGGTGCAGCCGGTCCTGCCAGTACGCCCACTGGTGGGTGCCCGGCCCGTACAGCTCGATCGTCGCCGGGACGCCGAGGGCGCGCAGCCGGTCCGCGAGCGCGCTCGTCTGGCCGCCGCACAGGAATTCCAGCAGCATCGCGCCCGGCAGCACGTCGATCGGGAGCTTCGCGTCCAGCGGTCCCGGCAGGCCGTTGCCCGCCGACAGGTAGACCTCGGTGCCGCGCAGGTTTGCCGCATTGACCACCGGGTCGTGGGCCTCCCAGCGCGTGGACTCCCGCCGCCGGTCGCCCCACAGCGCCTCGGGGTCGAGCCGCGCCGACGTCACGATCGCGGTGGTCAGCAGCTCGCCCGTCGGGCCCGCCGGGTTGACATTGCCGCTGAAGGACGCCGCGTAGCGGAACACTCCCGGCCGCCGCGCGGCCAGCTCGATCGCGCCGTAGCCGCCGAGGGACAGGCCCGCCGCCGCGCGCCGCCCGTCGCCGCGGTAGCCGCGGTCGATCAGCTGCGGCAGCTCGACGGCGGTGAACGTTTCCCACTGGTTCAGCGCAATGTCCTTGCCGTAGTTCCACCAGTCGCTGAAGAATCCGGCGGGACCGGTGCCCGGCATGACAACCAGGACGTCCGCGTCGTCGGCCAGCTGCCGGACGTCGGTGTTGGCGGTCCAGCCGCGGTAGTCCTGCTTCCGGGTCTCGCCCGCCAGCAGGTAGACCGCCGCCCACTTCCGGTCCGGCTCGGCGGCCCAGCCGCGCGGCAGGATCAGCCGGACCATCGCGTACGCGCCGACACCGGTGGAGCGCACGGTCAGGTCCAGCATCCGCGCGTCACCGTCCACAGTGGTCTGGGCGACGACGTGCGACCCGTCGTCGGCGCGCGCGTCCGGCACGCCCGGCTCGGCCAGGGCGGGGACGCCGGGCAGGGTGCACGCCACCGCCGTCAGCAGCGTCAGGCATCTCGCGAACAGGCGCATGCGATTCCTTTCCGGAAAGTCGGCGAAGGTGCGGCCAAGCTAGAGGAATTCCGGACAGGAGCGCAATTGTCCGGTCCACGATGTGAGCGGACAATGTGAAGAGCAGGAAAACAAACTCCCCCACGTGGGTGAGGCGATGGTCGCGGACAGTGACCAAACTCGGACGCCCGTGCCACACCAGCCCAAGTGACCGGTGAGTAACCTGCAATTCGGCAGGTCACAGGCTGTACATGAAGTTGTTTACGGGATCTTGAGGTGCTTCCGGTAACCGATTTCCCGGCGTAGCCTTCGCCCTGTGCCGCCCGGGCCGGTCCTCCGCTGACGCGTCCCGGCACCTCCCCTCCGGAACGTTCCGAAAGGGCCGCTCATGGCTCCCCGAATTCGCTTTCCCCCGGTCCGCCTCGCCACGACACTGATCGTCGCGGCCGCGGCGGTCACCATTTCCGGCACCGCCGCCGAACCCCCGGTTTCCCGGCCACCCACGGTCCCTCCGGCCGCACTCCTGCCTGCCGAAGCACTCCCCGGACGACCGGCCGGACGAGACGTCTTCGACATCACCACCGCACTGTCCACTTCGGATCACTCCAAAGCGGACGGATGCACCGGAATCGTCCACGGCAGACTGCTCGGCCCGGAAACCACCGCAGGTCAGGGCTTCCAGACGGCGGTGCCCGGTGGCCAGCTGTCCGAAGTGGTCGCCCGCACCCCGCACCCGACCGACCTCGCCGCGTGGACCGCACAGGTCCGCCGCTGCGCGCAGGTCACCGTCGACGACGAGGACCTGCCGACCGTCTTCTCGGCACTGACCCTCACGACCCCACCCGCCGTTCCCGGCGCGCAAACCCTGTCCTACCAGCAGGTCCTGACCCTGCCCGGGCAACCGGCCGGGCCGCCGGGACTGCGCCTGCGCACCGTCGCCATCGCCGCCGACGACGTGCTGCTCGTGCTCCGCGACGCCGGAGCGACCGCTCTCGACCTCGACAGCATGGCCGTCGCCGCGTGGCAGCACGCGCTCCCGCGGCTGGGCCGTTAGGCCGGTCACCAGGCAGACCACCTCACCGGCGCCTGTCACTCACGCGCGACCTGAGCAACTCAAGGAGAAACCCATGTCCCAGGAGCACTTCCCGGCGGTGGGCGGCGACACCCTGACCGCGTGCCTGCGCCACTGGGCGGCCGTCAAGCCCGGCGAACCCGCGCTGACCTTCGCCGACTTCGCCACCGAGCCCGCCGGGCGGCGGCGCACCCTGACCTGGCGGCAGCTGGCCGACCGCGTCGAGGCGACCGCCGCCGCGCTGCCGGTCCGGCCCGGCGATCGCGTCGCGGTGCTCTGCCCGCAGGGCACGGACTACGTCACCGGCTTCCTCGCCGCGATCGCCGCAGGCGCGATCGCCGTCCCGCTGTTCGACCCCGGCCTGCCCGGCCACGCCGGACGGCTCGCCGCGGTTCTCGCCGACTGCGCGCCCACCGCCGCGGTCACCACCTCCGCCGTCCGGTCCGCGGTCGAGGAGTTCGCCGGCGGTGGCGTCGAGGTCGTCGCCGTGGACGCTCCGGGCCCGGCACGGTCGTGGCCCGTTCCGGAAGCGGACCCGGACGACGTCGCGTACCTGCAGTACACCTCCGGCTCGACCCGCAACCCGGCCGGGGTCGTGCTGACCCACGCGAACGTGCTCGCCAACGTCACCCAGGCGGTGCAGGGTCTCGGCCTCGACCCCGCCGCGGCCACCACGGTCTCGTGGCTGCCGCTGTTCCACGACATGGGCCTGGTCCTCGGCCTGATCACGCCGCTGGCCCTGGGCCTGCGCTCGGTGCTGATGGACCCGCTCGCGTTCGTCGAGCGGCCCGTGCGCTGGCTGGAGCTGCTCGGCGACCACGCCGGCGCCTGGAGTGCCGCGCCCAACTTCGCGTTCCACTACTGCGCGACCCGCATCCGCGACGCCGACCGCGCCCGGCTGCGGCTCGGCCGCGTCACCGCGATCGTCAACGGCGCCGAGCCGATCAACCCCGGTGTCCTCGACCGCTTCCACGCCGCCTTCGCCGCCGCCGGCTACCGGCCGGAGAAGACGCGCCCGGCGTACGGGCTCGCCGAGGCGACCGTGTTCGTCACCACCGGTCCCGCCGCCGCGCCGCGTGTCACGACGTTCGACCGCGACGCCCTCGCGACCGGCACCGCGCGCCCGGCCGCCGACGGCGTCCGGCTGGTCGCCTGCGGTGTCCCCGCCGGGCAGGAGGTCGCCCTGGTCGATCGCGAGACGGGAACCGCGCTGCCCGACGGCGAGGTCGGCGAAATCTGGGTCCACGGGCCCAATGTCGGCGCCGGGTACTGGCGCAAACCGCTGGAGAGCACGGAAACCTTCGGGGCCCGGCTGGCCGGTGACAAGCGGCCGTGGCTGCGGACCGGCGATCTGGGCGTCCGGTACGAGGGCGAGCTGTACATCGCGGGCCGGATCAAGGACCTGATCATCGTCGACGGGCGCAACCACTACCCGCAGGACGTCGAGGCGACCGCCGCGTCGGCCGATCCCGCGATCCGCCCCGGCAGTGTCGTCGCGTTCGCGATCGACGGCACCGACACCGAGAACGTCGTCGTGGTCGCCGAGCACCGCACCCACGCCGACCTGGCCGAACCCGCCGAGCGCGCACTCGCGGCGGCGATCCGCCGGCTGGTCTCCGACGCGCACGGGCTCGCCCTGCGGGACGTGCTGCTGGTCCCGGCCGGGCGGGTCCCGCGCACCTCCAGCGGCAAGATCGCGCGCAGCGCCTGCCGCGACCGCTACCTCGCCGGCGACTACGGAAAGGCCTTGGCGCGATGACGAACCCGACGCCCGACACGCTGCGCCAGTGGCTGCTGGACACCGTCACCGAACACACCGGAGTGTCCGCCGAACCCGACCGTCCGCTCGGCGACTACGGCCTGTCCTCCCGCCAGGCCGTCGGCATCGCCGCCGACCTCGAAGACCTGCTCGGCACGAAGCTGCCCGCGACGCTGCTGTGGGAAAGCCCGACCATCGACCACCTCGCCCGCAGCCTCACCGGCACCGCCGAACCCGAGGCGCCGCCGGGCAGAGACCGCCGCCGGACCGACCCGGTCGCCGTCGTCGGCCTCGGCTGCCGCTTCCCCGGCGCCGACGGCATCGAGGCGTTCTGGGACCTGCTGACCAGCGGACGGGACGCCGTCCGGACCGCGCCGCCGGGCCGCTGGGACGCCGAGGCGGCGCCGGTGCTGGGCGGATTCCTCGACGACGTCGCCGGATTCGACGCCGACCACTTCGGCATCACCCCGCGCGAGGCGGCGACGATGGACCCGCAGCAGCGGATGCTCCTGGAGGTCGCCTGGGCGGCGCTGGAGCACGCCGGGATCGCGCCCGCGTCGCTGCGCGGCAGCCGCACCGGCGTGTTCACCGGGATCGCCACCCACGACTACGGCCACCTCACCATGACCGCCGGGGCACCGGACCTGTGGACGGCGACCGGCGCGGCGGGCAGCATCGCGGCCAACCGGCTGTCCTATGTGTACGACCTGCGCGGCCCGAGCGTGGCGGTGGACACGGCGTGCTCGTCCTCGCTGGTCGCGGTGCACCACGCGGTGCGTGCGCTGCGCGAAGGCGACGCCGACCTGGCGCTGGCCGCCGGGGTCAACCTGATGCTGCTGCCGGGCCCGACGGCCGCGTTCGCCGCGGCGGGGCTGCTCGCGGACGACGGCCGCTGCAAGGCGTTCTCCGCGGGAGCCGACGGCATCGCGCGGGCCGAGGGCTGCGGCGTCGTGGTGCTCAAGCGGCTGGCCGACGCCGAGGTCGACGGCGACCGCGTACTGGCGGTGATCCGCGCTTCGGCGGTCAATTCCGACGGCCGGTCCCACGGCCTGGCGGCGCCGAACCCCCAGGCACAGCAGGAAATGCTGCGTGATGCCTACCGCGGTCTCGATCCCTCCACTGTGGACTACGTCGAAGCACACGGGACGGGCACGCTCCTCGGCGACCCGATCGAGGCCCGCGCGCTCGGCGCGGTCCTCGGCGCGAGCCGCGACGCCGACGCGCCGCTGCTGATCGGCTCGGTGAAGACGAACATTGCGCACGCGGAGGCGGCGGCCGGGATCGCCGGCCTGATCAAGGTGGTGCTCGCGATGACGCACGGAACGCTGCCGCCGCAGCTGCACTTCACCGCGCCGAACCCGCACATCGCGTTCGACGACCTGCGGGTGAAGGTCGTCACCGAGCCGACGCCCTGGCCCCGGCACTCGGGCCGTGCGACGGCGGGCGTGTCGGCGTTCGGCTTCGGCGGGACGAACGCGCACGTGGTGCTGGAGGAAGCCGCCGCACCGGAGCGCGAACCGTCCGGCGGCACCGGCGTCCGGATCGCCCTGCTGTCCGCCCGCAGCCGCGACCGTCTCGCCGAACGCGCCACCCAGCTCGCCCGCTGGCTGGACTCCCCCGCCGCCCGCCGTCACGCCCTCGCCGACATCACCCACACGCTGTTCCGCCGGGACAACGCCGCCCCGCACCGGGCCGCCCTCGTCGCCGGGGACCACGACGAACTGGCCGTCCTGCTCGGCGCCGTCGGCGAAGGCGCCGATCCCCTGCCCGCGGGCGCGGTCACCGGCACCGCGCGCGCCGGCGAAGGGCCGGTGTTCGTCTTCTCCGGGCACGGTTCCCAGTGGCCCGGCATGGGCCGCGGCCTGCTCGCCGCCGAACCCGCGTTCGCCGCCCAGGTCGACAAGCTCGGCGACCCGTTCACCGAGCACACCGGACGCTCGCTGCGTGCCCTGCTCACCGGCCCCGGTCCGGCCTCACTCGAAGACGTCCAGCTCGCCATCTTCGGCATCCAGGTCGCCCTCGCCGCCCGGTGGGACGCGCTCGGCGTGCGGCCCGCCGCCGTCGTCGGGCACTCCCTCGGCTCCGCGGCCGCCGCCGTCGTGGCCGGGGTGCTCACCGCCGACGAGGCCGTGCACCTGGTCGCCACCCGCGCGCGCCTGCTCGGCACCGTCGGCGCGGGCGGGGCGATGGCCGCCGTCGAACTGGACCCGGACGAACTCGCCGCCCGTCCCGGTGTCGAACTGGCCGTCGACGCCGCGCCGGGACAGCTCACGGTGACGGGTCCGGCCCCGGTGCTGGACCGGCTCGTCGCGGACCTCACCGCCGCCGGCCGCAGCGCACGGCGGCTGCCCGTCGGCGTCGCCGGCCACTCCGCCGGGGTCGAGCCGGTGCTCGATCTGCTGCGGGAGGCCCTCGCCGAGCTGGGCGGGCGGCGGCCGCTGGTGCCCTGGTACGACACCGTGCTCGCCGACCCGCGCGACCTGCCCGACTTCGACGCCGGGTACTGGGCCGCCCACCTGCGGCGGCCGGTGCGGTTCCGGCAGGCCGTCACCGCCGCGGCCGCGGACGGGCACCGCGTGTTCGTCGAGGTGTCACCGCACCCGATCCTGCGGGGTTCGCTCGCCCGGACGCTGGAGGCGGCCGGGATCGCCGACGCGGTCGTGACCGGCACGCTGCGCCGCGGCCAGGACGAGGTCCGCACGTTCGGAGTGGCCGCGGCGACGCTGTACTGCGCGGGAACGCGGCTCACCCTCGCCGACCCGGACGACGGCGCCCGGCTCGCCGACGTCCCGCCGATGCCGTGGCGGCACGAACGGCACTGGTACACCGCGGAAACCGGCCCCGCACCGGTCGGCGGTCCCGAGCCGCAGCCGGTCCGCGCGGCCGCCGCCGACCGGCTGACCGAGGCAGAACCCGCGCCGCTCGCCCACCCCGAGCCGCAGCCGGTCCGCGCCGCCGCCGACCGGCTGACCGAGGCAGAACCCGCGCCGCTCGCCCGCCCCGGGCCGCAGCCGGTCCACGCGGCCGGCGGCGACCGGCTGCCCGAGCCGGAGCCCGCCGCCCCACCCGAACCGCAGCCGATCCGCGGCGGCGACCGGCTCACCGAGATCGTCGCCGCGATCATGGGCCTGGCCCCCGATCGCCTCGATGCCGACGTCCCGCTCGTCGAACTCGGCCTCGACTCCCTCATGGCCAACCGGATCCGCGAAGCCGTCCGGCGCGAGCTGGGCGCCGAGCCCGACGCGGCGGCGGTTCTGCGCGGCGCGACCCTCGCCGACCTCGGCCGCGAACTCAACCGCGACCTCGCCCCGCGCGGCCGGGCCTGGGACGCCGCCGACCGGCTAGGGCGTGTCTGACAAACGTCTCGGTGGGTTGCTGGGATGCTGCTGGTCGTGTCGCGGTTTCAGTTGCTCTCGGACGGTCAGTGGGCCTTGATCCAGGACCTGCTGCCGGTCCGCACCGGTAAGCGAGGCAGGCCCTTCTCGGATGCGCGGGCGATGGTCGAAGGGATCATCTACCGGTATCGGTGCGGGATTCCGTGGCGGGACGTGCCCGCGGTGTTCGGTCCGTGGCAGACGATCTGGACCTGGCATCGCCGGATGGCCGGTGACGGCACCTGGGACACCGTGCTGCAACGCCTGCTCACCGAAGCAGACGCGGCCGGCCTGGTTGATTGGTCGGTGTCGGTGGATTCCACGATCGCCCGGGCGCATCAGCACGCCACCAACATCACCCGTCCCACAGGGGGCTGGGTCGAACTACACGGATCTGCTGACCGAGCCGCCTGATCATGCGATCGGCCGTTCTCGCGGCGGGTGGAGCACCAAGGTGCACCATCTCGTCGACGGGAACGGCCGCCCGCTGGTCACTCTGGTCGGGCCTGGGCAGGCCGGGGACGCGCCGATGTTCCCGCACCTGATGCGGCATCTGCAGGTCCCTCGCCTTGGAGGCGGTCGGGCGCGGACCCGGCCCGACCGTGTCCGCGGTGATAAGGCCTATTCCTCGCGCGCCATCCGCGGACATCTGCGCGCCCGCGGCATCACCGCGGTGATCCCCGAGCCTGCTGATCAGGCCGGGCACCGCAAACGTCGCGGTTCCCGCGGCGGCCGTCCACCCGCCTTCGACGCGGTGGACTACTGCGGCCGCAACGTCGTCGAACGCCGGTTCAACCTGCTCAAACAATGGCGTGGCCTGGCCACTCGCTACGACAAGCTCGCCATCGTCTACCGGTCAGCGGTCGTCCTGCACGCCGTGATCGCCTGGACCAAAGCATTGTCAGACACGCCCTAG
>NZ_JBDZYD010000022.1:0-124308 GCF_040064235.1 Amycolatopsis melonis
GACAGCGCCGATGGTACTGCAACCGAAGGGTTGTGGGAGAGTAGGACACCGCCGAACTTACCTTGAAGGTGAGGGCCTGGGCCCGGTCGAGACCAGCAGTCTCCCGGCTCAGGCCCTTTCCTTATGCCCGCCTGGCGTGATGCCCCACCAACCACACGCGATGCCCGCTCGATCACGCGTGATGCCCGCGCAGTCACGGATGATGCCTCTCCAATCACGGGCGATGCCCGTGCAGTCACGCGAGATGCCCCGCTGGGCACGCGAGATCCGCGGCCAATCACGCGAGTTCCGGGCTCCATCACGCGAGATCGGTCCCCACTCACGCGAATCCCGCCCCCGAGCACACCAACCGGCGACCCCGGAAAGACGGGCCGCCCGCCCAGAGCCGCAAACCGACCCTCCAGGCACGCAAACCGACCCTCCAGGCACGCGGACCGACCCTCCGGGTACGCCAGCCGACCGCCTGAGCAGGCGAACCCGCCCGGATCACGCAAGTCCCCCGCGGGAAGCCGGAACTGGCGTGACGGAAGAGGCCTCCCGCGTGATCAGGCGGGCATCTCCCGTGACTGCGCGGGCATCTCCCGTGACTGGAGGGGCATCACCCGTGATCCCACGGGCATCACTCCATAGCCGCGCAAGAGAAAGGGGCCAGGAGCGAAGCTCCTGGCCCCGGAACCCGAAACCGGACCTACTTGAGAGCCGAGCCGGCTTGCCAGTCGGCCCAGGACTTGGACCAGTCGCCGTACAGGTCCCATACCGGGAGCTGGGGGCCGCCTGAGTTGGTTACCTCCACGACGTCTCCCAATCCCATGTTCTGGAAGAACCACTGGGCGTTCGCGTCGTTCAGGTTGATGCACCCGTGGGACACGTTCGCGCTGCCCTGCTGGCTCACGCTGTTGGGGTTCTCGTGGACGAACTCGCCGTCGTTCGAAATGCGCTCCGACCACTTCTCGTTGGACCGGTACGCCTTCGGGTCCGGCGGGCAGACTCCGTACGTGCACGAATCCATCGTGTAGTTCGCCTGCTTGTCCGAAATGACGTGCGCGCCCAAATGGGTGGGTGTTGCGTCCTTGCCCATCGAGATCGGCATCGACTTGACCATCTGGCCGTTGTGGAAGATCTGCATCTGCTCGGTGTTGCCGTCCGCCTTGGCGATCCAGGAATCGTGCACCTTGTACGTCTCGGTGCGGTCCTCGGCGCCGAACACGCCGTTTCCGAAATCGACTCCGTAGATCTTCGCCGTCACCTTGAGCGTCGTGCCGGCCTTCCAGTACTCCTTCGGCCGGTAGTGGACGTTCGAGTCGTCGATCCAGTACCAGCCGCCCTCCTGCTTCGGGGTCGACTCGACCGTCAGCGCCTTCTCCACCGCCGCCTTGTTCTTCACGGCGATCTTGCCGAAGCTGAACACGATCGGCTGCCCCACGCCGACGCCCGTGCTCGCCACCGCGGACGGGGCCGGGATCAGGTTGGCGTTCGCCTGCTTCTTCGGCGACAGCGTCGTGATCTGGTTGTCCTGCTCGACCGGTTTCCCGTTGGCGCCCTGGGCGTGCGCGACGATCTTGTACGTCGCCCCGTAGCCGAGCGGCTCGGTCGACGTCCACGTCGACCCGTCCGGGGCGAGGGTGCCGGCCACCGTCTTCCCCTTGGCGGTGTTGGTCACCGTGACGTCGACGAGCTTCCCGTTGGCCGCCTTGACGACGATCGGCGTCGCCGGGTTCACCCCGGTGCCGCCCGCGGGCTCGAACGTCACCGCGACCGGCGTCTCGGACGCCGAGGCAGGCCCCGACGCCGGCGCCCCACCGGCGGGCGAACCGCCGTCGTCACCGGACGAGCAGGCGGAAAGCAGCAGTGCTCCGGCGAGGATTCCGGCCACCGAAAGTAAAATCTTCTTGGGGAGCATATTGTCTCTTTTTGGGAATTGGGATCGGCGGGCATTCGTCATCAAAACTACGCGATAGCGATGACGTCCTGACCGGCGGATCGGTGCATCGGCGTGACGCGGATCACGTGATGACGAGTCCCGGTGCGCCGTAAAGTCCCGGCCCGTCCACCGAAACCGCCTCCAGATACTCCCGCGCCGCCGTGTACGCCTCGTCCGCCAGCGTTTCCGTGTGCCCGAAATCCAGCGGGTTCACACGTACGGGTGCCGGTCCCGGCAGATACAGCACCGGCACTTCGGCCGCGGCCAGCGGCGCCTCCAGCACCGCCTGGTTGCGCATGCTGATCATCGCGGTAAACATCATCACCTCGGCGAACGTCCGCGGCGCGCCCGGCATCTTGCCCGGGAACGCGCAGTCGAGCACCACCAGCGACTTCGCGCCCATCGTCAGCGCCTGCCGCATCGGGACGTTCGCGACGAGCCCGCCGTCGTACAGCAGCCGCCCCTCGTGCTCCACCGGCGGGAAGATTCCCGGGATCGCGCAGCTGGCCAGCAGCGGCTCGAGCAGCCGCCCGGACCGGATCAGCAGCGGCTCGGCCGTGTCGACCTGCGTGGTGACGACGCCCAGCGGGATCGCCAGGTCCTCGAACCGCGTCTCGGCGCCGAGGTGCTCGGCGACGATCCCGGCCAGCCCGGTGTTGGGGAACAGGTGCGTCTTGCTTTGCGTCAGCATCCGGACCCGGCTGAGCACGCCGCCGGGGAAGGCCTCGTCGCGCGTCATGTGCGCCCAGATGCTGCGCAGGCTCGCGAGGGCGTCGCCGCCGAAGCGGGCGAGGACGGCCGCGTTGAGCGAGCCGACCGACGTGCCGACCGCCAGGTCCGGCGTCACCCCGGCGTCGGTCAGCGCGCGCAGCATGCCGACCTGCATGGCGCCGAGGCTGCCGCCACCGCCGAGGACGAAGCCGATCGGCCGGGGAAGATCCGCGAGACTCATACCGCCGAATGTAGTAAGCCCGACTTTCGCAGGTCGTGCGGGTCGCGCACCTGGCGTTAGCCTGCCGGGGTGGCCGAGCTGGAGCTGCGCCATCTCAGGGCCGTCCGCGCCGTCGCGGACGGCGGCAGCGTGAGCCGCGCCGCGACCGTGCTCGGCGTCAGCCAGCCCGCGCTCACCGCCCAGCTCAAGCGGATCGAGCGGATCCTCGGCGGCGAGCTGTTCGTCCGCGGCCCCAGCGGCGTGCGGCCCACCGAGCTGGGCCGGTTCGTGCTCGCCCGCGCCGACGCGCTGCTATCCGACATGCAGGCCCTCGTCGCCACCGCGCGGCGGCACGGCGAAAGCGGCCCCGGCACGCTGCGGATCGGGTACGTGCCGCTGCTGATCATCGGCCGGTTCATCGAGGAGCTGGGGGAGCTGGACCTCGACGTCCGGACGTACGCCGAACCCGCGTCGCTCACCCTGCTGAAGCTGCTCTCGACCGGCCGGGTCGACGTCGCCCTGCTGGAACGGTTCGACGGCACCGAAGCTCACCACTTCGCCGGCCTGGCCGTGCGGACGCTCGCCACCGAGCCGATCTTCGTCGGCATCGCCGAGGGGCATCCGGCGATCCGCGGCGGTGCCGTCGCACTCGCCGACCTGGCCGGCTGCGACTGGATCCTGCCGCCGCCGCACGAGAACTGCGTCCGCGTGCGGTTCGTGCAGGCGTGCGCGGCGGCCGGGTTCACGCCGCGCGTGCGGCACTTCACGTCGGAGGCGGGCACGGCCGGGACGTTGATCGCCCAGGGCGCGGTCTGCCTCGCGCAGGCGGCTTCGGCGCCGCCGCCGGGCCTGCTCGCGCTGCCGCTGGCAGGCGACCCGCTGTGGACGACGCTGTTGTTCGCGACGCGCGAGGACGACGCCCGCACGGCGGTGACCGACGCCGTGTTCCGGTGCGCGGAGGTCGCGCATGCCGCGTCCCGGCACCGGAATCCGCACTTCGCGCGGTGGTGCGGCGAGCGGCTCGCCGTCGTCCGGTAGGCGGCATAACGCCGGTGTTATCCCCGCTGGGATTACTGCCCGGCGCGGCAACGGGAGAAGCTCACGAAGTCCCCACCTGTTGCCGACAAGGAGCAACGAATGCACTTCAGACGAGCAAAGGCGCTCGGTGTGCTGTGTGCCGGGCTGGCCGCGCTGCTGGCCCCACCCGCGGCCGCGGCGCCGGAGGCGGCCACCACGCTGTCCATCAGCCAGCTGGTCCAGGAGCAGAACCAGTGGTGCTGGGCCGCGAGCGGCCTGACCATCGCCCGGTTCCTCGGCTACGGCACCGGCGTCAGCCAGAACACGTTCTGCGACTACTCCCGCGGCTACCCGGCCGGCTCGCAGTGCCCCAACCAACCCGGCGAGCTGACCTGGGTCCAGCGCGGCTACCAGGCGCTCGGCCTGCGGCCCGGCACGGTGACCGGCGCGCTCAGTTTCGCTTCGGTGCAGGGCGAAATCGGCGGCAGCCGCCCGATCGAGACGGGCATCTACTGGACGGCGGGCGGCGGGCACGCCCAGGTCATCTACGGCTACGACAGCAGCGGGCTCGTGTACTACGGCGACCCGTGGCCGAGCAGCCGGCGCTACAGCGCGATGGCGTACTCGAGCTATGTCCGCAATGGACAGTTCCAGTGGGCCCAGTCCCTCTACCGGATCGGGGCGTGACCATGAACCTGTTCCGTGGATGTGCCGTCCTGGTGGTGGCGCTGATGTTCGGGTTCGGCGGAACGGCGTCGGCAGCGCCGAAGGACGACGTCGCGGCCGCGGTCGCCTCGGCGGGGCCGCAGCTTTCGGCGTTCTTCGGCCAGCTCGACCGCCAGGCGGGCGTCGCCCGTGCCGCTGCTGCGCAGGCACCCGAAGTGGCCGGCGAGCCGCTGGCTGTGTATTCGCTGGACCCGGCGTTCGTCGCGGGAACCCCGGGAGCGGCACCGGCGTCGTTCGGCTTCTACGCGGTGCGCGCGAAGGCGTCGAGCGGGCGGCAGGCGACCGTGTGGGTGACGCGCGAAGCGTCCGGCTGGACGGCGACCAACTTCACGACCGGCACCGAGGAGCTGACGTTCCCTGCCCAGGCCGCCGGCGAGCTGGTGTTCACCGAACCGCAGGTCAACGCGTGGTACCGGGTACACGAGGGGCGCGTGCTGCCGCTCAACGACCCGGCCCGGCAGCGGGTCGGCGATGGGGTGACGGTGGCGGGGTACCAGCAGCTGGTGCACCGGCTGTACGGCGACAAGCTGCCGGGTTCGGCTTACCGGGCGCAGGGCAAGCTCGGTGGGTACGACCTGGCGTCGCCGCCGTCGCCCGGAGGGGGCGTGGGGTCCTGGCCGTTCGTCGCCGGCGGGGCACTGCTGGCGCTCGGGTTGATCGGCTGGGTCACCGGCAAGGCGGTGCGCGCTCGCCGCTGACGCCGGGAGGGTGCGGCTCGGGGGACCGGGCCGCACCCTCGCGGGCGTCGGGGGTTCGGGCGCCCCAACGTGGGCTTGGGTCGGGCGCGGCGAGGGCGGCGTTGGGTGCGGCGGGGGTTGGCCTCGGGTGGGTTGGGCGCGGCGAGGGGCCTGGGGAGTTGGGTGCGTCGCGCGCACCAGGGGGCGTTGGGCGCGGCGAGGGTGGCCTCGGGTGCGTTGGGCGCGGCGAGGGCGGCCTGGGGTGCAGCGCGGGTGGCCTTGGGGCGCTTGAGGTGGGGCCGGGCAGGGACGCGCTCGGTCAGGGGACGCGTTCGGGTTCCGGTTCCGGCGTCTCGACCGCCGCGAGGGCCTTGCGCTTCTTCAAGCGCAGCAAGAAGAACACTCCCACCGCTGCCAGTGCGGCGACCACGATCAAGCCGCCCGTGTTCAGGGCGCCTTCGATGCGCTTTGCCGCTTCGCCCAGGGCCGCGCCGATGCTGATGTGGACCAGGGACCAGCAGAACGCGCCCGCCGCGGCGGCGGGGAGGAACTTGCGGAACGGCAGGCCCGAGGTGCCCGCCGCTGCCGGGGTCAGCGTGCGGATCACCGGGAGGAACCGGGCGAAGAACACCGCCCAGGCGCCGCGGCGTTCCAAGACTCCGGTGGCCTTGTCCCAGGCGTCGAGGCCGTACTTGCGGATCAGTTTCGTCTCGCGCAGGCGCGGTCCGAAGCGGCGGCCGATCGTGTAGCCGAGTGCGTCGCCCGCTGTTGCGCACAACGTCACCACCAGCCACAGCACCAAGAAGCGCGGGACCGTGTTCGCCGTCGTCGCCGCGACGAGCAGCCCGGATTCGCCCGGGGCCAGGAAACCCAGCCCGATCGTGCATTCGGCGAACACCAGGCCGCCGGTCGCCGCGACGAGTCCCGGTTCCGGGAGTCCTTGCAGCCAGCTCAGAAGGTCCGAAACCAGGGCCATGCGATCCACTTTACCGATCCTTTAAGGACCGTCGAGTGACGTGCGTCACCTCGCCAGCAGGGACGCGGCTTCCTGGGCGGCGGGCCCTTCGGCGGCCAGGTGGGCCAGGTTCTCCGGGAGGACTTCGCCGCGGTGGGCCTTGGTCTGGGCGTACAGGCGTCCCGCGCGGTACGACGAGCGCACCAGCGGCCCGGCCATCACACCGGCGAAGCCCATCGCCTCCGCAGCCTGCGAGTGCTCCACGAACTCCTCCGGCTTGACCCACCGGTCCACCGGATGATGCCGCGGCGACGGACGCAGATACTGCGTGATCGTCAGGATCTCGCACCCCGCGTCGACCAGGTCCCGCATCGCCGGAGCCACCTCGTCCGGGGTCTCCCCCATCCCGAGGATCAGATTGGACTTCGTCACCAATCCGGCCTCACGCGCAGCCGTGATCACTTCCAGGGACCGAGCGTACCGGAATCCCGGACGAATACGCTTGAAAATCCGCGGAACTGTCTCCACGTTGTGCGCAAGAACCTCCGGCCGCGACCCGAAAACCTCCGCCAGCTGCTCCGGATCCGCATTGAAATCCGGAATCAGCAACTCCACACCCGTACCCGGATTCAACGCATGAATCTGCCGCACCGTCTCCGCATACAGCCACGCGCCACCATCGGGCAGGTCATCCCGCGCCACACCAGTCACCGTCGAGTACCGCAAACCCATGGCCTGCACGGACTCCGCGACCTTGCGCGGCTCGGTGCGATCCAACGCGGCAGGCTTACCGGTATCGATCTGGCAGAAATCACACCGCCGGGTGCATTGATCCCCGCCGATCAGGAACGTCGCTTCCCGATCCTCCCAGCATTCGTAGATATTGGGACACCCGGCCTCTTCACAGACCGTGTGCAAACCCTCACGCCGCACCAGACCCTTGAGTTCGGTGAACTCCGGGCCCATCCGCACCCGCGTCTTGATCCACGACGGCTTCTTCTCGATCGGCGTCTCACTGTTGCGCACTTCCAGGCGCAACAGCTTCCGGCCCTCAGGAGCAGCACTCACGCCCTCAACCGTACGCCCGTTCGGGCTAGGCCGGGTCGGGGGTGACGCCGGTCAGCTCCGCGGTGACGTCCCACAGCCGGGTGCCCAGCGACTCGCTGCGCGCGGCGGCCAGCGGGCGCAGCTTCACGGGGTAGCCGCGGACGCCGCCGAGGCCGCCCGGACCGATGTAGTCGCCGTTGCCGACGCCGTCCGCCGTCGCCGCGTACAGCTGCGGGAGCGTGCCCTGGCGGACGTTCTGCGCGAACAGCGTTTCGCCGATCCGGTGCCCGCCCGCGATCACCGAGCGGAGGATCGGGTTCGTGTACGAGCGCGCCATGCCGCTGCCGAGCCCGGTCGCGGTGTAGCCGGGGTGGGCGGCGACGCTGATGACGTCTTCGCCGCGCAGCCGCCGCGCCAGTTCCAGCGCGAACACCTGGTTGGCGAGCTTCGACTGGCCGTACGCCGCCGCCGGGTTGTAGCGGCGGTGCTCGCCGTTGGGGTCGTCGAGGTGGATGCGGGCGCCGACCGCCGCGAGGCTCGACAGCGTGACGATCCGGGCGTGCTTGCCGCCGCGCAGGGCAGGCATCAGCAGCCACGTCAGCGCCGCGTGGCCGAGGTGGTTGGTGCCGAGCTGCAGCTCGAACCCGTCGGCCGTGCGGCCGCGGGCGGTTGCCATCACGCCGGCGTTGTTGACCAGCACGTCCAGCGCGTCGCCGGTGCGTTCCCGCACCGACGCGGCCGCCGCGCGCACCGACGCGAGCTCGCTCAGGTCCAGTGGGACGAGCTCGGGTCCGGCGCCCGCGGCCACCGCGCGGACCTGGTCGAGGGCCTTCGCGCCGCGCTCGGCGGAACGGCAGGCGAGGAGCACGCGGGCGCCCTTGCCCGCGAGCACCTGGGCGGTGCGCAGGCCGAGCCCGGAGTTCGCGCCGGTGACCAGGACGGTCCGGCCGCTCTGGTCGGCGATGTCGGCTTCGGTCCAGCGCTGCGTCATGGTGACACTTAACTCCGTTTATGCACTGGGCGCGAGCAACCGGCGCAGGTGTCCGATCATCGGACGCCGGCGGACAGGCTCTTCGCGGCCGGTGCGCAGCAGTGCTTCGAACGCGTGGCCCACCTTGACGATCTCGTCGGCCGGCTCGCGCGGGTCGGCCAGCCCGGCCGTGACGGCCAGCATCCGCAGCTCGCCCTCGTGCATGCGGCGCAGCGAGGCGTGCCGCTCGTACGCGCCGTCGAGGACCGCGCGCAGGTCGGCGTGTTCCGCCGCGGCGGCCTGCCACGCGCGGGTGACGGCGTCGACGTTGTCTCCGAGACCGTCGGCGTCGTCCGGGTCGGCGACCTCGGCGCGCAGGCGGCCGCTCAGCGTCCGCGTCCACTGGTACTGCAGGGCGGCCAGGAGGTTTTCCTCGCTGCCGAAGTGCTCCTCGGCCCCCGGGACCTCGGCCAGCGGCAACGGCGCGCCCGGGTTCCGGGCCGCGCGGCGCACGGCGGCTTCGAGGATCTCCTGGCGCCGGTAGAAGTCGGTCCAGCTCATCGTGTGGCTCCCCTTCCGTGGCCCGGGTCATACCGCGGGTCTGCGGCATACTCCCGGTACGGACCTGACACGGCGAACATACCATGAGTATGGAGAGATCCTCCGGGCGTAAAGTTGTGAAGGTGGCGACAATGAGGTCCAGACGACTCGACTACTCCGAGTCGACGCGGTCCGCGCTGGTCGACAGCGCGGTCGAACTGTTCACCAAACGCGGTTACGCGGGTACCTCCCTCGACGAGATCGCCAAACGCGCGCGCGTCACCAAGGGCGCGCTCTACCACCACTTCAGCGGCAAGCAGGCGCTCTTCGAAGCCGCGTTCGACCAGGTCGAAAGCCTCGTCTACGACCGGCTCGACAAGATCGTCAACGGCGACGGCACCCCGTGGGAACGGGCGCTGGCCGGGCTCAACGCGTTCATCCGCGCCTGCCTCGACCCCGCCTACCAGCGGATCGCCATCCACGAGGCGCCGGTCGTGATGGGCTGGGAACGCTGGCGCGAGGCCGAGGAGCGGTGCAGCTTCGGGCTCGTGCGCTCGGGCCTGCAGTCGCTGATCGACGCGGGCGAGGTCGAGCCGGTCCCGGTCGAGGTCACCGCCCGGCTGCTGTTCGGCGCGCTGTCCAGCGCGGCGACCGAAATCGCCAGCTCGCCCGACCCGAAGAAGGTCGGGGCCCAGATCGAGGACGTCATCGTCCGCATGCTGGTCCGCCTGCGGCGCACGGAACCGGATGTCTCTATAGGCTGATCTTCGTGGACTTGAGGATCTTCACCGAGCCCCAGCAGGGGGCCAGCTACGACGACCTGCTGCGCGTCGCCAAGGCGACCGAAGCCGCCGGGTACGACGCGTTCTTCCGCAGCGACCACTACCTGAAGATGGGCTCGGCCGACGGCCTGCCCGGCCCCACCGACGCGTGGATCACCCTGGCCGGCCTGGCCCGCGAGACCAGCCGGATCCGGCTCGGCACGCTCGTCACCGCGGCGACGTTCCGGCACCCCGGCCCGCTGGCCATCTCGGTCGCGCAGGTCGACCAGATGTCCGGCGGCCGCGTCGAGTTCGGCCTCGGCTCCGGCTGGTACGACGCCGAGCACGAGGCGTACGGCCTGACGCTGCCGCCGCTGAAGGAGCGCTTCGACCGCTACGCCGAGCAGCTCGAGATCGTCACCGGCCTGTGGAAGACGCCGGTGGGCTCGACGTACTCGTTCTCCGGGCAGTACTACACGCTCAAGGACTCCCCGGCGCTGCCGAAGCCGGCGCAGTCCCCGGCGCCGCCGGTGATCGTCGGGGGCGGCGGCAAGAAGCGCACCCCGGCACTGGCCGCCCGGTTCGCCGACGAGTTCAACCTGCCCTTCGTCGACGCCGAGACGGCGGCGGCCCAGTTCGCCCGCGTCGACGAGGCGGCCAGGGAGATCGGCCGCGACCCCAAGGAGATCCTGCGCTCGGCGGCGCTGGTGATCGCGGTCGGCCGGTCCGACGCGGAGGTCGCGCAGCGGGCGTCGGTCCTCGGGCGCGACGTCGACGAGCTGAAGGCCAACGGCCTGGCCGGGTCGCCCGCCGAGGTCGTCGAGCGGATCGGGCAGTGGCGGGAGAAGACCGGCATCACGCGGCTCTACCTGCAGCTGCTCGATCTGTCCGATGTGGACCAGATCGAGCTGGTCGCCGCCGAGGTCGCGCCCCAGCTGGACTGAGCAGCCCCCGATTTCCAGGCTAGCGGAGGGTACCGACAGTTCCGGGCCCCGAACGCCGTGAATGCCACATTGAGGGACTTCAAGTCCCTCAATGTGGCATTCACGGACTTCAGTTCTGGAGGGCGAAGGTGACGCCGGGGGCCTGGGGAGCCTCGGGGCGGGGGAGCCAGCGGTCCTCGCTCACCGGCAGCTCGCCTTCCAGGGCCGCCAGGACCGCGTCGCGGGCCAGGGGCAGCACCGCCTCCACCGTCACGTCGCGCTGCAGCTCGTACGACAGCGACGTCACGCCCGCGTCGCGGATGCCGCACGGGACGATGGCGTCGAACGCCGACAGGTCCGCATTGCAGTTCAGCTCGAAGCCGTGCATCGTCACGCCGCGCTGGACGCGGATGCCGATGGCTGCGATCTTCCGCTCGATGCCGCGGTCGTCCGCCGGGATCCACACGCCGCTGCGGCCCTCCACGCGGCCGCTGTGCACGCCCAGCTGGTCGCACACGTGGATCAGCGCCTCCTCCAGGCGCCGCACATAGTGCACGACGTCGATCGGGTCGGCGAGCTTGACGATCGGGTAGCCGACCAGCTGGCCGGGACCGTGCCAGGTGATCTTGCCGCCGCGGTCGACGTCGATCACCGGGGTGCCGTCCACCGGCCGGTCCGCCGGCTCGGTGCGCTTGCCCGCGGTGTACACCGACGGGTGCTGCAGCAGGAGCATCGTGTCCGGTGCGGTGCCGTCCGCACGGGCCGTCAGGAAGCTGCGCTGGAGCTCCCAGGCTTCGGTGTAGTCGATCGTGCCGAGCTCCCGGACGTCGACGGGCTCGGCGCTGGCGCGGCAGGTACGGGAAGAACTCACCCGTCGAGGCTACGCCGGTCACCCGGGGGAAGCAGCCGCAAGGCACATGCTGAGAGCAGCCCGACACCGGTCACCGCCAGCACTGCGCCGATCGTGTCGGTGACCCAGTGCACCCCGAGCACGACCCGGCAGGCCGCCGCCAGCACCACCGCGGCCGCCACGGCCACCGCCACCCGTTTCACCAGGTGCGGCCACAGCCACGCGCACAGCAGCAGGAGCACGAACCCGGTGCTCGCCACCGCCGTCACGTGCCCGCTCGGGTAACTCAGGTCCGGGTAGTCACGCGGACGTTCCCGCAGGAAGACCGGCTTGAACACCAGGCTCGTCAGCCGGCACAGCAGCAGCACGACAGCCAGCCGGACGCACAACCCGAGATAGGCCCGCCGTCGCAGCGCCAGCGCGAGCAGCGCCACGCCGAGGACGTACGGCAGCACCGGGCCGAGGATGTCGCTGCCGATCTCCGCCACCCGCCCGAGCGGCTGCGTGTAGACGCCGTGGAGGGCGTTCGCGACCTGGGCGTCGAGCGTCAGCGGCTGCCGGGCGACGCCGAGCCCGAGCGCGAAGAAGGCGGCGGCCAGCGCGAACCCGACGACGAGCCAGCGCTTGAGCGGGACGGTCATGCCGCCGCGAGCGCGCCGGCCAGCGTGCGGTGCCGGAACGCGTAGCCCGAGTGCTCCAGCGCGGCCGGGACGGCCCGCTGCCCGTACAGCGCCATCTCCTCGCCCGCCTGGCCGAGCGCGGCCTTGAGCGCGATCCCCGGCACCCACCACGGCGCGGGCCGGTGCAGCGCACGGCCGACGGCCCGGGTGAACTCCGCGTTCGTCACCGGCTCCGGCCCGGTCAGGTTCACCGGCCCGGAGACGTCTTCATGCGTCAGGACGTGGACGATCGCGCCGACCTCGTCGTCGAGGGAGATCCACGGCATGTACTGGCGGCCGGAGCCGAGCCGCCCGCCCAGGCCCAGCCGGAACAGCGGGCGCAGCAGCCCGTACAGCCCGCCCCGCGCCGACAGCACCAGCCCGGTCCGGATCTTGACCACGCGGGCGTCCCCGGCCGCGGCCGTCGCCCCTTCCCACGCTTCGCACAGCTCGGCGAGGAAACCGCGCCCGCGCGGCGCCGACTCGTCCACAATGGACGACCCGGCGTTGCCGTAGTAGCCGACCGCGGACGCGTTGACCAGCACGCCGACGCCGTGTTCGGCGACGGCTTCGGCGAGCACCTCGGTCGGCTCGACCCGGCTGTCGGTGAGCTGCTGCTTGCGCATCGCGCTCCACCGGCCGGGGAACAGCCGCTTGCCGCCCAGGTTCACGACGGCGTCGACGCCCTCGAACGCGCCGCTCGCGATGGTGCCCGACGGCGGATCCCAGCGGAATTCGCCGCCCTCGCGGGCCTCCCGCCGCACCAGGCGCCGGACTTCGTGACCCTCGCGCCGCAGGCGGTCGCCGAGCGCCGACCCGATCAAGCCGCTCGCGCCGGCGATCAGTACTCGCATGGTCCGATCGTGGCCCATCCCGGTTCCGGGCGCACGCCCAGGTCCCGCGCGAACGCGGCCAGGTCGGACAGGATCGCCACGCCGAACGGGGCGAGCGGGACGTCCGGGAAGTCCGTGCCGGTGTAGAACATCGCGATCGTCGCCCCGCCCGTGGACAGGCCGAACCCGCGGCTGCGCGGCAGGACCCCGCCCTTGAACAGCACGGGCTCGCCCTCGTACCGCGCGGTGGCGCCCAGCTTCCGGCGCGCGAGCCGGGCGGCCGGGGTGTCCGCGGTGGCGAGGTGGCGGTGGAAGGCGAACAGCTGCGCGGCGGTGCCGTGCGCGGTGCCCTGTGTCCAGGCCCACTCCGCCGCATCGGAAACCGGCTCGCCCCGGACGCGGTCCAGGACTTCCCGCCGGAACGCGGGATCGGCGGTGAACCGGGCGGTCAGGTCGCCCTCGCCGGGGAAGTACGAACGCAGCGTTTCGCCGCAGAACCACCGCAGGTCCGCGCCGGCCCAGCCGCCGTCCGCCGCCGCGGCCCGCAGTGCGTCGTCGCCGAGGCGGGCCCGCAGGTAGTCGGGGGCGGCGTTGTCGCTTTCGGTGATCATCGCCGTGGCGATCGCGTCCAGCGGGACGCGCTGTTCCGGGTCGCGGGCGACGCCGAACTCGTCGCAGCCGACGCCCAGCGCCGTCAGGGCCCGGTGGTGGGCACCCGCGCCCCGCGGGCCGTCGCCCTCGAAGGGGTGCCAGGCGTCCCAGTCGCCGACCCGGACCGGCTCGGCCGGATCGAGCCCCTCGGCGACCGCGGTGGTGTAGGCGAGCAGGTGGACGACCTTGATCGTCGAAGCCAGGACACGCGGCACATCGGCGTTGTGCGCCAGGTGACAGTGGCCGTCGTCCGCGACGACCGAGACGTCGTCGCGGTGCGCGGCGAACCACGTCGGCTCCGCCATCCCCGGTCCCTTCCCGAATGCCCCGGATGCTCCGAAGGCCACCATCAGGGCGTCAGACGCCCTGATGGTGGCCTTCAGAGGCTTTCAGTTGCTCAGAGGCCGAGCTCGTCCTCGAAGTTGCCCTCTTCCAGACGCTGCTTGATCGTCGTCAGGAAGCGGCCCGCGTCGGCCCCGTCCACCAGGCGGTGGTCGTAGGTCAGCGGGAGGTACACCATCGACCGGATCGCGATCGTGTCGTTGCCGTCGGCGTCGGTGATGACCACCGGGCGCTTGACGACCGCGCCGGTGCCGAGCATGCCCGACTGCGGCTGCACGATGATCGGCGTGTCGAACAGCGCGCCGTTCGAGCCGATGTTCGTGATGGTGAACGTGCCACCGGTCAGCTCGTCCGGCTTGATCTGGCTGGCACGGGCCCGCGCCGCCAGGTCGGCGATGCGGTGCGCGAGACCGGCCAGGCTCAGCTCGCCCGCGTCGTGGATGACGACCGAGAGGAGACCCTTTTCGGTGTCCACCGCGATGCCCAGGTGCACGGCGCCGTGGTAGGTGATCTCCTTCGTTTCCTCGTTGTAGGACGCGTTGACGTTCGGGTGCTGCTTGAGCGCCTCGACCGTGGCCTTCGCGAAGAACGGCAGGAACGTCAGGTTGACGCCCTCGCGCTCCTTGAAGGCCGCCTTCGCGCGCTGGCGCAGCTTGGCGATCTTCGTGACGTCGACCTCGTGCACCTGCGTGAGCTGCGCGGAGACCTGCAGCGACTCGCGGGTCTTGGTGGCCGTGATCTGGCGGATCCGGCTCGCCTTCTGCACGGTGCCGCGCAGTGCCTGGACCTCCGGGGACACCGCGGCGGCCCGCGGGGCGGACGGCGCCGACGAGGCAGCGGCAGCCGGAGCGGCGGCCGGGGCCGGCGCCTGCTGCTTCTGCTTCGCCTCGGCCGCGGCCAGGACGTCCTGCTTGCGGATCCGGCCGCCGACGCCGCTGCCGGTCAGCGTCGAAAGGTCGATGCCGTGCTCGGCGGCCAGCTTGCGGACCAGCGGCGTGACGTACGGGCCGTCGGCCGAGCCGTCCTTCGCCGCGGCGGCCGGGGCCGACTGCGTCGCGGCCGCCGCCGGGGCGGCCTGCGGAGCCGGCGTGGGCTCCGGCTTCGGCTCGGGCTTGGCCTGCTGCTGGACCGGCTCGGGCTTGGGCTCCGGCTTCGGTTCCGGCTTGGGCTCGGGCTTCGGCTCCGGCTTGGCTTCGGCCTTCGGCGCCGCGTTCGCGTCGCCGATCACGGCCAGGACGCCGCCGACCTCGACGGTCTCGTCCTCGCCCGCGCGGATCTCCAGCACCGTGCCCGCCACTGGCGACGGCACCTCGGTGTCGACCTTGTCGGTCGAGATCTCCAGCAGCGGCTCGTCGACCTCGACGGTGTCGCCGACCTGCTTCAGCCACCGCGTGACGGTGCCCTCGGTGACGCTCTCGCCCAGCTCGGGCAGCTTCACCTCGGTGCCCTCGCCACCGGAGGCCGGCGCGGTGTCGGGCTTGCTCGGCGCGCTCTCCTCGGCCTGGGCCTGCGGCTCCGGCTGCGAAGGCTGCTCGGGCTCTTCCTGCGCCGGGGCGGAGGACTCGGGCACCCCGCCGGTGCCGTCGTCGATCACGGCGAGCTCGCCGCCGACCTCGACGGTCTCGTCCTCCTGGGCGCTGATCTTCACGACCGTGCCCGCCACCGGGGAGGGCACCTCGGTGTCGACCTTGTCGGTCGAGATCTCGAGCAACGGCTCGTCGACCTCGACAGTGTCGCCCTCCTGCTTAAGCCACCGGGTGACGGTGCCTTCGGTGACGCTCTCCCCGAGCTCCGGCAACGTGACGGAGTAGGCCATCGTTCGCTGACTCCTCTTCCAAGTTCTGCGTGGTCTGGATTCTGCTGGTGAGACGTCAGCTGTGCACGTGCAGCGGCTTGCCCGCGAGGGCAAGGAACGCTTCACCGAGGGCCTCGGTCTGGGTCGGGTGGGCGTGGATGAGCGGCGCGACGTCCTCCGGGAAGGCCTCCCAGCTGTAGATCAGCTGCGCTTCGCCGATCAGCTCGCCGACGCGGTCGCCCACCATGTGCACGCCGACGACCGGGCCGTCCGGCGCCTTGACCAGCTTCACCCCACCGGAGGTCTTGAGGATCTGGCTCTTGCCGTTGCCGCCGAGGTCGTAGGTGAACGTCGTGACGCCCGCGCCGTACTTGTCCTTGGCCTGCGACTCGGTCAGCCCGACCGACGCGACCTCCGGGTGCGAGTAGGTGACCCGCGGGATGCCGCTCTCGTCGATCACGCGCGGGTTCAGCCCGGCGATCTCCTCGGCGACGAAGATGCCCTGCTGGAAGCCGCGGTGCGCGAGCTGCAGGCCCGGGACGATGTCGCCGACGGCGTAGACGTTCGGCAGGTTCGTGCGCAGCCGCTCGTCGGTGAGGACGAACCCGCGCTCGATCTTGACGCCGGCCTCCTCGTAGCCGTGGCCCGCCGAGTTCGGCCCGCGGCCGACGGCGACCAGCAGCAGGTCGGCCTCGAGGGTCTCGCCCGACTCCAGCGAGACGCTCACGCCGTTGTCGTCCTGCTTCGCGCCGGTGAACTTCACGCCGGTCTTGAAGGCGATCTTGCGGCGGCGGAAGGCGCGCTCGAGCTGCTTGGACGCGAACTCGTCCTCGTTCGGGACCAGCCGCGGCAGGGCCTCGACGATGGTGACGTCGACGCCGAAGGAGGCCCAGACGCTGGCGAACTCGACGCCGATGACGCCGCCGCCGAGCACCACGACCTTCTTGGGGACGTAGTCGAGCGCGAGCGCCTGCTCGCTGGCGATGATGCGGCCGCCGAGCTCCAGGCCGGGCAGCGTGCGCGAGTACGAGCCGGTGGCGAGGATGACGTTCTTGCCGGTGTAGCGGGTGCCGTCCACCTCGACGGTCGTGCCGCCGACGAACGTGCCGCTGCCCTCGACGAGGTTCACCTTGTGCGCCTTGGCCAGGCCCTGCAGGCCCTTGTACAGGCGGGCGATGATGCCGTCCTTGTACTTGTTGACCCCGGCGATGTCGATGCCCTCGAAGGCGGCCTTGACGCCGACCGCCTCGGCTTCACGGGTCTCGTCGGCGACCTCGGCGGCGTGCAGCAGGGCCTTGGTCGGGATGCAGCCCCGGTGGAGGCACGTCCCGCCCAGCTTGTCCTTCTCGATCAGCGTGACGGAAAGGCCCAGCTCGGCCGCGCGGAAAGCCGCGGCGTAGCCGCCCGATCCGCCTCCCAGGATCACAAGGTCGGCGGAGGTGTCGGTCACTTCAATAACTCCTCGGCAAGCGGTGGGGTGATGCTCTGTCGCCGCGCGCGCCCGGTATAACCGCGCGCGCGACATCCGCCATCTTGTCACTACGCCGAACGAGGCTGCGACCTAGCCGGGTGTGCGACGCCGACCACACGCGGACATCCGGATAATGAGTGGTGAATCTCTCGGGAGGGAAGGTGGTCGAGGTGGGGCTCTTCGACTCGCTGCGCAGGCGGGCCAAGGGGGGTCAGCGGGCCGGCACGCTGCGGAAAGCCAGCTCCGAGGACACCCGCCACCTCGAGGAATGGGCCGCCACCCGGCGCGGGGTCGAGGCCTATGTGGAGCCGAAGACGAACGTCACCGACACCACTGTGGTGTTGATCGCCCACGACGGCGAATGGACCCGCCGCCGCATCGGCAGCCTGGAGGCCGCGCAGCAGTTCGGCCACCGCCGGTCCATCCCGGTCTACGAGGTGGCACGCGTCGGCTACCCGAAGCGCATGCGCGAGTACACCGAGCGGAAGAAGCGCGGCCAGGTCTAGGTGGACCGCGACGCGTACCTGGAGGCCGCGGTCCGCGACGTGCTGACCGGCGACGCCGACGCCCGCATCGGCCACGCGGCCCTGCTGCTGGCGGCATCCGGGGCGGCCGCGGACGCCGATCGCCTGGTCCGGCAGTGGCAGGCCCGCACCGGACGGCCGGTCACCGCGCTGGTGCCCTCGGCGGTGGCGGCCCGCGCCTGGGAGATGCTCTTCGAGGCCCGCGGCGAACGTCCGGACTGGGCCGCCGCGCTCCCGCCCCTGGACCTCGACGCCGAGGAACGCGCGCACGTGGCGTACCTCGCCCGGCCGGTCTCGGGGTTCGACGGGACCCCGCTCGCGCCGGTCGCCCAGGTCGTCGCGCCCTCCCGCCCGGACCGGCTCCGCGCCGCGGTCGCCCGCGGTGACCTGCGGGAATGGGCTTCCCTGGCCGGGCGTCAGGCACTCCCGGACGTGGCCTCGCTGGCGGCGTCCCGGACGCTGGCGCCCCGGCTGGCCGCCGGCGCCGACCCGCTCGGCCTGGGGGAGTGGGCGGGCGTCTGCGCGGACGCGCTCGTGGCCGCACTTTTTCGGAGATTTCCGCCGGACACGGGATCGTGGTCCGACCTCGTCGGAGAGATCCTGCGGTTACGCGGGCTGCGCACGGCACCGCCCCCGGCGTCCCCGCGGGCCGTCGACGCCGCCGAGGCCCGGCTGGGCGTCCGGCTGCCGCACCGGGAGTTCCTGCTGACGTGCGACGGGCTGCCCGCCGACGTCGTCTTCCCGCGGCTGCTGGGCACCGCGGAACTGCGGGTCGTCGACGACGTGCTGGTGCTGTCCGACCCGGCGGTGCTGCTGTACGCGCGGGGGCACGTGGTGGAGGTCGACCCGGTGCTCGGCTCGACCGTCCACGACTCGGTGCGGGCGGTGCTGGAGCAGCACCTGCGGCTGCTCCAGCAGAGCGCCTAGCCCAGTGCCTGCTTCGCGCCCGGGTGAGCTGAAAGGCCCTTTCGTCTCGTCCGGTGCGATGAAAGGGACTTTCATCGCGTCAGACGCCAGGAACGTCCCTTTCAGCCCGCGCCGACCCAAGGCGAACGGCCAATTGGTGACCTACTGCCCCCCGACGGGCAGAGCGCAGGCCCGGCGCGGGCGGCCTGGCTCACCTCAGCGTCTTGAATGACTCATTCAGGACCTCCGAAGACCTGAATGAGTCATTCAAGACACCGCACCACCCTCCGACCGCACCCGGGCCACGGTTCCCCGCAAAACGTAGGTCAGCAATAAGGTGGCTCGCCAAGGCCACATGGGATGCTCCAGCAGAGCGCCTAGCCCAGTGCCTGCTTCGCGCCGGGGTGCAGCGGGACCGGGTCGGTCTGCGTGGCCAGCTGCCTGCTGATCTCCTTGGCCGCCGGGTGGACCTTGGCCAGCTCCGCCTGCTTGTCGAAGATCAGCTTCGTGATCGCGCACGCGTTGCCCGCCGGGAAGTCGTTGCGTACCAGCAGGAGGTTGGGGACCACGACCGTCGGCACGTCCGACGGCTGCCCGTAGGCCGCCGCCGGGATCGAGCCCGTGTCGTACACCGGGTTGACCTGCTTCAGCTTCGGCAGCAGCGGGGTGATGTCGAGGAACTTCACCTTGCCCTTGAGTGCCGTGGTGATGTCGGTGATCTGCGCGGTCGGCAGGCCGCCGGACCAGACCAGGCCGTCGAGGGTGCCCGCCTTCATGCCGTCCGCGGTCTTGGCCAGGTCGAGGCGCTGGGCCTGGACGTCGCCGTCCTTGAGGCCCGCCGCCTGCAGCAGGCGGTTCGCGATCACTTCGGTGCCCGACTTCGGCGAGCCGGTCGAGATGCGCTTGCCCTTCATGTCCGCGACGCTGTTGATGCCCGCGTCCGTGCGGACCAGCACCTGCGTCGAGTTCGGGTAGATCCGGGCCAGTGCCTGGACCTTCTGCGGCTTGCCGTCGAAGGCACCCTTGCCGTTGACCGCGTCCGCCGCGGTGTCGGCCAGCGAGAACGCGACGTCGTAGTTGCCCGCGACCAGCTGCTGGATGTTCTGCACCGACGCGCCGGTCTCCGCGGCTGTCGCGCGCAGCTTCGTGTTGCTGCTGATCAGCTGGGCCAGACCGCCGCCCAGCACGTAGTACACGCCGCCGCTGTTGCCGGTGGCGATGGTGATCCGGCCTTCGCCCGCTTCGCAGGACTGTGTCCCGCCGGGCGCGGCCTGGTCGGTCTGCTGCTTCCCGCCGCAGCCGGTGACGGCCAAGGCGAGCACCGCGGCGGCGGCGAGTGCGCGTTTCATGCTGTCCTCCTCTTGATCACGGCATGGGCGAGCAGGCCGGCCACCCCGCACGCGGCGCCGATCGCGATCGGCACCGGCTCCAGGTAGAGCAGGCACAGGGCGGTGGGCACGAACAGCAGCCGCACCGGCAGGCTGACCGGCCCGAAGAGCCAGCCCCCGGTCACCACGGCCAGCGCGGCGACGGCGACCGCGGAGACCGCCGCCACCCACAGCACGGTGAGCGGGTCGGACTCCAGCAGCAGCGCGGCGCCGTTGTCGGTCAGCACGAAGGCGATCGGCACCAGGAACGCCGGAAGCGTGTACTTCCAGCACTGCCACATCGTGCCGAGCACCGAGCCGCCGGTGATCGCCGCCGAGGCCACCGCGGCGAGCGCGGTCGGCGGGGTCACCTCCGACAGCACGGCGTAGTAGAAGATGAACATCGCGCGTTCGGCGTCGGCGACGCCGAGGGTTTCCAGCGCCGGGCCGATCACGACCCAGGCGATGATGAAGCTGGCCGTGACGGGCACCGCGAGCCCCAGCACGCCGACGGCGATCGCCGAGAGCAGCACGGTGAGAACGAGGATCACCGTGCCGTTGTCGGTGAGCGCGCCGGCCAGCTCCACCAGCGCGTCGGCGAGTTCGAGGCCGAGGCCGGTCTTGGTGATGGTCGAGGTGATCACCCCGGCGGCCGCGCACACCGCGATCACCGGCAGCGCCCCGCGCACGCCCGCCGAGAGCGCGTCGACCATGTCCCTGGCCCACCCGCGCACGTCGTGACGCCGGGCGAGCAACGCGAACAGCGCGGCGACGCCGGTGGCGTAGACGACCGCGGCGAACGGCGGGATGTCCAGGGCGAGGAACACGACGATGATCGCCAGCGACAGGAAGTGGTAGCCGCCGGTGCGCAGCAGCCGCCACGGATTCCCGTGCGGGACGTCGACGGCCTCGGCCTTGAACCGCCGCGCGTCGGCCTCCATCGCGAACACGATGCCGAGGTAGTAGAGCAGCGTCGGGACGGTCGCCCAGATCAGCACCTTCAGGTACGACGTCTGCAGGTACTCGGCGATGATGAACGCCGCGGCGCCCAGCGTCGGCGGCGAAAGGATGGCGCCGATCCCGGACGCGGCGAGCAGCCCGCCCGCGTTTTCCCTGGGGTAGCGGGCTTTCTTCAGGATCGGCCAGGTGATCGAGCCGAGGCTGACGGCGGTCGCGGTGCCCGAACCGGAGACCGTGCCGAGCAAGAAGCCGGACAGGACGGTCGTGCGGCCCGGCGCCGTCCGCGACCGGCGGAAGGCGGCGAAGGAGATGTCCACGAAGAACTGGCCGGCCCCGGAGGCGTTGAGCACGGCGCCGTAGAGGGTGAACAGCACGATGTAGCTCGCCGCGACGTCCAGCGGCGTGCCGTAGAAGCCGCTCGCGTCGTTGAAGAGGGCGTTGACGATCTGGCTGAAGTCGATGCCCGCGTGCGCGATGCCCCAGTTCTGCGGGAGGTAGCCGCCGTAGTAGGCGTAGGCCAGGAAGAGCAGGCAGACGATCGGCAGGACCAGCCCGGTGGTGCGCCGGGTCGCTTCGAGGATCAGCAGCAGCAGGAGCGCGCCCGCGACGATGTCGAGCGGGGACAGGATGCCCTGCCGGTTCAGGAAGTCGTCATAACCGACGAGGACGGGATAGAGGCCGACGGCCAGGGCGAGGACGGCGAGCGCCCAGTCGGTCCAGCCCGGGTTGTCCCGCCCGCGCAGCCGCGGGCGGTAGCAGAGGAAGACCAGCGGGAGCGTCACGCCGAGGAAGAGGACCAGGTAGAACTGGTTTCCCTTGGCGAAGGGGAAGAAGACCTGCTTGAGCACCAGCACGGCCACGGCCAGCGCGACGAAGTAGACGACGCGGTCCGGGCCGGGCGACAGCCGGCGCGCGGGCCGTTCTTCGTCGTGCTCGGCGGCGATTTCGGCGGGGGAGGCGCGGTCCACCGGCTCGGTCGTCACCCGGCCACCGTACGGTGTCGCGGATCACATCGAAAGCGACATTTCGATCACCGTGCCCGAACCGGCCTCGAATGCTCCGAAGGCCACCATCACGGCACCGGATGCCGTGATGGTGGCCTTCAGCGGCTTCGGACCTCAGCCGTTGGCGGCGATGTCGGCCAGCACCGCGGCGATCGACCGGACCGGGACGCCCGTGCCGCCCTTGCCGGTGTAGCCCCACGGCGAACCCGTGTTGAACGACGGGCCCGCGATGTCGATGTGGACCCAGTCGAGGCCGTCGGCGACGAACTCGCGCAGGAAGATGCCCGCCGCGAGCATGCCGCCCCAGCGGTGGCCGGTCACGTTGGCCAGGTCGGCCAGGCGCGAGTCGAGGTCGGCGCGCAGTTCCTCCGGCAGCGGCATCGCCCAGCCGTTCTCGCCGGTGGCCTGCATGATCGCCGCGACGCGGTCGCGGAAGTCGTCCGAGCCCATGACGCCGGCCGTGCGGTTGCCGAGCGCGACGACCTGGGCGCCGGTCAGCGTGGACGTCTCGATCAGGTAGTCCGGGTTCTCCTCCGCCGCGCGGACCATCGCGTCGACCAGCACCAGACGGCCCTCGGCGTCGGTGTTGAGCACCTCGACCGTCTTGCCGCCGTACATGGTCAGCACGTCGCCCGGGCGGTACGACGTCCCGGACGGCAGGTTCTCCGCCAGCGGGATGTGCGCGACGACCTCCAGCGGGTACTTCAGCTTCGCCGCCAGCACCACGGACGCGAGCACGCCTGCCGCGCCGGACATGTCCGAGGTCATGTGGTCCATGTTCGCGGCGGGCTTGAGGGAGATGCCGCCGGAGTCGAACGTGATGCCCTTGCCGACCAGCGCGACCTTCTTGGCGGCCTTGGCGGGCTGGTAGGCCAGGCGCAGCAGCCGCGGCGGGCGGGACGAGCCGCCGCCGACGCCGAGGATGCCGCCGAAGCCCTTGCGCTTGAGGGCCTTCTCGTCGAGCACCTCGAACTCGAGGCCGTTGTCCTCGGCGAGCTTCTTCGCGCGGTCGGCGAAGGAGGCCGGGTAGAGGTCGTTCGGCGGGGTGTTGATCAGGTCGCGGGCGATGATGACGGCCTCGGCGATGGCGCCTGCCGCCTTCAGCGTCGCCTTGTGCTCGCGGGCGGTGCCGCCGGCCGGGCTCGCGAAGTCGAGCTTCGCGACCGGGGCGTCGCCCTTCTCGGAGCGGTAGGCGGTGAAGACGTACGAGCCGAGGATCGCGCCCTCGACGGCGGCCTGCAGGTCGAGTTCCGACAGCGTGACGAGCGCGCGGTCGGTGCCTGCCAGCGCGCGGCCTGCGGCGCCCGCGGCGCGGCGGACCTGCTCGGGGGTCACCCCGTCGCCTTCCTTGCCGAGGCCGACGGCGAGCACGACACCCGCGGGGAGCTTGCCCAGGGTCGGGACCTTGACGACCTCTTCGGCCTTGCCGCTCGCGCCGAGCGTGGCCAGCAGGCCGGCGAGTCGGCCGTCGAAGGCGGCGTCCACGGCGGCGGCGCCGGGAGCGAGTACCGGGCCGTCCTCGCCCTGCAGGGTGCCGATGACGACCACGTCGGCGCGCGTCTTGGCCAGTGCCTCCCCGGTGTTGTCGGACAGGGCGAGCTTAGGCACGGTCACTTCTGGCTCCTCGCGCGTTCTCGGTGGTACCGGGCACCGGCCCGGTCGGGATCGTGAGCCATGCTAATGACGACGGAACCGCGGGTGAACACAGGTACGGGGAGGCTGCGTGCGGCTGGGCGGTGGGCTGCTGGTGCTGCTGGCGGCCGCGGCGGCGGGTGCGGGCTGGTGGCTGCTCGCCGCGCTGGTGCTCGCGGCGGTGGCCGCGGGCGTGTCGGCGCGGGTGCCGGAACCGGGGGACTCCCTGGTCGAGCGGGTCGTGGTGGCGGTCGCGCGGCTGGCGGAGGTGACGGTCTACGCGATCGCGTTCGGGGCCTACGTCTTCCCGGCGCACCGCGAGATCGCGGCCGCGGCGTTCGCCGTCGTGGTGACCGGGGCGGGCTTCGCCGGGCTGAAGATCCCGACGATCGTCGTACGTGTCGCGTGTGGACTGCTGCTCGTGGCGGGCCTGGTGCTGGCCGGCGTGTGCGTGGCCGTGCCGCCGGTGGGCCGGGCCGGCGGCCTGGAACTCCCGGGTTTCGCGGGCATCCTGTTCGTGGCGGTGCTGGCGCTGCCGTTCCTGCGGCCCGCCGGGCGCGAGGACGCGGGACGGCGCGTCCTGCTCCTCGGCGCGGTCGCCGTCCTGGCCGGGTTCGCCGCGCTCTACCAGCTCGGCTCGGTGCGGCTCGGGCTGTCGCTCACGTCGCTGCGTGACCTGCTCTCGGCCGCCGACGCCGACGCGCTGCAGCCGCTGCTCACCGTCTTCGCCGTCGTGGCGACCGTGCTGCCCGCGCTCGCCGCCGGGTCCGGCGTCCGCGAGCGCACCGGGACGCCCGGGGTCGCGGGACTGGCCGCCGCCGCGGCCGCCGCGTACTTCCTGCCGGTGCTGCCCGTTCTCCTGGTCGCCGGGCTCGCGACGGTGACCGAGCTGCTACTGGGTGTACGCATGCGCAGGTACAGTGGGACGCGTGACTGATCGACGCTGGCTCCCCGGGCAGACGGTGATCGAACGGTTCCACCGCCCGGACGGCTCGATCGGCCAGGTCCACCCGCTGCGCGTGCTCGCCGACGACGGCCGCGTCCTGCTCGCCTGGCTGCCGGCAGGCACCCCGATCGTCGGCAGCAGGCTCGCCGACGGGCGCTCGCTCGCGGAAGCGCCGCTGCACCAGCGGTTCCGCATCCCGCGCGTGCCGGTCCCGGACTTCTGGCACCGCACGTCCACGCTGCGCCGCATCGCCGACGACGAGTGGTCGTCGGTGTGGTGGTTCTTCGACGCCGCCGGGCAGTTCACGAACTGGTACGTCAACCTCGAGGTCCCGCTGGGCCGGAACCCGGCCGGGGTGGACCGCATCGACGGCGTCCTCGACGTGGTCGTCGATCGGGACGGCACGTGGCGCTGGGACGACGAGGACGAGGCCGAGGTGGCGATCGACGCCGGGCGGCTGACGCGCGAGCAGCTGGACCGGCTGCGTGCCGAGGGCGAGCGGATCGGCGCGCTGGCCGAGCGCGGCGCGTATCCCTTCGACGGCACGGACACCGACTTCCGCCCGGACCCGGGCTGGCCGGCGCCGCAGCTGCCCGCGGGCGCGCTGGCCGGGCTCAGCCCGCCAGCAGGAACAGGGCCAGCGTCAGGAGGGCGTTGAAGGCCGCGAGGTAAATGACGGACTTCGTCGGGAGCACCGGCGGGAACGCCTTGCCGTGGATCTTGCGCCACCACACGACGCCGAAGACGCCGGCGACCAGGCCGAGGAACCCGCCGAAGCCGCTGCCGAGCACGGCCCAGCCGAACATGCCGAGCAGGCCGACGCCGAAGGTCAGCAGCACCGCGGTGACGAACGTCTTGACGTCGGCCGCGCCGGTCCTGGGCCGCGGGGCCGGCTGCGTGGAGTGATAGGTCACGGCGTCATCCTAAAGCCGTCACGGCCCGGGCGCGGGAGTCCCGGAACAGATGGACATCCGACTAACGCGCCTCCGACCAAGCGGTATCGTCTAACCATGACGACCACGACACAGTTCGCCCATGTCCCGCACCCGAGTCCTGCGAGCGCGGACCGTGTCGCGGAAGTACTCGCCAACCCCGGGTTCGGGGTGCACTTCACCGACCACATGGTCACCGTGAAGTGGTCCAAGGCCGACGGCTGGCACGACGCCCAGGTCGGCCCGTACGCCCCGTTCACCCTCGACCCGGCGACGTCGGTGCTGCACTACGGCCAGGCGATCTTCGAAGGGCTCAAGGCCTACCGCCAGCCGGACGGCTCGATCGCGTCCTTCCGCCCGGACGTCAACGCCGCGCGGTTCCGCCAGTCGGCCGAGCGGCTCGCCATGCCGCAGCTGCCCGAGGACGTCTTCGTCGAGTCGCTGCGCGAGCTCATCGCCGTCGACGGCCGGTGGGTGCCCACCCGGCAGGGTGATTCGCTGTACCTGCGGCCGTTCATGATCTCGACGTCCACCGGACTGGGCGTCAACAGCCCGGCCGCCGACTACGTGTACACGGTCATCGCGTCCCCGGCAGGCTCGTACTTCTCGGGCGGGGTCAAGCCGGTCAGCGTCTGGCTGTCCACCGAGTACGTGCGCGCGGCACCCGGCGGCACCGGTGCTGCCAAGTGCGCCGGCAACTACGCGGCGTCGTTCGTGGCGCAGGCGCAGGCCGTCGAAAAGGGCTGTGACCAGGTGGTCTGGCTCGACGCGGTGGAGCGGCGCTGGGTCGAGGAGATGGGCGGGATGAACCTGTTCTTCGTCTTCGGCTCTGGCGAGAACGCCCGGCTGGTGACCCCGGAGCTGACCGGTTCGCTGCTGCCGGGCGTGACCCGCAAGTCGTTGCTGCAGCTGGCTTCCCGGCTCGGCCACAAGGTCGAGGAGCGCCGGATCTCCACCGACGAGTGGGAGAAGGCGGCGGCCTCTGGCGAGCTGACCGAGACGTTCGCCTGCGGCACCGCGGCGGTGATCACCCCGGTCGGCCACGTCAAGCACGCGGGCGGCGAGTTCACCATCGCCGACGGGCAGCCGGGCGAGCTGACGATGAAGCTGCGCGACGAGCTGACCGGCCTCCAGGAGGGCAGCCGCCCCGACCCCGACCACTGGATGATCAAGCTGGGCTGACGCTCACTTCGTGAAGGCCACCATCACGGCGCTGGATGCCGTGATGGTGGCCTTCAGCGCACTCGGGGTCAGGAAACGGGGGCCGGGATGAGCGGGCCGGAAACTCCGGCCTGCTCGTGCGTGGCCGTTTCGGCCAGGACGCGGGCCGCCATCATCAGCAGCGGCAGGGCGGTCACCGCGCCGGTGCCTTCGCCGAGGCGGACGTCCAGCTCCAGCAGCGGGCCGAGGTCGAGGTGTTCGAGGGCGAGGGCGTGTGCCGGTTCCGCGGTCCGCTGGCCCGCGACCCACCAGCGGCGGGCGCCCGGGGCGAGGTCCTCGGCGACCAGCGCCGCCGCGCAGGCGACCAGCCCGTCCAGGACCACCGGGGTCCGCCGGGCCGCGGCCTGGGCGAGGAAGCCCGCCATCGCCGCGATGTCCGCGCCCGCCGTCGTGCGCAGCAGGTCGAGCGGGTCGGCCAGGACCGCACGGGCCCGGCGCAGCGCGTCGCGCACCGCGGCGGCCTTGCGCATCCAGGCGGCGTCGTCGATGCCGGACCCGCGTCCGACGACGGCCACCGGCTCGCTGCCGGTCAGCGCCGCGACGAGCACCGACGCCGGTGTGCTGTTGCCGATCCCGAGGTCGCCGGGGATGAGCAGGTCGGCGCCGCCGTCGACCTCCGCGTCGGCGATCGCGATGCCCGCCCGGACCGCGGCCTTCGCCTCGGCGGCGGTGAGCGCGTCCTCGACGTCGATGGAGCCGGAGCCGCGGCGGACCTTGAACTCGCCGATCGAGCGGGTCGCCGGGGCCTCGGTGTCCACGGCCAGGTCGACCACCCGGACGCTCGCACCCGCGGCGGCGGCCAGCACGTTGATCGCGGCGCCGCCGGTCAGCATCGTGCCCAGCAGCTGCGCGGTGACCTCGGGCGGATAGGCCGAGACGCCCTTCGCGGCGATGCCGTGGTCGCCGGCGAACACGACGACGCGGGGCCGCGTGAACGGCCGCGGCGGCGACTGCCCCTGGCAGGCGGCGATCCAGACACCCAGCTCTTCCAGCCGTCCCAGCGACCCGGCGGGCTTGACCAGCTTGTCGTGCAGGGCGATCGCCGCGGACCGGGCGTGGTCGTCGGGCGGGGTGATCTCGGGGAACTCGATGTCGTCCGGCTCCACACCAGTGCCTTTCACCGCTTTTGGGGGTTCCGGGTGGCGGAGCCCCCGGCCCGGGGCGGAGCCCCGGTTTCAACACTGCAACACTGCACGGCAACGCTGTGGCCAACTTACCGGGCGAGGGTGCCGGGTAGTCTCGCGGCTCGTGGAGACGACGGCGGCCGCGGTGGTGCTGGCCAGCGGCGCGGGCACCCGCGTCGGCGCGAAGCTGAACAAGGTCTACCTGCCGCTGGCCGGGCGCCGCGTGGTCGCCTGGTCGCTGGACGCCTTCCGGCGCGTCCCGGGCATCGGGGTGCTCGTGCTGGTCATCCGGCCGCAGGACCGGGAACTGGCCGAGGAGGTGGCCGGCGGCGACATCGAGATCGTGCACGGCGGCGACACGCGGCAGGCCTCGGAGCTGAACGCCCTGCGCCACCTCGCGCCGCGCATAACAGAAGGCCGGGTCGACGCCGTGCTGTTGCACGACGCCGCCCGGCCGCTGGTCCACCCCGAGCTGATCGGCACGGTGCTGACCCGGACACGCGAGGACGGGGGGGCTGTGCCGGGCCTGGCCGCCGACGACGTCGTCGGGGTGGATGCCGGGCACCTGGTCGCCCAGGTGCCCGGCGCGATCCGCGTCCAGACGCCTCAGGGCTTCCGGGCCGGACCGCTGCTCGAGGCCTACGAACAGGCCGAGCGCGAAGGTTTCCTGGGGACGGACACTTCCTCGTGCATGGAGCGGTTCTCCTCCCTGCCGATCCGGTGGGTCCCGGGTGCTCCCGAGAACCTCAAGATCACCTATCCCCACGACCTGGTGGCCGCGGAACGGCTGCTCGCCCGCTAGGCGCAGGCGGGCGGCCCGCTGTCGTCGTCTCCTTCGGTCGTCTGCGTGGTGCTGGTCGGCCGGATCGTCACGTCCCGCCGCAGCTCGGGCGGGATGTGGCAGCCCGGCTGCGGGCGCAGTGCCTGCAGCGGCGCGCCCGGGGTGCCGGGCTCGGCCAGGGTGAGCACCGCCCGCAGCGTCCACACCGGGGTGGCGTGGTACTGCCAGGTGACCACCCGCGGGGCGAACACGTCGGTGCCGGGGAAGGTCGGCACGCGGTAGGCGCTGGCCCGGTGCTCGTCGCGGAGGATGATGACGTCCGCGCAGGTCGGCCACCGGTGCACGGCCGCGTAGAGCTCCGGTGCTTCGCGGCCGCCGAACAGGTGCAGCACCCACTTGCGGCGCCGGAGTTCCTCGAGGAGTTCCTCGAGGCCCTGGCCGCTGGAGCCGGTGTGCGGTGTGGGCGGGGACACACTTTCGAGGGTAACTTGCGTACTAGAGCACAGTCCAGCGCGTGTACTAGTACACCTGGGTGGTTCTGAACAGGGCTTTGTGGGAGACACCCTGGCGTGCTAGAACACTTGTGCGTCCGTTCCTGTGAGGAGCCGCCTTGCCCACCCTCGACCGTCCTGAGCCGCCGTACCTGCAGATCGCGGGCCGGATCCGGGAAGACATCCTGTCCGGCCGGCTGCAGGAGGGCGACGCGGTGCCCTCCGCCCGCGAGATCGCCCGCACCTGGACCGTCGCGATGGCGACGGCGACCAAGGTGCTGGCCACGCTCCGCTCGCAGGGCCTCGTGCGCCCGGTGCGCGGCGTCGGCACGGTCGTCGACCGTGGCGGCCTGCACCGCACGGCCCGCGACCGCAGCGTGGCGTCCGCCCGCACGGGCCGGATCTACCCGCCGGGCCACTACGCGGTGATCCGGTCGGCCGGGCTCGAACCGGCGTCCGAACGCGCCGCGGCGGCGCTCGGCATCGACGAGGGTGCCCCGGCGATCCGGCGGCAGCGCACCACCTACGGGCCGGACTCGCAGCCGCTGTCGACGTCGACGTCGTGGTTCGACGGCGCGCTGTCGGCCAAGGCGCCCGCCCTGCTGGTGGCCGAGCGGATCGTCGAGGGCACCGCGGCCCACGCGGCGGCCCGGCTGGGCACGAAGATCGTCACGACACAGGAACGGCACGCGGCGGGCCGCGCGGGCGAGGAGGAGGCGGCCGAGCTGGGGCTGCCGGAAGGGTCGCCGGTGCTGCTGGGCCGGAGCACCTTCCTGGCGGCCGACGGCACGGTCGTCGAGTACGGTGAGTCCGCCGCCCTGCCCGACCACTGGGTTTTCTACGAGTACACAACCGAGGACGGCGAATGAAGCACATCCACGCGGGCAAGGTCCGTGACCTGTACGAACTCGACGGCGGGGACATCCTGCTGGTCGCGTCCGACCGGGTTTCGGTCTACGACGTCTCGCTGCCGACGCCGATCCCGGACAAGGGCAAGCTGCTCACCCAGCTGTCCGCGTGGTGGTTCGAGCGCATGGCCGACGTCGTCCCGAACCACGTCGTGTCGACCACCGACGTGCCGGAGCAGTTCGCCGGCCGGGCGATGCGCTGCAAGCCGCTGAAGATGGTCAAGGTCGAGTGCATCGCGCGCGGCTACCTCGCCGGGCTCGGCCTGCGCGAATACCGGCGCGACGGCAAGATCTCCGGCGTCGCGCTGCCGCCGGGCCTGGTCGAGGGCGACAAGCTGCCCGAGCCGATCTTCACGCCGACGACGAAGGAGTCCGACACCGGGCACGACGAGTTCATGACCTTCGACGAGGTCCTGAACGAGATCGGCGAGGACACCGCGAAGCGGCTGCGCGAGCTGACCCTGGAGATCTACACCAAGGGCGCCGAGCACGCGGCGAAGCAAGGGGTCATCATCGCGGACACGAAGCTGGAGTTCGGCTTCGACGCCGACGGCGTGCTGACCCTCGGCGACGAGGTCCTGACCTCGGATTCCTCGCGTTTCTGGCCGGCCGACGAGTGGGAGCCGGGCCGTCCGCAGCACGCGTTCGACAAGCAGTTCGTCCGCGACTGGTCCCTGACGACCGGCTGGGACAAGACCCCGCCCGGCCCGGAGATCCCGGCCGAGGTCGTCGAGCAGACGCGGCAGCGCTACACCGAGGTCTACGAGCGGATCACGGGGAAGACCTGGGTCCGTGGGTGAGTACGACCCGTACCGGCTGATCGACGAGGTCGAGACGCTGCTGGTCGCGCACGGCCTCACGCCGTCGCGGCTGCCCGGGCGGGGAGGCGACCGGCTCGCCGGGGCCAGCCGCCTCCTGCGCGGGTTCGGGCTGGAGCCCCGGCTGTCCCCGGAACACGCCCTCGACCTCGACGTGCCGTTCCAGGGCCGGATCAACCAGGACTGACAGCCGCGACACTTGCACCCGGCCCCGGCTCGTCAGGGGCTCTTGGTCAGGCTGGGGTCGCGCTCGACGACGTCGCCGAGGACCTCGTCGATGGCGGTCATCAGGTCGGCGTCGAGCTTCTTGCCCGCGGCCTGGACGTTGTCGTGCACCTGCTCGGGCCGTGAGGCGCCGATGATCGCCGAGGCGACGTTCGGGTTCTGCAGCACCCACGCGACGGCGAGCTGGGCCATCGTCAGGCCCGCCTCCTTGGCCAGCGGTTCCAGCTTGGCGACGCGCTCGAGGACGGTCTCGTCGAGGAAGCGGGCGACCATGTTCGCGCCGCCCTTGCCGTCGGTGGCGCGCGAGCCCTCGGGGTAGGCCTGGCCGGGCTTGTACTTGCCGGTGAGCACGCCCTGCGCGATCGGCGACCAGACGATCTGGCTCAGCCCCTCGCGCTCGGAGGCCGGGATGACCTGGTCCTCGATGACGCGCCAGAGCATGTTGTACTGCGGCTGGTTGGAGACGAACGGGATCTTCAGCTCGCGGGCCAGCGCGGCACCCCGGGCGATCTGCTCGGCCGTCCACTCCGAGACGCCGACGTAGAGCACCTTGCCCTGCCGCACGAGGTCGGCGAAGGCGAGCATGGTCTCTTCGAGCGGCACGGTCCGGTCGAACCGGTGCGCCTGGTAGAGGTCGACGTAGTCGGTGCCGAGCCGCTTCAGGGACGCGTGCGCCGACTCCATGACGTGCTTGCGGGACAGGCCCTTGTCGTTGGGGCCCTTAGGCCCGGTCGGCCAGTAGACCTTGGTGAAGATCTCCAGGCTCTCCCGCCGCTGCCCCTTCAGGCCGCGCCCGAGCACGGACTCGGCGGCGGTGTTGGCGTAGGCGTCGGCGGTGTCGAAGGTGGTGATGCCGGCGTCGAGTGCGGCCTGGATGCAGGCGTGGGCCTGGTCCTCCTCGACCTGGGAACCGTGGGTGAGCCAGTTCCCGTACGAGATCTCACTGACGTTGAGGCCGCTGCGGCCGAGACGACGAAACTCCATGGTCGCGAGCTTAGGCGGAAATCGTTCGCCTTGCTAACGATCTGGACGTGACTCCGGCCTCGCCGCGGCTTCTCCGGAACCGCTCAGTTCGGGATCGGGTCGCCCGGCTTGAGCCGCGGCTTGGGGACCCGCAGCTTCCGGATCTGGGAGGCCCGCACGAACGCGTACCAGCCGATCGACCGGCCGTTCACCGTCTCCTTCGGGAACCGCTCCCGCACCAGCTTCGCGATCTTGCGGCCGTTGACGAAGCCCTCGATCGCCATCACCAGCAGCATCGCCGTGCACAGCAGCGTGATGTACGACTGCACCTGGGGCAGCGGCACCAGCAGCGCCAGGAACACCACGATCGCCAGCGGCATGAACAGCCCCAGCAGGTTGCGGCGGGTGTCGACCAGGTCGCGGACGTACGCCTTGACCGGCCCGCGGTCGCGCGGGAGCAGGTACTTGTCGTCGCCCGCCATCATGCGGTCGCGGCGGAGCTTGGCCGCCGCGCGGCGGTCTTCCTTGCTCTGCGGGTTGGCCTTGCGCAGTTCCTTGTTGCGCTTCATCGCCTCGCGCATCGTGGTGGGCGGGGGCGCCACCGGGCCGCGCCGCTTCGCCTCCGCGTCACGACGCTTCGGCGTGGCCTTGCCCTTACCGGGCGTGTAGGCCTTGCCGCCGACGTCGACGGCTTCCGTCTTCTCCGGCTCTTCGGCGGCGGTGTCTGTGGTGCTTCGGCGCAGGAACCTCACCTCACCAGGGTATTGCAGGCGTCACGCCGCCGTTCACCAGGTCGATCCATGTGCGACCATGGTGGGGGAACAGATCGGACGCCCCGGGTGTTGAACAGCTCAGCACGAGGAGTATCCGCAGCGAGTTCGAACCTAAGAGGGAGTGCCATGACGACCGCTGAGCACGCCGGCGCGACGCAGGCCGAGACCGCCGAGGAGACCCACGGCGTCACGTTGACCGACGCCGCGGCCGCCAAGGCGAAGGCCCTGCTCGAGCAGGAGGGCCGCGACGACATGCACCTGCGCATCGCCGTCCAGCCCGGTGGCTGCGCGGGCCTGCGCTACCAGCTGTTCTTCGACGAGCGCACGCTCGACGGTGACCTGTTCCGCGACTTCGACGGCCTCAAGGTCGCCGTGGACCGGATGAGCGCGCCGTACGTGACCGACGCCGTCATCGACTTCGTGGACACGATCGAGAAGCAGGGCTTCACGATCGACAACCCGAACGCCACCGGCTCCTGCGCCTGCGGCGACTCGTTCCACTGAGCCACAACAGCACGTAAGAAGGCCCCGCCTCCCGGATCGGAGGGCGGGGCCTTCTCGCGTGCTGCGGAAAATTACACGTACGCGTCGAGGTCCGCGACCTGGGCCTGGCACGCGTCGTCGACCTGCCACGGCTTGGCCGTGACGCGGGGGAGCGGCAGGCTTTCGGCCTGGAGCGTCGCCGGGATGAGCGCACAGTCGGCGATCAGCTCGGACAGGGTCTCGGGTTCGGTGACGGCGTTCACGATTCGTAACGCTATTGATCCGCGCTCGACTGGAGAAGGAGTACCAGCCGGTAGTGTCGGCTGGGCGTGCGCGAACTACCCGGATGGGTCATGACCCGGGGGTAACTTCGCGCCTTTTGCCGTGAGGTCGAGCACAAAGGAGCAGCCGGTGGCAGACAAAGCCAGGATCGCGGTGTCCGGCAGTATCGCGACCGACCACCTCATGCATTTCCCCGGCCGGTTCGCCGAGCAGCTGGTCGCCGAGCAGCTGCACCGGGTGTCCCTGAGCTTCCTCGCCGACGACCTGGTGGTCCGGCGCGGCGGCATCGGCGCGAACATCGCCTTCGGCCTCGGGGTGCTCGGCGTGCAGCCGGTCCTCGTGGGTGCGGTCGGCGCCGACTTCGCCGACTACCGCTCCTGGCTGGAGCGGCACGGGGTGGACACCTCGGGGGTGCACGTGTCGGAGGTCGCGCACACCGCGCGGTTCGTCTGCACCACCGACGAGGACCTCTGCCAGATCGCGACGTTCTACGCCGGCGCGATGGCCGAGTCCCGCAACATCGAGCTGCAGCCGATCGCCGAGCGCGCCGGCGCGCTGAGCCTGGTGCTGATCAGCCCGGACGACCCGGAGGGCATGATCCGCCACGCCGAGGAGTGCCGCCAGCGCGGCTACGCCTTCGCCGTCGACCCGTCGCAGCAGCTGGCCCGGATGACCGGCGAGCAGGCCCGCGCGTTCATCGCCGGCGCGGAGTACCTGTTCAGCAACGACTACGAGTGGGAACTGCTGCTGCAGAAGACCGGCTGGACCGAGGCCGACGTCCTCGCCCAGGTCGGCATGCGGATCACGACGCTGGGGGAGAAGGGCGTCGAGATCGTCGGCAAGGACGGCCTCGCCCTGCAGATCGGCGCGGTGCCCGAGCGCGCGAAGGCGGACCCGACGGGCGTCGGCGACGGCTTCCGCGCGGGCTTCCTCGCGGGCCTCGACGGCGGCCTCGGCGTCGAGCGCGCCGCCCAGCTCGGCTCGCTCATCGCGGTACTGGTGCTGGAAACGGTCGGCACGCAGGAGTGGACGTTCGACCGCGCGGAGGCCTTGGCCCGCATCGGCGACGCCTTCGGCCCGGACGCCGCCGACGAGATCGCCGCGGTCCTGCCCGCCGCCTGACGCTCCCGCCGGGGGGGGGGGGGGGGGGGGGGGGGGGGGTGGGGGGGGGAGTGCACCCCCCCCCCCCGGGCGCCCCCCCCCCCCCCCCCGGCGCCGCCCGCCCCCCCCCCCCCCCCCCCGGGGGGGGGCCCCGCTCCTGTCTGTGTCGTCCCTTCAATCACGAGTGTCGACTCCTCGATCACGCGAGTTGACTCTCCGATCACCCCGGCACCCCGTTCCGTCCGTGCTTGGCGGGACGACACGCGTGATTGAACGGACGACACGCGTGATTGGAGGGACGACACGGCGAAGGCCGCCTTCCCCGGGCGGGGGAAGGCGGCCTTGTGGAGCGGAGATTCAGTCGAGACGCATCGAGCCCCGGGCCATCCGGATCGACTCCTCGACCGCTTCCGTGCCGCGGCGGACCACGTCGGCCTGGTACACCGCCAGCCCCTCCGAAAGGAGGCCGGGCGAGACGAGAGCCCGGCACAGCGCCGCGGCGTCCTGGGCCGCGACGTTCGCGCCCGCGCCGCCCGACAGCGGCATTGTGTGGACCGCGTCGCCGAGCGGGACCACCGGTCCCTGGCCCCACGGCCGCACCGGGGTCGAAGCCCGCAACGCCAGCGCGTACGTCTCCGACGGCTCCACGTGCTCGAACAGCCCGTGCAGGTCCGGGTGCCAGCCCGCGGTCCGGTTGAGCAGCACCTCCCGCAGCGCGTCGCCCGGCAGGCCGAACAGCACGTCGTCGGGGATGCCGAGGTCGTCGCGGTGCATGTTGAACACCGCCATGTAGTAGTCCTCCGCCGCCACACCCGGCCGGAACTCCATCGGCAGCAACCCGAAACTGACATCCGCGCTGACGACCGAGGTGAACCGGTCCCGCATGAACTCCGGCAGCCCGCCCTTGATCGCCGGCACCATCGGGATCCGCGAGACGATCGCCCGGACACCCAGATCCCGCGGCTCGTCGCCCGGCCGCCAGGCCGCCCGCACCGCCGAGTCCGTCCCGTCCGCCGCGACCAGGACGTCACCGGAGTCGGACGTCCCGTCGCGGAACCGCACCCGCACCCCGCCCGAAGACGTGAGCGCCACCTCGGCGAACTCCTTGCCGTACTGGACGCAGTCGAGGCCGGTCAGCAGCACCTCGCGCAGGGTCCGGTGGTCGACGGCGTCGACGCGGTCGAGGTTGCCGTCGTCGACGTCGTTGTGCTCCCACTGCTGGACCAGCTGCTCGTCGTAGGCCGCCATGCCCTTCGTGTACCGCATCGACGTCGCCACCAGCGCGTCGAACACCGGCGCGGGCAGGCAGTCCCGGAACGCCTGCTCGCCGTCGGGGATGATCCGCAGCCGGTGACGGCGGGCCGGGGACGCGTCGCGCTCGTACACCACGACGTCGACGCCCGCCTGCCGCAGCCCGTGCGCCAGGCACAGCCCGCCGATCCCGGCCCCGACGACGAGAACGCGCCGCGTCACCGGACACCCGGCCCGGTGTACGCGCCGATGCTCGGGTTCACCCGCGGCACCGGGTAGCCGAAGAAGTCCCGCACACCGCCGTTCGGCGCGCCTGCCGACAGCGCGGGCGAACCGGTGCGCAACCGGTAGTCCCGGCCCGGCGCCGCGAAGCGCGGGTCGCCGACGACGGCGTGCGTGTCACCGGCCGGGACGCCGATGATGTTCTGGTACAGGTTGTGGTCGTAGACGCCGTACGGGTCGCTGAACTGCGAGCCGCCCGCGCGGCCGACGAAGATGTTGTCGGTGAACTCCAGCGCGTTGGTCGTGTAGTTCATCAGCATCCGCTCGGCGTTCGGCGCGTGGATCGTGTTGCCGTACACCTGCATGTGCCCGGTCTCCAGGCAGATCACCGTGATGACGCCGATCGGCGACGTCCCGCCGGAGAAGTCCGGGTAGTAGCCGTTGGAGAAATCGTTGTCGCTGATGTTGTAGCGGATCGTCGTGCGGTCCGTCGGCCGGCCGGCGTCGGCGCAGACCACCAGCATGCCGCCCTGGTTCTCGTGGCTGAAGTTGTGCTCGAACACGGTGTCGAGGTTCGCGTGCTCGGTCATGAACGCCGCCGAGGGCAGCGGGCCGGAACCGTGGCCGTAGGAGACTTCGTTGTAGCGGAACACCGTGCCGTCGGAGTTGAACGCGCTCAGCGCGGCGGTGTAGGACGGCGCCCGCTCGGCCCAGCCGCGGAAGACGTTGCCCTCGACGACCGCGTTGGTCGCGTTGTAGACGCCGACCGCGTCGCCGCCGATGTCCTCGCCGTAGTTGCCGGCGATGCGCACCCGGGTCAGCGCGACGTAGGTGGTGCCGCGGCCGTCGGGGTACTGCGCCCGCCGCTCCCAGTCCGACGAGGTCGCGATGCCCTGCCGGTCGACGTGCTTCAGCGTGTTGCGCTCGACGGCGATGTCGTCGAACCCGCTCGGCGTCGTCGTGCCGCCCGCCTTGAACACGATGCCGCCGCTGACGGTCGGCGTGTGCGGGTTGCGGCAGTCGCAGCCGTTGACGTCGTGGACGTCGACGCCCGAGACGACGATGTGGTGCGCGATGCCGAAGTCCTCCAGCAGGACGTAGACGCCGATGCGCAGCTCGGATTCCCCGGGCGGCGGGCCCTGGTCGGTCAGGTCGAGGTCGCGCAGCTCCCAGCCTTCGACGTTGTGCAGCAGCACCGCGGCGAGCGCGCCGCCGGCGTCGATCCCCGGCTTGGCGCCGGTCCCGTAGCCGCCGGTGGTGATCGGCCGGTCGGGCGTGCCGGACCCCTTCGGCGCGAACGTCCCGGCACAGCGGGTCCCGCGCTTGAAGACGATCCGGCTGCCGGGCGCGAACACCACGGAGTTCACCTTGGCCAGTGTCTTCCACGCCTGCGTGGCGCCGAGCCCGGACGCGGCGTCGCTGCCGCCGGCACAGTCGACGTAGTACTGGGTCCCCCGGCGGTCCGTGGTGCCGGCGAGCGCGGCCGGGGTGCTGACCCCGACGGCGGTCAGCGCCGCGACGGCGAGGGTGAGTCTGCGAATCCACGCAGCGGTCATCGGGATTCCCTTCCTGGTGGCGGCGGGGTCCCCCGGATGGTCGTCACGCGTGCTCGGGCACCACTCGGGACGACCTGGAATCGCGGCGCGCGTCAGCCGCGTTCGAGCCGGGTTGGATCGGCCGCTGCCACGGTGAGGGGACCCCTGACCCAGCAGAAGGCGGGAACTGATGAAGAGTCTTTCCGAGGACGCCATCCACCGGCAGGGCGGAGACCTGCGTGGCCTCGCCGGTGACACGTACCTCGACCTCGGCACCTGCGTCAACCGGTACGGGCCGCCGTCGGCGGTGCGGGTCGCGCTGCGGGAGCTGGACGTCCAGCGGCTGCGCGCCCACCCGTACGAGGCCGACTCGCTGTTCCGGGCCACGTACGCGAACTACCTGTCGGTGGACCCCGAGCTGCTGGTGTCCGGGCGCGGGATCACCGAGTTCATCCGGCTGCTGGCGCGGCTGCTGCCGCCGTCCGAAGTGGCCGTGGTGACCCCGGACTACACCGACAGCATCCGCTGGTTCACCAACCACCTGCCGCCGTCCGGCGACGCGATCGACACGGTCGCGACGCGGCTGGCGCGGATCGCCGAGGGCATGGCGCGCTACCGCTACGTCGTGCTGTCCAATCCGAACAACCCGCTCGGCCTGCACATCCCGCCTGCGGACCTGGCCGAGGTGTGCCGCGCGAACCCGTCGTCGACGCTGATCGTGGACGAGGCGTACGTCGACTTCCTCGGCGGCGGGCGGCGGCAGTCGATGGCGTGGGCCGGACTGTCCAATGTGGTCGTCCTGTCGTCGCCGAACAAGCTGTTCGGCATCGCGGGCGCCCGCACCGGGGCGATGTGGACGGCGAACGAGCAGCTGCGCACCGCGGTCGCGGCACAGCGGCTCAACTGGCCGCTGTCCTATGTGGACTCGGTGGTGGCGATCGCCGCCCTGCGCGAGACCGGCTGGGCCGAGCGGACGCTGGCCCGGCTGCTGGCCAACGCGGAGGCGATGGAGGGCCTGCTGGCCCGTCGCTACGAGGGCGTGGTCCGCGGGGCGCCGGTGCACTACCGGTTCGTCGCCTCGGCGGACCCGCAGCGCGACTACGACGAGCTGGTCGCCGCGGGCGTGGTGGTCCGCGTCTTCGGCGACGACCAGGCGGGCCGGGTCCCCGGCCTGCGCATCACGGCCCCGACGGACGACGAGTTCCCGCTGCTGGCCGCGGCGCTGGCCGGTTAGGAGCCCGGGTGCCGGGGCGTGCCCAGTACCGCCCCGGCACTCGTCCCACGCCGGACCGGCTGAAAGGGACTTTCCTGGCGTCTGGCGCGATGAAAGTCCCTTTCGCTGCACCAGGTGAGACGAACGTCCCTTTCAGCCCATGGGTCAAGTCACGAAGGCACGCAGCAGCACAGCCGTGCTTTCGACGTGCTCGGCCATCGCCGCGCGCGCCGCCGCGGGGTCGCCCGCCAGGATCGCCTCCAGGATCCGCGCATGCTGGACATCCGACCGTTCGCGGTTGCAGCGGGTCAGCGGGATGTCGTCGAGCAGCGCGGTGATCCGCATCCGGACGTCCGCGACGACCCCGGTCAGCGATCCGGACGTGGTCACCTCCGCGATCGCCAGGTGCAGCCGGGAGTCCCGGCGCCGGTAGTCGGCCGGTTCCGCGTCGGCGGCTTCGGCGAACGCGCCGGTCAGGTGCTGCCGGGCCGCCGAACTCAGCCGCCGCGCCGCGGCCAGCTCCGCCGCGCCCGGCTCGACCGCCCGCCGCAGGCGCAGGAGGTCGTCCAGCTCGGCCGCGCCGAGCCGCTCGGCCCGGCGCGGGCTCGGCAGGTCCCGGACGACGAACGTGCCGCCGTACCGGCCGCGCCGCGACTCGACGTACCCCGCGGCCGCCAGCTCACGCAGCGCCTCCCGCAGGGTCACCCGGCTGACCGACAACCGTTGTGACAGCTCACGTTCCGGTGGCAGGCGGGTGCCCGCCCCGACGACGCCGAGCCGGACCAGCTGCAGCAGCCGGTCCAGGGTCTCCTGGACCGCCCGGCCCGTCCGCACCGGCCGGAACACCGCGTCGAACTCCGGCGCGTTCACGACTCCCCTCCCCGTCACAGCTGGAACACGCGGTCTGCCGCAGGTTGTCGTGAGTGAGAAACAGGGTTAGAACACTGTTTCCCACTCACGACGGGACCTCTCGTGGCCGGCAGCTCAGCAGCACCGGCTTTCCCTCCACCACCGAGAACTCCGCGGTCACCGGCATCCCGAGCCGCCGGGCGACCGCCACGGCCAGTGCCCCGATCTCCTGCAGAGCCTTCACCCGCAGCACCGGCGCGCGCCGCCGCAGTTCGGCGATCTTCTCCGTGTGGCTGCCGCCGTCCGCGGTCATCGTCGCCGTCGGCTTGTCCGCCACCCGGTACTCGTGGACGGCCAGCCGCCGTCCCGTCAGCACGATCAGGTCCGGGTACAGCGGCTCGGACAGCTGCTCGGCCAGGCCGAGGAACGCCTGCGCCCGCACGCGTTCGCCGTCCGGGGCCGCCTGCGTGAGCACCGTCGCCTCCGGGGCCGTGAACCGCTGCAGCGCGAACGCCAGCCGCGGGAACTCCGGCGGGCCGTCCTCCGCGAGGGCAAGCAGCTCCAGCATTCCTTCCGCGACCGTGCCGGGGACGAGGTTGACGAACACCGGCCCCACCGGCACGTCGGCCGCTCGCGGGCGGATCTGCCATGCCCGCAGCGAAACCGGCTCCTCGACCAGGCTCGCGTACTCCGCGAACGGGGCGGGCCGCCGCCGGGCCAGGTCCTGCCAGTGCGCGAGCGGCGCCGTCAGCACCACCGTTTCGGGCACCGTGGCCAGGTCGACGGCGTGGTGCAGCGCACGGACGCCAGGACCGGCGAACCGGTCGTCACCGCAGCGCTCGTCCGTGACCGGCAGCCACTGCACCTCGTCCGCCCCGCGGGTCATCGGCCGGCGGAACGGACGCGTTCCCCGCTCAGCGCGAGCACGCGGCTCAGCGCGTCACGCAGCTCGTGTTCCGGGGCTTCGGGCAGCTCGCGCGCCCGCCACGCGACGAACCCGTCCGGCCGGACGAGGACCGCGCCGCGCGAGGTGACGCCGTACGCCGTGGCCCAGCGGCCGTCCGGGTCGTCGAACTCGACGCCGATGCGGTGCACGTTCAGCGCGAGGCCGAGCCCGGCCGCGGCCGCCTTCGCGGCGGCGGCCCAGCCGACGCCGTCCGGGCCCGCCAGCACGGTGAACGCCCCGGTGAACAAGTCCAGTGTGGACAGTTCGGTGCCGCCCTGCTCCAGCCGCACGTGCGGGGCACGCAGCCCTGGCTCGCCGGTGGGGACCCGCGGGTCCTCGACCGGCCGCCCGGACCCGGCGAGCACCGCCGCCGACGTGTAGCGGTAGCCGAAGATCATCGCGAGGTCGTCGATCTTGGTGGTGTCGCCGGCGCCTTCGTGCCGGTCGTGCAGCAGCTGCATCGCGGCTTCCAGCGTCAGCCGGGCGACCGGGCGCCGCTCGTCCTCGTAGGTGTCCAGCAGCGCGTCGCCCGCTCCCTGCGTCAGCACGGCGGCGAGCTTCCACGCGAGGTTGTGCGCGTCGGCGATGCCGGTGTTCGCGCCGTAGGACCCGGACGGCGGCACGACGTGCGCCGCGTCGCCGGCGAAGAACACCCGCCCGGCGCGGTAGCGGCGCGCCACCCAGCCGCCGATCGTCGTGGTCGACACGATCCGGTCCGACCCCGGCATCGACGGGACGAGCCGGACGTCGGCGTCCGGGATGCCGATGGCCTGCCGGGCCAGCTCGACGCACCGCTGCTCGGTGAAGTCCGCCGGGCTTTCGCCCAGCTCGGGCCCGTAGGGCACGGCCAGCGCCCACCGGCCGAACTCCCGCAGCGGGATCAGCGTCGAGCCCTTCACCGGCCGGTCCAGGTAGGCCAGCAGGAACCGGCGGCCCTGCAGCGCGGCCCCGAGGTCGGCGTCGAAGACGAAGTTCGCGACCCGCAGCAGCACCCCCGGCCCGTCGGCGCCGATGCCGAGCCGGTCGCGGACCCCGGCGCGGTGACCGTCCGCGGCGACGACGTAGGCGGCCCGGATCCGGTGGTGCGCCCCGGTTTCCAGGTCGCGCACCACCGCCGTGACCCCGTCGCCGCGGTCGGTCAGCGCGACCAGTTCGGTGCCGAACCGCACGTCCGCGCCGCTGTCCTCGGCGCGGGCACGCACGATCCGTTCCAGTTCGTCCTGGTCGATCATCTCCCATTCCGCCGGGCTGAGGGACGCCGGCGGCCGGGCCTTGGCAAGCACGTCGAACCGGAAGTGCTCGCGCCCGGCCAGCGTCTCCACCCCGATCATGTCGGGCATGTCGGTGAGGATCGACGTCCGCTCCCGGATCGCCGCCGTGAGCCCCAGAGCGCGGTAGATCTCCATGGAGCGCGGGTTGAACGCCCGCGCCTGGGGCAGCACGGCGGTGGAGGGGTGACGTTCGACCAGGATCGGGCGAACCCCGAGCCGGGCCAGGAAGAGCGCCGTGGACAGGCCGGTGATGCCGCCTCCGACGATCAGCACCGGAGTCTCGTGGTTGCCCGATCCGGTCATCGCGCCGACGCCTCCGCGTGCTCGCCGGCGGTCTCGGCGGCCTGTGCCGCCGCCTGCTTCTTGCCCGGCAGCGCGGCCGTGAACAGCAGCGCCAGCACCAGCACCCCGACGCTGACGGCGATCGCGCTGACCGTCGCCGACTCGAACCCGTTGCCCAGCCGCGAGAAGAACACCGTGCCGAACAACGCGATGCCGGTGGCGGTGCCGAGCTGGACCGTGGTGTTCACCAGCCCGGACGCGGCGCCCGCCTGCTGCATCTGGATCTCCGACATCGACACGCCGAACAGCGAGTTCAGCACCGCGCCCATGCCGAGCCCGAAGCCGATCACCGGGGCCAGCAGCGCCCAGACGTTCAGGTCGTGGCCCAGCGCCTGGACGACGACCGCGATCGCGACCAGGCTGGCCAGCAGCACCACGATCGAGACGGCGGTGAACGCGCGGCCGAGCTTCGGGGCCAGCTGCATGCCCATGACGTTGCCGACCACGATGCCGATCGTCGACGGCGCGAACGTCAGTGCCGCCTCCAGCGGCGAGAACCCGAGGCCCAGCTGCAGGTGCAGGGTCAGGATGAAGAACACGCCGACCGCGGTGTTGATGCAGAGCATGACGGCCTGGCCGCCGGAGAGGCTGCGGTACTTCAGCAGGGCGGGCGGGACCAGCGGCTCGCCGCCGCGCTTGGCCAGCATCCGCTGGTGCAGCGCGAAGATCGCGAACAGCGGGACCGCGGCGACCATGAGCACGATCGACCAGGTCGGCCAGCCCAGCTCGCGGCCCTGGACCAGCGGGTAGAAGATCGCGAACAGCCCGGCGGTCAGCAGCAGCAGGCCACCGAAGTCCATGCGGTGCCGGAAGAACCCGGGACGGCTCGGCATGGTGACCAGCGCGCCGATCAGGGCGATCACGCCGATGGGCAGGTTGACCAGGAAGATCGCGCGCCACCCGGTGTCGAACAGGTTGGCCTGGGTCAGCACGCCGCCCAGCAGCGGGCCGGCGAGGCCGCCGATCGGGAACGCGCCCGCGTAGAAGGTCATCGCCTTCGGGCGTTCCTTCTCGTCGAACTCCGAGTGGATGAACGACAGGACCTGCGGCACCATCAGCCCGGACCCGACGCCCTGGATGACCCGCGCGGCGATCAGCACGCCGACGTGCCCGGCGAGCCCGGCCGCCAGCGAAGCGCCGGTGAACACGACCATGCCCGCCAGGAACAGCTTCTTGGTGCCGTGCCGGTCACCGAGCCTGCCGCCGGTGATGAGGGTGAGCGCGAACCCCAGTGCGTAACCGGCGGAAATCCACTGCAGCGCCGAATCGCCCGTGCCGAGCTCCCGCTGGATGGTGGGCAGCGCCACCGCCACGATCTGGTTGTCGATCATGTCCACCAGGACGGCCAGGACGGCGACGGCGAGCGCCCACCACCTGAGCGGATGCTTCTCCACGACGTACTCCTTTTCCCACAGTGCAACTCGTCCTCTCAATAATCAACGAGGCGCCCCACTGTGTCAACTACCTGTTTGATTAAGTCGATCAAGAGGCTAACCAGCTCATCCGCGAGTTCAGTCACCGGGGTCCCCGCCGACGTCATGAACGGGTCTTTCACCGCGTCGGACGCCCTGAACGAGTCGTTCAGGGCGTCTGACGGCCGCGGTCAGCCCCGGCCAGGACGGCACAAAAAAGCTCGCACCGGCCGACGGCCGGTGCGAGCGACAGGGCCGCCACCGCTGCGGAGCGGCTACCAGGCGACCGGCACCTCGTGGGCGCCGTAGATCTGCATGTCGGTGCGCATCGGCACCTGCTCCAGCGGCACCGCCAGGCGCAGCTGCGGCAGCCGCTGCGCCAGCTTCGAGAACGCGATCCGCATCTCGATCCTGGCCAGCTCCTGTCCAAGGCACTGGTGTGCGCCGTAGGCGAACCCGACGTGCCGCTTGGGCTTGCGGGTGATGTCGAAGACCTCGGGGTTCGGGAACTGCGCGGGATCCCAGTTCGCCGACTCGGTCGACAGCAGGATCGGGTCGCCCGCGCGGATGTGCCGCCCGCCCAGCTCGATGTCCGTCTTCGCCGTGCGGGGCAGGCAGAACGGCCCGACCGTCAGGTAGCGCAGGATCTCCTCCACCGCGCGCTCGGCCAGTTCCGGTTGCCGGCACAGGGTTTCCCACTGGTCGCGGAAGTGCAGCAGGGTCAGCGCGCCGAGGCCGATCATGTTCGCGGTCGTCTCGTAGCCCGCGATCATCATCAGGTTCCCGATGGCCACCAGCTCGTCGTCGGTGAGCGGGACGCCGTCGTCGGGCACGGCTTCGATGAGGCTGCTGATCAGCTTGCCGTCCGGGTGCGCGCGCTTTTCGCGGACGAGCTCGCGCATGTCGTCCGACATCCCGGTCATGGCGTCGAGCAGCGCCTCCTTCGTCCGCTCGAGGCTCATGATGACGTGCGTGCGTTCCTGGTAGAGCTTGCTGTCCTCGTACGGCATGCCGAGCAGCTCGCAGATCACCAGCGACGGCACCGGCTGCGCGAACTCCGGGATCAGGTCGGCGGGCGAGCCGCCGTCGACCAGGACGTCCAGCTGGTCGTCGACGATCTTCTCGATCCGCGGCACCAGCGACCGCAGCCGCTTGACGGTGAACATGCCGGTCATCAGCTTGCGGTAGTGCGTGTGCTCCGGCGGGTCCATCCCGATGAACGACACCCCGAACCCGGACGCCAGGTACTCCTCGGGGCTGAGGGTGACCGACGTGACCGAGGTCTGGAACTTCCGCTGCGCACTCACGTCCGGGTGCACCAGCACGGTGGTGACGTCCTCGAAGCGGGTGACCAGCCAGCCGGTGTTCCCGTCCGGCAGGGCCACCTCGCTGACCGGGGCTTCTTCGCGCAGCCGCGCGTACTCGTCGGGCGGGGCCAGCGGGCACCGCCGGGTCATCGGCACCGGCTTCGGCTCGGTCTGCGTCATCGGCTTGCTCCCTTCTGCGGTCGGCGGGTCAGATGTCGAGCGTGATGCCGTAGTGCTTGAGCCAGGTGTTCATCTGCAGCACCATTTCGACGTTCATCCGGCTCGGCCAGTCCTGCGAGACACCCTTGGGGTGCCGATAGACCTCGTTGACGGCCTGCTGGTCGAGCAGCGGCAGGATCGGCGCGTCCGGATCGGACAGTGTCTCGGCGAGCAGGGCGTGCAGCGCCTCGGTGTAGGCCGGGTCCTGGGTGACCGGGTAGGGCGCCTTGCGCCGCTCGATCACCGACGTGGGCAGCAGGTCCTTCACGGCGGCACGCAGGATGCTCTTCTCGCGGCCGTCGAACGACTGGAACTCCCACGGCGTGTTGTACATGTACTCGACGAGCCGGTGGTCGAGGAACGGCAGCCGCGCCTCCAGCCCGCACGCCGCGGCCAGCCGGTCACCGCGTTCGAGCAGCATCGGCAGCCAGCGCATCAGCTTGACGTAGCGGACCGTCCGCATCAGGCTCTCGTACTCGCTTTCCCCTTCCTGGTGCGGGGTTTCGCGCAGCGCCTGTGCATAGGTCTCGCGGTAGTAGGTGTCCATGTCGAGCTTCTTGAGGAAGCCGTCGTTGAACAGCCCGCGGCCCTGGCCCTTGACGCAGCCGGGCACCCGCTTTTCGTTGGCGATCCAGGGAAAGGTGCCGGAGCGGACGAGTTCTTCGTCGTGCATCCAGCGGAACCCGCCGAAGACCTCGTCGCCGACCTCGCCGGTCAGCGCGACGATCGAGTGCTCGCGGGTGGCCCGCATCATCAGCAGGTGCGAGGCGTCCATGTCGCCGGCGGTGGTCGGCATGTCCTGCGCGGTGAGCGCGGCCAGCCGGACCTCCGGGTCCATCAGGTCGCGCGTGTCGAGCACCAGGTGGATGTGCTCGGCGCCGACGTGCTGGGCGAGTTCGTCGGCGAACGGGCCGTCGGCGGTGTCGCGGGTGTCGTCCGGCTTGAAGTTCTCGCTGTAGCCGACGTAGGTGGTGGTGACGCTGCGGACACGTTCGCCGTTCTTGCGCAGCCAGCTCGCGGCGACTGCGGTAACGGCGCTGGAGTCGAGGCCACCGGAGAGCAGCGTGCAGAGCGGGACGTCGGCGGTCAGCTGGCCGAGGACGATGTCTTCGAGCAGCTGCCGGGTGTGCGAGATGGTGTTGGGCAGGTCGTCGGTGTGCGGCTTGGCTTCCAGCTCCCAGTACGTCCGGTCGACGACGCCCTTGCGGCTGATCGACAGGGTGTGGCCGGGCCGCAGCTGGTCCTGGTCGCGGAAGACGGCCTCGCCGGGCCGCTTGGCGGTGGAGAAGACCTCGCGCAGGCCGTCGAGGTCGACGGTCGCCTTGGTCAGCGGGTGCGTCAGCAGCGCCTTCGGTTCGGAGGCGAAGATGATGCCTTCGGGCTGCAGGCTGTAGAACAGCGGCTTGATGCCGAACCGGTCCCGGACCAGCAGCAGGGTTTCGGTGCGCAGGTCCCAGACGCCGAAGGCGTACATGCCTTCGAGGTGCTTGCCGCAGTCGGCACCCCACTCGAGGTAGGAGCGCAGCACGACCTCGGTGTCGCTGCGGGTGCGGAAGCGGTGCCCCCGGCGTTCGAGTTCGTTGCGCAGTTCCTTGAAGTTGAAGACCTCCCCGGAGTAGGTCAGCACGGCGATGGTCCGCCCGTCCTCCTCCGCGAACATCGGCTGGATACCACCGGCCAGGTCGATCACCGAGGTCCTGGTGTGCCCGATCGCGACGTCGGCGGCGCACCAGACCCCGCGGGCATCGGTGCCGCGGTGCTTCTGGGCCTCGTTCATCGCGTCGATCGTGGCGCGTTCCCCGGACAGATCACGTCCGAAGTCCACCCACCCGGCGATACCACACATGCTGGCCTCCATCTGGTCGTTCGGCTCAGGCCGAGCCTGTCGACCACGGCTCGAACCCGCCTCGACAGCACCTCGGAGGGGGTCGGGAGGAGACCAGGGGAAGCGCCCCAAGGTGGCCTTCGGTGCGCTGAATCAGCACCGCGGCGCGAAGCGCCTCCGTTGAGGGCGGTGGCGGGGGCATGGATGGAGCAACCAAGGCCACCTTGGGGCGTTTGGGGACCGCCGGAGTCAGGCGTGGTTGCGGAAGCCGAGCACCGTGCGCATGTACATCGGCCACAGGTACGGCATCGCGTCGTTCTCCGAACCCAGCAGCTCCTCGGCGTAGCACCGGGTGATCGGGTGGAACTCGAAGCGCACCGGGCCGTCCTCGACCATGTCCTTCTGGATGCGCAGCAGCCCGTGCCCGACCAGGCGGGCCAGCAGCGCCTCCGCGCGTTTCGGCGGGCAGTCGAGCCGGACCGCCGCCTCCACCGCCGTGAACGAGCCCGTGCCCAGCGTCGGGAGCAGGCGGAACGCCGTCTGGGCCGGTGGCGGCACCGTCCGGTAGCTGCCCGCCAGCCGCGACCGGACGTCGAGCTGGTTGAACTGCAGCAGGTCCAGCGGCCGGTTGCTGGTCTCCAGGTGCTGGCGCATGTTCCGCACCGGCCAGCCCGGCACCGACCGCAGCCGCGCGCCGAGGCACCGGACCGCCAGCGGCAGGTACCCGCACAACGCGACCAGGCTGCGTGCCTCGTCGCGTTCGGCGGCGATCCGGTCGCGGCCGACGATCACCGACAGCATTTCGAGGCTTTCCTCGCCGGTCAGCGGCTCGAGGTCGATCGTGTGCGTGCCGGCCAGGCCCTGCAGCCCGGAGCACGCGGTCGCGACGACGGCACACCGCGGCCCGGCCGGCAGCAGCGGCTGGACGTCGGCGTCCGAGAGCACGTCGTCGAGCACCACCAGGACGCTGCGGTCGACGCTCCAGCTGCGGAACATCGTCGCGCGCTCCTCGACGGTGTCCGGCAGCCGGTCGGCGGGAAACCCGATCGCACGCAGGAACTGGCCAAGCACCTCGTTCGGGCCGGTGCCGGACGTGCCGAACCGGGCGTAGAACTGGCCGTCGCCGAACGCCTGCCGCAGCCGGTGCGCGACCCGGATCGCGAACGCCGACTTGCCGACGCCGGGCATGCCCATCACCGACACGATCCGCAGGCCGTCGTCGGTGCGTTCGGCGGGCGAGAGCCACTGCACGGCCGAGCTGATCAGCTCGGCGCGGCCGGTGAAGTCGGCGATGTCGTTGGGCAGCTGCGCGGGCGCGTCGACCTGCACCCGCTCGGCGGGCACCTCCGGCGCCGGCCGCGCCTCGGCCTCCGCCGTCAGCAGCGAGCGGTGCAGGCGCTGCAGGTCGGGCGACGGTTCCAGGCCGAGCTCCTCGACGAGCCGGGCGCGGAACCGCCGGTAGACGTCGAGGGCCTCGTCGCGGCGCTGGCACCGGTGCAGGGCGAGCATCAGCTGGCTGTGGAACCCCTCGTGGAGGGGCTGGGTCATGGTCAGTTCCTTCAGCTCGCTGACCAGGCCGCGGTGCCGCCCCAGCTGCAGGTCGGCCTCGATCCGGCCCTCCAGCGCCCGCAGCCTGCTCTCCTCCAGCCGCACGGCGTACGCGCTGAGCAGCTCGCCGGTCTCGACATCGCTCATCGCCGGGCCGCGCCACAGCCGCAGGGCGTGCCGCAGCAGCTCGGTGGCCTCCCCGGGTTCACCGTTCTCCAGCGCGGCACTGCCCTGCTGGGCCATGTGCTCGAACTGGATCTTGTCGACGGCCTCCGCCGCGATCTCCAGCCGGTAGCCGTGCCAGCCGGTGTGCAACCCGGCGGGCTCGTGCCCGGATTCCTTGGGGAACAAGGACTTCCGCAGCCGGTGGATGTACGTCTGCACGGTCACCTGGGCACTGCGCGGCGGATCCGCGCCCCAGACTTCGTCGACGAGGTCGGTCGTCGACACGAACTGGTTGGCCCGCACGATCAGCAGCGCGAGGATTTCCCGTAGCTTGGGCGCGCTCGGCGTGATGTCCCGCTCATCGGACAGCACGCACAGCGGACCCAGCAGCTTGAATTGCAGCAACACCCGACCATCCCCCAGATGACGATTCCGGTCACCGAATCCTCGGCTCACGGAAATGTGTTGCGATCACCCACGAAAGTCAGCGTCGAATCGACACCTCCCCAGGCCCGCACGCCGAACATCGTTGTTTATCGCAGGTAGGTTTTCCGCATCCAGCGCAGCGCCCGGACGCCCCAGTTCCCCATCGACCACCACCCCAGGCGACACATTCGTAGATCGACTTGTGCCGCAAGCAGGCTACCCGGCGTCGTCACCCGAGGTCAACCCGCATACAGTGCGCAACCACCGGATCGGCCGCGGCCCGCGCGGCCGCCCTGTCCACCACCTCCTGCCGGTTTTGCCGGATTCACGAAGCCTGCTCCTCGTGTTCGGACAAATGAGACGTCCCACGTTTACGCCGTTCGGAGCAGACAACGCCGAATGATCACGCCGTGCAATTCATGATCAATCCACCGTGATCGAATCGCTGTCGAAAAGGCAAACGCAGGGCCAACCCCGCATTACCGCGAAATACACTTCGGCTGTCACCCCAACGGACCAGTGTTTCGGTCAGGCGAACGATGGAATTCCACTGTGGATCACCCGAGCACCTCCCGCAGCTTCTTCGCGAAGGCCTCGGGCTGCCCGGCGTAGCCGAACTCGCCGCCGAGGAACCCGCCGTGGTGGCTCGGGAAGACGACGGCCTCCTGCCCGAGCAGCCCGGCGGTCGCCAGCGCAGCACGCCCGGTCATGACGTCCCGTGACTCTTCACCGACCCCGATCACGATGCGCGTGGGCGCCGCGAGCAGCGCGTCGACGTCGGGCCGGAACGCGGTGACGGCGAGGGACCGTTCGGTCAGCAGCGGGTCGTCCCGGCGGCCGTCGTCCTCCACCGGCAGGCCGAACTGGGCCGGGTCCGCAGGCGGGAGAGCGAAGTAGGCGTCGGTGAACTCGCCCTGCCACGACGTCATCGCGATGAAGGCCGCCATCCCGGCACCGAAGCCCTTGGCCTGGTAGGCGTCCCGGATCGCCTGGCCTGCCCGTTCGGCGGCCGCGGCGTCGGGCAGCGCCGTGACGAGCGGCGGCTCGTGGGCGACGAGGGTGCTGACGTCACCGGGGTGCGCGGTGACCAGCGCGAGCGCCGTGACGGCACCCCCGCTGCTGGCGAACATCTCGACGGGCCCGCCGCCGAGCGCCTGGATGACGGCGTGGATGTCCGCCGCCTGGACGGCGGGCACGTGGTCCTCCCGCCCGTCCTTGCGGACGCTGCGCCCGAGCCCCCGTGGGTCGTAGGTGACCACGGTTCGTTCGGGGAAGAAGGAGGCGAGGGTGCCGAACCCCTCGGCGGCCATCGGCTGCCCGACCATGAGCAGCGGCCGCGGGCTGTCGGCGGGCGAGGGCCCGTGGATGTCGTAGACGATGTCGGCTTCGGACGTTTCGAGTGTGTGCGTCGTGGTCATGGGCTGCTCCCCTGGTCGTCGGATCGGGGAGGAGCGTAACCGGGGGTACCGACAGTTTCGGGGCGTGCGCTTGAGTGGCCGACCGGACTCGCACCGGCTTCACCCGGGGCCACAGCCCGGGGCCTCGTCTCCTTCGGCATCGGCCACGGTGGAAGACGTGGGTGTCGAACCCACCGGGGCGATCGTGCAAGGATCACCCGCGCTCCGGCGCGTCTCCCGTTCCGGTGTTTCGTAGCGCGTCCGGGAGTCGAACCCGGGTCCCCCGGGTGAGAACCGGGAATCCGTACCGCTGGACCAACGCGCCGTGCCCCCGGCAGGAGTCGAACCTGCGACCTGCGGCTCCGGAAGCCGCTGCTCTGTCCCGCTGAGCTACGGAGGCGCACCCGCGTCGCCCGCACTGGTTTGCGGCCGAGACGAGCGCGGAGAAAAGTCTTGTGGACACACGAAAAAGCCGCCCTGACCAGGTTTCCCCGGCGGGCGGCTCCCATGCCGTGACTACGTCACGGCGGAGAGCCGGGTCCGGGCGGCCGGAGCACACCGGCGATCACGGCGATATGCCGCGCTTCTCGCCTCTGCGTGTGCGTCATGCCGGCTCCTCGGTTCGTGGTGGACACATCGTCGCCGACACGGCCGGGCGAGGGCAACGCATTTACCGGCGGCCACGGCGAAGGCGAGGAAAGCGATCAAAGCCGGTCGCGTCATCCGGCACCCCTCCCACGCAGTGAGGGAGATGCCCATTGCGAGGAGGAGAGGGAGCCGGCAAGGGGGCTCGAACCCCTGACCTTCTGTTTACAAGACAGATGCTCTACCAGCTGAGCTATACCGGCCTGGCACCGAAGCGCCGACCCCAGTGTATCGGGCCCGGTTCCAAGATCCGTCCGGGAGGCAGGATCCGCAGCTCGAGGCCACTATGGAGCAACGTGGTGGACGCCACTTGATGATCCGTGCAACGGTCGGCGGGTAGCCGTCGATGGTCATCGGGGACAGCAGCGAGGAGGTGGATGGATCATGAGGATCAACGAGCGCACCAACGGGGGCAAGGCGACCAGATGGCCGCTGCTCGAACCGCCCGCGCAACGGCCTCGGGTCCACCGTCCCGCCCTCCTCAAGCGCCGTCCGTGGCACGTTCTCGAAGCGCCCACCGGGGAGCTGCCCGCCGTCGATGCCGCCGAGGCCATGGGGCCTCAGCTGCCCGACGAGGCCACCGTCAACTTCGTGCTCGACCTCTCGCTGCGCATCGGGGAGGTCCAGATGGCCAGCGGGGCCGGGGCCTCCGACGTCACCGCGACCATCCTCGCCATCGCCTCGGCGCTGGGGCTGCCGCACTGCGAGGTCGACGTCATCTTCACCTCGATCACCGTGACCTGCCACCGCGGCAGCGACCTCTCGCCGATCACCGCGCTGCGGGTCGTGCGGAGCCGGAGCCTGGACTACACCCGGCTGACCGAGACCGAGAAGCTCGTGCGGAAGATCGTGCGCGGGCACATGGGGGCCGAGCAGGCGCAGACCGAGCTGGAGCGGATCACCTCGGCGCCGCACCCGTACCCGCGCTGGGTCGCGACGCTGGCCTGGGGCGGGGTCGCCGCGTTCGTCACCATCCTGCTCGGGGGCGGGTTCGACATCGCGCTCGTCGCGTTCGTCATCAGCGGCGTCATCGACCGGGTCGGGCGGGTCGTGAACCGGTACGGGCTGCCGTTCTTCTTCCAGCAGGTCATCGGCGGCATGGTCGCCACCCTCTCCGCGATGGCCATCGTGAGCAGCAACATCCTGACCACCGACAAGCCGACGCTGGTCGTCGCGGCCGCGGTCACCGTGCTGCTGTCCGGGCTGTCCACCGTCTCGGCCGTGCAGGACGCCATCACCGGCTACAACGTCACCGCCGCCGGCCGCACCATGGAGACCGCCCTGATGTCGGCGGGCCTGATCGCCGGGGTCGTGCTCGCGCTGCGGATCGCCGTCATGCTCGGCCTGCCGCGCACCCCGCTGCCGGAGGTGACCGGGTCGACGCCGCAGCAGCTGCCGCTCGTCGTGCTCGGCGGGGCAGGCGCCGCCGCCTGCTTCGCCCTCGCGAGCTACTCCAAGATGCGGGCCATGCTGGTCGCCGCGGCCGCCGGGGGCATCGGCGCCGCCGTCTACGGCTCGCTCACCCTCGCCAAGCTGGACGGCGTCAGCTCGTCCGCGGTGGCCGCGACGCTGGTCGGGTTCTGCGGTGGCGTGCTGGCCCGGCGGCTCGGCGTTACTCCACTGGTGGTCGCCGTGTCCGGGATCACTCCGCTGCTTCCGGGGCTGTCGACCTACCGTGGTCTGTACCAGATCGGGGTCGAGCCGAGCGGCAACATCTCGACGCTCATGACGGCCGTCGCAATCGGGCTTGCCCTGGCAGCGGGCGTGGTACTCGGGGAATGGCTCGCCCAGCCGGTCCGCACCGGGCTGGGCAGGCTCGAACGGCGGTTCGCCGGACCACGCATGGCCGGCCCGCTCGAACCGACGGAACGGAGCTTGGAGTAACCCAGAGGTCACGGACTGTTCATCGCTCACGCGATAGGGTTTCACTCTGGGGCCGCGACCCAGAACGCGAGGAGCTGTCGACGTGAGTGACCCGAAGGAGAACACGAACCAGGCCGATTTCGTCGTCGTGGCGAACCGGCTACCGGTGGACCTCGAACGCACGGCGGACGGCGAGCGCCGCTGGACGGCCAGCCCGGGCGGGCTGGTGTCGGCGCTCGAGCCGTTCCTGCGGTCGAGGAAGGGCGCCTGGGTGGGCTGGCCGGGCGTGCCGGACGTCGACGTGGAGGAGTTCGACGACGACGGCCTGGTGCTGCACCCGGTCTCGTTGAGCGCCGACGAGGTCCGCGACTACTACGAAGGTTTCTCCAACGCGACGCTCTGGCCGCTCTACCACGACGTCGTCGAGCGCCCGGTGTTCGACCGCGCGTGGTGGAACAGCTACGTCAAGGTGAACCGCCGGTTCGCCCAGGCCAGCGCGGAGGTCGCCGCCCCGGGCGCGACCGTGTGGATCCAGGACTACCAGCTGCAGCTGGTGCCGGCGATGCTGCGTGAGCTGAGACCGGACCTGCGCATCGGCTTCTTCCTGCACATCCCGTTCCCGCCGGTCGAGCTGTTCATGCAGATGCCGTGGCGCGCGGCGATCATCCGCGGCCTCACCGGAGCCGACCTGGTCGGCTTCCACCGCCCCGGCGGGGCCCAGAACTTCCTGTGGCTGTGCCGCCAGCTGATCGGCCTCGAGTCGACGCGCGGCGCGGTCGGCGTCCGGTCGCGGCCGGGCACCATGCAGGTCGGCGACCGGACCGTGCGGGTCGGTGCCTTCCCGATCTCCATCGACGCCGCCGGGCTCGACAGCCTCGCCCGCACCAAGGGCGTCCAGGAGCGGGCCGCGCAGCTGCGACGCGACCTCGGCAACCCCAAGACGGTCCTGCTCGGCGTCGACCGGCTCGACTACACCAAGGGCATCGACCTGCGGCTGCAGGCGCTGCACGAGCTGCTGCACGAGGGCAGGCTGCAGCCGGACGACGTCACGTTCGTCCAGCTCGCCACCCCGAGCCGCGAGCGCGTGGAGCACTACCAGCGGATGCGCGGCGAGATCGAGCAGATGGTCGGCCGGATCAACGGCGAGTTCGCCCGCGTGGGCCACCCGGTCGTGCACTATCTGCACCAGTCCGTGGACCGCACCGAGCTGGCCGCCTTCTTCTCGGCTGCCGATGTCATGGTCGTGACACCCCTGCGTGACGGCATGAACCTGGTCTGCAAGGAGTACGTCGCCGCACGGCACGATCTGGGCGGTGCGCTGGTGCTTTCCGAGTTCGCGGGTGCCGCCGCGGAGCTCTCTAGCGCATTCCTCGTCAACCCCCACGACCTGGACGGGGTGAAGGATGCTCTAGTGGCTGCCATTACCCTCGACCCGGCAGAGGGCCGTCGCCGGATGCGCGCCATGCGTCGCCAGGTCCTCACGCACGATGTCGATCGTTGGGCGCGCTCCTTCCTACAGGCTCTGGGTGCGGAGGCGGTCGACTGACCGAACGACCAAGCACGAGCTCCTGAGGAGGAGTGTTGACTGCCGAGGCCCTGCCCGCCGAGCTACGGCGGGCGATCGTCCAGATCGCCCGTACTCCGCGTCTGCTGGTCGCCTGCGACTACGACGGCACGCTGGCGCCGATCACGCTGAACCCGGACGAGGCCCGCCCGCTGCCGGAGTCCGTCGGCGCTCTCCGATCACTCGCCGGGCTGCACGAGACCACCACCGCGGTCATCTCCGGCCGTGCGCTGCGTGACCTCGCCACGCTCTCGCGGCTGCCTGCCGAGGTGAACCTCGTCGGCAGCCACGGCTCGGAGTTCGACATCGGCTTCATCCACGCCCTCGACGAGAAGGCGCGGGAGCTGCACCGGCGGCTGGAGTCCGAGCTCGAGCAGCTCGTGCTGGACGTCCCGGGCGTGTCGCTGGAGGTCAAGCCCGCCAGCATCGCGGTGCACGTGCGCCGCGCCGAGCACGAGGCGGGCCGCCGCGTGCTGGCGGCCGTCCACTCCGGACCGTCGAAGTGGGAGGGCGTCTCGACCACCGACGGCAAGGAGGTCGTCGAGCTCGCGGTCGTCCAGACGGACAAGGGCCGCGCGCTGGACATCCTGCGCCACCAGGTGGGCGCCACCGCGGCGATCTTCCTCGGCGACGACGTCACCGACGAGAAGGCCTTCGCCCGGCTCTCCGGCCCGGACCTCGGCATCAAGGTCGGCGACGGCGAGACGCTGGCCGCGTTCCGCGTGCCGGACACCGTCGACGTCGCGCTGGTGCTCGGGTTCCTGCTGGAGGAGCGCCGCAACTGGCTGTACGGCGAGTCGGCGCCGCCGATCGAGCGGCTGTCGATGCTGGCCAACGAGCGGTCGGTCGCGCTGCTGACGCCGGACGCCAAGCTGACCTGGCTGTGCCACCCCGGGCCGGACGCGCCCGCGGTGTTCGCCGACCTGCTCGGCGGCGAGAGCGCCGGCCACTTCTCCATCAAGCCGCACCGCAACGGCCTGCCGCTGGGCCAGCGCTACCTGCCGAACACGATGACGGTCGAGACGCGCTGGTCGCGCCTGCTCGTCACTGACTACCTCGAGCCGGAAAGCGCTCCACACCGGACGGACCTGGTCCGGGTGATCTCCGGGGAGGCGGTGGCGTCGGTCAAGTTCGCGCCGCGGCCGGAGTTCGGTGGCGTGCCGGTGAAGCTGGAGGTCACCGAGGGCGGCGTGCGGGTGCTCGGCACGTCCGAGCCGTTCGTGCTGTACTCGCCGGGCGTCGAGTGGACCATCACCTCCGACGGCCTGCACGACACCGCGACCGCGCTGGTGCAGCCGACGCCGACCCAGCCGGTGGTGCTGGAACTGCGGTGCGGCACCACGGACCTCAGCCCGCACGAACTGTCCGAAGTGGAGCGTCGCGACCGCGCGGGCCGCTACTGGAGCGAGTGGACGTCGAAGCTGCAGCTGCCGAAGGTGCAGACCGACCTGGTGCTGCGCTCGGCCCTGACGCTGCGCGGGCTGTGCAACACCGACACCGGCGGGGTGCTCGCCGCGGCGACGTCGTCGCTGCCGGAGGAGATCGGCGGCGTCCGCAACTGGGACTACCGCTACTGCTGGATCCGCGACGCCGCGATGACCGTGCGGGAGCTGGTGCACCTCGGCTCGATCGAGGAGGCCGAAGGCTACCTGCGGTGGCTCCACGGCGTGCTCGCGACGCTGGCGGGCCCGGAGCGCCTGCACCCGCTGTACACCCTGGCGGGCAGCGTGATCGGCGCCGAAGCGGTCATCGAATCCCTGCCCGGGTACGCGGGTTCGCGGCCGGTGCGCGTCGGCAACCTGGCGAACCACCAGGTGCAGCTGGACGTCTTCGGCCCGGTCGTCGAGCTGGTGCAGACCCTGGCCTCGGCGCGCGGCGAGCTGCGTGACGAGGACTGGCAGATGGTGCGCGCGATGGCCGAAGCCGTGACGCGGCGCTGGAACGAGCCCGACCACGGGATCTGGGAGGAGCGGCACGTGCCGCGCCACCGGGTCTACTCGCGGGTCATGTGCTGGGTGACGATCGACCGCGCGATCAAGCTGGGCGAGCAGTACGGCCGGGAGATCCCCGGCAACTGGCCCGGCCTGCGCGAGGAGATCAAGAACGACGTCCTCACCAACGGCTGGAACGAAGAGGTCCAGGCCTTCACCACCGCCTACGACGGCACGGACCTCGACGCGGCCTCGCTGTTCGTCGGGCTCACCGGGCTGATCGACCCGGCCGACGAGCGGTTCCAGCAGACGGTGACCGCGATCGAGGCGGAGCTGCGCAGTGGGTCCACTGTGTACCGTTACCGCCGCGACGACGGCCTGCCGGGCGGCGAAGGCGGCTTCCACATCTGCGCGGCGTGGCTGATCGAGGCGTACCTGCTGACCGGGCGCCGCACCGAAGCGCAGGAGCTGTTCGACCAGATCGTCGCGGCCGCGGGCCCGACCGGCCTGCTGCCCGAGCAGTACGACCCGATCGCGGAACGGTCGCTGGGCAATCATCCGCAGGCCTATTCCCACATCGGGCTGATCCGGTGCGCCAACTTGCTGGCGGCGAGTTAGCCCTTTCGGTCCGAACTGCCTCCGAAGGCCACCATGACGGCATCCCGTGCCCTTATGGTGGCCTTCAGAGCATTCGGAGGTGAGACGGGTGCAGGGAACCTACGGGCAGGTCGAGTTCGTGCCGCTGCCGCCCCGGTTCGCCGCCCGGGTGCGGTGGGGGTCGGTGGTCGTCGGCAGCTCCATGATCGCCGGGACGGTGCTGCTGTTCGGGCTCACCACGTTCCTGCAGGGCGTCGTGCACGGCCACGCGTTCCCGGACACGCTGCTGGGCAAGGCCGCGGCGGTCCTGCCGCCGCTGGGCGTGCTGGCGATGGCGGTGCTGGTGCTGACGTGCCGCCGCTGCCTGCGCGGTGACTACCTCGTGGTGGCCAGCGCCGCGGCGACGCGCACCGCGCTGGTGTTCACCTACGTGCTGACGCTGGTGCTGATCCTGGGGTCGTTCGCGGTGCCCGTCGTGTTCCGGGTCTGGCGCGACAGCCCGGAGCTGGCCGCGCCCGACCTGCTCACGACGTTCTCGACGCTCGCCTTGGCCACCATCGGGTTCCTGGTGGGCATGTTCTACGTGCGGCCGTCGGTGCAGACGCTGCGGAAGTTCAGCGACCACCCGATCTGGTGATCTGAGGAAGCCCCTTCCAGCGCCGCACCTGCGTGTCCGCTGTGCAGAATTTTCTTTGCATACTTTTCTCTGCACGGCTACGATGGAGTCATGACCAGCGCTCCACCACCGGAAGAACTCGACCCGGACGCCCTCAAGGCCGTCACCCACCCGCTGCGTCGCCGGATCCTCGGCGTCCTGTCGGCCGGGCCGGCGACGGCCACGAAGCTCGCCAAAGCCCTTGGCGAGAACACCGGCGCGACCAGCTACCACCTGCGGGAGCTGGCCCGGTTCGGGTTCGTCGAGGACGTCCCCGAGCTGGCCAGGGGCAAGGAACGGTGGTGGCGGACGCGGCCGCGGGACATCCGGTGGCCGCGCCGCAGCGAGCAGAGCGCCGAATCCCGGATGCTGTTCGACGACATGCAGCGCCAGGGGTTCGAGGACGACCTCGAAAAGCTCAACCGGTTCGCGGAAAAGCGTGACGAGCTGCCCGGCGGCTGGCCGGACGCGCTGCTCTTCGCGCGCGGCGCCACGTGGCTCACCGAAGAAGAGCTGCAGCAGCTCTGGCACGACTACATGGAGCTGTTTCGCCGGTACTGGCGCACCGAGGAAGACCGGTCACCGGAAGCGCGGCGCGTGCTCGTGCGCTGGCTCGCGTTCCCGGATCCAGGGGAATGACATGACAGGGGATTTCACATGCGAAGAGGGGTTCTGCTCGCCGGGGTGGCGCTGGCGGTCACGGCGCTGGCACCACCGGCGTCCGCCGCGGACGGCGAAGTCACGTTCACGAACGGCGGGGTGACGTTGCACGGCACGGTCGTCGCTCCGCCCGGCGGCACGAAACTGCCGGGCCTGGTGATGGTCCACGGCTCGGGGGCACACAGCCGGGAGGACTACCGCGACCAGGCGGAAGCCTTTGCGCGGCAAGGCATTGCCACGCTGATCTACGACAAGCGCACCGAAGGCTATTCCCAGTTCGAGCGGTCGTACTCGACGCTCGCGGACGACGCGCTGGCCGCGGTCGCGGCGCTGCGGAAGCGGCCGGAAGTGGATCCGGCACGCGTCGGCGTCTGGGGGTTGAGCGAAGGGGGTTGGGTCGCGCCGCTGGCGGCTTCCCGTTCCGCGGACGTCGCGTTCGTCGTCACGCTCGGAGCGAACGGCGTCGAGCCGTCGCGCCAGCAGGCGTGGGCGGTCGAGAACCAGTTGCGGCGCCTGGGAATGGACGGCTCGCTCGTGCGGATGGCGACGTCGACGATGCTGCGCCAGCTCGCCGCGGGCGGGGTGTTCCCGGAGGCGCACTACGACCCGGTGCCGGTGCTGAAGAGCCTGCGCCAGCCGGTGCTCGGGCTGTGGGGCGCGAAGGACGTCCTGACACCGCCGGGCGAGGCCGTCGAGATCTTCCGGTCGTCACTGGCGCGGTACACGCTGCGCGTCTTCCCGGACGCGCAACACCAGCTGCGCCGCACCTCGGACGGCTTCGACAAGCTGCCGGGCTACGCGCCCGGCTACCTGGAGCTGGTGGGCACGTGGGTGCACGACCTGCCCGCGACGTCGACCGCCGACGCGCCGCCCCCGCAGGACCGGCCGAGCGCCGCGGTGACGCCGTTGCGCTGGTACGAGCCGGTCTGGCTGCAGCTGGCGGCGCTGGTGTTCCTGCTGGCGGCGTTCGCCTGGTACCCGCTGTTCCGGCGCGGCCCGGCGGCCCGGTCCGCGCGCTGGCTGGCCACGACCGGGCTGGTGACGGTGCTCGGTTTCCTGGCCGTCGACGTCGTGCTCCAGGTGACGATGGGCAAGGCGCTGGGCCCGGTGGTCGCCGGCCGCCCGCTGCCGTGGCTGGCGCTCCAGCTGCTGTCACTGGGCACGGTGGCCGCCACGATCGGCACGGCAGTGGCCTGGTGGCGGCACCGGACCCCACGGCTGGGCGTGCTGCTGGCCGGTGGCGTGGTGTTCGTCCCGTGGGCGGTGTACTGGGGACTGCTGGGCGTCTAGGCGGAGTAGCCCTTCGGCGGGATCAGCGTCGCCAGCTGGTCGAAGGTCAGCCAGTAGATCGAGTTCCCGCCGAAGTTCGCCGGGTCGGCGATCTTGACGGTCATGTCCGAGCTGTCGTACCCGATGACGGTGAAGTAGTGGTAGATCGTCTCGTTCGGGTAGCCCGGCGGGTGGTTGTCCGGGGGCGCGACGATGTTGGCGACGATCGGGTAGCCGTTGCCGATGTCGAGGACGATGTCGCGCCAGAGCAGGTCGCGCTGGGCCTGCGTGGGCGGGTCGTTCGGCATCTCCTTGGTCTCGTACCAGGAGGTGCCGAGATCCCGGTTGAGGACGCCGGTGATCTGCCCGATCCAGTTGGTGCCATCGGTGGTGGTGCCGAGCTGGGCCGCGAGCGTGGCCTGGCTCGGCAGGTTCCCGGTGCGCGCGGACATGGCGATCCGCGTGGCGGCCGGGCCGCACCAGTAGCCGGTTTCCTGCACCTGGTACTGGATGGCGAGCACGGCCTCGGTCCGCGCTTCGGCGACCGCGGGCAGGGCGACGAGCCCCAGGGCGGCCACGAGCGTGACGAAGCTCCAGCGGAATCTGCGCATGACGATCCTTCCCCCGGTCGCGGCACCGCACGGCACCGCATCCGAAGATGATCTCGATCAAGCCGGAGTTCTGTCCCGCCCGTGCCCCGGATGGGTCACGACGAAAGTCGGTCCCGGAGCCGGGCCAGCCACTCGAGGCAGGTCAGCCCGTCGCGCACGGGATCGTAGGAGGCCTCGCCTTCGACGAGCCAGATCCGGTGCGCGATGACGTCGTCCATCCCGGCGGCGAAGAGCGCGTCAAGCTCGGCCACGACGGCCTGCCGCTCGTCGTCCTGGCCTTCGAGGCAGAAGTCGGCGACCCCGAGCGGTGTGTCGGCGACCAGGTCGTAGTCCTGGTGGAACTCCCCGGCCAGGCGGGCGACCGCGGCGAAGGACGGCGCCGCGGCGACGGGGAACGCCCCGATCCGGTCCTGCACCTGCCGGGCGAAGTCCCGCAGCGCGTCCCGCCGCAGTTCGACCAGCTCGGCCATCCCGGCCGCCGAGGCGGCCAGCTCGGGATAGCCGAGAACCAGCTCGTAGCCGGCACCCCGGCCGGCCCGCCACCCACCCGGCACCTCGCTGCCGAGGACTTCGAACACGCCGGCCGCGTACCACTCGGGGTAGCAGTCGTCGTTGCGGACCAGGAACGCCGGGCCCTGCTCGAACAGCGCCAGCGCGTAGACCTCGTACTCCCGGCCCCGGGTCAGCCGGAACTCCGGCGGGCGGACGTAGGTCAGGCCGTAGGCGGGCGTGACCCGCTGCCTGCCGGATCCGGCGAGGCACTTCACGATCATCAATACTCCATCCAGGGCAAGGGTGCCGGGACCAGTGTGGTGCCGGTGCCCGGCCGCGACGAAGGTAGGTTCGCCGTGAACGCTCGCGAACGCTGCGGGCAACTGGGGGCATGCAGGTGATCCACGAGGGATCGGAGCTCGGCGGCCACGACCGCCCCGACCTGGGCGGGCCCGAGCCCGGGCCGGCCTTCGGGCGGCTCTTCGACGCCCATGCCGCCGCGCTTCGGCGGTACCTTGCGCGGCGGGTCGGGGCCGAACCGGCGAACGATCTCGTCGCCGAGACCTTCCTCGTCGCGCTGCGGCGGCGGGAGACCTACCGGCCCGAGCTGGGCACCGCGCGGTCGTGGCTCTACGGCATCGCCACCAACCTGCTGCGCCACCACGTCCGGTCCGAGCTGCGCGGGCTGCAGGCCACCGCGCGGCTCGCGCGGACCGGCGAGACCAGCCAGGCCGGGCACGACAGCCGCGTCGCCGAGCAGGTCGACGCCCAGCTGCGGACCGCGCAGCTGGCCGGCGCGCTGGCCAAGCTCAGCCCGGCCGACCGCGACACGCTGCTGCTCGTGTCGTGGGCCGGGCTGGAGCCCGCCGAGGTCGCCGAAGCACTCGGCATCCCGCCCGGTACCGTCCGGTCGCGGCTGCACCGGATCAGACGCTGGCTCAGGACGAACGCCCCGGCCCAAGAGGAGGTGCAGGACCTTGCGTGAAGACAACGTCCGGAAGATCTGGTCCGAAGCCGAACTCGACGCGGCCTTGGCGGATCTGAACAGCGACGTCGCCGAGGAGGACGACGGGCTGGCCTTCGCCCGCGCGTCGCTGCTCGCGGCGGCCGGTGGCGAGGAGGCACCTCCCGAAACCCGCCGCGCGGGCCCGTGGCGCTGGCTCGCGGTGGCCGCGGCCGTCGTCACGCTGGTCGGCGGGCTCGCGGTCGGCGCTTCCGTGCTGTCGTCCCCGGCACCCGAGCCGGCCCGGCCTGCCGTGGCGCTCCCCGACCTCGACCGCCCGCTCGCTCCCGGCGAGTTCCGCTACGCGCAGAAACTGGTCTGGGTGGCGCAGATCGTCTTCGGCAAGCCCGCCCTGCTCCAGCAGAAGATCGAGCTGTGGATCCCCGCCGACCCGGCAGGCGTCTGGCACCGGCGCACGATGTGGACCGGCGCGGTGTCCGGCGTCGAGGAGCCGAAGGTGCAGATCAACCTGACCCCCCGCGACGAATACGGTCCGGGCGGCCGGTTTCCCGACGACACCGCCGCGGGCTGGCAGCAGCCCGACGCGGCCTTCGTCGCGGCACTGGTCCCGGACCGGGCGGCGCTCGCCAAGCGGCTGACGAACGAGAGCAGCGCCCGCTGGAAGGACAGCCGGTTCGCCCCCACGGACTCGCTGACGATGGTGCGCAGCGTGCTGGAGCTGGGGCTGGCCCCCAAGAACGTGCGGCTGGCACTGAGCCAGGCGTTCGGCGACGTCCCCGGTGCGTTCGTCGTGCCGGGCCACGCACCGGACGGCAGGCCCGCCCTGGTCCTCGGCGCCAAGGACACGGGCCAGCGGCTGTACCTGGACCAGGCGACGCTCCAGCTGCTGGCCTGGGACAGCCCGGTCCCGCCGACGATGATCACCCGCTCCAGCGACCTCCCGGTCACGTCGGAGGCAGCACCGCCGAGCTACCAGCACGTGCCGGTGACGACGACCGTGGCGCTGCCGACGACCACGAACCTGCGCCCGGTCGCGCCGGCGACGGTGACCGGGCCACAGGCGGTGTACACGTTCGCGATCACCCGCACCTCCGGGTGATCAACGGGCGTGGCTGGCCGCGTTCAGCGCATCCGCGACGTTCGACACCTCCAGCACCCGGATCCCCGCCGGCGGCTTACCCGAGTCCGGCGGCACGAGCGCGTGCGTGAACCCCAGCCGGGCCGCCTCCGCTAGGCGGCGGCCCACGCTGGGTACGCGCCGGATCTCGCCCGCCAGCCCGACTTCGCCGACCGATACCAGGCGGGGCGACAGGGCGACGTCTTCGAAGCTCGACGTCAACGCCAGCACCAGCGCCAGGTCGATGCCCGGCTCGGTGATCTTCATGCCGCCGACGGTGGCCGCGTAGACGTCCTTGTCGCCGAGCTTCAGCCCGCCGCGCTTCTCCAGTACCGCCAGGACCATCGCCACGCGTGAGGAGTCGAGGCCGCTCACCGCGCGCCGCGGCTGGGGTGCCGATGTCGAGGACACCAGCGCCTGGACCTCGCCCAGCAGCGGCCGCTTGCCTTCCAGCGAAACCGTGATGGCCGTGCCCGACACCGCCTCCTCCGTGCGGCTGATGAACAGCCCGGACGGGTCCGGCACCCCGACGATGCCCTCTTCCTGCAGCTCGAAGCAGCCGATCTCGTCGGCCGCGCCGAACCGGTTCTTGATGCCGCGCACCATCCGCAGCGTCGAGTGCTTGTCGCCCTCGAACTGCAGCACGACGTCCACCAGGTGTTCCAGGACGCGCGGGCCCGCCACCGTGCCGTCCTTCGTGACGTGCCCCACGAGCACCACGGGCAGCCCGCGCTCCTTCGCCAGCGCGACCAGCCCGGACGTCACCGCGCGGACCTGCGTCACGCCGCCCGGCGAGCCGTCGACCTGCGGGGACGCCATGGTCTGCACCGAGTCGACGATCAGCACACCCGGCTTGACGTCGTCGACGTGCCCGAGGATGGCCGCCAGGTCGCTCTCGGCGGCCAGGTACATGCGGTCGTGGACGTTGCCGGTCCGTTCCGCACGCAGCCGGACCTGGCCCGCGGACTCCTCACCGGTGACGTACAGCGAGCGGTCGACGGTCTTCGCCCACTGGTAGGCGACCTCGAGCAGCAGGGTCGACTTGCCGACGCCGGGTTCACCCGCGAGCAGCACGACGGCGCCGGGCACCAGGCCGCCACCGAGCACCCGGTCCAGCTCCGGAACGCCGGTGCGGCGTGCCCGCGCGGCTTCGACGTCGACCTCGCCGATCGGCCGGGCAGGCGCACTCGGCGCGCCGGCCGCGACGCGCTGGATCGCCGGCTTGGCCGGGGCCCCGCGTTCCTCGAAGGAGCCCCATTCCTGGCACTCCGGACACCGGCCCAGCCACTTGGCCGCTTCGTACCCGCAGCTGCCGCAGCGGTAGGTGGTCCCTTTCTTCACCCCGCGAGGCTATCGGCGACCACCGACAAAACCGGGGACCCGCCCCCCCGGAGCCTCCACCCCACGACATGAACGACTCTTTCATGACGTCGGACGAGGTGAACGACTCTTTCATGACGTCCGGTCACCCCGCGGCTCAGCGACCTTGCCGGACTCTGGGGTGCCGCGGGTGAGTGCGGACCTACTCCTTGACGTGCGCGGGCGCCGCGACGGGCAGTTCGACCGTGACCGGGCCCGCGTTCTTGAACACGAACGTCACCTTGATGGTCTGTCCCGGCCACAGCGGCTGCTTCAGCGCGGGCAGCGTCACGGTGGCCTTGCCCACAACCTCGGGCGCGGTCGGCGTCGCGGCCGGGCCGGACGACGGGGCCTCGGACGTCGCGGTCGCGGTCAGGTTGCCCGGGCTGGCGGTCGCCGAGCTGCTGCCGGCGGTCGGCGTGCCCGACGACGTCGGGGCGCTCGACGAGGAGGTCGGCGCGCCCGAGGACGTGGGCAGGACCTCGTTGGTCGACTCGACCGCGTCGGCCGGGCCGATGACCAGGGAGTGGGCCGCGACGACGTCCTTCGAGCCGGTGATGGTGGCCTGGGCGCCGTCCTCGGTCGTCACCGAGACGAGCGCGTCGTCCTGGGCGCCGCGGTTCACGATCGTCAGCGTCAGCGCCGGGGTCGCGCCCGCCGCGTAGCCGGGGCCGGACGGCGGGTACTGGACGGCGGCGTCACGCAGGTCGATGGTCTTGACCTGGGCGTGCGTGCCGTTGACCGCGGGCTGCTGCGAGTCGGTCTGGGTGATCTGGCCGGCCCCGCACCCGGCGAGCACGAGCGCGGCACCGAGCGCCAGCACGCCCGCGCCGAGCACGCGACGATTCTGCAGCCTCACGTCGCAGTCCTTCCCTTTTCACGGCCTCGTCACCGCGAAGACTAGCCGGGCGCGATCTCCGCCGCGGAACCGGTGTGCGTTGCCGCGGCGCGGTGCCCAAGATCAACCGTCCACAAAGGAATTCCAGTCCTGTGACGAAACGCTTCCCCGCTACCTGCGTGAGCACGGGGGCCCAACGTTTGTCAACCCCCGCTCAGGCCGCTGACCTGCGAGGACGAGTCCGGCCCGCTAGGTGGGCACTGGCGGCCCGTGCTAGGATGGAGTCAGCGAAAGGGGCAGAGGACACATGGTTTTCAAGGTCGGAGAGACCGTCGTCTACCCGCACCACGGTGCCGCACTCATCGAAGCCATCGAGACCCGCGTGATCAAGGGCGAGGAAAAGAAGTACCTCGTCCTCAAGGTCGCGCAAGGGGATCTCACGGTTCGCGTGCCTGCCGACAACGCCGAGATCGTCGGCGTCCGCGATGTCGTCGGGCAAGAAGGACTGGACCGCGTCTTCGACGTGCTGCGTGCTCCCCACACCGAAGAGCCCACCAACTGGTCTCGTCGGTACAAGGCCAACCTCGAGAAGCTCGCCTCCGGCGACGTGAACAAGGTGGCCGAAGTGGTGCGCGACCTCTGGCGGCGAGAGAAGGACCGCGGACTTTCAGCCGGTGAGAAGCGCATGCTGGCGAAGGCGCGGCAAATTCTGGTCAGCGAGCTCGCGCTCGCGGAGGGCACCGACGAGGACAAGGCGGAGGTCCTCCTCGACGAAGTTCTGGAAACCGCGGCGGTCTGAGCCCAGGGCGTCCCGCCTGCCGGGCTGGATGCCTCTACGATCGCGAACCGATGAACGTCGTCGCGATCGTGACCGTCGCACATCATGCCTCCGACGGGGAGCTTGCTCTCACGCCGGTCCATGGTGAGGCGCTGCTCACGCACACCGTGCGGGGGCTGCTCGGCGTACCGGAAATCTCTTCGGTGCTCGTGGCGGCCCCCCAGCGGTGTGCGTCGTCGTTTTCCGAGGCCGTCGCCGGTCTCGGCTGCCGGGTCGTGCCCGGCTCGCTCCGGCAGGCCTTCGCCGCCGTCGAGCCCGATCTTCCCCGTGACTCAGTTGTACTCCTCCACGACGCTCTGCGGGCCTTCATTCCTGCCGAAACCGTGCGTGATGTGATCACTGCGGTCCGTGACGGCGCTCCGGTGGTCGTCCCCGTACTCCCGATGGCCGACACAGTGAAGGTGACCGACGCCGAGTCGCTGATCGTCGGCACCGAGGACCGCACCCGGCTGCGCACGGCCCAGACGCCGATCGGCTTCACGCTCGACGCCTTCCGCGCGGCCGGTTACCCGGCGTCGGCGCCGGCGGGCGCGGCGACCGTGCCGGGGCACCCGGACGCGATGCGCGTCACGAGCGATTTCGAACTCTGCCTGGCCGAGGCGATCGCGGCGGCCCCGAGGGACGAGGAGACGCTGTGAGGGTCGGCAACGGGGTGGACGTCCACCCGATCGAACCGGGCCGCGAGTGCTGGATGGCGGGCCTGCGGTGGCCGGACGCCGACGGCTGCGCGGGGCACTCCGACGGCGACGTCGCGGCCCACGCGCTGTGCGACGCCCTGCTGTCGGCGGCAGGCCTCGGCGACCTCGGCGCGGTGTTCGGCACGGGCGACCCGCGGATGGACGGCGCCCACGGCGTGGACATGCTCGTCGAGGTCAGGGGCCTGATCGAGGCCGCGGGCTGGCGGGTCGGGAACGCGTCGGTGCAGGTCGTGGGCAACGCGCCGCGAATCGGGAAGCGACGCGAAGAGGCGCAGAAGGTGCTGTCGGAGGCGGTCGGCGGCCCGGTGAGCGTCTCGGGCACGACGTCGGACGGCCTGGGCCTGACCGGGCGCGGCGAGGGCATCGCGGCCTTCGCGACGGCCCTGCTGCTGGCCGCGGAATAGGGCCGCACCGGCGCCGGTTCGGCGTGATATGTCCCTCACTCTTCCCGACGAGGTCCGTGCGCTCGTCGACGGCCCGAACTTCGCCACCGTCGCCACCCTCGACCCCGACGGCGGCCCGCAGACGTCCGTCGTCTGGATCGGCCTCGACGACGGCGATCTCGTCTTCAGCGCGACCGAGGACCGCCGCAAGGTCCGCAACCTCCGGCGCGACCCCCGCATCAGCGTCTCGATCACCGACGCGGCGAACCCCTACCGGCACACGCAGCTGCGCGGCACCGTCACGATCACCCCGGATCCGGAGAAGGCCCTGCCGAAGGCCCTCAGCCACAAGTACCTCGGCCGGGACGCGCCGGAGGAGAGCGCCGAGGTCGAACGCGTCGTCGTCCGCCTGCACGTCGAAAAGATCGCCGGCAACGTGAAATAGTCTCCCACCATGGCTGTGACTTTCAACGAAACGACCAAGGCGCTCTTCGACGGCAACAACTTCCCCGTGGTCGCCACGATCAACGCCGACGGCTCGGTGCAGACGTCGGTGATCTGGGCCAAGCGTGACGGCGACACGGTGGTCTTCTCCACCCTGCGCGGTCGTCTCAAGGAGCGGAACCTGAGCCGGGACCCGCGGGTCTCGCTGTCGGTGTTCGACATGAACGACCCGCTCAGCTACGTCGAGATCCGCGGCCGCGCCGAGATCACCGAGGAAGGCGGCCGGGAGCTGATCGACGAGCTGGCCAAGAAGTACACCGGCGAGAACTTCCGCGCCGAGCCGCCGGAGGCGGTCCGCGTGGTCGTGCGCGTGGTCCCGGAGAAGATCACCGGCTACGCGGCGTGACGTGACGCAGGTCGCGGGCGCCGCTGCGGTGTCCGCGATCTCGCTACGCTGAACCGCATGACGATCAGGGCGGTGTTGTTCGACTTCTCCGGCACGCTGTTCCGGCTCGAGCAGGACGAGTCCTGGCTCACCGAGCTGACCAACCACGACGGCGAACCGCTCGACATCGAGGCGCAGGCCGAGCTGATGCGCCGGATGACCGCCCCGGTCGGGCAGGTCGTCGAGCTCGACGCCGAGTACCTGCACGCATGGAACCACCGGGACCGCGACCCGCAGCTGCACCGCAAGGTCTACCTCGAAGTGCTCCGGAAGTCCGGCGTCCCGCGTCCGGAACAGGCGCTGGCGCTGTACAACCGGCTCATCGATCCCAGCCAGTGGACGCCGTACCCGGACACCGAGGCCGCGCTGAAGGCCGCCGCCGAGCGCGGGCTGAAGGTGGGCGTGCTCAGCAACATCGCCTTCGACATCCGGCCGGCCTTCACTGCCCGGGGCTGGGACGCCTACGTCGACGAGTTCGTCCTGTCGTTCGAGGTCGGCGCGGTGAAACCGGAGCTGGAGATCTTCCGCCGGGCCGTGCAGGCCCTCGGCGTGCCCGCCACGGACACGCTGATGGTGGGCGACAGCGAGGAGGCCGACGGCGGTGCCCGCGCGCTCGGCTGCGAGTTCGCGCTGGTCGATCCGCTGCCCACCGCCGACCGGCCGGACGCCCTGCTCACAGCCCTGCGCGGCTTCGGGGTGGCCTGACCGCCTGCGACGTCGCTCACGCCGACCCCGTACCCTTTGAGGGTGGCCCTTCACCTTTTCGACACAGCGACCCGGAGCGTACGGGAGTTCCACCCCGTCCGTAGCGGAACGGCGTCGATCTACGTGTGTGGTGCCACCGTGCAGGGCGTTCCGCACATCGGGCACGTCCGCGGGGTGCTGAACTACGACGTCCTGCGCCGCTGGCTCGTCCACAGTGGACTGGACGTGCTGCTGGTCCGCAACGTCACCGACATCGACGACAAGATCCTCACCAAGGCCGCCGAGAACGGGCGGCCGTGGTGGGAATGGGGCGCCACGCACGAGCGCGCCTTCGAGGCCGCGTACGAGCAGCTGGGCTGCCTGCCGCCGTCGATCAACCCGCGCGCGACCGGGCACGTCACCCAGATGGTCGAGCTGATGGACCGCCTCATCGAGGCGGGCCACGGCTACGTCGCGGACGGCGACGTCTACTTCTCGGTGAAGTCGTTCGACGACTACGGCAAGCTCTCCGGCCGGGTCCTGGAGGACGTCCAGCAGGGCGAGACGCCGACCCGTGGCAAGCGCGACCCGCGCGACTTCACCATGTGGAAGAGCGCGAAGCCGGGCGAGCCGTCGTGGCCGACGCCGTGGGGGCACGGCAGGCCGGGCTGGCACCTGGAGTGCTCGGCGATGGCGACGGCGTACCTCGGCGCGGAGTTCGACATCCACGGCGGCGGCATCGACCTGGTCTTCCCGCACCACGAGAACGAGCGCGCCCAGTCCAACGCGGCGGGCGACCCGTTCGCGCGGTTCTGGCTGCACAACGCGTGGGTGACCATGTCGGGCGAGAAGATGTCGAAGTCGCTCGGCAACACCGTGTCGATCCCGGCGATGCTGGAGCGCTACCGGGCGCCGGAGCTGCGGTACTACCTCGTCCAGCCGCACTACCGGTCGACCGTCGAGTACTCCGACGCCGCGGTCTCCGAGGCCGCGCAGGGCTACCGGCGGATCGAGACGTTCCTGCGGCGCGCGGCCGCCTCGGGCCCGGTGCCGGTCGGCACGATCCCGGAGGCGTTCGCGAACGCGCTCGACGACGATCTCGCGACGCCGCAGGCGTTCGCCGTGGTCCACACCACGGTCCGGGACGGTAACGCCGCCCTCGACGCGGGCGACACCTCCAAGGCACTCGACTTCGCCGCGGCCGTCCGCGCGATGACCGACGTGCTCGGCCTCGACCCGCTGTCCGCGCGCTGGTCCGAGGCGGGCGGTTCCGACACGCCCACCAAGCAGGCGCTGGCCTCGCTCGTCGAAGGGCTGCTGGCCGAGCGCCAGCAGGCCAGGGCCGAGAAGGACTTCGCCCGCGCGGACGCCGCCCGTGACCGCCTCCAGCAGGCGGGCATCGTGGTGGAGGACACCCCCAACGGTCCGCAGTGGACAGTCAAGTCCGACTGAGCTTCAACGCAAGGAAACTTTCACCATGGCAGGCAATTCGCGGCGCCAGGGCGCGATCCGCAAGGCGGGCACCAAGAAGGGTGCCGTCGTCGGCTCGGGCGGCCAGCGCCGCAAGGCCCTCGAAGGCAAGGGCCCGACCCCGAAGGCGGAGGACCGTCCCGGGCACAAGGCCTACCGCGCGGCCAACGCGGCGGCCAAGCGCGACCAGTCCCGGCAGAAGAAGGCCGACAAGCCGGAGCTGATCGCCGGCCGCAACCCGGTGGTCGAGGCGCTGCGTGCCGACGTCCCGGGCACGGCGCTGTACGTCGCGCTGAACATCGACATCGACGACCGCGTCAACGAGGCCGTCCGGCTGGCGGGCGACAAGGGCATCTCGATCCTGGAGATCCCGCGCGAGGAGCTGGACCGCAAGACCAACCGGGCCATGCACCAGGGCCTTGGCCTGCAGGTCCCGCCGTTCGAGTACGCCCACCCGGACGACCTGATGGCGGTGGCCCGCAACTCGGGCGACACGCCGCTGTTCGTCGCGCTCGACGGCGTCACCGACCCGCGCAACCTTGGCGCGGTGATCCGCTCGGCGGCGGCGTTCGGCGCGCAGGGCGTGCTGCTGCCGGAGCGGCGCAGCGCGGGCATGACGGCGGTGGCGTGGCGCACGAGCGCGGGCACCGCGGCGCGGCTGCCGATCGCGGTGGCGACGAACCTCACGCGCCAGCTCAAGGCGTGGGCGAACGAGGGCCTGATGATCGTCGGACTGGACGCGGACGGCTCGGTCGACATCGACGAGCTCGAACTCGCCGCCGACCCGCTGGTGATCGTGCTGGGCTCGGAGGGCCGCGGGCTGTCCCGCCTGGTCCGCGAGACGTGCGACGCGACGGTGTCGATCCCGATGGCGGCGGGCGTGGAGTCGCTGAACGCGTCGGTGGCGGCGGGCGTCCTGCTCGCCGAGGTGGCGCGGCGCAGGCGGGCCGCGGGCCGGGTCTGAGTCCCGCTCGCCACCCACTCGGGTTAAGGTCCCCTCGGATAACCGAGGGGACCTGACCACCGATGTCGTTCGTTTCGCCGCTCTTCCTGTGGTACTTCATGCCGGCGGTGCTCATCGCCGTGCTGGTGTGCCCGCGGAGCTGGCGCAACGGCATCGTCGCGGTCGCCAGCCTGCTCTTCTACACGATCGGCGCGGGCGCGTTCGTGTTCCTGCTGCTCGGCTGCATGGTGGTCAACTTCGTGGCCGGGCCGCTGCTGGCGCCGAACCCGTTCGACGTCCACGGCGTCCGGCGGCGGCGGATCCTCATCGCCGTCGTGTCGCTCGACGTCGCGGTGCTGCTGATCTGGAAGTACGCGGGGTTCGCGACGCAGCAGATCGCCGCCGTCGCACACTGGTTCGGCGGGAGCGTGCCGGTCGCGAGCCTGGTCGTGCCGATCGGCATCTCGTTCTACACGTTCCACCACATCTCGTACGTGGTCGACATCTACCGCGGCGAGCGGCAGGCGCTGCGGAACCCGGTGTCGTTCGCCGCGTACATCGCGATGTTCCCGCAGCTGGTGGCGGGCCCGATCGTGCGGTACCGCGAGATCGCCGACCAGCTGCCGCAGCAGCGTTCCCACCGCCTCGACGACATCGCGGCGGGCTTCCCGCGCTTCGCGCTCGGCCTGTGCAAGAAGACGATCATCGCCGACTCGCTGAGCCCGCTGGTCGAGGCGTGCTTCAAGGTGCCGTCGGACCAGATGACGTTCGCGACGGCCTGGCTCGGCGCGATCGGGTACACGCTCCAGCTGTTCTTCGACTTTTCGGGCTATTCGGACATGGCGATCGGCCTGGGCCGCATGCTGGGCTTCCGCCTCCCGGAGAACTTCGCGCGGCCGTACTCGTCGGTGACGATCACGGAGTTCTGGCGCCGCTGGCACATGAGCCTGTCCCGCTGGTTCCGCGACTACGTGTACATCCCACTGGGCGGCAACCGCACCGGCGCGGGCCGCACGTACCGCAACCTGTGCATAGTGTTCGTCCTGACGGGCTTCTGGCACGGCGCGCAGTGGACGTTCCTGGTGTGGGGCTGCTACCACGGAGCGCTGCTGGTGATCGAGCGCCGCTTCGGCTTCGACCTGGACCCGGCCACCCCATGGAAGCGGTATCTCCGCCGCGCGCTGACAATGCTCCTGGTGGTGTTCGGCTGGGTGTTCTTCCGCTCCCCGGACCTCGCCCACGCACTGTCGATGATCGGCCACATGCTCCTCCCGGACTTCGACGGCCTCGGCCCGGCGGTCGAGCAGGCGTTCACCAACCAGCGCCTGGTACTCCTGTTGGTGGCCCTGCTGGTGTTCTTGCTCCCGGCCCACCCGGTGACGGGCCCGCTGCTGGAATCATCCCGCAGCCGCCCGGCCACGGCCCTGCGCATCGGCGTGATGACGGCGGGCCTGTTGTATGCGGCGATCCTGATCGCGACGGGAACGTTCAGCCCGTTCCTGTACTACCAGTTCTAGGCGCCGGACCTTGACGGCCTGAGCGCCCCCGAACACTCCTCCCCATCGTCCCGATACGCACGCACCTCTTCACGACCCGTGGCACGCTCAAGCAGGCGAATTGAGGGAGACCGACCGTGACTGACGCGCAGACCGTCGAAGTGGACCGCGAGCTTGCCCAGCTCATCCGGGCTTGGCGTGTCGACGAGCAACAGACCTGGCGGGAGATCGCCGCCCGCGTCGCCGGCCACCTCGATCTGCCCCACAGCGGCAACCAGCTCGCCGGGCGCGACTTGTGCCTCAAGGCAGCGCGGCTGCTCGGCGAAGACCCCGACGTAGAGCCGTGGAACTGAGGGTCGGCGTGCAGCACAACGCCGCGTGGTCGATGCGGGGTGTCGGTGATCAGCTCGCCGAACACCTCGGCCACAGTGACCCCGGGTTCACGCAGCGGACGTACACGCACCTCACGCCGTCGAGCAAGGACCGGACCCGGCATGATCTAGGTCAGGAACCGCAGGTCAAGCGCAGTTCCACCTTGTACTACCAGTTCTGAAGGGAAGCCCCGGCGGATGAGCGAGCCGATCGATCTGGCCAAGGTGCCGGGCGTCATCCCGTACGTCGACCACCACGACGGGCCGCGGCGGCTGCTCACCGTCGAAATCCCGCATCTCGGCCACACCGTGCGGGCCTATGCGCCGATCGCCAGTGTCGACGGGCGGCAGTACGTCGTCTCGTGGGGTTCGGTCAGCTTCGAGGTGCCCGCCGACCGGAACGTGCATGTCAGCGTCCACCTGCACACCAACAGCGGGTACGAGCACACCATCACCCCCTTCGCGTCGACCGTTCTCTCGCCGCATCCCGGGCCGCTGCGGCTCGTGGCGCAGTTCGTGCCCGCCAAGGGGCCCGAGGGCGTGCTCGTTCCCGTCGGCTGAACGGGTGACCCCGTGTAGCAGGACCGTGGCCGGGCGCGACCTTCTGGGCGATGGAAGAGGTTATCTCCGACGATGAGCTGGCCCAATATGCCAAGGGCCGGTTCGTGTTGTGGGCACTGCGCCTGCGGCCGACGTATTACCGCTTGCTGCGCGAAGGCCACGGGCCGGAGGCACTGTGTGCCTCCGAACTCGCGCAACGTCTCGCGCCGGACAACACGGAACTTCCCGGGAAGATCCGGGATTCGGTCTTCCGCATCGGCGCGTACCAGATCTGGAGCCGGGTCCAGCAAAGCGACGAAGTCGTGGACAAAGTCCTCGCTTTCATGTTCTACGCGGTATTGGCAGGCACGCTCGGCGGAGCCGTTTTCCACGCCGACGGTTCTTTCTGGCGCAGGCTGCTGTACGCCGTTGTCGCCTTCTTGACCAGTGGGCTCGTCGCCCTGGCCGGGCTGCTCCTGTCCGACGTGCGCACCCCCAGATCGCGCCGGACGCGGGCGTTGGCCGTGCTGCTGGGCTTTGGCGCGCTCATGGCCGCGGGATGGTGGCTGTCACGCTGGCAGTCGGTCTGGGGGCTCGGGCTGTCCGCCGGGATCTTCATCGCCGCCGCGGCGCTGTTCGCCCTCGCCATTCTCTACCAGGTTGCCAATGCGCTGGTCCAATCCGCCTTTCGCATTTCCTGGACCAAGTGGACGGCCGCCGAACTGACCCAGACGCTCGCCGTGACCCATTGGTCGCTGCTCAACGAGCCCGAGCCCTACTGCCTGCAGTCCGCCTCGAGCCGCCTGCAGCACGTTTCCCTGTGCGTCGAACGGTTTCTGCCACAGTATTTGACCATGACGTTTCCTCGTCCGAGCGCGACGTCCGCACTTCACCACGACCACCGTGAATTCGCGGAGGTCGCCGCGACGATACGGCTGCTGGCCAGGGAATGCCTGTTGCCGAAGTCCGCCACCCGGACTGCCGTCGCGGACAAGGTGGGCAGGCTGCTGACCACCGCCGCGCAGGGGCAATGGGGCGAATGGGAGAAGACCGCCCCCGAAGAAGCCGAGCGATCCGCCCGGCGGTGGCGGTGGATCACCGGGGCGCTCCGGTTCGGGCTGGGGGTACTTCCCCTCGTCGTGGTCACCGTGGGCGCGCTCTACCTCTACCGGACCAACCCGGCCTCACCCCTGCTCAAGGCCGAGGTGCTCGCGCCGGTCCTGGTGGCCACGCTCGGTTTCCTCACCGCCTCGCTCGGCTCCCCCGCCACCACGGAGAAGACCGGCCGCCGGAAACCCTTCGGCAGCCGCAGCCCGTCGTGAGCCTGCTGTCCCGGCAAGATCGGCTCGTGAAAGCCTGGCCGCGTGCTGACCACGCGGTACCTGTTCCTCACCCGGCACGGCGAGGCCACACCGGACGGACGGCTCACCGAAGCCGGACAGCGGCAGGCCGTGCTGCTCGGGCGGCGGCTGCGGGATGTTCCCGTCACCGCCATCCACCACGGTCCGCTCCCCGTCGCCGCGCACAGCGCCGAACTCGTCGCCGCCCAGCTGCCGGCCGGGATTCCGCGCTATGCCGACAAAGCCGCCGGCGACTTCGTTCCCTACACGCCCAGGCGGGAGGAACTGCCCGAGACCTCCGGTGACCTCCTGCTCGCCTTCGCCCGGCAGTTCCCGCCCGCCGACGAAGAGCTGGCCGCCGAGGCCGAGCGGCTGTTCACCGGGCCCGTTCCCGGGACCGCGCCTCGGTACGAAGTGCTCGTCACGCACAACTTCCTCCTCGGCTGGCTCGTCGGCGCCTCGCAGGACGCGCCGCCGTGGCGGTGGCTTGCGCTCACCCATGCCCATGCCGGCCTGACCGTCATCCGGTACTCGCCGGGGCGGCCCGCCGCGCTGCTGACCTACAACGACCTCAGCCACCTGCCCGCCGGGCTGCGCTGGACCGGGTTTCCGCCCGACTTCTACGTTCCGTAATCGGCGACCGCGGAGCGTGTCCGCCGCCGAAAACGGGTCTCGCCCGATCGGCCGAGCGTGCCAGGATGGCCGGATGAGTCCCGTCCCGGCGCCCACCTCCGATCGGCTGGGCGACTACCTCGCCGCCGACGCCGTCGTCGATCACGAACACCCGCTGATCCGCGCGTGGGTCGACGCCCGGCGCGCGGACGGCGACGATCCCGTCGAACGCGCGAAAACCGCGTACCTCTTCGTGCGCGACGAGGTCGAGCACGTCATGGACGCGCAGGATTCCCGCGTCACCTGGCGTGCGTCCGACGTTCTCCGCGAGCGCGTCGGGATCTGCCACGCGAAAGCGCACCTGCTCGCCGCTTTGCTGCGGGCGCAAGGGATTCCGGCGGGCTTCTGCTACCAGAAGTTCTCCGTGCTGCACGGGCTGAATGCCGTGTACCTGCACGGCAGGTGGTCCCGGCTCGACGCACGCGGCAACCGCACGGGCGCGCGCGGGGAGTTTTCGCTCGACGAGGAGAAACTGGCCTGGCCGGTCGACGCGGCGCGCGGCGAACGCGATCTTCCGGAGATCCATCCGGCACCGGCGCCCGTCGTCGTGGATTTCCTGATGACCACCCGGCCCGGTGCCGGCTGGTACGAAAAGGGCCTCCCGACCGCCCTCTGACCCCGGTTTCCCGGCGTTTTCGGGAAACCGGCCGATCCGGTAAATTATTGCCCAGAGTGACGCACGGCGCTCGCCGCTGTCCCCCGAACTTCTTATTTCGCGCTCACCCTCAGGCGCGTAAAGTGACTCCCCGCGCTCGAACAGACACTTTGTGCATACGTCCGTTCGGGTGGCTCGAGGGAGGTGAAGCACGTGGCCGCGGCTGGCGGACGCCTCCGCCGTACCCCACTGCAGGAGATCTTCTGGACCAGGACGAGCCTGCTCCTCACGGTGCTCGTCGTGGTCGCCGGCCTGAGCCTGTGGATCGCCGGCCTGATGGACCCCGGCACCGGGAAGAACCTGGTGACGTCGCTGGGCACCGGCACCCTGATCTCGGCGATCGTCGGCTTCGGCCAGACGCTGATCACCGCCAGCGCGTCGCAGCGCGCGCTCGTGACGCCGGTGATCGAGGAGAGCAGGCGCGCGATGGAGGACCTGAGCGCCGAATACCGCGCACTGAACAAGGAGTTCTTCCCCACCGACGTGTTCGAGGCGACCACCGATCCCGATCCCGCGTTCAACCGCAAGCTGATGGCCGACCTCGACGCGACCCGGCAGTACTTCTTCCGCGGCTTCTCCGGGCGGCACGCGGCCGCCCGCCTGCTGCTTTCCCGCACCGAACGGGAACTGCGGGCCGTCATCGCCGATCCGCGTGACTCCAGCTCGATCAGCGGGCGCGCCCGCTACCTGCTGCGCCGCGAACCGGTCGACGTCGACTACGAACAGATCCAGTCCCGGCTCGAAGAGGAGATCCGGATCGGGCTCGTCGGCCTCTTCCTGGCGCGCAGCCGCTGCGCGTCGGTCGACATCACCGTGGTCGCCGACCCGCCGCTGGACCGGCTGGAGATGTTCGACGACAGCGTCTGGGTGTCGCTCTACAGCGACGTCCGCGGCGCCACGAAGCTGTACCCGCGGTCGCTGCGGTTCACCGAAGGATCCTTCCTCTACAACATGGAACGCGCCGAATTCGTGCGTGTGTCGCAGTCCCGGAACGGCCGTCACTTCCGCATCACGTCCGCGACGACGCGGACGGATTTCCTGGCGCTGTTCGAAAAGATCACCGGATCCCCGTTGTCCGAGGAGCAGTTCCGCGAGCTGGAGGGCAAGTTCCACGCCTTCCGCGCGGAGTTCTCCGCAGTCGCCGAGCTAGGGAGCTGACCTTGCTCACCCGCATGACCCCTCTCACCGAACTGGCCACGCGCCTGCGCACGGCCGGTTTCCCGCTCGCCGCCGACTGGCGCGCGGTCGACGGCTGGTTCCGGCCGTGGGCCGCGCAGGCCGGGCTGCGGGAGGAGCTGCGCAGCCAGCTGCGCGGGCTGTCCGGCAGACAGGCCGCCAAGGTGCTGCGCTCGTCCCGGGAAACGACCACGCACTTCGCCTGGTGCCTGCTCGACGCGCCGTCCGACCCGTTTTCCTTCTGGCTGCACGAATACAAGGCGCAGGAGGACTGGCGGGAAGGGTACGCGGACTCCGTGCACAACCACAGGTACCACTTCTGCACCACCATTCTCCGTGGTGACTATCTGCACGAGCGGTACGAGACGACGATCGACGCCGGTACGGGGCTGATCGCGTCCGCGCGGCTGCGCCGCCGGACACTGTGCCAGGCCGGCTCCTGCGCCACCATGCTGGCCGACGAATTCCACCGGATCCCCGAAGCCGCCGCCGGGACGATGACTTTCCTCGTGAAATCACGCCCGGTGAGCAGTTTCAGTCTTTCTTTCGACCCGGCCCGGGGAATCGGCCATCGTCACGTTCCGGTCGAGGTCCGATTGGGGGAACTGGCCGACCGCATCTAGCTACACACCGGCGTCAGCGGCGCTTACCATTACTCCACCCGTCTGAATACCACGGCCGGGATGGGAGAGGTGTATGCGCACGCAGGAATGCACGATCGACCCCACCGTCGTCGACGCCGTCGAGAACCGCGTCCACCGGCTCTGCCGCCGGTACGCCGAGCGGCTGCAGTTCCACGGCTGGCACCACGTCAGCTTCGTCCGCGCGAAGGCGGTCGGCTTCGCCTCGCACAACGGCGCCGACCGCAGCGTGGTCGAGGTGGCCGCGCTGGTGCACGACGTCAACTACCTGGTCCGCCGGAACTCCCCGGCCGCCGCGGGCCGGAGCCTCCGGCTGGAGATCCTGGCCGGGTGCGGAGTGCCGTCCCACATCGCCCGATGGGTCGACGAGATCGTCGACGAGGCGGAAATGGCCACGCGCGGCCGCGAGATCTCCCTGGAAGCGCAGGCACTGAGCGACGCGGACACGTTGTTCAAGGCGCTGCCGGTGACGCCGGTGGTGCTGGCCCACCGGTACCTGCGCGAGAACGGGCTGAGCCTGCGCGAGCTGGCGCACAAGATCGTCGGCGAGCAGTGCGACGTCCACGACGAGGGCTACTACTTCTACAACCCGGAGGCGGCGGCGACGTACTCGCGCTGGGCGACGGCGAACCTCCAGCTGTGGCAGTGCATCAAGGAGGCGGTCGACGACCCGACGGTGGTGGAACTGCTCGACGCGGTGGCCTCCTAGCGCTGCCCGTAGCTCCGCAGCCGGTCGACGACGTTGGCCACCTCGGCGGGCGGCAGCAGGCTGGGCCGCCCGGCGCCCTGGGCCAGCAGCCAGACCCGGCAGGCCCACTCCAGCTGCTGGGCGCGGTGGTAGGCGGCCTCGAGGCCGTCGCCGTAGGTGAGGGTGCCGTGGTTGGCCATCAGGCAGCCGCGGCGGCCTTCCAGGGCTTCCAGCACGGCGGCGGCCAGCTCCGGCGTGCCATAGGTCGCGTAGCGCGCGACGCGCACCGACGGGCCGATGGTGGCCACGATGTAGTGAATGGGCGGCACCTCCCGCACCAGCGTGGACACGGCGGTGGCGTGCGGCGAGTGCGTGTGCACGACCGCGCTGACGGGCTCGCCGTCGGGGTCGCGCGCGTCCCAGTAGACGGACAGGTGCACCGGCAGTTCGCTGGTCGGCTTGAGCGACCCGTCGACGACCTGCCCGCCGAGGTCGACGACGGGGATGTCGGCCGGGGTCAGGCTCGCGTAGGCGACCCCGGTCGGGGTGACGGCGACGAGGTCGCCCGCCCGCACCGACACGTTGCCGGCGGTGCCGACGGCCAGGCCGTCCCCGACCATCCGGCGCGCGTACGCGCACACGGCGGCCCGCTCGGTCTCCAGGATCATGCGCGGTCCGTTCGTCTCGTGGGTGATCAAGCAGCTGGTGTGCACACTGCCAGTCACCCACGAGCCTCGGCCACCTCCCCGGCCGGGTGAGTTACGCCTTCGCCGGGGACTCGCGACCCGCCCGGACGTCTTGAATGAGTCATTCAGGTCACCGGAGGTCCTGAATGACTCATTCAAGACCTGCGGAGCCGGCCGCCCACCCGAGTCCGGCTAGGCCTTCACCGGGGCCGGGCTCGGCTTGCGGTCCCCCGCACCTCCCGCACCCTGGCCGGACTCGTCCACCGGGGCCAGCAGGCGCATGGCTTCCTGCACCGCCACGTCCGTGGCCGCGATCCGCTCGGCGACCTTTGCGCGCAGGTCCAGTGCCAGCTTGCGGTTGCGGTCGGCCTCCTCCTGCTTGGACCGCGCCGCGGCCAGCGCCTCCTCGGTCTCCTTCTTCTTGCGTGCGACCTCCTCCTCGAAGGCCTTCTTCTTCGCCGCCAGCTCCTCCGAGGCGACCCGGTCCGCCTCGGCTCGCGCGGCCGCCGCCTCGGCTTCGGCCTTCGCGTCGGCTTCCTTGCGGGCCCGCTCGGCCGCCGCCGCCAGCTCGACGCGCTTCGCGCCCGCGGCCGCGTTCAGCTTCTCGATCTCGTTCTTCGCCTCGGTCAGCAGGCGGGCGCGTTCCTCCTCCGCGTCCTTCGCCAGCTTGTCGGCCGTGCGGCGGGTCTCGTGCGCGTACTTGTCGGCCTGCTCACGGGTCGACGCCGCGTCCGCCTCCGCCGCCGAGCGCAGGTCCGCGATCTCCTCCTCGGCCAGCTGCATCATCATGCGGACGCGCTCGGCCATGGCACCCGCGCCGGACGGGCTGGAGCTCATCCTGGCCAGCGCGGCCTTCGTCTCGGCCAGCTCCTTCTGCGCGTACGCGAGAGCCTTCGACAGGTCCGCGGACGTCGCGACGGCCTCGTCGCGGCTGCGGGACGCTTCGCGGATTTCCTTGGTCAGCTCGGCGATGCGCTCGTCGACCTGGCGCTGGTTGTAGCCGCGGACACCGACGGCGAACTGGACGGTTTTCGGGGCGGGCTGGGGCTTCTCAGGCGCGACCATCGGGCCACCTTAATGAGCCGGGGACCGTGGAGACGTACCGCCAAACGGATGCATCACGGATATTGGAACCCCCGGTGACGCATGGCATCCTGACCGGTGTTGACCAGCGGTTGACGCGAGGAGGCCACAGTGGACATCCAGGCGATCCTCGCCGACATCGCCGCGCACTGGCACGTCTACGCGACCATGCCGCTCATCGCCGCCCTGATCGGCTACCTGACCAAGCGGGTGGCCATCGAGATGATGTTCCGGCCGCTCGAATTCACCGGCATCCGGCCGTTCTTCGGCTGGCAGGGCGTCATCCCGGCGAACGCGCGGCGGATGGCCGCCACCGCCGTCGACCTGCTGACCCGCAACCTCGTCGACCCGCAGGAGATCTTCAGCCGCCTCGATCCGGAGGAAATGGTCAAAGAGCTCGAAGCTCCGCTGCTGAAGGCGGTCGAAGACGTCACGCACGAGGTCATGGCGACCTACCAGCCCCGGCTGTGGGAGCTGCTGCCGTCCCGGGCACAGCGGCTGCTCGTCGACCAGGTCCGCGCGCAGGCACCGGCCGTCGTCAAGCGGCTCATGCGGGACGTCTCCACGAACATCGACGACGTCCTCGACGTCAACGCCATGCTGATCGACGCGATGGTCCGCGACAAGTCGCTGACCTGCCGGCTGATCCGCGAGGTCGCCGCGCCCGAGTTCCGGTTCATCGCCCGGTCCGGGATCTGGTTCGGGTTCGTGATCGGGCTCGTCCAGTTCGCCGCCTGGGCGGTGACGAAGCAGCCGCTGATCATGCCCGTCTTCGGTTTCGTCACGGGCTTCGTCACGGACTGGCTGGCGCTCAAGATGATCTTCTACCCGCGTGAGCCGCGCGGGTTCCTCTTCTTCCGCTGGCAGGGCATGTTCCAGAAACGCCGTCAGGAGGTCGCCGCCGACTACGGCGCGCTGATCGCCGACGAGGTGCTCACCGTGCGGAACGTGCTGGAGGCCGTGCTCACCGGGCCGCGGGCCGACAAGCTGTTCGCGATGGTCACCCGCGAGGTCCAGCGCACGATCGACGCGCAGGCGAGCATCGCCAAGCCGCTGGTCGCGCTCACCATCGGCGGGCGGCAGTACCAGGAGATGAAGCGCGCGGCCGCCGCCAAGGTGATCGAGTATCTCCCCGAAACGGTGAAACACGTCGAGAGCTACGCCACCGGCGCGCTCGACGTCCGCAACACCATCGTCACGAAGATGCAGCAGCTGACGCCGATCGAGTTCGAGGGCATCCTGCGTCCGGCGTTCAAGCAGGACGAATGGAAGCTCATCGCGGTCGGCGCGGTCATCGGTGGCCTGGTGGGTGAACTCCAGGTGCTGCTCCTGCTGCATTGACACCCTGCCGATAACGTGCCGGGGTGGACTTCGGCACGCACTGGCAGGTGTACGTCACCATGCCGTTCATCGCGGCGCTGATCGGCTACGTCACCAAGCGCGTCGCCATCGAGATGATGTTCCGCCCGCTGGAGTTCGTCGGGATCCGGCCGTTCCTCGGCTGGCAGGGCGTGCTGCCGGCGAACGCCGAGCGCATGGCGGCCACCGCGACCGAGATGCTGACCACCAACCTCGTCGACCCGAAGGAGATCTTCGCCCGGCTCGACCCCGCGCAGGTGGCGAAGGAGATCGAGCAGCCGCTGCTGCGCGTCGTCGAGGACGTCACGCGCGAGGTCATGGAGACCTACCAGCCGCGGCTATGGGAGGTGCTGCCCACCGGCGCCCAGCAGCTGCTGCTCAAGCGCGTCCAGGCGGAGGCGCCGAAGGCGATCACCAAGATCATGCGGGAGATCGCCGGCAACATCGAGGACGTCCTCGACCTCAAGCACATGGTCGTGACCAACCTCGTCCGCGACAAGGCACTGCTGAACCGGCTGATCCGCGACATCTCCCGGCCCGAGATGCGGTTCATCGCGCGGTCCGGCATCGCGTTCGGGTTCGGCCTCGGCTGCGTCCAGCTGGTGGTGTGGGCGCTGACGAAGTCGCCGGTCGTGCTGCCGCTGTTCGGCCTCGGCATCGGCTGGCTCACCGACTGGCTCGCCCTGAAGATGATCTTCCTGCCGCGCGAGCCGCGCCGCTTCTTCGGCTACACCTGGCAGGGCGTGTTCCAGAAGCGGCGGCACCAGGTGGCCGCCGACTACGGCGACATGATCGCGCGCGAGATCATCACCATCCCGAACCTGCTGGAGGCGGTGCTGCGCGGCCCGAAGTCCGACCGGCTGTTCACAATGATCACCCGCGAGGTGCAGAAGACGATCGACGCGCAGGCGAGCGTCGTCAAGCCGTTCGTCGCACTGGCCGTCGGCACGAAGAAGTTCCAGGAGATGAAGCAGACGGCGGCGGCGAAGGCGGCGGAGCGCGTCCCGGAGACGATCCGGTACGCCGAGGACTACGCGGTCAACGCGCTGGACGTGCGCAACACGATCGTCGGCCGGATGCGGAAGCTGAGCCCGCTGGAGTTCGAGCAGCTGCTGCGCCCGGCGTTCCGCCAGGACGAGTGGAAGCTGATCGCGGTCGGCGCGGTGATCGGCGGGCTCGTCGGTGAACTGCAGGTGCTGGCCCTCCTCGGCTAGCCGGTACGGTTTCGATCTCGGCACGGGCGAGGGGAGGTCGGCATGGGCACCGTCCTGCACGACCTCGCGCTGCACTGGCCGCTGTACGCCGCGATGCCGTTCGTCGCGGCGCTGATCGGGTACGTCACCAAGCGCGTCGCCATCGAAATGATGTTCCGGCCACTGGACTTCGTCGGCATCCCGCCGTTCCTGGGGTGGCAGGGCGTGGTCCCGAAACACGGCGGCCGGATGGCGGCGGTGGCGACCGAGCTGCTCACGGCCAACCTGCTGGACATCCGCGAAGTCCTCGCGCGGATCGACCCGGTGGTCATCACGGCCGAGCTGGAGCAGCCGCTGCTGCGGGCGGTCGACCACGTCGCGCGCGAGGTGCTGGCCGAGCACCACCCGCGGCTGTGGGAGGTGCTGCCGACGCTCGCCCAGGAAATGCTGATCAAGCAGGTCCAGGCGGCGGCGCCGCGGCTGGTGCGGGAGTTCCTCGACGACGTCCGCGAACACCTCGACGAGGTCCTCGACGTCCAGCACATGGCGGTCCAGCGGCTGACGCGGGACCGCGCGCTGCTGGTCCGGCTGATCCGCGAGACGTCCCGCCCGGAGATGGCGTTCCTCGCGCGGATGGGTGTCTACTTCGGATTCGCGCTCGGCGTCGTCCAGACGGTGGTGTGGGCGCTGACCCGCGAGCCGTGGGTGCTGCCGATCTTCGGCGGCGCGATCGGGCTGTTCACCGACTGGCTGGCGATCAAGCTGATCTTCGTGCCCCGCGAGCCGGTCCGCGTGGGCCGGGTGATCTTCCAGGGCAAGTTCCAGCGCCGCCGCGCCGAGGTCGCGCGGCAGTACGGAACGCTGATCGCCAACGAGGTCCTGACGGTCCAGAACCTCCTGGACGCGGTCCTGCGCGGCCCCCGCGCCGACCGGCTGGCGGCACTGGTCGAGAACCTGGTGTCGGAAACGGTCGACGCGCAGATGCCACTGGCCTGGACGGTCGGCGGCACCCGCCTGCGCGAGATGAAGCAGGCGGCGGCGCGCAAGGCACTGGAGCAGCTGCCGTCGACGGCCCGGTACGCCGAGGGCTACCTGACCGAGGCGATGGACGTCGCGAAGGTGATCGAGCAGCGGATGCTGGCATTGACGCCGCTGGAGTTCGAAGGCCTGCTGCGCCCGGCCTTCCGGCAGGACGAATGGAAGCTGATCGCCGTCGGCGGGGTGATCGGGTTCGTGGTCGGGGAGCTTCAGGTCCTGCTGATGCTGGGTTGAGAAAGCGCCACTTTCACGTGAAAGTGGCGCTGTCAGGCCGCCGCGACGAGGTCCGGGGCCGGGTCGGCCGAAGCTGGATCGGCGCCCGAGTGGGCTGAAAGGCGCTTTCGTCTCATCCGGTGCGGTGAAAGGGACTTTCCTCGCACCAGACGCCAGGAACGTCCCTTTCAGCACGGCGCCGGCCCGACCTCCGCCGCCGAGGGCCGGCTACGAAACCCCAATGTGGCGTTGGTTGCGTCCAGCGCACCCGATGGGGCGTTCGGGTCAGGCCGCCGCGACGAGGTCCGGGGCCGGGTCGACCGCGCGGACTCGGGTGCGCCGGTCCCGGCGCCAGGCGATCACCCGGCAGACCACGTAGATCAGGAACGAAATCGCCGTCACGAAGGCGCTCACCGGCAAGCCCGGTGCCAGTGACAGCACGATTCCGCCCAGTGCCGACACCTCGGCGAACACCACCGACAGCACCGTGGCCTTCCACGGCGACGCCGTCACGCGCGCCGCGGCCGCCGCCGGGGTCACCATCAGGGCCACCACCAGCAGGGAGCCGACCACCTTCACGCTCAGCGCCGTCGAAACACCCACCAGCAGCGCGAAAACCACCGTCAGCGTCTTCACCGGGACCCCGCGTGCCACGGCCACGTTCCGGTCCACCGAAGCGAACAGCAGCGGCCGGTACACCAGCGCCAGCACCGCCAGCACCACCACCGACGACACCACGAACAACGTCAGGTTCGTCGAGTCGATCGTGATGATCTGGCCGGTGAGAATCCCGAACTTGTTCCCCGACCGTCCTTTGTAGAACGACAGGAACAGCACGCCCATGCCGAGCCCGAAGGACAGGATCACGCCGATCACCGAGTCGCGGTCGGCGTCGCGGGCGCCCAGGATGCCCAGCAGCAGCGCCGCCACCACCGCGCCGATCAGCGCGCCGTACTCCACGCCGATGCCCAGCAGCAGCGCCGCCGCGCCGCCGGTGAACGCCAGCTCCGAGGTCCCGTGTACCGCGAACGACATGCGGCGCATCACGATCAGCGGGCCCAGCACGCCGGCCACCAGACCCAGGATCGCGGCCGCCAGCAACGCCGTCTGCACGCCGTCCAGCTCGGTGATCAGCTGCCAGGTCTTGCCGAAGTCGAACAGATCCAAGACTCAGCCCACTTGCTCTTCGACGTCGCGTTCGTGATGGTGCGGCTCGTCCTCGCACAACGCGCTCTGCGCGCCCGCGATGTGAATCTGCCCGCCGACCTTCAGCACCTCGACGCGGGTGCCGTACAGCTGCGACAGCGTCGCCGTGGTCATGACCTCGTCCGGCTTGCCGATCCGGAACTGGCCGTTGACCAGGTACAGCACCCGGTCGACGAACGGCAGCACCGGGTTGATCTCGTGCGTCACGAACAGCACGGCCGTCCCCGCCGACCGCCGCCGCCCGTCGATCAGCTCGCTGATCGCGCGCTGGTGGGCCAGGTCCAGCGACAGCAGCGGCTCGTCGCACAGCAGCACCTCGGGGTCGCCGACCAGTGCCTGGGCGACCCGCAGCCGCTGCTGCTCGCCGCCGGACAACCGGCCGACCGGCTGCTTCGCGTACCGCGTCGCGCCCACCGCCTCGATGGCCGAAGCGACGAGACGGCGCCGTGCCGCGATGCCCGGGAAGCCGAAACCCCAGCGGTGCCCGTCGAGGCCCAGCCCGACCAGGTCGACGCCGCGCAGGGTCAGCGCCTCGTCGATGGCGCGCTGCTGCGGGATGTAGCCGACCTTGCGGTTCGCGCCGCCCGGACGGCCGCCCGCGATCTCGACCGTGCCCGCCGACAGGTCCTGCATGCCCAGCAGCGCCTTGAGCAGGCTGCTCTTGCCGGACCCGTTCGGCCCCAGCACGGCGAGGAACTCGCCCGGCTCGACGACGAGGTCCAGCCCCGACCACAGGGTCCGGGGGCCGAACGCCAGGCCCGCCCCGCGGACCCGGACCGCGGGGCGAACGTCGTCGGAGACGGGTGCCATGGTTACTTCAACGCCCCCGCGAGTTCGTCGACTTCCCCGGTCATCCAGACAATGTAGTCCGTCACACCCGCGGGCAGCGTCTCGGTCACGCCGACCACGCCGATGCCGGCCTCCTTCGCCTGCTTGACGACGTCCTGGGTCAGCGGCGTCACCGTCTGCTCGTTGTTGATCAGCGCCTTGACCTGCTTGGTCGCGATGAGCTGCTTGTACTGGCTGACGGCGTCGGCCGGGACGTCGGTGTCGTTCTCCACCGCGTCCGAGAACGCCTTCGGCGTCGCGTCGGTGATCTTCGCGCTCGCCAGCAGGTAGTGCGCGACCGGCTCGGTGACGACGACCTTCGTGCCGGGGTGGGTGGTGCCCAGCTCTTCGAGCCGCTTCTCGAGCGCGTCGACCTTCGCCTTGAACGCGGTCGCGTTGTCGGTGAACTGCTGCTTCGACGCCGGCTGCAGCTCGCCGAGCTGCGCCGCGACCTGGTCGGCGACCTTGTCGACGCCCGGCAGGTCGTACCAGACGTGCTCGTTCTCGTCGCCGGTCGCGGCGATGTCGTAGGCGACCAGGTTCTTCGCGCCGGGCGCCTGGTCGGTGAGCTTCTTGAAGAACTCGTCGTACCCGCCGCCGTTGGACAGCAGCAGCTTCGCGTCCTTCGCCGCGAGCGCGTCGTCCGCCGTCGTCTCGTACGAGTGCGGGTCGGCCGACGGGTCGTGGATGATCGACTTGACCTCGACCTTGTCGCCGCCGACGGCGCTCACCACGCTGCCCCAGACGTCGGTCGACGCGACGACCTTGATCTTCCCGGCCGCCGCGGGCTGCGCCCCGCCGTCCGCGCCCGTCGTCCCGCCGCCGGAGCAGGCGGCCAGGGCCAACACGGACAGGGCCGAAGCGGCGGCAAGCACGCTCCTGATGGGGCGGGAACTCATCTGAGGACTCCTGGAGACGCTAATGGAAACCGTTGTCACATTCACCTTACCCCATCCGGATGACTTTCTGGCCATCCGATCCCCGTTTGGTGTATGCGTCTCCGTGCATGCGGATCGAGACATCGACCACGCGGGGTGTCTCTTCAAGAAAACGATCTGAACCGTTACGGTTTGCTGATGGGCCGTCCCATTCGCACCCGGAGGCAGGCGACACTGGCGTCGCTCGCGGCGGAGCTCGGTGTGTCCAGGACCACGGTGTCCAACGCCTACAACCGGCCGGACCAGCTGTCCCCGGAACTGCGCCGCCGCGTCCTCGAGACCGCGCGGCGGCTCGGCTACCCCGGCCCCGACCCGGTCGCCCGCTCCCTGCGCACGCGCAAGGCGGGCGCGGTCGGGCTGCTGCTCACCGAGAACCTGTCCTACGCCTTCCGCGACCCCGCCGCCGTCGGCGTGCTCGAAGGGCTCGCGCTCGCCTGTGAAGACGCCGGCGTCGGCCTGCACCTGGTGCCGGCCAGCCCGGGCCGCGAGGACGTCGCCGCGGTGCACCGCGCGGGCGTCGACGGCTTCGTCGTCTACTCCGTGCCGGACGACGACCCGCACCTGGCCGCCGTGCTCGAAAGACCGGTGCCGACGGTGATCATCGACCAGCCGAGCCTGGAGGGCATCGACCGCGTCGGCCCGGACGACGCGGCGGCGGTCGGCAAGATCGCCGAGCACCTCGTCACGCTCGGGCACCGGCAGGTCGGCGTGATCTGCATGCGGCTCGCGCGCGAGCGCAACGACGACTTCGTCTCGGCCACCCGGCAGAGCGGCGCGCACTTCCACGTCCAGCGCACCCGCCTGGAGGCGCTGGCGGTGGCGTTTTCGGCGGCAGGCGTCGACTGGGCGGGCGTCCCGGTGGTCGAGCGGTTCGACCACACGGTGGACGACGGCGCGTCCGCGGCCCGGCAGCTGCTGGACGCGTACCCGCAGATCACGGCTGTGATCTGCACCTCCGACATCCTCGCGCTCGGCGCGATGGCCGAGGCCGAGCGGCGCGGGCTGCGCGTACCGCAGGACCTGACGGTGACCGGCTTCGACGGCATCGCCGAAGCCGAGCGGATCGGCCTCACGACCGTCCACCAGCCGGTACTGGAGAAGGGCAAGACGGCCGGGCGGCTGCTGCTCGGCTCGGCCGAGCGGAGCGCGCCGAAGGTCATCACCCTGCCGACCGAGCTGCGCGTCGGCCGGACGTCGGCACCGCCGCGGACCATCGAGGAGCCGTGGTTCGGCGGATAAACCTGCCGTGACATTGCTCGTAGTGCATTGCTCGTTCGAGGCAGGCCCGGTGAAATGGTGGGGAACGCCCGCGCCGCGGGGCCACTGGCCGGAAGGTGACCGATGACCTCGATCGACGTACTGCTCAAGCGCAACCAGGAACTCGGCAACGTCACCCCCGGTGACCGCTCGACCCCGCGCCCGTCCCTCCAGGTCGCCATCCTGACCTGCATGGACGCCCGCATCCGGGTGTTCGAGCTGTTCGGCCTGCTCCAGGGCGAGTCGCACGTCCTGCGCAACGCCGGCGGCGTGGTGACCGACGACATGATCCGCTCGCTCGCGCTGTCCCAGCGCAAGCTCGGCACCCGCGAGGTGCTGATCGTCCAGCACACCGAGTGCGGCCTGTCGATGGTGACCGAGGACGACTTCAAGGACGAGCTGGAAGAGGCCAGCGGCCTGCGCCCGACGTGGTCGGTGGAGGCGTTCCGCAACGTCGAGAGCAGCGTCAAGACGTCGATGGAGCGCGTGCGGCGCAGCGCGTACCTGCCGCACACCGACAACGTCCGCGGCTTCGTCTACGACGTCAAGACCGGGGAGCTCACCGAGGTGAAGTAGCCTCCCGGCGTGGCTGTGGACCCTGACGTACTGCTCGACTGGTTCTCCGCGCACGGCCGGGACCTGCCCTGGCGCGACCCCGGCTGCTCCGCGTGGGGCGTGCTGGTCAGCGAAATCATGCTGCAGCAGACCCCGGTCGCCCGGGTCGAGCCGATCTGGCGCGAATGGATGGCGCGCTGGCCGGTGCCCTCGGCGCTGGCCGCGTCCACCCAGGGCGAGGTCGTCCGGGCCTGGGGCAAGCTCGGCTACCCGCGCCGGGCGCTCCGGCTGCACGAGGCCGCCGGGGTGATCGCCGAGCAGCACGGTGACGTCGTTCCGTCCGATGTGGACACCCTGCTCGCGCTGCCCGGGATCGGGGCCTACACCGCGCGAGCCGTCGCCGCGTTCGCCTACGGGCGGCGGGCGCCGGTCGTCGACACGAACGTGCGGCGGGTCGTCGCGCGGGCGGTGCACGGCGCCGGGGACGCCGGGCCCGCGTCGAACACCCGTGACATGGCCGACGTCGAGGCCCTGCTTCCGGCCCAAGACGCCCCCGCGGCGAAGTTTTCCGCGGCGATCATGGAACTCGGCGCGCTGATCTGCACCGCGCGGGCCCCGAAGTGCGCCGACTGCCCGATCTACGACGAGTGCGCGTGGCAGCTGGCCGGCCGTCCGGAGTACACCGGCCCGGCCAAGCCGGTGCAGCGCTACGCGGGCACCGACCGGTACGTCCGCGGGCGGCTGCTCGACGTCCTGCGCGGCAGCGAGGGTCCCGTCGAGAAGGCGCGCCTCGACCTGGTGTGGCACGACGGCGGCCAGCGCGACCGCTGCCTGGACTCCCTGCTGGTCGACGGCCTGCTGGAGCAGACCCGCGACGGCCTCTTCGCCCTGCCAGGGGAACACTGACGCACTACAACCAAAGTTGGTCAATAGTTGTCATCGGCGCGATGCGGGGTTACCTTTCTCCGCATGGTCACTGTTGACCGCCGGACCCTGCTCAAGGCGGGGGTGACCGCATCCGCGGCCGGCGCACTGGGGATGACGACCACGGGGACGGCCACAGCGGCCGTTCCGGCACCGACGATCCACCCGACGTCCGAGTGGGGCGCCCGGCCCGCCGCGGGCACGATCGTCGTGGAGAACCACAAGCCGACCTACATCGTCGTGCACCACGCGGTCGATCCGCCGATGAACAACGACTTCTCGCTGGCGCGGGCGTTCTACGTCTCGCGGTTCATCCAGAACCTGCACATGGACAAGAACGGCTGGATCGACAGCGGCCAGCAGTTCACCAACAGCCGCGGCGGGTACGTCACCGAGGGCAGGCACCGCAGCCTGGAGATCCTGCGCGGCGGCACCCAGCACGTCCAGGGCGCCAACGTCGGCGGCCACAACAGCGAGGTCATCGGGATCGAGAACGAGGGCCTCTACAGCACGGTGGACGTGCCGCAGGCGCTGTGGGACTCGCTGGTCTCGCTCGTCGCCTACATCGCCCACCAGTACGGCATCGCGCCGGAGTTCATCAAGGGCCACCGCGACTTCAACTCGACCGAATGCCCCGGCCAGGTGCTCTACAACCGGCTGCCGGAGCTGCGCACCGCCGTCGGCCGGGTCTTGGGCGTTCCGGTGGCGCGGGCCGAGGCGGAGTGGCCGCTGCTCAAGCCGGGCGACACGGGCCGGAAGGTCCAGCTCGCGCAGCAGTTCCTGCGGGCGTCCGGCTTCGGCGTGCCCACCGACGGCGTCTTCGGGAAGTCGACGAAGGAAGCCGTGGCCGCGTTGTCCGTTCAGGCCGGTCTGCCCCGCGACACGTGCACCGCGGCGAAGGTGACGGACGAAACGGGCTTCCTCGGCGCGGACGTCTGGCCCCTGATCGTCCCGGCCGACCGGTCGGCGGCGGCGTGGCGAGCGGACCTCTCCCGGGCCTGAAACGCGCCACTTTCACGGGAAAGTGGCGGCGAGGAGGTCGGTGCGCCGGGCTCAACGGCGCGCACGGTGCACCGTCCTTCTCGCCGTCAGCGGGCCAGGACCTGGGACAGGAAGGCTTCCACCGCACCCCGGTAGACCTCCGGGGCCTCGTCGTGGGGCAGGTGGGCCGAACCCGGCACCACCAGGTGTTTCGCCCCCGGGACCCGCGCCGCGACGGCCGCCTGCTGCCCGGGCGGCATGGCCGTGTGCTCACCCTCGACCAGCAGCAGCGGACAGCGGATGGCGTCCACAATGGACCAGAAGTCCCGGCGGCCCCACTCGGCCGCGATGACGTACAGGTCCGCCAGGTCCGCGACCAGGTGATAGCCGTCCTCGCGCTCCTCGACGCAGTCGGCGAAGTACTCGCCCGCGTCGCCGAAGAACTCGCGGACGTGGTCGAGGGACTTGAACGGCACCGGCCAGCTCTCGAAGTACCCGCGCCAGCTCTCGACGGTCCGGCCGCGCTGGTCCGGCGCGAAGTCCTCGGACACGACCGCGCGGACCAGCTCCGGGTACCGCGCCGCGGTCGCCCACGCGTGCAGGCCGCCCATCGAGTGCCCGATGAGCACCGCCGGGCCCGCGTCGAGGGTCCGCAGCGCCGCGGCGACGTCGTCGGCGAACTGCTCGGTGGTCCACGGCCCGACGCGCGGCGCGCTGCCGTGGCCACGCGCGTCGAGGCCGTACACCGCGCCGTAGGGCCGCAGCCACTCCGCGACGCGCCACCACGTGCGCGCCCGGCCCATCAGGCCGTGCAGCAGGACGATCGGCACGCCGGTGCCGCCGAAACAGAGCACGCGGCCACCTAACCACAAAACCCCTGGTGCGGAACGTGACCGACCGGTCGCAATCCATGACCTATGGTGGAGGACATGCGCCGCCGACTCGCCGCCTTGGCCGTCAGCGCTGTGGTGGTCCTCGCCGCGGCGTGCAGCGGTGACGCCGTCACGGCGCCGCCACCGCCTCCGCCGATGCACCCGGCGCCGGGCGCGTCCGGCGCGGGCGACCCGTACTACCCGGACGACGGCAACGGCGGGTACGACGCCCTCGACTACCACGTCGACGCCACCTACGACCCGCCGAGCGGGCACCTCGACGGCGACACCACGGTCACCGCGCGGGCCACCCAGGACCTCAGCCGGTTCGACCTGGACCTGCGCGGCCTCGACGTGCACGGCGTCGAGGTCGACGGCAAGCCCGCGAAGTTCACCCGCGAGAAGGCGTTCGAGCTGGTCGTGACGCCGCCGGAGCCGCTCCGCGCCGGGACGACGTTCCGCACGCGGGTGCGCTACGGCGGCGACCCGGCGAAGACGCCGCACGAGGGCGGCAGCGAGAACGGCTGGCAGCACTCGGCCGACGGCGGCGCGTACATGGTCGGCGAGCCGCACTCGGCCGCGTTCTGGTACCCCGTCGACGAGACCCCGCGTGACAAGGCGACCTTCACGCTCACCGCGCACGTCCCGCCCGGCTGGACGGTCGTCTCGAACGGCCGCGAAGGCCCGCCGGGGACGTGGACCGAGCCGAACCCGGTCGCGAGCTATCTGACCACGATCGCGATCGGCAGGTTCACCCTCGAACGGTCGGCACTGCCGGACGGCACCCCGGTCGTCTCGGCGTACGCGCCGGGCACCGAGTCCCGCCGCGCGATCGGCGGCCGCCTGCCCGAGGTGCTCGGCTTCCTGAGCAGCAGGTTCGGCCCGTACCCGCAGTCGGCGGCCGGCGGGATCTTCCTGAACGAGAGCGTCCCGTTCTCGCTCGAAACGCAGACGCGGCCGACGTACGCGAAGTGGGCCGACCTGCCGACGCTGGTCCACGAGAGCGCCCACCAGTGGTTCGGCGACTCGGTGTCGGTGGACAACTGGTCCGACATCTGCCTGAACGAGTGCTTCGCGTCGTATTCGCAGTGGCTGTGGGCCGAGCGCGAGGGCCAGAACCTCGACGACCGCTACCGCGCGGCCATCGAGATCACCCACGCCAGCACGGCGTTCTGGGCGCAGAAGCTGGTCGGCATGGGCCAGGGCCACGAGTTCGAGGGCGTCTACAACAAGGGCATCCTGGCGGTGCACGCGCTGCGCCGCGAAATCGGCGACCCGGCGTTCGACCGGCTGCTGCACGAATGGCCGTCCCGCTACCGCCACGCCAACGCGACCTGGACCGACTTCGAAGCCATGGCGGCGCGGATCAGCGGCAAGAACCTGAAGGCGTTCTTCGACGCGTGGTTCCGCGGCACCCAGCTGCCCGCGGACGCCGACCTCTTCCCCGGCTCACTGCGCAGCTGAACTGCCCAACAGGGACCGCGTGAGCGCACTGCGCGCGTCCTGCATCTCCGCCAACGCCGCCGCGAGCTCCGCATCCCCGACAACGACGTCCTCGCCAAGAACCTGACGGCGTTCTTCGACGCATGGTTCCGCGGCACACAGCTGCCCGCAGACGCCGACCTCTTCCCCGGCTCACTGCGCAGCTGAACTGCCCAGCAGCGACCGCGTGAGCGCACTGCGCGCATCCTGCATCTCCGCCAGCGCCGCCGCGAGCTCCGCATCCCCGACGACGACGTCCTCGTCCGGACGCTCGCCCAGCGCCAGCAGCGACGCCCGGCGCAGCAGCTCCTTGGCGAACGACGCCGTCATGCCCGCGGTCGCCTCGACCACCGGGGCGAGGTCCGCGGTCAGCGTGAGGCCACGCGCGTACAGGCGCAGCAGTGCTTCCCGCCCGGGCGCGTCCGGGAGCGGGATCTCGACGGCGAGGTCGACCCGGCCAGGGCGGTCGGCCAGTGCCTTCTCCAGCTCGCCTGCCCGGTTGGTGGTGAGCAGGAACGTGACGTCGGCGTCGCCGCCGACGCCGTCCATCGCGTCGAGCAGGCTGAACAGCAGCGGCTGGACCTGCGGCCCGTGACTGCGGTCCTGCGCGATCAGGTCGACGTCCTCCAGCACGACCACGCTGGGCTGCAGCCGCCGCGCCAGCTCGGCGGCCTTGGCCACGAACCGCATCGCCGTGCCGGTCAGGATGATCACCGTGGTGCCCGGCAGGCGGCCCATCAGGTAGCGGACGGTGTGCGTCTTGCCGGTGCCGGGCGGGCCGTGCAGCAGCAGGCCGCGCTTGAGGTGCTGGCCCGCGGCCAGCAGGCGCTCGCCGTGCCGGGCGATGCCGACCGTGTGCCGCTCGATCGCGGCGAGCACGCCGTCGGGCAGCACGACCTCCTCGCCGGTCAGCGTGGGCCGCGGGAGGAAGGTGAGCAGCTCGTTGCCGCGGTGCTCGCTGGTGCCGAACGCCAGCACCTGCCCGCGTAGGAGGTCGTGCTCGGCCATCAGGCGCTCGACGCGGTCGCGGACTTCGGTGGCGGTCACCCGGGACGTCGCGAGGACCTCCAGCCGGCACTGCTCCTGCCCCCACTGCGGGTTCGCGCCGCGGATGGCGAGCAGCACGGGCTCGCCGCCGGGAGCGCTGGTGCCGACGAGCCCGAGCTGGACCGCCTCGGTCGCTTCGTGCGGGCCGACGGCCGTCGTGGTGAAGTCGACCGAGCCCAGCTCGAAGAGGCCGCGCATCCGCGCGGTGACGAGCATCCCGATGAGGTCCTCGTGGCTGCGCTGGCCGCCGGCGATGCCGAACCAGTCCACGAGCGTGCCGTGTTCGGCGAGGTAGGCGTCGACCCCGCGCTGGATGTTGGCGTGCTCCCACATCGGCCAGGCACGGGTCACGACGACGACCTCGGGCAGCGGCACCCCGAGGTGGCCGGTCACGCGCTGGATGAGTTCGCTGGAGCGGCCGTCGGAGACCTCGTCGGCGGCGGCACGGACGATCCGGGCGATGTCGGCGGCGAGGTCCCGCTCGGTGCTCCCCATGCCTCCCACAGTGGCACGGATCACACCGCGCGGCCAACTACGCTGGAGCCATGAGTGTCGTGAAGATCAACGCGATCGAGGTCCCCGAAGGCGCCGGGCCCGAGCTGGAGAAGCGGTTCGCCGCCCGCATGCACGCGGTCGACGAGCAGCCCGGCTTCCTCGGCTTCGAGCTGCTGCGCCCGGTCTCCGGCGAGACCCGCTACTTCGTGTACACGAAGTGGGAGTCCGAGGAGCACTACCAGGCGTGGGCGAAGGGCGGCCCGGCCGCGGCGGCGCACTCCGGCGAGCGGGCCAAGCCCGTGGCCACCGGGGCGAACCTCCTGGAGTTCGAGGTCGTGCTCGGTTCCCAGCCGGGTGAGTGACGCGCTCACCCGGGCCGCGAAGCTGCTCGACGGCGCCGGCGCACTGCTGATCTGCGCCGGCGCCGGCATGGGCGTCGACTCGGGCCTGCCCGATTTCCGTGGTGGCGAAGGGTTCTGGCGCGCGTATCCGCCGTATGCCCGGCTCGGGCTGCGGTTCGAGGAGCTGGCCGACCCACGCCACTTCGCCGAAGACCCCGAGCTGGCCTGGGGTTTCTACGGCCATCGGCTGGCGCTCTACCGCGAAACCGTGCCGCACGAAGGATTCGGGCTGCTGCTGTCCCTCGGCTCGCGCCTGCCGGACGGCGTTCGCGTGTTCACGTCCAATGTGGACGGCCAGTTCCAGAAGGCGGGCTTCGAGTCCGTCGCGGAGGCGCACGGCTCGATCCACCACCTGCAGTGCTTCGCCGGGTGCACTTCCGAAATCTGGCCCGCCGCGGGAATCGACGTCCCGATCGACCCGGAGACGATGCGCGCGGTGCCGCCCCTGCCGTCGTGCCCCCGCTGCGGCGGCCTGGCCCGGCCCAACATCCTGATGTTCGGCGACTTCTCGTGGGTCCCGGACCGCAGCCAGGCCCAGCTGGACGAGCTGACAGCCTGGCGCCGGACGGCCCGCGACCTGGTCGTGGTGGAGGTGGGAGCGGGCCAGGCGGTCCCGACGGTCCGCCGCTACGCGGAACTGGCCAGCGCGGCAACGGGCGCGCTGATCCGCATCAACCCCCGCGAACCGGAGATCCGCCACGGCCGCGGGGTGTCGATCGCGGCCGGGGCACTGGAGACCCTCAGGGCACTCACATGACCTCGAGCATCTCCCGCACCCGCGTGACCTCCCGCGGGGCATCCTCCGCCGCGGGCCAGCCCGCGCTCAGCTCCTCGATCAGGGCCCGGTGGTCGTCGATGATCTCCTCCCACATCAGGCCCCACGCCGCGGCGGCCTGAATCTCGACCTCGGGGCAGCGGGTCGCCCGGACGAGCGCTTCCACGGCGTTGGTGCCGGGCGAGGTGTCCAGCAGCTCCAGCGCCCGGAGCCGGGCGCTCATCGACACGCTCGCGTCGCAGGCGAGCGCACCCAGCGCTTCGACGAGCCGGAGGTCGGCCTCCTGCGCGTCGTCGAAGACCGCCTGGACCAGGTCGAGCGCTCGTTCGCGCACCCGGTCGGCCGCGGCGGTCACCACGACCTCGGCCAGCAGGGACGGCTCCTCCGCCGCCACGACGTCCAGCACCGACAGCGCGGTGAGGTGCTTGGCCTCGGCCCCGTAGTCCGGGCTGAGCCGGGCCGGTGCCGGAGGCTGCCGCAGCGCCTCCCGGACGCGGTCCAGGACGAGTGCCCGTTCCGGGACGCGGGCTTCCTCGCCACCTCGCTTCACGGCGCCATCGGGACTCCACCAGTGGTCGAGCGCGATGCCCACGGCCGCCTCGTCGGCACTTTCGAGCAGCAGGCGGAGTGCCTCGTGGTACGACTCGTCCACGCCGGGAGCCCGAAGCCGGTTGTGGGCGCGATGGAGGTCCGGGTCCGCCAGCCGGTGCCCGATCCAGTGCACGCTGTGCGGCTTGCCGAAGACCAGCTCGGCGGGGTTCTCGCCCGACGGCCGGTGCGGAGGCCGGTCGCCCCAGCCGTCGGCGACCTCCTCCAGGACGGCGCGGTGCCGAGCGAGGCCGCCGGTCCTGACCAGGTAGTACACCGCTTGCGCCTGGACCTTCGGCTCGCCTTCGCGGACCGCGCGGAGCAGGATCTCGTCGGCGTCCGCACCCAGGCTGTCGGCCAGGATCCGGATCGCCGTCTCCTGCACATCGTAGAAGCCGACCGACGGGTCGAGGATCAGCTCGCCCAGAGCGGCGACGAGCCGATCGTCCCTCACCTCGGTTTCGTCGAGCACGCCGTAGGCGACCCAGACGGCCTTGCCGCGCACGGCGTCGGAGTCCGTGCGCGCGAGAACGTCCAGCAGGAGACCGGCGTCCCCCGGCTCGGCGTGACGTGCCCCGATCAGGTTCAGTGCGCTGACTTCGGCGGGCGACATCGGACGCCGGAGCACCTCGCGGGCGCGGGCCAGCACCTCGGGCAGGAAGGCCTCGGCCCGGTCCGCGTCCGCCAGGACGTGCCGCAGGCCCTCCAAGGACTCGTAGTGGTCGAGCGCGATGCCGACGGCAACCGGGTCGTCGCTGCGGAGCAGCGTCGTGAACGCCCGCAGGCATTCCTCGTCGCCGTCCGGGAACCGCAGTTCGTCGTGTGCCTTCCGCAGCGCCGGATCGGCCGGCTCGGTGTCCGTCCAGTACGTGCTGTGGAAACCCGTGAGCGTGCGCCGGATTTCGCGGGCCTCCCAGCCCGCGTCCTCCGGCCACGACGCCACCAGCCTGCTGAGGTGCTCGCGGTGGACGCGGAGCCGCCGGGGTGTCGTGAGACAACCCGCCGCACACAGCTGGAGTGCCCGTTCGGGAGACTCGCTGAGCCGGACGAGGACGTCCTCGACTTCCGGGAGATCCAGGTCGTCCAGGGCGCCCACGGCGTTCCTGCGGTCCTGCACGTCACGGCTCTCGTCCAGCGCCACGGCGGTGAGCAGGGCCAGCAGCCGCGGGTTCGGCGGCTCGCCCCGCGCCAGTGCGGTGCCGGCCGCGAGATACGCCATGTCCCGTGCCTCGGAGTCCGGGACGTCTTCGAGGAAGGCGGCGATCAGGTCCGCGTCCTCCGCCTCGGCGAGGTGCCACAGCGCGGTGAGCGCACTGGCGTGGCTGCGGCCGGATGGAGGGCGCCCGAGCAGGTTCCGGGCCGCACGGCGCACTTCGTCCGCCAGCGCCTGGTACCGGTTTTCCACGCCCCATCTGGTGTCGGCCTGCGCGGCCTGGAAGTCGTCCAGTGCTTCGCGGACGACGTCGACGTCGTCACTCGCCAGCCGGGCAGCGAACTCGTTCACGGGAGCCGCACTTCGGCGAACACGGCCCGGTGGTCGCTGCCCGGCACGTCGAACACGCGGTAGTCCAGCACCGCCGCCCGGTTGTCGACGACGACGTGGTCGATCGTCACCAGCGGCAGCGACGACGGCCACGTCGGCGTGAGCGCCGAGCCGTGTTCCTCGGCCGCGTCGCGGTAGCCGCGGGACAGGACCGTGCGGAACGCCACGTGGTCCAGCGTCGCGTTGAAGTCGCCCGCGAGGATGCGCAGGCCGTGCTCGCCCGCGGCGCGGGACAGGTCCTTGATCTCGCGCTCCCACTGCGGGGTGTCGACGTCCGGGGAGATCGGGTGGACCGCCACGATCTCCACCACCACCCCGTCGCCGAGGTCGGCCTCCGCGCCCGGCTGCTTGGCCGCCGAGTCGCCGGTCAGGTTGACCTCCTTCAGCGGGAAGCGGGACACGATCCCGGAGCCGAACGCGCCGGGGGCCGGGTGCAGCACCCGGTACGGCAGCGCCTCGAACAGCCCGGCCGCGGTCAGGCCGTCGACCACACGCGGGGTCAGCTCGACCAGGTTGAGCACGTCGATCCGCTGCTCGCGCACCAGGTCGACGACGGCCTTCGGGTCGGCCTGGCCGTAGAGCAGGTTCGACGCCAGGACCCGCAGCGTCTTGCCGTGCACTTCCCGCTGTTCGGCCGCCGACAGCCGCGGGACGACCAGGACGGCCAGCGCGACCGCCAGCACCAGCGCGACCCCGCCGATCCACCACCGCCGCAGCGCCAGTGCCAGGCCGCCGAGCAGCACGCCCGCGGCCGCCGCGTACGGCGTCAGCGACAGTGCCGCCAGGGTGTACCAGTCGCCGTCGAAGCCGATCAGGCGCAGCGCCGCCAGCACGGCCAGCGGCACCACCGGAACCACCAGCAGGGCCGTGACCAGCGGGTTCTTCCGCCGCGACCGCGTCTCTTCCGCAACCACCATGCCGCCGAGTATGCCGAGGACAGCGCCGCCCGGCCCGCACCCCGGCAACTCCTCCACAAGATCTCCATCAGCGGCTGACAGCGCGCTGTGCGTGGCCTAACAGCGGCAGCGTCCACAGTGACCTGAGAGCGACGAGCAGTGTTTTCTGGGGCCCAGCCCCAGACCCCGGGCCGGGGGCAAGCCCCGTGGACCCCCAAAAGCAGTTGAGGAGGAACGCCCATGTCGCACGCGATCCAGGCCGAGGGCCTGGTCAAGCAGTTCGGGGAGACCAAGGCGCTGGACGGGGTGGACCTCGAAGTCCCGTTCGGCCAGGTGGTCGGGGTGCTCGGCCCGAACGGCGCCGGCAAGACGACCGCCGTCCGGATCCTGGCGACCCTGATGAAACCGGACGCCGGCCGCGCCACCGTCGGGGGTTACGACGTGGTCGCCGACCCGGTGCGCGTCCGCAGCCTGATCGGGCTCACCGGCCAGTACGCGTCGGTCGACGAGGACCTCAACGGGATCGAGAACCTCGTCCTCATCGGACGGCTCTACGGCTTCCCGCGTGCCCGCGCCAAGGCACGGGCCACCGAGCTGATCGAGCGGTTCGAGCTGACCGGCGCGGCCAAGCGGCCGATCCGGACGTACTCCGGCGGCATGCGGCGGCGGCTCGACCTGGCGGCGAGCCTCGTCGGCGGGCCCGAGGTGCTCTACCTCGACGAGCCGACCACCGGGCTCGACCCGCACGCCCGCAACGAGGTCTGGGACGTCGTCCGCGGCCTCGTCGCCGAGGGCGCGACGGTGCTGCTGACCACGCAGTACCTGGAGGAGGCCGACCAGCTGGCCGACAAGATCACCGTGTTCGACCACGGCCGGGTCGTCGCCGACGGCCGCGCCGACGAGCTGAAGCGCCGCGTCGGCGGGCAGACGCTGCAGGTGCGCCCGACGCGGCTGTCCGACATGGACGCCGTCGACCGGATCCTCGGCGGCCTCGCCGGCGTCCGGCCCGCCCGCGACGACGGCACCGGCCTGCTCACCGCGCCGGTCGACGACCCGGTGCTGCTGTCCACTTTGGTCCGCAAGCTCGACGAAGCCGGGATCACCGCGGACGAGCTTGCCCTGCGGCTGCCCAGCCTCGACGAGGTGTTCCTCGCGCTGACCGGGCACACCGCCGCACCGTCCACTGAAGACACTCGCGACCTCGAAGGGAGCCTGGCATGACGACGCTGGCGCTCGACCGCCCGGCCCCGCCGCGGCACATCAGCCCCGCCAAGGGCTTCGGCCACGCGCTTTCGCTGGCCTGGCGCGGCATCCTGAAGATCCGCAAGAACCCCGAGCAGCTCGCCGACGTCACGCTGATGCCGATCACCTTCCTGGTGATCTTCGTGTACCTGTTCGGCGGCGCGCTGTCCGGCTCGACCGACGCCTACCTGCAGCTGGTCGTGCCCGGCATCATCGTGATGAACATCCTGCAGGCCTGCCTGACCGTCGGCGTGCAGCTCAACACCGACGTCACCAAGGGCGTGTTCGACCGCTTCCGCAGCATGCCGATCGCCCGGTCGGCCCCGCTGGTCGGCGCCGTGCTCGCCGACGTCGTCCGGTACGTGGTGTGCCTGACGGTCCTGATGGTCGTGGCGTCGCTGATGGGCTACCGGATCGCGACCGGCCCCGGCGAGTTCGCCGTGGCGATCCTGCTCGCGCTGGCGTTCGGGCTGAGCTTCTGCTGGGGCTCGGTGTTCGTCGGCATGCTGATGAAGACGCCGGGCTCGGCACAGGCGCTGATGTTCGTCTTCATCATGCCGCTGACGTTCGGCAGCAACGTGTTCGTGCAGACGTCCACCATGCCGGGCTGGCTGCGGGCATGGGCGGACATCAGCCCGGTCAGCCTGATGGCGAACGCACTGCGCGGCCTGATGAACGGCGGCCCGGTCGCCGGCCCGCTGGCCGGGGCGCTGGCCTGGATGGCAGGCGTGGTGGCGGTGTTCTTCCCGCTGGCCATGTGGGCCTACCGGCGGCGGGTCTGAGGCGCGGGTTTCCGGGGCGTGTGCTGAAGGGCACCTTCCTTGCGTGTGACGCAAGGAAGGTGCCCTTCGTTACGCCAGACGCAAGCAAAGTGCCCTTCAGCCCAGCTCGGCCGTGAGCCAGGCGATTGCGTCCTGTTTGGACATTGCGCGCGCCTCGTCGTAGACCGCGTCGTACTCGGGCAATGCCGCGCGCAGCTCGTCGATCAGCACGCGCAGCTCGGGACTGCCGCGGTCGAGCCGCCCGCGGACGACGGCCGACAGCGCCAGCACCCTGGCCGCCGTCTCGTACCGGCCCTGCCGTCCACGCAGGATTGCCAGCAGTTCCACGACTCCCGCCATGTCCGGCATGTCACCGCGGCGGCTCGTCGCCTCGAGCGCGGCCGCCAGGTGTGGCTCGACCTCGTCGAGGCGGTCCTGGGCCAGCAGGACGCGGGCCTCGAAGCCGTGGATGAACTCGTCGCCGATGCCGCCGGGGAACCAGTCGTCGCCGCCCATCGCGATGACACGGTCGAGCAGCGCCCGCGCCTCGGCCGGTTGCCCGGTGCGCAGCAGCAGTTCCAGCCGTCCGAACATCAGGATGGCCCGGTGCTGCAGGTTCGTGATGTTCTCGCCGTAGCGCTCCGCCGCTTCCTGGTCGCGCCAGGCACCCTCGAAGTCGCCGGCCCGCGCCCGCTCGACGGCCAGCCGCCACCAGTGCTGCACGGCGTCCTCGTGCGACCGCAGCTCCATCGAGAGCGCGAGTCCCTCCTGGTAGCCCTCGATGGCCTTGGCGTGGTCGCCGTTCTGGGACAGCGCGTGCGCCTTGAAGCTCAGCGTCATCGCGATGCCCCAGCGGTCGCCGACCGCCTCGAAGCCGACGTGGGCCAGGTCGCGGGCCCGGTCCGCGCCCGCGACGTCGCCGACGTCGTCGAGCAGGAAGCTCTCCACCCAGTGGCCGCCGGCACGGATCCAGGTGTCGTCGCTGCTCTGGGCCCGCCGCACCTCGCGGACGGCGGTTTCGCGGTCGCCACCGAGGAACGCCAGCATCGGCAGCGCCACCGCGAGCCCGGCGTACCGCTCCACGGCCCTGGTGCGCACGCACTCGTCGACCAGCGCGAGGATTTCCGCCCGCTTCGCCCGCACCGGAACGTCGTCCATGAGGTGGACGAGCGCGCGGTAGGCGGCCGACACCGCGGGCGGCAGCCGGTCGCCGAACTCGAGTGTCTCGTGGATCAGCCCGCCGATCCGGGCGCCCTGGCCGAGAATGGTGAGGAACCAGAGCATCCCGTCCAGCAGCCCGACCGCATTGTCCACATCGGACATCTCGATCGCGCCGCGCAGGGCCGCGACCATGTTCGCGCTCTCGGTTTCGTACTGGTCGATCGCCCGCAGCTGCGCGGCGGTGCGCAGCGCCGGTTCCAGCCGCTGCGCCAGATCGGCGTAGTACGCGGCCATCGCGCGGCGCAGCCGGTCGTGCTCACCGGATTCGGCCAGCCGCTCGGTGGCGTAGGCCCGCAGCGTTTCCAGCATCCGGTAGCGCGGCTCGGCACCGCCGTCCACGACGTCCACAATGGACTTCTCGACCAGGCTGCCGAGGACGTACGGCACGTCGGACGCGGGCAGCAGCTCGTCCGCGCACACGGTCTCGATCGCCCCGAGGAGGGCACCGCCCGCGAACACCGAAAGCCGCCGGGCCAGCACCAGCTCGGCCTCGGACAGCAGGTCCCAGCTCCACTCCACCACCGCGCGCAGCGTCCGCTGCCGCGGCAGAGCCGTGCGGCTGCCGGAGGTGAGCAGCCGGAACCGGTCGCCGAGCCGGCCGGCGATCTGGGCGACGGTCATCGACCGCAGCCGCGCCGCGGCCAGCTCCAGCGCCAGCGGCATCCCGTCCAGCCGTCGGCAGATCTCGCCGACGTGGTCCACAGTGGACTCGTCGAGCACGAAGTCGGGCCGGACCGCGGCGGCCCGGTCGAGGAACAGCCGCGTCGAGTCCAGCTCGGCGGCTTCCGCGGGCGCGGCACGTTCCGCGGGCACCGGCAGCGGGCCGAGCGGGCACAGCGCCTCGCCGGTGATCGCGAGGGGCTCGCGGCTGGTGGCCAGGATCCGCAGCCGCGGCGCGCGCTGCAGCAGCTCGTCGGCCAGCGCCGCGGCCGCGTCGACGACGTGCTCGCAGTTGTCCAGCACCAGCAGCGCTTCCGCGCCGCCGAGCACCTCGACGGCCTGGGCCACCGGGTCCACCGGGCGGCGGCGGACCTCGGTTTCGGTGCGGATGTCGCGGACTTCGAGCGCGCCGAGCAGCGCGGCGGCGACGTCGCCGGCATCGCGGACGCCTGCCAGCGCGGCGAACCAGACGCGGCCCCGCTGGTGTGCGGGGTGCCGGGACGCCGCCTCGGTGGCCAGCCGGGTCTTGCCCGCCCCGCCGGGACCGGTCAGGGTGACCAGCCGGGCCCCGCCGAGCAGCTCGGCCAGCAGCTTGAGCTCGTCGTCCCGGCCGACGAACGTCGTCAGCCGCGTCGGCAGCCGGTCGGCGGGCGGCGGCGCGGGCGCGAACTCCCCGCGCAGCGCGGCGACGTGGATCTCCTGCAGCTCGGCCGACGGGTCGACGCCGAGCTGGTCGGCCAGGACGCGCCGGGTCTCGGCGTAGACGGCCAGCGCCTCCGACTGCCGACCGGCCGCGCAGAGCGCGCGGATCCGCAGCCCGGCCAGCCGCTCGCGCAGCGGGTCGGCTTCGGCCGCGGCGGACAGGTCGGCCAGTACCTCGGCGTGCTCGCCCAGCCGGATCAGTGCCTCGAACCGGTCTTCGGCCGCCTCGGCCCGCAGCTCGGTGAGCCGCCGGGCAGGCGCCGCCGCGAACGGCGCGTCGAGGACGTCGGCGAGCGCGGCGCCCTGCCACAGCCCGAGGGCTTCGGAGAGCAGTTCGGCGGCGTAGGCGTCCCGGCCCGCGGCCAGTTCGCGGCGGCCCTCGGCGGCGAGCCGTTCGAACCGCTCGGCGTCGACGTCGCCTGCCGTGACGGCCAGCCGGTAGCCACCCGGCCCGGATTCGACGGCCACCGGCAGCGCTTTCCGCAGCCGCGACACCAGCGACTGCAGGGCGTTGGCCGCGTCCGACGGCGGTTCGGTGCCCCACAGCCCGTCGATCAGCGTGTCGGCCGGGACGGCGCGCCCGGCGTCGAGTGCGAGCCTGGCCAGGAGCATGCGAAGGCGGGCACCGCCGATGTCGACCGGCGTGCCGTCGTCCTGCGCGGCCCGCAGCGGGCCCAGCAGCGCAATGCGCATGCGTCCAGCTTTCCAGACCGCGGCCCGGCGCCGGTCCGGGCCGACGGAAGTGCTGATTATCCGGACAAACGAGACAGACGTCTCCGATCCAGGCAGCCCTGCCGATACGTTGCGGAGCGAGGTCCATCCGACACGGACAGGAGCGGTTCATGAGGGGACAGAAACCGGTCGTGGTCGCGGCCGCCGTCGCCGCGAGTCTCTGCCTCGCCGCCGGTACCGCCGCGGCGGGCGACGGCTGGAGCCCGCGGCCCGGCAGCGACGGCGCCGGGGACAGCTACTACCCGCAGGACGGCAACGGCGGCTACGACGTCGCCGCCTACGACCTCAAGGTCACCTACGACCCCGCGTCGCACCAGCTCACCGGGAAGCAGGACATCACCGCGCGGGCAACCCAGCCGCTCAGCGCGTTCGACCTCGACCTGCACGGCCTGACCGTCGACTCGGTGCAGGTCGACGGCCGCGCCGCGACGTTCACCCGCACCGGCGACCACGAACTCGTCATCACGCCCTCGCGGGCACTGTGGCGCGGGCAGAACTTCCGGGTCACGGTCGCCTACCACGGCGTGCCCGCCCCCATCCAGGACCCGGCGCTGGGCGCGAACGGCTGGCAGTACGCCAAGGCGGGCGGCGCGTTCGTCGCGGGCGAGCCGAAGTCGGCGACCACCTGGTACCCGGTCAACGACACCCCGCTGGACAAGGCGACGTTCCGCCTCGCGATCACGGTGCCCGACGAGTGGGGCGTGATCGCCAACGGCCGCGAGCGCGGCACGGTCAAGGCACCCGGCGGCGGCACCACGCACGTGTGGGCCGAGGAAACGCCGGTCGTGCCGTACATGACGACGGTCGCGATCGACAAGTGGACCTTCGACCGGCGGCAGCGCGCCGACGGCACGCCGATCGTCAACGCGTTCGCCCCCGGCGTCCCCGACTCGGCGAAGCAGGCGGAGGCGCGCCTGCCGGAGATCCTCGACTTCCTCGAGTCGAAGTTCGGCCCGTACCCGATCGACGCGGCGGGCAGCATCTTCCTCAACGAGCAGATCGGTTTCTCGCTGGAGACGATGAGCCGTCCGATCTACTCGGCAGGCTGGGCAGGCACGGTGCCGACGATCGTCCACGAGAACGCCCACCAGTGGTACGGCGACTCGGTGGCGGTCTCGCACTGGCGCGACGTCTGCCTCAACGAGTGCTTCGCCTCATACGCCGAATGGCTGTGGGACGAGGCGAAGGAGGGCGTCGACCTGGACAAGCAGTACACCGAGAAGGTCAAGAAGGCCTCGACGGCGTTCTGGAACGGCAAGCTGTACGACATGGGTCCGGGCCACGAGTTCACGTACGTGTACTCCAAGGGCCCGCTGATGCTGCACGCGCTGCGCCACTACATCGGGCAGCAGGCGTTCGGCTTCGTGCTGAAGACGTGGCCGTCCCTGCACCGCGACGGGAACGCGAGCATGCAGCAGTTCCAGCGGTACACCGAGCTTGCCGCCCACCGCAGCCTGCAGGGCTTCTTCGACGCGTGGGTGTACGGCACGGGCAAGCCCGCCGGCCAGTACCTCTTCCCGGGTAGCCTCGGATCCGCCGCATGACTTCGGGAGGACGAGGTGGCCAGGGTGCTGATGACGGGATTCGCGCCGTTCGGCGGTGAGCGGGTGAATCCGTCGTGGCAGGCGGTGTCACTGGTGAGTGCGCGCCGGGACGACGTCACGGCGGTCGAGCTGCCGTGCGAGTTCGAGACGTCGCTGCCCGCCCTGCGGCGGGCGATCGAGGAGCACCGGCCGGATCTGGTGGTGTGCACGGGCCAGGCGGGCGGCCGCGCCGAGGTGACGCCGGAGCGGGTGGCGATCAACCTGGTCGACGCCCGCATCCCGGACAACGCGGGCGCCCAGCCGGTGGACATCCCGGTGGTCCCCGACGGCCCGGCGGCGTACTTCACAACGCTGCCGGTGAAGGCCTGCGTGGCGGCAATCCGAGCGGCGGGCGTGCCCGCGGCGGTGTCCCACACGGCGGGGACGTACGTGTGCAACCAGGTGTTCTACGGGCTGATGCACCTGCTGGCCACGGAGTTCCCGGGAGTACGCGGCGGTTTCGTGCACGTCCCGTTCAGCCCGGAGCAGGTGGCGGCGTCCGGCAAGACCGCACCTTCGCTGGGCGTGGACCGGATCGCGGACGCACTGGAAGCCGTGGCGGACACGGCATTGCGGGTCGCGGAGGACGTCAAGGTCAGCGGGGGCGCGGAACATTGAGAGATGTCCGGGCCAGGCCCGCAGCGGTCCTGCCGGTCGGCGTCACGGCTCTGCTGGCCGGTACTGGCCATCGCCGGAATCGCGCCCCGCGGCCGGATTCTGGCCGTCGCGTTCCTGCTGCCCGTCCTCCTCGTGGAGCCACTCGGCCTCGCCGGATCGATCCCGGCGCCGGTGCTGGTGACGACCCTGGTGTACGGGCTCGTCCAAGCCTGGATCACCTTCGCCGCCGGAGCCCGGCTGACCCACCGCTGACCGGCGCTCCCGTGATCTGACGCACACCGTCGGCAAACCTCTCTGTCGGGCGATCGAACGGTGTTTTCATGTCCGGACGCGCAGCCCGACGAAGAGGTGAACGATGATCGGATTCGAGACCGACCTGCAGGACCTGCGGGACTCGGCCGGAGCCCTCCAGGACGCCGCCGATGCCGCCGAGACCGCGTCGAACGGCTTGCGTGGCACCGATGTCCCCCTCTCGGTCGCCGGTGGCGGGATCCTCGGCAGCATGTTCCCCGCCGACAACGCCTTCGGCCGCACGCTCGGCATGCCGGCCGTCGCCGCGGCCTACAACGACCACCTCGCGAAGATCCAGAAGCTGGTCGCGCAGCTGCACCAGACCACTTCGGACACCAGCCACGCCCTGATGCGCGTCGCCGAGCTGTACGAGCAGGCCGACGAGGAGTCCAAGCAGCGCGTCCACCGCGCGGCCGCCGGCCTGGAAGGGAACTGAACACGTGGACGGCTACTTCGACACCGGCCTCGACGCCGAACCGATGTCCACGGGCGCGGACCGCCGCGCCGAGCTGCTCGAAGGCATCTCCGAGGACCTGAAGGACGGCGCGAACGACGCGCTGGACGCCATCGACGTGCTCCGGACCACCGAGTTCCTGCTCTTCGGCTTCGACGACTCCAACGAGAACGTCCGGAAGATGCAGGACGAGGTGGCCGGCATCTACCGCGAGTTCTCCGACGCCGACATCGACCACGACTCGACGTCCGGCCTGCAGAACCTGATCATGAAGCACGACGCCGTCTGGAAGCAGCTGCAACGCGAGTCGAAGCCGAAGCTCGACGACGCCCGGCAGTTCCTCGAGGTGTGGCGCGGCTCCGCGGCGAACGCCGTCAAGGCCTACCTGAACCAGCTGGCGGACGCCTTCACCGAGGTCGAAACCAAGATCACCGTGCTGGAAAGCGACGTCGTCGCCGCGCGCGAGGCCATCGCCTCGGCCCGGCAGGACCTGAGCAACCTCGGCACGACCTTCCTGGAGACCGCGAAGAAGTACAAGGAAGACCAGTCCCGCAAGCGCGAAGCGGCGATGTCGAAGGTGCTGGCGGCGACGTTCGCGGGCGCGGTCGCCGGCCTGCTCACCGTGGCCAGCGCCGGGGTCGCCGCCCCGGCGGGCGCCGCGGTCTTCACGATGGCCAACGGCGCGCTGGTGGCCGGGAACGCCGCCGGCGGCGCGATCAGCGCGATGGTGGCGAACAAGGCGGAGATCGCCGGCGACAACGCGTTCGACCTGTACCAGAGCTTCGTCGACAGCGCGGGCAAGATCCGCGACGGCGCGGCCGAAGCGGCCCAGACGCTGGCGAACCGCATCGGCGACGAAGCCGTCGACCTGCCCAAGATCCCCGACCCGCCGGACGTCAGCCCCGGTTCCAGCTTCGACCCGTCGAACTTCGAAACCGACCACACGTCGCGGCAGACGGAGAAGAACGTCCGCGACGCGAACGTCGACATCGCCCCCGACGGCGAGGTCTCCAGCGGCGCGACGCAGCCCGGGAGGATGGGTGGCTGACCGTCCGGCGAAACCGGACCGTGAAGCGCTGCTGGCCGAACTGTCCGCGCTGTCGGCGACGGCGACGTCCGCCGACGGCGCGGTCTCGCTGTCGGTCAACACCGACGGCGTGCTGACCCGGCTGCGGCTTTCCGACGCCGTCTCGCGGATGACGCCGCAGGAGATCGCGGACGCCGTCCTGCGCACCTACGTCGAGGCGCAACGCGAGTCGGCGAAGAAGACCGGGCAGCTGCTGGCGCCGCTGGGCACCACCGGCTACCTGATGGACCGGCTGCGCTGGCGGGTGCAGTTCGAGCCGGAACCGCCGCCGGTCACGGCCCCCGCCCCGGCGGCGCCGCGCGCGGAGCAGGACGGCAAGCTGCTCCGGGACCGGTCCGCGGAGGCCCCGGCCGAGGCGCCGCCGTCCGGGCCGGTCGCGGACGACGACTGGTACGCCGGCGGCATGCGCTTCGACAAGGCCTGGTGAGTCAGACCGGCTTGACTTCGTGGGTGAAGAAGGCGATCAGGTCCTGGTTGCCACGAGGTGGGCGCGCGATGAAGAGCGCGAACGCCCGGCGGTCGTCCGCGCCGAAGAGCACGATCGACGACCCCATGCCGGGGCCGGCGACGTACTTGCCGTGCAGCCCGCCGCCGTCCCAGGTGCCCCGCTCGATGGCGCCGCCTGGCGTGGGCAGCTTCGCGAGCGGTCCGAACTCTTCGACGGTTTCGCCCTGGTAATAGCCGACCGAGCCGCCCTCGATGTCGCACATGACCGCGATCCGGGCGCGCAGCAGCTGCCCGATGTGGTCGATTTCCCGGCAGGTGGCCCGATCCGCGACGGACCCGGCCAGGGAGCGCAGGCACGGGGTGAACCCGGCCCGGTCGCGCTCGGTCGTCTGCGTGCAGTCCGCCGCGGCCCGCGCGGCCTGGTCGCGGATGACGAACACGACGACGGTCGCCACGACGGCGGCGACCAGGAGCACGGCGAGCGCGAGGAACCAGGGCTTGCGTTTCCGGCGCGGTTCCGGCGCGGGCTGCGGCGGCCGGGCTTGCTGCTGCCACGGTTGCGGCCGAGGCGGCGTCGCGGGCGGGCGGACCGGCGCGAACGCGGGCACGGTGAGGTCGGAGCCGCCGAGCGGGACGTGGTGCAGTCCGAACGCGACGGCCGTCTCGGGCTGGTCCTGTGTGGTCGGCACGACGCCGAGCTGACGGCCGAGCAGCGTGGCCAGCAACGGCATCCGGCTCGGCCCGCCGACGAGGTAGATGCCGCCGAGCTGCGCGGGAGTCAGCCCGGCCCGCCGGATGGTGGCGCCGAGCAGTTCGGCGCTGCGCAGCAGGCTGGGCCGCACGAGCGCTTCGAGTTCGTCGCGGCTGACGAGAACGTCGCCGAAGGGCTCGGGCATCGGCACGTGGGTCTGGGCGTGCCGCGAGAGGCTTTCCTTGGCGTCGCGGACATCCTGCAGCAACGCCCGGCGCGTACGGCGGTCGGCGGTGGTCTGCGGCCGCAGCAGCCGTTGCCACTGCGCGGGATCGGCGTGCGACACGGACCGTCCGATGTGGACGAGCAGCGCCTGGTCGATGTCGAGGCTGCCGAGATCGGGCAGCCCGTCCTCGGCGAGCACGGCAAAGCCCTGCTGCGTCACCCCGACGACAGCGCAGTCGAAGGTGCCCGCCCCGAGGTCGTAGACACCGATGGGCCCGGCGTTCCGCCGCCCGAGCGAGGCATAGTGCGCGGCGGCGGCAACGGGTTCGGGAATCAGCCGGACATCGGCAAACCCGGCCTGCACGGCGGCGGCCCGCAGGATCTCCTGCCGGTCGGCGCCCCAGCCGGCGGGATGCGAAATCCGCGTCTGCGCGGCCGGCCGTCCCAGCTGCCGTCCGGCTTCCTCACCCACCCGGCGCAGGACGGCGGCGAAGGCGTCGGCGATCGGAACCTCGCTGTCCCCGAGCCGGAGAGTGCCTTCGTCGATCCGCCGCTTGGGACTGGCCTCGAACCGGCTGGGATCGAGCCGCGCCCGCCGTTCGGCGTCCTGCCCGACGACGAGCAGGCCGTCATCGCCGAGATAGACGGCGGAGGACATGGTGACCGACCCGTCGACCTCGATGGCCCGGGGCCCCCGCCCGAAGGCCGACAGCACCCCGACGGTGCTGGAAGTCCCGAAGTCGATCGAGAGCACGTCCACGCGGATTCCCCTCCCAAGGTCCGCGGGCATCGTCTCATGCGCCCGGAACGCCGAAGGGCGGCTCCCCGGAACCGGGGAACCGCCCTCCTGCTGCCTTACGAACCTGCCTTGCGAACCGGGATCAGTCGTTCTCGGCTTCGCCCTGCTCGTCGTGGCCCGCGCCGATGCTGACCGGCGGGGCGTCCGGGATCGACGACGGACGGCGCTCGCCACGGAACGTGAAGCGCGCCTGGTCGTCCTTGTCCTCGGGGTTGCCGCTCCAGCCCTCGACGTCGACCAGGATGATCTGGCCGGGCTCGACCTCGCCGAAGAGGATCTTCTCCGACAGCTGGTCCTCGATCTCGCGCTGGATCGTCCGGCGCAGCGGCCGGGCGCCGAGCACGGGGTCGAAGCCGCGCTTGGCCAGCAGCGACTTGGCCTTCGGCGTCAGCTCCAGCTCCATGTCCTTGGCCTTGAGCTGCGTCTCGACCCGGCTGATCATCAGGTCGACCATCTGGATGATCTGTTCCTGCGTCAGCTGGTGGAACACGATGATGTCATCGATCCGGTTCAGGAACTCCGGGCGGAAATGCTTCTTCATTTCCTCGTTGACCTTCTGCTTCATCTTCTCGTACCGCGAGCCCGTGTCGTTGGACGCGGCGAAGCCGAGCGAGACGGACTTCGAGATGTCCGACGTGCCCAGGTTGGACGTGAAGATGAGCACCGTGTTCTTGAAGTCGACCGTGCGGCCCTGACCGTCGGTCAGGCGGCCGTCCTCCAGCACCTGCAGGAGCGTGTTGTAGATCTCCTGGTGCGCCTTCTCGATCTCGTCGAACAGCACCACCGAGAACGGCTTGCGCCGCACCTTCTCGGTCAGCTGCCCGCCCTCTTCGTAGCCGACGTAGCCCGGAGGGGCACCGAAGAGCCGCGAAGCGGTGTAGCGGTCGTGGAACTCACCCATGTCGATCTGGATGAGCGCGTCGTCCTCGCCGAACAGGAACGAGGCCAGCGCCTTCGACAGCTCGGTCTTACCGACACCGGACGGGCCGGCGAAGATGAACGAGCCCGACGGGCGCTTCGGGTCCTTCAGGCCCGCCCGCGTGCGGCGGATCGCCTGCGAGACGGCCTTGACCGCGTCCTCCTGGCCGATGATGCGCTTGTGGAGCTCTTCCTCCATGCGCAGCAGCCGGGTGGTCTCCTCCTCGGTCAGCTTGAACACCGGGATGCCGGTCCAGTTGGCCAGCACCTCCGCGATCTGCTCGTCGTCGACCTCGGCGACGACGTCGAGGTCGCCGTCCTTCCACTGCTTCTCCCGCTCGCCCTTCTGGCCGAGGAGGGTCTTCTCCTCGTCACGCAGGCGGGCGGCCCGCTCGAAGTCCTGCGCGTCGATCGCGGACTCCTTGTCGCGGCGGACGTTGGCGATCTTCTCGTCGAACTCGCGCAGGTCCGGCGGCGCGGTCATCCGGCGGATGCGCATCCGCGCGCCCGCCTCGTCGATCAGGTCGATCGCCTTGTCCGGGAGGAACCGGTCGTTGATGTACCGGTCCGCCAGGGTCGCGGCGGCGACCAGCGCCGAGTCGGTGATCGAGACGCGGTGGTGCGCCTCGTACCGGTCGCGCAGGCCCTTGAGGATCTCGATCGTGTGCTCCAGCGACGGCTCGCCGACCTGGATCGGCTGGAACCGGCGCTCGAGAGCGGCGTCCTTCTCGATGTACTTGCGGTACTCCTCGAGCGTGGTCGCGCCGATCGTCTGCAGCTCACCGCGGGCGAGCATCGGCTTCAGGATCGACGCGGCGTCGATCGCGCCCTCGGCGGCACCCGCCCCGACCAGCGTGTGCAGCTCGTCGATGAACAGGATGATGTCGCCGCGGGTCTTGATCTCCTTGAGCACCTTCTTCAGGCGCTCTTCGAAGTCACCGCGGTAGCGCGAGCCGGCGACCAGCGAGCCCAGGTCCAGCGTGTAGAGCTGCTTGTCCTTGAGCGTCTCGGGCACCTCGCCCTTGACGATGCTCTGCGCCAGGCCCTCGACGACGGCGGTCTTGCCGACGCCGGGCTCGCCGATGAGCACCGGGTTGTTCTTCGTGCGGCGGGACAGCACCTGCATGACCCGCTCGATCTCCTTGCCGCGCCCGATGACCGGGTCGAGCTTGCCCTCGCGGGCGAGCACGGTCATGTTGCGGCCGAACTGGTCCAGGACCAGCGAAGACGACGGGGTGCCCTCACCGCGGCCGGAACCGGTTTCGGTGGACTCCTTGCCGCCCTGGTAGCCCGAGAGCAGCTGCAGCACCTGCTGGCGGACCCGGTTGAGGTCCGCACCCAGCTTGACCAGGACCTGCGCGGCGACGCCCTCGCCCTCGCGGATCAGGCCGAGCAGGATGTGCTCGGTGCCGATGTAGTTGTGGCCGAGCTGCAGCGCCTCGCGCAGCGACAGCTCCAGCACCTTCTTGGCACGCGGCGTGAAGGGGATGTGCCCGCTCGGGGCCTGCTGCCCCTGGCCGATGATCTCCTCGACCTGCTGGCGGACGCCCTCAAGCGCGATACCGAGCGACTCGAGCGCCTTGGCGGCGACACCCTCACCCTCGTGGATCAGACCCAGGAGGATGTGCTCGGTGCCGATGTAGTTGTGGTTGAGCATCCTGGCCTCTTCCTGAGCCAGGACGACCACCCGCCTCGCGCGGTCGGTGAACCTCTCAAACATGTGCACTCCCTCGACTGCTGCGCCGGCGGCCCGTTTCCATCGCGTGCTTTCACCCCGATGGATTCAGCACCGTGAGACCACTCTAGTAGCCAAGTCGTCGCGCTGGCGTACCACTACGGCTGTGTGCGGTCTTTTTCGCACCCGGACGTGGCGTCCGCCGGGTGCTTCCATCATCAGGTTGCCCTGCACCTTTACGTCAAGCACAACGTGCGGCCGGCCACCCGGATTCCGCCATCCGCGCCGTGTCCGCTCACCGCGAACAGTCCGCACCCTGGGAGTACCCACCCGATTGGCGGAGCCGCCGGAAGCCTGTAAGGTTAGGCACGCCTAATCCACTACGGCTGCGAGGAGGGCCGCGGTTGAGCCAGCAGCGGTCCTTCCGTGACGCACGCGAGGTCGGCGACGGCCTCGCGTCGTCGTTGCGGCGGGTCGCCGGCCGCCAGGAGCGCACCGAGCTGCGCCGCGACGTCCCGCCGGGCTGGATCCGCTGCTCGGAGCTGCTCGCGACCCCCGAGTACTTCGCCGAGTGGCGGGCACTGCTGGGCGACTGGCTGCTGCTGGAGCACGCATCGGCACCGCCCCGCACAACGGCCAGCTGGGTGATGACGTGGTACCTGCACATCCCGGCGTACGTGGGAGCGCTGCTGCTGCACCACGAGCGGCGGGTGCCGTCGCTGAAGCCGGCCGAGCTGGCGTTCCGCCTGTCGGAAGAGCGTCCCCACCCGGACGGCATGGCCCTCCTGGGTGACGCGTTCCACTGCCTCCCGACGGACCCGGGCTCGGCCCGCCCGGAGGCAACGGTGGTCCGCGACGAGCGAGCACTGGCGGCGGTGCTCCGAGCCCGCTACCTGGCCCACGCGGCCCAGTTCGTCAGGGCATACGCCCCGATCAGCAGGCTGGGCCGCCGAACCCTGTGGGCGGCGGCGACGGACGCACTGGAGAACTCCCTGTGGTGGGCGGGCCGCCAGGGCGGAACGGCGGAGTCGGAAGGCGCGGGCGTCGCGGACGCGGCCCTGGTGCTGGACACGAGGTACCCACCGCTGACGTCGGCATCGACACTCCGCCTGGAGGAGACCCCGGACGGCCACCGGCAGTGGGCGCGCCGCCGCGAGAGCTGCTGCTTCTCGTACCTGCTGCCTTCCGCCTCGGAGTGCGACGGCTGCCCGCGCACCTGCCCGCGGTAGCCGGCACGTTCCGCACTGTTGTCTCGCCCGATGCAGCGCTCGGATCGGGCCTGGCGAGGTGTCAGGTTCGCCGCGAGCAGGACCATCGGGGTCCCTCTCCGGGCAGGGTCCCGGCAAGCCTGCGCCTCCACGACATGAACGACTCGTTCCTGTCATCAGACGAGGTGAACGACTCGTTCATGACGTCCGGTCACCCCGCGGCACAGCGACTTCGCCGGCCCCCTGTCGCCCGACGACATCGCGGCGGCACGCCCTGGACCCCCGCAGGTCGCCGCACTCGCGCAGGAACGCCCCGGCCAACGGCTGCACCGAAGCCCGAGGGAAGCAGCCGCCGGCGTTCCCGATGGCCGCCGAGGGGACGCTGCCCCAGGTCCGGGCTCACCGAAGCCAGACCGCCGGCCCCACCTCGGAGCCCCACCCTTCCCTGGGGGCTGACCCCGGTCCAGTCTATCGCCGACCCCCGACCAACCGGCCGAATCACGACCCCACCGCAAGAGTTGTCCACAACCGAGACACCCTGTGGACAACCGGAGCGGAAACCTCAGGCCGGATCCCGCCCCGAAGCCCCCAGCGCCCGCGCCAGCGGCGGCGCGTCGGCAGGCACCTCGACGACCGGCCCGTAAACCCCCATCGCCCGCGCCTGCTCCCCCATCGCCACCGCGGCCTCGTACACCGCCGTCGCCGTCTCCGGCGGGCAACGGAGTTCCTGGCCGCTCGCCCGGGCCAGGTCCCAGCCGTGCAGGACGAACTCGCCGAGCACCATGTCGCCGACCATCGACGCCGGCATCGAGGCCGTGCCCAGCTTCGTCGTCCCCGACCACGCCGAGGCGGAGCCGAACACCTCCACCAGCGTCTCGGTCTGCTTCGAAAGCGCCGCGTACCAGTCGCCGGTCACCAGAGCCGACTCCGTCTCGCCCGCCTCAGGAGACGGCGGCTCCGCACGGCGGCCCGCCGCGATGAGCCACGGGCCCCAGTACAACAGGTGGTTCAGCAGCGCACGGACGTCGTAGCCGTCGCGTGGCGTCGGGGCGGTCAGGTCGTCGAGGGCGCCCGCGATCCGCAGGAACTCGGCCGCGGCGGGGCGGAGCAGCGAAGCAGTCATGCCGGTGATCCAAATCCGGCGCGTGCGTGTCGTCTTGAACGAACGCGACAGCTACCGTGACGGCCGTGGTGCACCGGATTCCGCGCGGGATCGTTGCCGAGGCCACCGCGCGCACGATGTTCACGCTGACCAGGTATCCGCCCGCGCCCGAACTGGCGGAGTTCGTCGACTACCACTGGGTGCTGCGCTGGGATCTGCGCGGCAAACCGCCCCACGAGCAGCGCGTGCTGCCGAACATCGCGGTCAACGTGACGTTCTTCCCCGGCGCTTCCGGCGTCTACGGCCCCGCCCGTGCCGTCTTTTCGCACCGCCTTGCCGGGCGCGTCCACGGCCTCGGCGCGCGTTTCCGGCCCGGTTGCTTCCGCGCGTTCCTCGACGGCCCGGTCGGTGACATCGCCGACCGGGCTGTCCCGCTCGCGGACGTTTTCGGACCTGCGGGTCCGCAGGCCGCGGAATCGGTGCGCACGGCGGCCGGGGACGCGGAAATGGTGCGTGCGATCGACAACTTGCTGATCGCAAAACCTCGGGTCCTCACCCCGGCCGCGCGGCTGGCCGCGGCGGCCGTCGAACAAATCGCGCGTGATCCGGGAATTATCCGGGTGGCGCAACTGTGCGCGGATACTGGACTGACCACCCGCTCCCTCCAGCGGTTGTTCGCCGAACACGTCGGTTGCCCGCCCAAGTGGGCGATCCGGATATACCGCCTCAACGACGCTGCGCAACAGCTCGGCGCCGGGACATCTCCGGATTACGCCGGTCTGGCGGTTCGGCTGGGCTATAGCGACCAGTCGCACTTCATCCGCGATTTCCGGACGGTGACCGGCCAGTCGCCCGGCGAGTACGCGCGGACGGCTCGCACGCCCGCCGGACCGGACAGGAAGTGGACATGAAGAAAGCCGCCGGGCGAATTCCGCCCGGCGGCCACCACCGAAACCTCGCCGCTGGTCAGCGGCCTGCCGCCGCCGTCACGACGGCGGCGTGAACCGTCTTCAGTTCTTCTTGTGGTACGCCTCGACGACCTCGGAGGGGATCCGGCCCCGGTCCGAAACCGCGTAACCGTTCTTGCGCGCCCACGCCCGAATGGCCTGGTTCTGCTCGCGGTCGACGGCGGCCGGACGGGCCGAACCCTTACCCGCGACCGGGCGCACGGAAGCGCGCTTGCGGCCACCCGCACGACGCGCGTGCTCGACATACTGGGCGAGAGCGTCCCGCAGCTCCTCGGCGTTTTCCGAGGAGAGGTCGATCTGGTAGCTGACGCCGTCCAAACCGAACTCGACGGTCTCTTCCGCCTCGCTGCCGTCGAGGTCGTCGACCAGCGAGACGAGCACTTTCTGTGCCATCCGATTCCTCCTGCGGGGCTTACTCAATGATCTGGTTACGGGGCGAGCCCCGGGGACAGAAGACTTTGCCTAGAACATTAGTACCCGCTTCCGGAGGGCAACGCAAATCTCATTGCCATAACCGGCGGCTATCCTCACACGGCCGGGTTATTCGGGACGCACCAGCGGGAAGAGGATCGTCTCGCGGATACCGAGGCCGGTCAGCGCCATGAGGAGCCGGTCGATCCCCATTCCGACGCCGCCGCTCGGCGGCATTCCGTACTCCAGGGCACGGAGGAAATCCTCGTCCAGCTGCATGGCTTCGCTATCGCCCTGCGCGGCCAGCAGGGACTGTTCGGTGAGCCGTTCCCGTTCGACGACCGGATCGACCAGCTCGGAGTATCCGGTGGCCAGTTCGAATCCGCGCACGTAGAGGTCCCACTTCTCGGCCACGCCGGGCCGCGAGCGGTGCTGCCTGGTCAATGGCGAGGTCTCCAGCGGAAAATCACGGACAAACGTCGGTGCGTGCAGGTGATCTCCGACGAGGTGTTCCCACAGTTCCTCGACCAGCTTCCCGTGCCCGAGCTTCGGATCCACTTCCAGGCCCCTGGCCTGCGCGAATCCGAGCAGTTTGGCGGCGGGCGTCTCCGGCGTGACCTCTTCGCCGAGGGAATCGGACAACGACTCGTACATTCCGAGCGTGGTCCATTCGCCGGACAGGTCGTACTCCGAACCGTCGGGCAGCGTGACGACCAGCGTGTCCAGCACCGTCTGCGCGGCCTCCTGGATCAGCTCCCTGGTCATCACCGCGTTGGTGTCGTACGTGGCGTAGGCCTCGTAGTACTCCAGCATCGCGAACTCCGGCGAGTGCGACGAGTCGCTGCCCTCGTTGCGGAAGTTGCGGTTGATCTCGAAGACCTTCTCGATGCCGCCGACGACGCAGCGCTTGAGGTACAGCTCCGGCGCGATGCGCAGGAACAGCTCCATGTCGAACGCGTTGGAGTGCGTGACGAACGGGCGGGCCGCGGCACCGCCGTGCAGCGTCTGCAGCATCGGCGTCTCGACCTCGGTGAACCCGCGGCGGTGGAACGACTCGCGCAGCGACCGCACGACGCCGGCGCGCGTGCGCACGACGTCGCGCGCGCGCGGGCGCATGATGAGGTCGACGTAGCGCTGCCTAATGCGCGTTTCCTCCGCGAGGTCCTTGTGGGCGTTCGGCAGCGGGCGCAGCGCCTTCGACGTCAGCCGCCAGCCCTCGGCCAGCACGGACAGCTCGCCACGCTTGGACGTGATGACCTCGCCCTGCACGAAGACGTGGTCGCCGAGGTCGACGTCGGACTTCCACGCCGCGAGCGCGTCTTCGCCGACCTTCGCCAGGCTGATCATGGCCTGCAGTTCGGTGCCATCACCCTCACGGAGGGTCGCGAAGCACAGTTTGCCCGTATTGCGCAGAAACATCACCCGGCCGGTGACACCGACCTGCTCACCGGTGGCGGTGTCGGCGGGCAGCCCGGAATGCGCGGCGCGCACTTCGGCGAGCGAGTGCGTGCGGGGCACCTCGACCGGATACGGATCGATCCCCTCGGCGAGGATCCGGTCGCGCTTCTCCCGGCGCACCCGCATCTGCTCGGGCAGTTCGTCTTCGGCGGGCACGCTGGTGGAAGCGGGGTTTTCGGTCATGGCCCATAGGGTACGAACCCCGCTCGGCGCTACGCCAACCGGATTACCTTTTCCTTTCCGGCGATTAACCCCGGCGCCCGTGACCGGCACCACACCCGGGGCCTGGCCAACCGCCGCCGTAACGTCTTGAATGACTCATTCATGTCCTCGGATGACATGAATGAGTCATTCAAGACGTCCGAAGCGGCCCGGGACTCAGGAACGGATGTTGCGCTCGAACACCAGCCGCAGCCCGAGCAACGTCAAATCCGGAACGTGCTCGGTGATCGTCTCCGACTCGCCGAGCACCAGCGGCGCCAAACCACCCGTGGCCAGCACCGCCACCGGTTCCGTCCCGTCCGGGGAAAGCTCGCGGACGATCCGCCGCACCAGCCCGTCCACCTGGCCGGCGAACCCGTAGAGGATTCCCGACTGCAGGCATTCCACGGTGTTCTTGCCGATCACCGACCGCGGGGGCACCAGCTCGACCTTCCGCAGCGCCGCCGCGCGCAGGGCGAGCGCGTCCACCGAGATCTCGATTCCCGGCGCGAACGCCCCGCCCAGGAACTCGCCGCGGGCGGAGATCGCGTCGACGTTCGTCGACGTGCCGAAGTCGACCACCACGCACGCCGTGCTGTGGAGGTGGTGCGCGGCCAGCGTGTTCACCAGCCGGTCCGCGCCCACCTCCTTCGGGTTGTCCACCAGCAGCGCCACGCCCGTGCGGACGCCCGGCTCGACGACGATCTTCGGCACCTTCGCGTAGTAGCGCGAAAGCATCACCCGCAGCTCCCGCAGCACCGCAGGCACCGTCGACAGCGCGCTGATCCCGGTCACCTCGTCCGCGTGCGGGCCGAGCAGGCCGCGGACCGTCAGCGCCAGCTCGTCGGCCGTCATGCGCGCGTCGGTGCGCATCCGCCAGTCGCCGACCAGCGACCTGCCGGACCACAGCCCCAGCACGATGTTCGTGTTGCCGACGTCGACGGTGAGCAGCAAGCGGGTCAGCTTTCCGCGTGCAGCAGCGCGTCGAGGCGGCGCGCGTCGGCCGTTTCGGCGACCGGGAACACCGCCGTGTCGTCCTCCGGCGGCAGCGTCACCGTGCCGGACAGCAGCCCCGAACCCTCCGGCGCGTGGCCGGGGTCGGCGTAGCGGTGGACGATCCGGTTGTCGGCGTCGACGAACACCACGCGCGGCTGGTACGTCGCGGCCTCGGCGTCGTCCATCTGGCCGTAGGAAATGAGGATCACCAGGTCACCGGGGTGCACCAGGTGCGCCGCGGCGCCGTTGATGCCGAGCACGCCGCTGCCGCGCTCGCCCTTGATGACGTAGGTCTCCAGCCGCGCCCCGTTGGTGACGTCCACAATGGACACCTGTTCCCCCGGCAGCAGGTCCGCGGCCTCCATCAGGTCCTCGTCGACCGTCACCGAGCCGACGTAGTGCAGGTCGGCCTGGGTCACGGTGACCCGGTGGATCTTCGACTTCAGCATCGTGCGGTACATCGTGGACTCCTATTCCCCTGCGTCCAGCCGTTCCGGGTGCTCGACGGCCTTGCCGAGCAGCACCGGGACGTTGTCGATCAGCCGGGTGCTCCCCACCCGCGCGGCGATCAACAGTCGTGCCTCACCGTCGACGGGCGCGGGCCCGAGGTCGGTTCCCCTCAACTCCAGGTAATCCACCTCGACCGCCGGCCGGGCGGCGAGGGTCTTCCACGCGGTCTCCAGGACCGCCTCCGCGCCGTCGCGCCCGACGAACGCCCCCGCGGTGAGGGCGGCCGACAGGACGATGGCGTCTTCGCGCTGCTCCGGCGTCAGGTAGACGTTGCGCGAGGACAACGCGAGCCCGTCGCGCTCGCGCACGGTCGGCACGCCGATGACGCGCGTGTCGATGTTCAGGTCGCGCACCATCCGCTTGATCAGTACCAGCTGCTGGTAGTCCTTTTCGCCGAAGAACGCGTAGTCCGGACGGAGCAGGTTGAACAGCTTCGCGACCACGGTGAGCACGCCGGCGAAGTGGCCGGGCCGGGCCGCGCCCTCCAACTCGTCGCCGAGCGGGCCCGGGTGCACGGTCACCGCGGCACCTTCGGCGTACAGCGCGTCCGCGCTCGGCGTGAACGCGATTTCGACGCCGTCCTCGCGGAGGATGTCGAGATCGGCTTCCAGCGGCCGCGGGTACGCCTCGAAGTCCTCGCCCGCGCCGAACTGCAGCGGGTTGACGAAGATCGAGGTGGCCACGACGGCGTTCGGCAGCCGCTTCGCGCGGCGGATCAGCTCGCGGTGCCCGGCGTGCAGCGCGCCCATGGTCGGCACGAGCGCGAGCTTGCGGCCGACGCCGTGCAGCGCCCGGCTGACCTGGCTCACGTGCTCGGGCGAGGCGAACGCGTTCAGCGTGCCGCGGCTGAATTTCGGTGTGGTCACTGGTCTTGGTGCCCTTCGGCGGAATCGTCGAGGAGTTCGGTGAGGTCCTTGGCGGCGGCGGTGTCCTGCAGCACGCCTGCCGCCAGGGAACGCGCCACCGTGCGCCTGGCCAGCGCGCGGTAGGCCGGTGTCACGTCCGGCGCCCGGTCCGCCAGCACCGCGAGGTGCTTGCGGACGGTGCCGACGTCACCACGGGCGACCGGGCCGGTGAGCGCGCGGTCGCCGTGCCGCAGCACATTATCCAACGCCGCCGAAAGCAGCGGTGCGACCAGGCGTTCGGATTGCCCGATTCCCGCGTCCCGCAGGACTTCCGCGCAGTCGGCGACCAGTGTCATCAGGTGGTTCGCGCCGTGGGTCAACGCAGCGTGGTAGAGCGCTCGCGCGGAGTCGGGGACCCGCACGGGTTCGGCTCCCATCTCGACGGTCAGTGCTTCGCCGACGTTCCAGGCCGCCTCGTCGTCGGTGGCCGCGGTGACGCCGATGCTGCACGCGGCCAGCCGTTCGAGGTCCTCCTCGCGGCCGGTGAACGTCATCACCGGGTGCAGCGCGAGCGGCAGCGCCCCGAGTTCCGCCGCGGGTGCGAGCACGTCGATGCCGTGCGCGCCCGAGGTGTGCACCACGATCTGCCCGGCCCGCAGCGAACCGGTCGCGGCGAGCCCGCGGACCGTGCCGGCCAGCGCGTCGTCGGGAATGGCGAGCAGCACCAGGTCCGCCCGGCGGACGGTTTCGTCGGGCGGCAGGAGTGGCACGTCGGGGAGGAGGCGTTCGGCCCGCGCGAGCGACGCGGCGGACAGGCCGGAGGCGGCGACCACGGTGTGCCCCGCCCTGGCCAGCGCGGCGCCGAGCACGCTGCCCACCCGGCCGGCGGACACCACGCCGACCGCGAGGCGGGCGGGCCTCATCATGGCGTGCGCCTGTGGACGCTCATGGTTGGCAGACTCCCTCTGCATCTCGTTCCAGTCCCGCTCCGGGTACCGGACGAACGGCGCGAGACTAACTCGATTAAGCGCGAACCGTTGAGCCCGGGTGACCAGCTTCACCCGGACCGGGTCACCCGCGGGCGGCCTCTTCGGCGAGGCGCGTCGCCTCCGCGCGGGCGGCCTTCAACGTCTCCAGCAGCTCCCGCTGGCGCTGCCGGTCGGCGTGGCTGCGCAGCTGGTGCCGGTCGAGGAAGGCGAGTTCGGTGACGCTGGCCTGGTACACGGCGACGGCCTTCGCGGCCTGCTTCCCGGACTGGCGTTTCGCCTGACGCCGCCAGGCCCGCCGGCCGGACAGGCTGGCCAGCAGGTCGACCTCCGAAGGCGCGATCCACCGCGCCGCGGCCATGTGCGGCAGGGCAGCGGCGATGATCCGCTGCTCACGGCGGCGTTGCAACACGATCAGGTACACGACCCCGAGGAACAGCGGCACCATGATCAGGAAGTAGACGGTGAGGAACTTCGACCCGCCGAGCAGCGCGGCGCTGTTCCACAGGGCGTGCAGGCAGACGGCGGCCAGGTACCCGGCCAGCGGCGCGACGACCTTCAGCGCCTTGGTGGTGGTCCGCGCGGCAATCCCGATCCCGATACCGGTCAGCACGGCGAACAGCGGATGCGTGAACGGCGCGAGCACACCCCGCAGGAAGAACGCGGTGATGACGCCCTGGCTGTGCCCGTCCCCGAAGCCGTAGTCGGCGAAGGCGCGCCCGAAGTAGTAGATGTTCTCGGTGAAGGCGAACCCGGCGGCGCTGAAACCGGCGTAGACGACCCCGTCCACGACGCCGTCGAACTCACTGGAGCGCCGCCAGAGGATGAGGACGACGAAGAGCGCCTTCGCGGCCTCCTCGACAACGGGTGCCGAGACGAGCGCGGCGAGGGTGTTGCCGTTGCCGCTGCCGAGCAGCTCGTCCCCGACCGCCTCGGCGGTGGTGTTGATGAGCAGCGCGGTGATCGTGGCAATGCAGGCGCCCCAGGCAAAGGCGAGCAGCAGGAACTTCGCGGGCTCGGGCTCCCACCGGTCGACCCAGAGGAAACCGGCGACGACACCGGCGACCGGCACGAGCGCGGCGAGAACCCCGATGGTGACGGCGAGCGGCCCGACCCGCGCGGTGGCGAGGCCGAACAGGAACAGGCCGCACAGGGCCACCACGATCAGCCCGAGCACCGGCAGCAGCACGGTGATCCGGCGAGGCCGCCGTCCGCGATCCAGCCCCGTCGCGGGCGAGAGGGTTCCGCTCACAGCCGGTCACCCTACGCAGAGGGCGTGGGAAGAGGAACGCCACCTCGGTGTTGCTCCGGCTGCCTCGGGACTCCGCCGCCGCGCTCCTCCACGTGCTTCGGGGGCTCCGCTGCTCCGCTCCTCCGGCTGGCCCGCTCCTCCGGCTGCCGCGGCGGCTCCGCTGCTCCGGCTGGCCCGCTCCTCCGCGCGCCCGCCCTCGGCTCTCCTGCGCGCCCGAGCGCCCCAAAGTGGCGTTCGGTGCGTCTGGGGCACCCAATGTGGCGTTCGGTGCGTCCCGCGCAACCAAAGTGGCGTTGGTTGCGTCCCGAGCGCCCCAATGGGGTTGTTTCATCGTGGTTTGTGCTGGTGAGGGGTGTTGGGTGGGTGGTGGTTTGCCTGTGGTGGCAAGGAGGGGTGTTGGGACCGGTGTGGGTGGTGCTGGGGATGGGTGAAGCCCTCGGCAAGATCGAGATGTGAGTCAACAACCCGCCGAGGGCTTCGAGGCCCTTTCCTACCAGGTGGTTCTTCCGCTCTCGCGGTCGACCCTGCGGATGCTGGCCGAGCTGATCGGTGCCCACCGCCGCCGGTTGCGGTCCCGCTGGCGTAAGGCCACTCCCGCCGGGCAGGCACTGGTCGTGCTGGCTGTGCTGCGCCACGACCCGCGCCTGGCCCACCTCGGAGCCGGTATGGGAGTCTCCGCCGCCACGGTGCGCCGCTGGGTGCTGGAAGCGATCGCCCTGCTCGCCGCCCGCGCCACCCACCTGCACCGGGTCCTGCGCCGCCACGCCCGCGCGGGCGGGCAGGTGGTGCTGGTGGATGGCACCCTGATCCGGACCCGTCGCCGCACCGGCACGCACAACCGGGCCCACTACAACGGCAAACACAAACACCACGGCCTGGTTGTGCTCGCCCTGACCGACGAACACGGCCGGCTGTTATGGATCTCCCCGGCCCTGCCGGGCCGCACCGCCGACATCACCGCCGCCCGCCGGCTACGCATCCGCGAACGGCTCCACGTCCACGGCCTGACCCCGGCCGCAGACAAAGGGTTCCACGGCTGGCACAAAGACATCCGCACCACCCGTGACTGCCGCCGCTGCGGCGGAGCGTGTGAGCAGGTTGTGCTCACGCCTTACAAGGCCGAAGCCCGCCGGCCGCTGACGAAAGCGCAGAAGCAGGCCAACGCGGTGTTCTCGGCGATGCGGTGCGCGGTTGAGGGCGGCTTCGCTGCCCTCAAACACTGGCACATCCTCGACACTCTCCGCCTGCACCCCCGCCACGCCACCACCCTGCTGCGCGCCCTGCTCGTGCTCACCCAGCACGAACAACACGCCCGCGACACTGCCCAACCAAGCCCGGCCTGACCACTACCACACCCAGCCAACACAGCCTGACCAGCACAAACCAAGATGAAACAACCCCAATGTGGCCTTCGGTGC
>NZ_JBDZYD010000023.1:0-103671 GCF_040064235.1 Amycolatopsis melonis
CCGCCGGGCACGGGGTTGGTGTTGTCGTGAGTGAGAAACAGTGTTCTACCCCTGTTTCTCACTCACGACAAGCCGCGCACCCTCGCCAGGCGGGCTTCCCACGCTGCCGCCACTTCGGGAGACGCCGCGTAGGTGTCCGTGGGTTCGGGGGCCTGGCGCAGGACCGGCAGCTGTCCGTCCACAGGGGACAGTGATGGCGTGCTGATGTCGCCTTCCAGCAAGGAAATCGTGCCGAGTCCGCAGGCGAAGTCCAGTTCCGGGAGTGCGCCCGCCAGTGCCAGTCCCGCCGCCAGGCCGACGCTCGTCTCCACCGCCGACGACACCACGCACGGCAGCCCGCACGCCTCGGCGACCTCCAGTGCCCGCCGCACGCCGCCCAGCGGGGCCACCTTCAGGACCGCGATGTCCGCCGCTCCCGCGACCGCCACCTTCAGCGGGTCCTCCGCGCGCCGGATCGATTCGTCCGCGGCGATGCGGACGTCCACCCGGCGGCGCACCGCCGCCAGGTCCTCGATCGTCGGGCACGGCTGCTCCGCGTACTCCAGCCCGCCAGCGGCCTTGTCGAGGTCGGTGATCGCGCGCACCGCCGTGTCGACGTCCCAGGCCATGTTGGCGTCGACGCGGATCGCGCCGGCCGGGCCCAGCGCGTCGCGGACCGCCTCCACCCGTGCGCAGTCATCCGTCAGCGAGACCCGCGGGTCCGCGACCTTCACCTTCGCCGTCCGGCAGCCCGAGGCGCGGACCAGGTCGTACGCCTTCTCCGGCGAGACCACCGGCACCGTCGTGTTCACCTCGACGCGGTCGCGGACCGGCGGCGGCCAGCCCGTTTCGCTCGCCTCCAGCGCCGCCCGCAGCCACGGCACGCTCTCGGCGTCGGAGTAGTCGGCGAACGGGCAGAACTCGCCCCAGCCCGCCGGCCCGCGCAGCAGCACGCCCTCACGGACGGTGATGCCGCGGAACCGGGTGCGCAGGGGAATCGCGTAGACCTTCATCGCGCCCGATCATGCCACCGCGTCCCGTTCGGCAAACAGGTGCCGAACAGGAGGTTTCCGGTGAGAATGATCCCGTGGTCCTCGATTTCCGCGTGCTGGGTCCGGCCGAGGTCACGGCCGACGGCCGCCCGGTACCGCTCGGGGGCAGCCGGCCGCTGATCGTGCTGGCCGGCCTGCTGCTGCGTGCCAACCGCGTCGTGCCGGTCGACGAACTGGGCCGCTGGCTGTGGGACGACGACGGCCGCCGGTCCAAGGGCGCGCTCCAGACGTACGTGCTGCGCCTGCGCCGCGCCCTCGGCGACCAGGTCGCGATCCGCACCGAGAGCGGCGGCTACCGGATCGAGATCGAGGACGACCTGCTCGACCTGTCCCGGTTCCGCGCGCTCGCCGCCCGCGGCAAGGCCGCGCTGGACCGCGGCGAGAGCCGCCAGGCCGCCACCCACTTCGCCGACGCGCTCGCGCAGTGGCGTGGCCCGGCGCTGCTGAACGTCGAGTCCGACGCGCTGCACCGCGACGAGGCTGGCCAGCTGGCCGAGGAACGGCTGCGCGTGCGCGAGCAGTGGGCCGACGCACTGCTCGGCGTCGGCGAGTACGGCACCGTCGTCCCCGAACTCACCCGGCTGACCAGGGAAAACCCGCTGCGGGAGCGGTTGCACGAGCAGCTGATGACCGCGCTGTACCGGTCGGGCAGGCAGGCCGAAGCCCTCGACGTGTACCGGCGGATCAGCGGCGTGCTCGCCGAGGAACTCGGGCTCGACCCCGGGCCGTCGCTGCAGCGCACCCGGCAGGCGATCCTCACCGGCGCCGACGACGGCGTCGCCGCCCCGCCGGGGCGGTACCGGCTCGGCGTCGAGCCGCAGGTGCCGCGCCAGCTGCCCGCCGACCTGCGGACGTTCGCCGGGCGCGAGAACGACCTCAAGGCGTTGCACGCGCTGCTGCCGGAGGCCCTCGACGCCGGTGCTTCGACGCCGATCGCGTCCGTCGAAGGCATGGGTGGCATCGGGAAAACCGCGCTGGCAGTGCACTTCGCGCACGAGATCGCCGACCGGTTCCCCGGCGGGCAGGTCTACCTCAACCTGCGTGGTTACGGGCCCGGCGAGCCGGTCGAGCCGCTGGCGGCGCTGGAGGCGATGCTCACCGCGCTCGGCGTGCCGTGCGAGGCGATCCCGGCCGACCTCGACGGGCGCGCGGCGAGCTGGCGGACGCACACCGCGGGACGGCGGCTGCTGGTCCTGCTCGACAACGCCAATCGCACCGAGCAGGTGAGCCCGCTGCTGCCCGGGCCGGGCTGCCTGGTCGTCGTCACCAGCCGCTGGCAGCTGCGCGCGCTGGTCGCGACGCACGGCGCGCGGCGCGTCGCGCTGGAGGAACTCGGCGACGAGGACGCCGTCGAGCTGCTCGCGTCGACGATCGGCCACGACCGCGTGGCGCGTGACCCCGGCGCGGCCGAACGGTTCGTGCGCTACTGCGGCGGGCTGCCGCTGGCGATCCGGATCCTCGCCGTGCGCGCGGCCGAGTACCCGGACCTACCGCTCGACGAGTTCACCGGCTCCCGCGACCTGCTCGGCTCGTTCGACCTCGCCGACGGCGAGGACACGAACATCCGCTCGGTGCTTTCGCACTCCTACCTGGCACTGGAGCCGTCGACGGCGCGGCTGCTGCGGCTGCTCGGCCTGGTCACCGGCGCCGACTTCACCGCACCCGCGGCGGCCGCGGTCGCCGGGATCGACCTCCCGGCGGCGCGGGCGCGGCTGGAAACGCTGGCCGCGGCGCACCTGCTCGGCCGGCCACGGCCGGGCCGCTACCAGTTCCACGACCTCGTCCGCGCGTACGCGAGCGAAGCCGCTTCGCAGTTCGACCCGCCGGCGGAGCGCGCCGCCGCGGTCGACCGGCTGCTGAGCTGGTACCTCGCGTCGGCGCTGAACGCGTCCCGCCGGATGCGGCCCGAGCGCTACTACCGGCTGCTGGAACTGGAAGATCTCGGCGGCGGGCAGGAGTTCGCGTCCTATCACGACGCGTTGAACTGGTTCGGCGAAGAGGCGGGCAACCTGATCGCGGCGGTCCACCTGGCGCGGCGCCGCCGCGACGACGTCTGCTGGAAGCTGGCCTGGCTGCTGCAGACGTACTTCATGACGAGTTCGCGGCTCGACGACTGGCGGTCGGTGTTCGCGGTGGCCCTCGAAGCGGCGCGCGCGAGCGGCCACCGGCCGGGCGAGGCGGGCATCCTCAGCGGGCTCGGCGTCGTCAACGGCGTCGCGCGGCAGTACGGGGAGTCCCGGCGGTACCTGGAGCAGGTGCTGGCGATCCAGCGGGAACTCGGCGCGCGCGAAGGGGAGGCGCGGGCGCAGTACAACCTGGCGCTGGCGGCACACAGCCTGGACGACTACCCCTGGGCGTACGAGCACGGCAAGCAGGCGCTGGCGATCGTGCGCGAGCTGGGCATGGGCCAGTTCGAGGCGAGCGTGCTGCGGGCACTCGGCGACATCTGCACGTCGATGGGCGACCACGAGCAGGCGCTGCGGCTGGCCGACGAGGCGCTGGCGATCGTCGGAGCGGACGGCAAGCCGGTGGACACCAGGTTCACGCAGCACACGCGGGGCCTGGCACTGGTGGGCCTGGGCAGGTTCGACGAAGGCGTCGCATGCATCCGCGAGTCGGTGTCGATGTTCTTCGCGATGGGCGAGCAGTACGAGGCGGCGGACGTGCTGTCCCAGCTGGGCACGATCCACCAGCGTCACGGAGAGGAGGGCCTGGCCCGCGAGTGCTGGCTCAAGTCGGTGCGGTTGCTGACGGAGCTGGGCCACCCGGACGCGGAGGACGTGCGAGCAAAGCTGGCGGCCCTGGTGGGAACCGAGGTGACACCCGGACGGCCGTGAGGGTTTCCGGGGACGGACCGACCGCGTGCCGACCCCCAGCGACAGCACGCGAGCCGGTCCGGCCTGCGCGTCCACTCAAGCCGATAGCGCTCACTGTCCACTCACTGCCGGGTGGGAGGCGCCACCCCGAGCAGATCGGCGAGGGCTTCGGCGTTGCGCGGAGCCTCCACTTTGACGTCGTTGTCGAAGTAGACGTGCACGTCCCGCCGCCCGTCGTCGTGCCAGGCACGGATCTTGTCCGCCCAGGTGCGCAGGGCGCGGTCGGAGTAGCCGCTGACGTACAGCTCCTCGTCGCCGTGCAGCCGGACGTAGGCGAAGTCGGCGGTCTGGTCTTCGAGGAAGGGCCACTTCCCGGCGGTGTCGGCAACAACGAGGGCAACGCGGTGTTCCCGCAGCAGGTCCTTCGCGGCGGGCTCGGCAAAGCTCGGGTGTCGAACTTCGAGCGCATGCCGCAAGGGTCGTCGTGGGCCGGCTTCGAGGTAGGGGGCGGCCTTGAGCTTGTCGTCGTGCTTCATGGCCAGCTGGGCGGCGTCCTCGGTGGTGCGCGGCAGCAGGGAGAAGAAGTTCGCAAGCCGGTCCGGATCGAATGTCAGCCTCGGTGGCAGTTGCCAGAGGAACGGGCCCAGCTTCGGGCCCAGGGCAAGGACGCCGGAGGCATAGAAGTTGGCGAGCGCGGTCTCGACGTCCCGCAGCTGCTTCATGTGGGTGATGAAGCGACCACCCTTGACGGCAAAGAGGAAGTCGGCGGGCGTCTCGTCGAACCAGGCGCGATAGCGTTCCGGCCGCTGCAGGGAGTAGAAGGAGCCGTTGATCTCAACGGCATTCATCCGCCGCGACAGGTATTCGAGTTCCCGCCGCTGCGCAAGGCCGGACGGATAGAAAACCCCGCGCCACGGCGGGTACCGCCACCCCGAAGTGCCGATCCGGATCTCGGCGATCGCCCTCACCGCCTTCCCGCGAAGGGTGATTCCCGTTCGCGGGGGTCGCCAAACGCGGCGGTGCGGGAGGGGGTGGGACGGGCGGACTGTTTGCCGGGACACGTGACCCAGATTCGCGGACGCGCGTCTGAGGGGACCTTTGGTTCGTTTGCTCATGGGGCCGTCCGGGTGGGTTGGGTTTGAGGCTGTGTCCCAAGGCGGCCTTCGGTGCGTTCAACGCACCGAAGGCCACCTTGGGGCGCTCGGGCCGGACCTTTCGCCCGCCGAGTGAGCGGGGTTCGGGTCCGGCCCGAGCGGCCGGCGGCTCGCGCGAGCCGCCGGCCGAAGGCGCTGTCGGGCGCGCGCGGCCACGAAACCGCGGGCCGGGCCTGCGGTCCGCGCTGCCCGAAGTCGCCGTTGAGCGCGGCAACGAGAGGCCCGGCCCCCGGGGCGGTCGTGGCGATGCCCGGCAGCCTCGCCGGACCCCCAGCCCGCCGAGGCTGCCGACTCGCCTGGCCCAGCGCGCCGTCGCCCGGAAACCCCGGCCTCGGCCCCGGCCCCGGGTTCCGGCAAAGTCGCTGTGCCGCGGGGTGGCCGGACGTCATGAACGAGTCGTTCATGACGTCTGACGACAGGAAAGAGTCGTTCATGTCGTGGAGGCACAGGTTTGCCGGGACCAGCGGCCGGGGCTGCTGGCTCGCGCTGAGCTGAAGGGCACCTTCAGCGCGACGGCACAACGCGACTTTGCCTGGCCCCGGCCCCCGGCCCCCGGCCCCCCGGCACCTGCGCCCCCGGACCTGGCCGCCTTCCCCCGCGGCCACCGCCCGCATCACCGCTCACGCCCAGGAAAACCTCCAATGCCGCGACTGCACCAACCCCGACGCGTACTCCCGCAGATTCCCCGGCTGGCCCGCGAACGTCGGCAGGCTGAACGCCCGGTGCTCGGCTGCCACCGTCAGGGCCCTTGCCTGGTTGCGGGGCGGGGCCGACACCGACAGCTCGATTGTGTCGAAGCCCAGGACCACCAGCGTTGCCCCGAACCTGTCCTCCCAGCTGCGCAGGACCGCCGACAGCTCCGCCACCTGGTCGGTGCACTTGATCATGCCCGTCCAGCCGAGCAGGGCCGGGATGTCCGCCGGGCGTTCCGTCTGGACCAGGCCGAGGCGGTGCGGGGCGCGGGTGGCCAGGATCGACCCCGTGTTGCCCGCCTCCGCCAGGGGATCCGACTTCCGTGGGCTGCGCTTGGCCAGCCCCGGGAAGCGGGCGCCGAACGGCCTCAGGCAGGCGCCGTCGCAGCAGGAGCCGTCCCACCAGCGGGCCAGCACCTCTGCCGGGTTGGCCGTTGCCACCCGGTGGCCTGCCGGGGCCAGCCTGCCGCGGTCGTCGATCCAGTCCTCGCCGTTGGCCGCGAAGCGCTGGTCGTGCGGGATCAGCACCGGCCACAGGCCGGACCGCTCGAACTCGGCCACGCAGCCGAGGTAGCGCTCGGGCCGGGTCAGCGGCAGGTCGGACACCCACAGCCTGCCGTGCCACGACCCCGGTGGCAGGGTCTGGACCGGCGGCGCGGGTGTACCGGGGCGGAGCGGTGCGATCGTCATGGACGTCCCCTCGAACTTGTGTTCGGCTGCTGCATCTCGAACAGTAGTTCGAGGGTCCGACAATTTCCAGCGATCCGGCCGCTCATCCGATCGAGTGAATCCACAAAACCGCAGGTCAGAGCGATGCTGGGACTCGTGTGACGCAAGATGTTGCTGAGACACGCCACTGCGCCGAAGGGGTGGCGAGACGAACCCGACAGACCGGTCACCTGTGCGGATCTTGCCTAGCCGCAGCCGGGTTGCCAGGCTCACGGGGACCCGCCGAGCACGACGCGGGCCTCGGAGGGGCGGTATGGAGTTCCACGTGCTGGGCCAGGTCGAAGTGGCGAGCGGCGACCGGACGATCGGCCTCGGCGGCCCTAAGCCGCGCACACTGCTCGCGTTGCTGGCCGTGCAGGCGGGGCACGTCGTCCCGCTGGAGCAGGTGATCGACGCGATCTGGGGCGAGGAACCCCCGGACCAGGCACGCGCCGCCGTCTACACCTACGTCTCCGCCCTTCGGCGCGCCCTGGCCGACGGCGGCGATCCCGACGTGATCGCGCGCAGCGGGGGCGGCTACCGGCTGGCCGTCGACCTCGACCAGGTCGACCTGCACGTCTTCACCCGGAACCTGTCCGCGGGCCGTCGCGCGCGGGCGGCCGGGGAACCCGACCGCGCGATCGCGCTCATCCGGCAGGCGCTCGGCGTCTGGCGGGGGACCGCGCTGGGCGGCACGCAGGGCCGGTGGGCGGAGAACGAACGCGCCCGGCTCGAAGAGCTGCGGATCGCGGCGTTGGAGGACCGCGTCGACGTCGAGCTGGAGACCGGCGAAGGCGAGTCGCTGGTGCCGGAACTGACCTCGGCCGTGGCCGCGCACCCGCTGCGGGAACGGCTGCGTGCCCAGCTCATGCTCGCGCTGCACCAGAGCGGCCGCCGCGCCGACGCGCTCGCCTGCTACCAGGACGGGCGCACGATCCTGCTCGACGAACTGGGGCTGGAACCCGGCCCGGCGCTGCAGGCCGCCCACGACCACGTCCTGCGGGACGAACCCGGGCCGCAGGCCGAGCCGCCGCACGAGCCCGGCGCCGCCCGCCAGGTCCCGGTGCCGAGCCAGCTGCCCTACGACATCGCCGACTTCACCGGCCGTGCGCACGAAGTCGCGGAGCTGACGCGGAGGCTTTCCGAAGAGACCACCGGGTCGCGGCTGTGCGCGGTCTACGGCAAGCCCGGCTCGGGCAAGAGCACCTTCGCCACGCACGTCGCGCACCGCGTGCGCGAGCACTTCCCCGACGGCAGGCTCTACGCCTCGCTGCGCGGGGTGCAGGCCGTCCGCGCCGACCCGGCCGAGGTGCTGGCGGGCTTCCTGCGCGCGCTGGGCGTGCCGGACCAGGACATCCCCGCCGGGCTGGAGGAACGCGCCCAGCTCTACCGCACGATGCTCGCCGACCGGCGCATCCTCGTGGTGCTCGACGACGCGTCCGACGAACGCCAGGTCCGCCCGCTGCTGCCCGGCGGCCACACCTGCGCGGTGCTGGTGACCAGCCGGGAACGGCTCGGCGCGGTCGGCGGCGCGGTCCACCTGCACCTGCCCGTGCTGGACGAGCCGGAGGCGCTGGAACTGCTGAGCCGCGTCGTCGGCGGCACCCGGGTGGCCGAGCATCCCGAAGCCGCCCGCGAGCTGGTGCGCCTGTGCGGCAACCTGCCGCTGGCCGTGCGGATCGCCGGGGCCCGGCTCGCGGCGCGGCCGCAGTGGAAGGTCGGCAGGCTCACCGAACGCCTGCGCGGCCAGCACCGGATCCTGCAGGAACTCACCCTCGGCGACCTGGAGGTGCGCGGCAGTCTCGCGCTCAGCTACGACGGCCTGGCCGAGCGGGAGCGCACCGCGCTGCGCCGGCTCGGCCTGCTCGACGTCTCCTCGTTCGGCGCGTGGGTGGCGGCGCCGCTGCTCGGATGCGACGGCGACGAGGCCGAGGAGGTGGTCGAGCGGCTGGTCGACGCGCAGCTGCTCGACGTGTCCACAGTGGACGACGGTGGGGCGATGCGCTACCAGATCCACGACCTCACGCGGGCCTTCGCCCGGGAACGCGGGGAGGCGGAGGAAACCGCGGAAAGCATCAGGGAGGTGACCACGCGGGCCGCCGAATGCTGGCTCGAGCTGGTCGAACTCGCCGGCCGCCGCGGGCCGCACGTGCCCGCCGAGTCGGGGTCGCTCGCCCGGTACCTGACCGCGGCGCAGGTCGACGAGATCCTCACCGACCCCGACGCGTGGTTCGACGCGGAGCAGACCGGGCTCGTCGGCGTGGTGGAACGCGTCAGCGACCTCGACCTCACCGACGTCGCCACCCGGCTGGCCGCGGCGCTGTGCTCGTCGGTCTTCGCCGTCCGCAACCTGTTCGGCCAGTGGTGGCGCACGCACAACGCCGCGCTCGCGGCCGCCCGCCGGACCGGCGACCGCGCCGGCGAGGCACGGCTGCTGTCCGGGCTGGGCTGGCTGCGCTACGAACAGGACCGCTTCGACGAGTCGATCGCCTACCACGAGCAGGCCCTCGCCGCCCACGAACTGGACGGCGACCGGCGCGGGCAGGCCATGAGCCTGCTCGACCTCAGCATCGTGCAGTGCGAGTACGGCCAGTTCGCCCAGGCCCGGCACTCGCTCGACCTCGCCCTGCCCGAGCTGCGGGAACTGGGCGAGCAGCAGGCGGAGGTCCAGGCCCTGCACGGGCTCGGCCACGTCCTCACCGAGCAGGGCGAGCTGGACGAGGCGCTAGCCGCCGCCGAACTCGCCGTGGCGGGGTACGCGAACTCGGGCGCGGTGAGCAGCCACGCGGTCGCCCTGCGCTCGCTGAGCCTGGTGCACCGTGCCGCCGGACGGCTCGCCGAGGCCGCCCGGTACAGCCAGGAGGCGGTCAACCTGCTGCGCGGCCTCGACGACCCGCTGATGTCCGCCTACGCCGTGCAGGCGCTGGTCAAGGTCCGCATCCGCCAGGGCCGCGGCGACGAGGTGCGCGACGACATGCTCGCGTGCCTGGCCACCTGCCACGAGATGCAGGACGGCTTCGGCCAGGGCCTGATGCTGCGCACCCTCGGCGAGCTGGAGCTGGCCGCCGGCCGGTTCCTCGCCGCCCGCACCTACCTCGAGCGGTCGGTCCAGTGGTGGGACGCCCTCACGCTCCCGGTGTGGCGGGCACGCGCCCTGCGTGACCTGGCCACCACGCTCGACGCCCTCGGCGAGACGGCCCGTGCCGAAGCGGCGTGGACCGAGGCCATGGGCATCTTCCGGCTGCACGGAAGCCGTGAGGCCGGGGAGCCGCGGCCGGTCCTGCGGATCTCAAAACCGGCTGAAAGTTCCCGGTCCGGGAGCCGCTGACGGCTTTCAGGTTTCTTTGATCCCCGCGGGAGAAGCTTCTTCCCGTCCCGAGGAGGACGCAGGGGGCGCCGAGCGCAGCGCCCTCGGGACGGCAGGGATCTTTCCCCACGGTGAAGAAGGGAACCACCATGTCCAAGCTGAAGAAGACGCTGGGCCGGGCTGTCACTGCGGCGCTGGTCGCGGGGGTCGCCGTCGGCGGCCTGCAGGCGACCGCGTCCGCCGGGGACCTGCCTGCCGGCGCCAGCCGGATCGGCGTGCTGGCCGGCGGCAAGCTGCTGGTCAAGGAAGGCAACCTCTACGCGTCGTGGGTCGAGGAAATGACCGGGGTGCAGAAGTTCGAGATCGCCGGCGACCGGATCGGCGTGCTGACGGCGGACGCGCGGCTGTTCGTCAAAGAGGGCAACCTGTGGACCGACTGGACCGAGGAAGCGGGCAACGTCCGCGACTTCCGGCTCGCGGGCAACCGGATCGGCGTGGTGCGCAACGACGGCACCGCCGCGGTCAAGGACGGCGCGCTCAACGCGACCTGGATCGAGCAGACCAACGCCGTCAAGGACCTCGAGCTGACCCCGAACCGGGTCGGCGTCGTGTTCGAAAACGGCCAGGCGAGCGTCAAGGAAGGCGACCTCTACGCGCCGTGGGTGAGCCAGATGGGCTCGGTGGCCGACCTCGAGCTCTCCGCCGACCGGATCGGTGTGCTGCGCACCGACGGGTCGGTGGCGGTCAAGGAGTCGAACCTGTGGTCCAACTGGGTCGAGGAGGTCTCCGGCGTCAAGCAGCTGAAGCTGTCGGGCAGCCGCATCGGCGTCGTGCTCGACAACGGGCTGGCGACGGTCAAGGAGGGCAACCTCTACGCGGGGTGGGTGAACCAGCTGCCCGGCGCCGCCAACCTGCAGATCGCCGGTGACCGCATCGGCGTACTGCGCACCGACGGCAGCGTCACGGTCAAGGACGGCGGCCTCTACGGCACGTGGGTCGAGCAGACCGGCGGCGTCCAGCAGCTGGCGCTCGCCGCCGCCGGGCCCGCCTCGACGGGCGGCCAGGTCTCGCTGTCCGACATCACCGCCATCTACGGCTCCACCTACGCCACCGACACCGTCGCGGCCGGTCTGCCGAGCCTGAACGCCGAGATGGCGGCCGGGGGCATCACGACGGCCAGCCGCAAGGCCGCGCTGCTCGCCACGCTCAAGCACGAGAGCGGTTTCCGGTACAACGCGGGCGAAGCGGGCAACTCCGAGCTGTACCGCGGCCGCGGTTTCATCCAGCTGACCGGTGACTTCAACTACCGTTCCGCGGGCAACGCGCTCGGCTACGACTTCGTCGGCAACCCGGACGCCGCCGCGACGCTCGACTGGAGCGCCAAGATCGCCCGCTGGTACTGGGGTTCCCGCAACATCAACGCCGCCGCGGACAACTACGACATGGGTGCGGTCGGCCGCGCGATCGGCTACTCCTACGCCCTCGACCCGACCGAGTCGCTGAACCGGTGCGCCGACTACAAGAAGGCGCTCGCCTACTTCAACGGTGGCTCGCTGCCTGTCGCCGACAGCGCGATCAACTGCACCCGCTGATCTTTCGTTCCGTCCAAGGAGAACGTCATGTCGCTCAAGCGCGTCACCACGACCGTCCTCGCCACCGCCGTCCTCGGCCTGCTGGGCGCCGTCCCCGCCAGTGCCGACACGCGGACCGACGTCCGCGACCTCGCCGCGGCGAACCTGCACAAGCAGACCTGCAGCACGAACAGCCTCGGCGGCGTCGGGTTCATGGACAGCTGCCGGATGCAGTGGGCCTGGTGCGCCGACTTCGTCCGCTGGGTCTGGGGCAACCGCAACCTCAGCACCGACCGGCTGACCGCGGCCGCGGGCAGCTTCTACCTGTACGGCCAGCAGAAGGGCACGCTGCACACCGATCCCGGGTACGTCCCGCAGGTTGGCGACGCGGTGGTGTTCAACTACCAGGGCAACGGCTACGCCGACCACGTCGGGATGGTCGACACGGTCAACGCCGACGGCACCATCCGCACGATCAACGGCAACTGGGGCAACGGCGGCCCCGCCACCACCAGCGTCGAGTTCGGGTACGGGCCCGGCCGGGTCGGCCAGTACCTCGCCGGCCAGCAGATCTCGGCGTTCGTCAGCCCGGCGGGCCTGAGCGACCCCGCCAAGCCCGCGACCCCGCGGCTGGGCGTGCTGTTCAAGGACAGCTCGGTGCAGGTGAAGGAAGGAAACCTGTACTCGGGCTGGGTCCTCGAGCACGGCGGCGGCATCGCCAAGTCCGAAGTGCACGGTGACATGGTCGGCGTCCTGACGAACACCGGTGACCTGTACGTCAAGCAGGGCAACCTGTACCAGGACTGGGTGCACCAGGCGAACAACGTCAAGGACTTCGCGCTGGAGTCGGCGAAGGGCCGCATCGCGGTCCTGCGCACCGACGGCACCGTGGCGGTCAAGGAGGGCGGCCTCCAGGGCGGCTGGGTCGAGGAGACCAACAACGCCAAGGAGGTCGAGCTCTCGGGCGACTACATCGCCGTGGTCGACAACAACGGCAAGGTGTTCGCCAAGCAGGGCAACCTGTACGCGGCCTGGGTCGACGAGCTGCCCGGCGCGGCCGACGTCGAGCTGGACGCGAGCACCGGCCGGATCGCGGTCGTGCGCACCGACGGTTCGCTGGTGGTCAAGGAAGGCGGCCTCTACGGCACCTGGGTCGAGCAGACGTCGGGCGTGAAGCAGGTCGCGCTGTCCGGTGACTACCTCGGCGTCGTCTTCACCAACGGCCTGGCCTCGGTCAAGCAGGGCAACCTGTACGCGAACTGGATCAACCAGATCTCCGGCGCGGCCGAGATCAAGGTCGACGCACCGTCGGCCCGGGTCGGCGTCCTGCGCGAGGACGGTTCGCTGACGGTCAAGGAAGGCGGCCCGTACGGCGCCTGGGTGGAGCAGACCGGCGGTGTCGGCGACTTCGGGCTGACGAGCTACTGATCTCAGGGGGAGCGCGGGCCACGCCGAGGGGGCGCGGCCCGCACTCTCTTTTGCGTTGTCCATAGTAGACAAACCGATAGTCCTCTCTTCTGCGGATCGCGGGCTTGGGTGGTCTGCCGCGGGTTGTCGTGAGTGATAATTAGGGTTAGAACACTCTTTTCCACTCACGACCCTCCCGGGGAGGCCTCGGCTACCCGGCCGGGCAGGGCGCCTGGGGCCTGGCGGGCTGAAAGGCGCTTTCGTCTCATCCGGTGCGGCGAAAGGGACTTTCGTCGCACCGGACGCAAGGAAAGTCCCTTTCAGCGCACGTCGCCGGGCGGATTCCCTCACCGGGTGGCCGCCCGGCGGCGCAGGCGGATCGTCACGAACAGCCCGATCGCCGCCGCCACCGCCGCCAGTACGACGTACTGGAACACCGACGCGTACTCGTCGACCAGTGACCAGCTCTCGCCGAGCAGGTAGCCCGCGACGACGAAGGCCGTGTTCCACAGCAGGCTTCCCGCCGTCGTCAGCAGCAGGAACCGGCCGAACGGCATGCGTTCCACGCCGGCGGGCAGGGAAATCAGGCTGCGGAAGATCGGCACCATCCGTCCCAGGAACACCGCCTTGCCGCCGTGGCGGGCGAACCAGGCCTCCGTGCGGTCGAAGTCCGCGACGTCCAGCAGCGGGACGCGGGCCAGCAGCGCACGGGTCCGGTCGCGGCCGAGCCACGCGCCGAGCAGGTAGACGATCACCGCGCCGGCCAGTGACCCCAGTGTCGTCCAGAACAGGGCGCCTGCCAGGGTGAACGCGCCCCGGCTCGCGGAGAAACCGGCGAGGGGCAGCACCAGCTCGCTGGGGATCGGCGGGAACAGGTTGTCCAGGCCCACGATGACGGCGGCGCCGGGGCCGCCGAGCGAGTCGATGAGGCCGACGGCCCAGCCTGCCAGTCCGGTCGACGGCTCGGCGGGGACGGTGGTCAGTGCGAAAGTCATGTCACGACCGTAGGAATCCGTGGCGGGCAAGGCATTGCGGAAAGCCGTCACGATCATTGCGGAAAACCGCAATACGCCCGCCCCGCCTCCTGGCTAGCCTGAAGCGGTGATCATCTACGCCGCGCGCACGGCCGCAGGAGTCGGCCTCGGCGCGCTCACCGCGCTCGCCGGGGTGCTGTACCTGCTCCTCGGCGCGCCCCTGCTCGTCGTGCCCGCGAGCCGGAAGGTCGTCCAGCGCGGCGCCCGGCGGCTCTCCGAGCTCGAACGTACCCGGCTGTGGCGGTACCTGGACATCGACAACCTCGGCGACTACGACAACCGCCGGGCCCTGCAGTTCCTCGTGCTGCGCACGCTCGCCGGCCTGCTCGGGCTGGGTGTCTGGGTGTGCATCGGCGGCGGGCTGGTGGCCGCCGTCGTCTACATCGGGCAGCTGGTCACCGGGCGGGCACCCGGCGGGCAGGGTGCCGGGTCCGTCGTCGACTGGCTGGTCGTCGCCGCGCTCGCGACGATGGCGGTGTTCCTCTGCATACAGGGGATCACCGGCGTCGCGGCGCTGGAACGGCGGCTGGCCAAGCGGTTCCTCGGCCCGAGCCGCTGGACGCTGCTGAAGCGCCGGATGGACTTCCTGGCCACCACCCGTGCGGAAGTCGTCGATGCGGTGAACGACGAACGCCGCCGCATCGAACGCGACCTGCACGACGGTGTGCAGCAGCGGCTGGTGGCACTGGGCCTGCTGCTCGGCCGGGCCCGGCGCACCGGTGACTCCGAGCTGGTCCGGCAGGCACACGAGGAATCCCAGGAAGCCCTGCGCGAACTGCGGGACGTCGCCTGGCGGGTGTATCCGGTCGCGCTCGACGAAAGCGGCCTCGAGGCCGCGCTCGAATCGCTCGCCGAGCGGGCGGTGATCCGGGTGCAGCTCGTCTATGCGCTGACCGGATCGCCGCCGACCCCGGTGGCGACCGTCGCGTACTTCGTCGTTTCGGAGTCGGTCACCAACGCCGTCAAGCACGCCGGCGCCACATGGATCACGATCGACGTCCGGCGCCGCGAGAGGAACGTCGTCGTCAAGGTTACCGACGACGGCTGCGGCGGGGCCCGGATCTCCCTGACCGGCGGGCTCGCCGGCCTGCTGCGGCGGGTGGCGGCGGCGGACGGGGAGTTCACTGTGGACAGTCCGCCCCGCGGCGGGACGGTCGTGCAGGCGGTGCTGCCGTGCGGGTGATCCTGGCGGAGGATTCGACGCTGCTGCGCGAAGGACTGGTGCGGCTGCTGCTCGAGGAGGGCCACGACGTGGTCGCCGCGGTCGGCGACGGCAAGGCCCTGCTCGAAGCGGCGGATCGGCACCGGCCCGACGTCGTCGTCACCGACGTCCGCATGCCCCCGACCCACACCGACGAGGGCCTGCGCGCCGCGCTCGAAATCCGCGAGAAGTGGCCGGAAACCGGGGTGCTCGTCCTCTCCCAGTACGTCGAGAAGCGCTACGCCGCCCAGCTCATCAGCGGCGACAGCAGCCGGGTCGGCTACCTGCTCAAGGACCGTGTTGCCCAGGTCGGCGAGTTCCTCGACGCACTGTCCCGGGTCGCCGAGGGCGGCGCGGCCTTCGATCCCGAGGTCGTCCGGCGGCTGTTCGCCCGCACGTCCCACGAGGTCGCCCTTGCCCGGCTGACCTCGCGCGAGCGCGACGTCCTGGAGAAGATGGCGCAGGGCCACACGAACGCGAGCATCGCGCAACTGCTGTACCTCTCGCAGAGCTCGGTGGAGAAGCACGCGAACGCGATCTTCGACAAGCTCGACCTGCCGCAGTCGGCCGGGTACAGCCGCCGGGTGCTGGCGGTCCTGCGTTATCTGGGGTCGTGACTTCGCCGTCAGCCGGAAAGGAACGAGTACGGGAACACGCCCCTGTTCGCCTACCGGGGCCGCGGTGACCTCATCGAGCTGCTCCGGCGGCACGGCGCCGATCCGCAGTTCAGCTGAAGATCAGAGCGGCCGGAGCAGGTCGTCGGCGTCCACGATGTGGTACGCGTAGCCCTGCTCGGCGAGGAACCGCTGCCGGTGCGCCGCGTACTCCGTGTCGACCGTGTCGCGCGAGACGATCGAGTAGAAGTGCGCCTGCCGTCCGTCGCCCTTGGGGCGCAGGAGCCTGCCGAGGCGCTGGGCCTCCTCCTGGCGGGAGCCGAACGTGCCCGAGATCTGGATCGCCACCGAGGCCTCCGGCAGGTCGATCGAGAAGTTCGCGACCTTCGACACCACCAGCGTCCGGATCTCGCCGCGGCGGAAGCGGTCGAACAGCTCTTCGCGCTCCTTGTTGCGGGTCGCGCCCTGGATCACCGGGGCGTCGAGCTCGTCGCCGAGCATCTCCAGCTGGTCGAGGTACGCGCCGATGACCAGCGTCGGCTCGCCCGCGTGCTTGGCCACGATCGACTTGATCACCGGCGTCTTCGTCATCGCCGTCGCGGCCAGCTTGTACCGCTCGTCGGCCTCGGCCGTGGCGTACTCGAGCCGTTCCGCGTCGGTCAGTGTCACGCGGACCTCGGTGCACTCGGCCGGGGCGATCCAGCCCTGCGCCTCGATGTCGCGCCACGGCACGTCGTAGCGCTTCGGGCCGATCAGCGAGAAGACGTCACCCTCGCGGCCGTCCTCCCGCACCAGCGTCGCGGTCAGGCCGAGCCGCCGCCGCGACTGCAGGTCCGCCGTCATCCGGAACACCGGTGCCGGCAGCAGGTGGACCTCGTCGTAGACGACCAGGCCCCAGTCCCGCGAGTCGAACAGCTCCAGGTGCTTGTACTCGCCCTTGGTCTTGCGGGTGATCACCTGGTAGGTGGCGATGGTGACCGGCCGGATCTCCTTCTTCTCACCGGAGTACTCGCCGATCTCCTCCTCGGTCAGCGACGTCCGCGCCACCAGCTCGCGCTTCCACTGCCGCCCGGCCACCGTGTTCGTCACCAGGATCAGCGTCGTCGCCTTCGCCTTCGCCATGGCCGCCGCGCCGACCATCGTCTTGCCCGCCCCGCAGGGCAGCACGACGACGCCCGAGCCGCCCGCCCAGAACGCCTCCGCGGCCTGCCGCTGGTAGTCGCGCAGCCGCCAGTCCGTCTCCTCCAGTGCGATCGGGTGGGCTTCGCCGTCGACGTACCCGGCGAGGTCCTCGGCAGGCCAGCCGACCTTCAGCAGCGCCTGCTTGAGCCGCCCGCGCTCGGACGGGTGCACGACGACGGTGTCCTCGTCGATCCGCGCGCCGAGCATCGGGCTGATCTTCTTGTTCCGGACGACCTCGGCCAGCACCGCGCGGTCGGTGGTCGACATGACCAGCCCGTGCGCCGGGTGGTTGGCGATCTGCAGCCGCCCGAACCGGCCCATCACGTCGACGACGTCGATCAGCAGCGGCTGCGGCACCGGGAAGCGCGAGTACGTCGTCAGCGCGTCGACGACCTGCTCGGCGTCGTGGCCGGCGGCGCGCGCGTTCCACAACGCCAGCGGCGTGATCCGGTAGGTGTGCACGTGCTCCGGCGCCCGTTCCAGCTCGGCGAACGGCGCGATGGCGATCCGCGCGTCGTCGGCCTGGGGGTGGTCGACCTCCAGGAGCACGGTCTTGTCGGACTGGACGATCAGCGGGCCATCAGTCACAACTACTGTTATACGTGCCTCGCTCCGGCCCGCTCCCGTCGCGGTCCGCCGGTGGGCCGAGGTGCCGAGGGGATCACTGGAGGGCACGTTGACCACACCACCGTCCGACGACAACCCGTTCTCGCCGCCGGCCTACGCGACGACGCCCTCCCCGATGCCGCCGCCCGGAGGCCAGCAGGCGATCCCGCACTGGTTCACCACGAAGGTGCGGATCACGCTGGCGGTGTGCGTCGTCCTGGCGCTGGCCCTCGGCTCGCTGGGCGCGCTGGGCATCTCCCGGATCAACGCGAGCGGCCCGCCCTCCGACGGCGACTGCCTGTACCTGACGCGCGAAGCCGGCAGCAAGCTCGCCTACCACCGCGTGGCCTGCAACGCGGACAACGCGACGTACAAGGTCGAGAACGCCTACCGCGGGACGATCGCGTGCGGCTCCGGCGACTACGTGAAGTTCCGCCTCAGCTCGGGCAGCGCCTCCGGCCGGACGCTCTGCCTGGCACTGAACGTCCGGACCGGCGACTGCCTGCGCGACGTCGACGACGAGGCGAAGATCGCCAAGGTCAGCTGCGCCGACCCGGCGGCGAAGGAACGCGCCGAGGTCTTCACCGGCTACCGCGGCGACAACACCTGCGAGGACGCCGACCAGGTCCTGAGCTACCCGGGCCCACCGCGGCGGACGGTGTGCCTGGCCCCGCCCGGCGAGAACATCTAGCCCGCCGGTTCCCGAGCCGCCAGAGCGCCCCAAGGTGGCCTTCGGTGCTCCATCCATGCCCCCGCCACCGCCCTCAACGGAGGCGCTTCGCGCCGCAGCACTGATTCAACGCACCGAAGGCCACATTGGGGCGTTTGGGCGGGGCGCGAAGCTAGCCGAACCACCTGGTCAGGTCGGCTGGGTCGACGGCGTAGCCGTCTGGCCGGACCAGCAGGAGACGGCCTCGGTAGCCGGGGTCCGGGGTGGCCGCGCGGACGTGGGTGACCTGGCCCGTGAAGCCCGCGGGCAGCGGGTGGTCGCCGAGGTCCAGGAGCAGCCCGCGGCCGCTGTGCAGCAGCGCCGACAGCCGCGTCGGGCCCGTGGCCGTCGTCAGGTCGAGGTCGGGGACGCGGGTGGCGCCCGGGTAGGCCAGGCCGAGGCCGGACAGCAGGCCGCTGAAGTAGCGGTTGGCGTCCGGCAGCCGCATCAGGTCGATGACGATCTCGCGCAGCGCCTCGACGTTCTCGCTCCGCCCCGGTGCCGTGAACACGCGCTGGGCCGCCGTGTGCCGCAGCACGCGCTCGGCCGCCGGGTGGCGTTCGGCGTGGTAGGTGTCCAGGAGCCCGGACGGTGCCGTGCCGCGGACCGTTGCCGCCAGCTTCCAGCCGAGGTTCATCGCGTCCTGGACACCCAGGTTGAGGCCCTGCCCGCCGAGCGGTGGGTGGATGTGTGCCGCGTCGCCCGCGAACAGCACCCGGCCGTGCCGGTACTGCTCCAGCTGCCGCGTTGCGTCGTTGAACCGCGAAGCGCCGTACAGCTCGCCCAAGCGCGTCTCGGCGCCGTACAGCGCGTTGAGTGCTTCGGTCACTTCGGTGTCCGACACCGGGGCGTCGCGGCCCGGCTGTGCCGTCGTGGAGCCGAACACGAACCGGTGGGCGCCGTCGCCGAGCGGCGTGAGCATCGACCAGTAGCCGTTCGCCTGCCGCGTCACCTCGCTGAAGTGCGCGGCGCGGGCCGGGACCAGCTCGGACGCGGCCGCCAGCCTGATGTGCGCGAGCGTCGCGACGTAGGTCTCGGTGCGACCGGGGAACGGCACGCCGAGCAGCCTCCGGACCGTGCTGTGCGCGCCGTCGCAGGCCACCAGCCAGCCCGCCCGGATGCCGTCCACCGTGACGCCGTCCGCGTCGACGTCGACCTCGGTCACCTCGTGGTGGCGGACGTCCGCCCCGAGCTGGGTCGCGTGCCGGGCCAGCATCGCTTCGACGTCGTCCTGGGTCCGGTTGATCACCCGCGGGTGACGGGTCTGCCACGCACTGTGGTCCAGCGGGACCGGCAGCCCGGCGAAGTGGCCGCTGGGGCCGTCGGCCTCCCCGTCGGCCGGGTCGAGGCCGCGCAGGTCGAGCAGCTCGGCGGTGCGCGGCTGGAGCCCGACCGGCCGCGGGAGTCCCGGACCCGCCCGGCGTTCAAGGACGGTCACCGAAACTCCGGCCAGAGCGAGTTCGGCGGCCAGCAGCAGGCCGGTCGGGCCGGCTCCGGCGATCAGGACGTCGGGCATCGTGCACTCCTCAAGTAGACTGAGTGCAAAAGTAGACCAAGTGCAGATTTGGCGGAAGCTAATAACCGCCCTGGTCCGGCAGTAGCGTCTGGACGTCGAGACGGCTCCCCAGCAACCCGGAGTTGTGCATCAGGTCGGCGACGCGCTGCAGCCGGATGCCGTTGAGCGACGCCGGGTACGAGCCGAGGGAGATGAGCGCGGCCGTCGTCTCGTCGATGTCGGAGAACTTCGGCAGCGCGTCGCGCACGACCGCCGGGTCCCGCGCGCTCTGCTGGGCCGCGCCCAGCGCCGTGCGGAACGCCGCCAGCGTCCGCGGGTTGGCCTGCGCGAACGGCTTGGCCGACGCGTAGCCCGACAGCGGGAAGTCGAGCGTCGAGCCGCGGGCACCGTCGGCCAGGATGTGCGCGCCGAGGTCCTTCTCCGCGCGGGTGATGTACGGCTCGATCATCAGCGCCGCGTCGGCGTCGCCCGCCTGGAGCGCCTGCGGCATCCGGTCGAACGGCACCTGCCGGAACTTGATCCTCGCCTCGTCGACGCCCGCGGTGCCCAGCACCGAACGCGCGACGAGCGCGCCGATGTCGTCGAGCATGTTCACCGCGATTTCGGGCGACCGCTTCGCCGTCGGCTCGGTGTATTCCGAGCCGGGCAGGGTGACCAGCGCCATCGTGCCGGGCCCGGCCGTGTAGGCCTCACCCTGCAGCTGCAACGCCGTCCCGCCCGCGGCGGCGCGGAAGATGGCAATGTCGGAGGCGAAAGTGACGTCGAGGTCGCCCGCCGTCACCTTTGCCAGGCCGTCGTCGGCTCCGAGCTCGACGAGCTGCACGTTCAGCCCCGCGGACCCGAACTTCCCGGCCGCGACGGCGATCCGCAGCGGCGCGGTGTCGATGGCGTTGCCCACACCGACGCGCAGGGTGGTCCGTTCCAGTGGCGGCGGGGCGGCCGGAGCGCCGGAAGAGAACACGCTGCATCCCGCGGTCGCCAGCAGCGCCGCCACCAGCGGAATCGTCCGTGCCCGTCTGCTCATGCACCTTCACCTACCGCGAGAATCTGGTTCTCGTGCTGGATCGTATGGTCCGCGCCCCATACGATCGCGGGCAGGGCCGTCTCGCGCCAGCACGGCTTTCGGATCTTCATGGGGCGGGCTACCGTTCAGTAGGTTCGAGCTGTCGTCGGATCCGCGGGTTCCCGCCCGCGGCGGAAAAGGAACTTAGGTGACCCGTCGCGAACAGCGTCCCCGCAAGGGCGGCGACGCGGCGGATCCACGTGCGGCAGGCGGCCGGTGGCGGCTGCGGAACTGGCGGCTGGGCACGAAGCTGTTCGCCGTCCTGCTGATCCCCGCGCTGGCCGTGATCGCGCTCGTCGGCCTCCGCATCCAGTCCGACCTCCAGGACGCCCAGCAGCTCGCCGAGTTCGCCACGCGCGGGCGCGTCGACAGCACGGTCGCCGAAGCCGTGCACGAACTGCAGCGCGAGCGCGACCTCACCGTCCGGTTCGTCGCCCAGAACCGCCAGGGCGACACCGCCGAGCTGACCGCCCAGCGCGGCCGCGTCGACCGGGCCATCGGCACGTTCGAGCGGACGCTGGGCGAGAGCAAGCCGCGGCTCGACGCGAAGGCCGCCGAAAGCCTGCAGCAGACCGACGACCGGCTGCGCGTCCTCGGCGGCCTGCGGTTTTCCGCGGAACACTCGGCGTTCCCCGCCGACGCCGTGCTGCGGTCCTACAGCGAGCTGATCTCCGGCCTGCTCGACATCAGCGACTCCGCCGCCGCCGACGTCTCCGACCCGGAACTGGCGCGGATGCGGCTGGCGGGCAACGCACTCGCCCGCGTCAAGGACCAGATGTCGGTCAAGCGCGCGGTGATGGCCGAGGCGCTCGCGTCCGGCTCGCTCAACCGCGACCGCACGCGCGCGCTGCTCGGCGCGGAAGCCGAGCTGGCCGCCGCCCGCAACGACTACCGCACGTTCGCCACGCCCGAGCAGCAGCGGATGTTCGACGACACGGTGATCGGGCTCGTCGTCGACATCGGCAACGACATGGTCGAATCCGCGTTGACCCGCACCGAGAACGGCCAGAACCTCTCCGGCCTCGACCCGAACCAGTGGGACACCTCGGCCACCCACACGGTCAACCTCACCCACCAGGTGCAGCAGGCGCTGCTGGTCCAGTTGCAGGAACGCACGGACGCGCTGGCGGCGCAGGCGCGCACGGCGGCGCTCTGGGACGGCGGCGTGGTGCTCGGCGTCCTGCTCGTCGCGGGCGTGCTGTCGGTGGTCATCGCGCGATCCCTGTTGCGCCCCTTGCGGATCCTGCGCCGCACGGCTCTGGAAGTGGCCGAGCACCGGCTGCCCGCGGCCGTGCAGAACCTGCTCACCGACCCCGAACCCGCGCCGGAGAACCTGCGGAAACGGCTGGCCGTCGCGCCCGTGCCGGTGTTCACCCGCGAAGAACTCGGCCAGGTGGCGCGCGCGTTCGACGCGGTGCACGGCGAAGCCGTCCGGCTGGCCGGTGAACAGGCGATGCTGCGCGAAAACGTCAACGCCATGTTCGTCAACCTTTCGCAGCGCAGCCAGGACCTCGTCGAGCGGCAGCTGTCGGTGCTCGACCGGATGGAGGCCGACGAGCAGGACCCGGACACCCTCGCCGGGCTGTTCGAACTCGACCACCTCGCGACGCGGATGCGGCGCAACAGCGAGAACCTGCTGGTGCTGTCCGGCCACGACTCGGCCCGCGAGGACGCCGGCGCGGTGCCTGCCGACGAGATCGTCGGCGCCGCGCTCTCGGAAGTCGAGCACTACCAGCGCATCGAGCTCGGCCCGGCACCGCAGGTCGCGGTCCGCGGCGAGGCCGTCAACGACCTCGTGCACGTCATTTCCGAGCTGCTGGAGAACGCGACGCGCTACTCCGGCGACGAGCCGGTCACCGTCGCCAGCGCCGAAACCCACGACGGGGACTGGCAGATCGAGATCATCGACCACGGCGCGGGCATGCCGCAGGCGGAGATCGACCGCACCAACGCGCGGCTCGCACAGCCGCCGGAGGTCGACGTCGAGGTCTCGCGCCGGATGGGCCTGTTCGTCGTCGCGACGCTGGCCACGCGCCACCACATCGACGTCAAGCTGAGCGCGGGCCAGGACGGCGGGCTGGTCGCGACCGTGCTGGTGCCGTCGGACCTGATCGTCGAGCTGCCGCCGATGCCCGTCCCGCCGCCGCCCGCCGAGCCGCCCGCGGCCCCCGAACCCGAGCTGCTGGCGCCGCTGGTGTCGCCGGAACCGGAACCCGAGCCGGAGCCGGAAGAGCTGACTCCGCCGTCGATCGAGGCAGGTCCGCCGCGCCGGGCGCCGGTGGTGGCCCGCGACCACACGCCGGACTGGCCGACCGCCGACGACGACAACCACCTGGACCTCGACGCCCCGACCGAGCGGATGCCCGCCTACCGGGACGTGCTGTCCCGCTGGTTCGACGCGTCCGCGCAACCGGAACAGCAGCGGCGCCCCGCCGAGCCGCGTCCGGCTGCCGCTGCGCCCGCGCCCGTCGCGGAGGAACCGCAGCGGCGGCCCGCCGAGCCGCGTCCGGCTGCCGCTGCGCCCGCGCCCGTCGCGGAGGAACCGCAGCGGCCCCCCGCCGAACAGGTTCGGCGGCCCGCCGAACCGCAGCCGCGGCACGCACTTGCCGGCCCGCCACTTTCACGTGAAAGTGGCGCTTCTTCCGGCGACACCGCACTTTCGCGTGAAAAACCCGCGCCGAACCCGGACGACGAGGACACCGATCCGCAGTTCCCGCCGGTGCCGCCGCCCGCGGCGGTCGAGCCCGAGTACCACTGGCCCACCCCGGCCGAGCTGGAACAAGAGGACGGCGCGGAGGACACCTGGCCGTTCCTGCAGCCCGCGGATGCGGCGGCCAGCCCGGGAGCGGTGCCCGAACAGCGGCCGATACTCTCACTCTCCCCGGAAGCGGTGCGCGAACGGATGACGAGCCTGCAAGGCGGCTTCCGGCGAGGGCGGCACGCGAGGGGAGACGACACCCGGAACCAGTGAACGGATTGAGGCATGAGCTCGAAGACGCCCCTGCTGGAAGTGATCGCGCTGGACGCGGCGGACGCCGAAGGTGCGCAGGCAGGCGGAGCGGACCGCCTCGAACTGGTCGCGGACATGGCGCAGGACGGCCTGACGCCGTCGGTGGAGACGCTGCGGGACGTGCTGTCGGCCACCGACCTCCCGGTGCGGGTCATGCTGCGGGACAACGGTTCCTTCGCCGTCGGTGACCTCGAAGGGCTGCGCGCGGACACCGCCCGGCTGATCGAGGCGGGCGCGCGCGAGTTCGTCTTCGGCTTCCTCACCGTGGACAGCGAGATCGACCTGGACGCGTGCGAGGCACTGATCAAGGAGATCGACGGGCTGCCCTGGACGTTCCACCGCGCCATCGACCGCACGCGCGACCCGGTGCGCGCGTACGACCAGCTGGCGTCCCTCGGCTGCGACACGGTGCTGGCGGCGGGCCACCCGGACGGCGTGGCGAGCGGGCTTTCGGTGCTGCAGCGGCTCGCGCAGCGCGAGAGCGGCCCGGAACTGCTCGTGGGCGGCGGTTTGCGGGCGCAGCAGGTGCATCTCTTGCGCGCGGGCGGGGTGCGCGGGTTCCATGTCGGTGGGGCGGTGCGGCCGGGTGGGTGGCAGTCGCCGGTGACCGCGGACGCGGTGCGTACCTGGGTGGATCTCGTCAAATCCTGATCCGCCGCGCGCACCCGTATCCGATTCCCCGAACAATCGAAACGAAATTGCATTCGCCCCTTGCGAATGCGTGCCGGACGTCGGTTGTGCAGGTGCACGTGCAATGCCGTTGTTGGTCTGCTTGGCGGCTGATGCTGTGGCAGGCGCTGGCTATCGTGGGCTTGATGTCGTGAAACAGTGGCAATTTCCGACAGGTGGCGCAGGAGGGTGGCGCTGTGGGTGCGCGTATTCGGTTCGCTGTCAATTCGATGAGGGTGCAACGGGAAAGCAGGCTGCCCGCCGCGAGATGGATTTCCGGCGCCTTGGCAAGGCTGATTCCGCGTGAATATCGCCAGAGTGCCTCGGCGGCAAGCCGGAGGGCCGGATCGTGACCGGCGCGATACCGCGTCAACGCGGTCCCGAAACCTCCGAAGACGAGTTCGCCCGGCTGGGTCTCGGCGGCTCGCTCGCGCTCACCGGTGTCCTGGCGGCGGTCAAGCTCGCGGAAACCGCCACCGGCGTGGTGCTGACCGCCGCCGGCGTGCTGCCCGGGGCGGGCACCCCGAAGGGCAAGGCGCCGGGCCGTCCCGGCGGGGAATGACGCATGCGCGTGGGACTCACCGACGTGTGCCGGCTCGAGGAAACCGTTGCGCGGCTTCGTGCCCGTGACTACCGCTACGGCGGCGGAGCCTGCCGCGAGGCCGTAGAGGTCCAGCTGTGCGGAGCCGTGAAGCTGCTGAGCGGCACGATGCGGGACGCCGTCCGCCCGCGGCTGTACACCGTCGTCGCGGATCTGTACAACCTCGCGGGCTGGACGAGCTTCGACGAGGACCGTCCCGAGGCCGCCCTCGAGGCGTTCGCCCAGGCGATGGATCTCGCCGCCGAGGCGGGGAACGACGACCTCCAGGCCAACATCCGGTACCGCGCCGGGCGGCTGCTGCTGCACTACGACGTCGTCGACCCCGCGCTGACCGAGTTCGCACGGGGCCGGGAGGCTGCGCTGCGGGCGCGGTCCCCGCTCGCCCAGGCGGTCCTGTCGGCCAACCAGGCGTGGGCGTACGCCAGGAAAGCCGACGCCGGGGCCGCGCTGGCGCACCTTTACCGCGCCCGCCAGGAGTTCGCCGCCGCCGAAGGGACCGAACCGTCGCCGTGGGCGGCCTTCTTCGGGCCCACCGACCTGGCGGCGATGATCGGCACCGTGCACGCCGAACTGGCCCAGGTGGTCGACGTCCGGCACGGGCGCGAGGGAATCCCCGCGCTGACCGAGGCGGTCGCCGCCTACGGTCCGGAGATGCCCCGCAGCCGCTCGCTGACCCTGGGGTGGCTGGCGACCGTGCACGCGCTCGACGGCGATCTCGACGTCGCCGCCGCCGTCGGGCAGGAGGCGATCGAGCTGGCCGGGGCACTGCGCTCGCCGCGGACCCGGCAGCGGCTGCGGACCCTGGCCGCCGCGGCGGCCCGGTTCGGCGGCGACCCGCTCGCGCGGGAGATCGTTGAACGCGTCGAAATGTCCGGGCATTCCGGACAATAATCGTCTTACCATGAGAAGGTAAACCTCGCGGAAAACGAAAATGGGATCCGCCGAAGGCCAGACAAAAGTAGGTTCCTCGGCGTGAGTACGGCTTCTTATGCTTCTCGGCAACCTGCGGCGAGGGAATTCGCGCAGGCCCGGTCCCCACCGCCGAGAGGAAATCCCCCATGCGCTTGCGCAAGCTCGTCGCGGCCGCCGTGCCGCTGCCGGCGTTGCTCGGTCTCGCCGTGGCCGTTCCGGCCACCGCGGCGACCGAACCCCTGGTCACACTGGCCGACAACGCCGCGCCGCTGGTCAACAGCGCCCGCACCGGCGACGTCGCGCCCGACCGGCCGATCACCGCGGCGTTGTCGCTGAAACTGCACAACCAGCAGGCGCTCGAAAAGTTTCTCGCCGACGTCCAGAACCCGACTTCACCGCAATACCACCACTTCCTGACCCCGGCGCAGTTCAATGCCCGATTCGGCCCGACCCAGGCCGATGTCGACAAGGCCGTCTCATTCCTCGGGAAAGCGGGTGCGACCGGGATCGAGGTTTCCGGAAACCGCCAGGCCATCACGTTCACCGGGTCGGCCGCCCAGCTCGAATCGGCGTTCCGCACCCGGATCGGGACCTACCACGACCGGGTTTCCGGCCGGGACTTCTTCGCCAACGACGCCGCGCCGGCCCTGCCCGCGGACGTCTCCGCCGTGGTGGGCAACGTCGTCGGCCTCGACAACCACGCGCTGCGGACACACAAGTCGCACGCGGTCGCCAAGCCGAACGTCGTCAAGGCCGTGACCCCGCCGGTCCTCAAGACCGCCTACGGCACCAGCGGAATCGCGGCGACCGGCAGCGGCGTGAGCGTCGGCTTCGTCGAGTTCGACGGCTACCAGAAGGCCAACATCACCAAGTACGACAGCACGTACGGCCTGACCTCGGGCGGATTGACCACCGTCTCGGTCAACGGCGCCAACTACGACTCGTCGCCGGGTGACGGCCAGGTCGAGGTCGAGCTCGACATCGAGGTCGTGCACGCGCTGGCCGCCGCGACGCACGGATACGTCTACGAGGCGCCGAACTCGGGCGCGGGCGAACTGGCGATGTACCAGAAGATCGCGTCGGACAACACCGTCGACGTCGTCTCGATCTCCTGGGGCGCCTGCGAATCCGCCGAGGGATCGAGCCAGGCGAAGAGCGTCAGCTCCGCGATCGCGACCGGCACCGCGGAGGGCATTTCGTACTTCGCCGCCGCGGGCGACGACGGCACGACCGACTGCTACCGCCAGACCGGTTCCACGGCGAAGGCGGTCGACTTCCCGGCGTCGAGCCCGAACGTCACCGGCGTCGGCGGCACGCAGCTGTCGGTGACGTCGTCGAACACCTACAGCAGCGAGTCGACCTGGAACAACGGCGACAGCGGCGGTTCCACCGGCGGCGGCATCTCGACGCTGTTCGCCGCGCCGTCGTGGCAGTCCGCGCAGAGCACCACGAACCGCAAGGTGCCGGACGTCTCCGCGGACGCGTCGCCGACCTCGGGCTACACCATCTACAGTGCCGGCGCGTGGCAGCAGGTGGGCGGCACGTCGGGCGCGGCCCCGCTGTGGGCGGCCTTCGCGGCGCTGCAGACCCAGGTGCACGGCGGTGACCTGGGCAACCTGAACCCGACGTTCTACTCGATCGGCAACAGCTCCTCCTACGGCACGGGCTTCCACGACGTGACGACGGGCAACAATTCCCTGCACGGCACGACCGGGTTCGCCGCCGGGACGGGCTACGACCAGGTGACGGGCTGGGGTTCCTTCAAGGGCACCGGGCTGTCGGGCCTGATCGGCTGACAGGCCGGCTCCGGGGCCGCGGCGGATTGCCGCGGCCCCGGACGGCATTCGGGGGATTTCCTTCGCAAGGCTAAACGTTAACCTGGGGGCATGATCAAGCGCACGGTCCTGGACGCCACCCGCGAGCTGCTCCGCGAACTCGGTCTCACCACGGTGTTCGGCAATCCCGGCACCACCGAGGTCCCGTTCCTCACCGACTGGCCGGACGACTTCGCCTACGTCCTCGGCCTGCAGGAGTCCGCCGTCGTCGCGATGGCCGACGCCTACGCGCAGGCCACCCGCCAGGCCGTGCTGGTCAACCTGCACTCCGCCGGCGGCGTCGGGCACGCGCTCGGCAGCGTCTTCAACGCCTACCGCAACCGGACGCCGCTGATCGTCGTTGCCGGGCAGCAGATCCGCTCGCTCCTGCCGCACGAACCCTTTCTCGGCGCGATGGAAGCGCCGGAGTTCCCGAAGCCGTACGTCAAGTGGTCGGTCGAGCCCGCCTGCGCCGAGGACGTCCCGGCCGCGCTGGCCCGCGCCTACCACGTCGCGACGCAGGCGCCGTCCGGCCCGGTCTTCGTGTCCGTCCCGGCCGACGACTGGGCCGCGGTCACCGAGCGGCCGTCGATCTCCCGGCCCCGCATCCGCGGCTTCGCCCCGGATCCCGAGGCCGTCGACGAGCTGGCGGCGGCGCTCGACGCGGCCGAACGGCCGGCGATCGTGGTCGGGGGAGCGGTCGACCAGGACGGCGCGGTCGTCGAAACCGTCGCGCTCGCCGAGCGGCTCAACGCGGCCGTGTGGGTCGCGCCGATGTCCTACCGCTGCTCGTTCCCCGAGAACCACCCGCTGTTCCAAGGGTTCCTGGACCCCGAGCGCGGCGCGGTGAGCGACGCGCTCGCCGAGTACGACCTGGTCGTCGTGCTCGGCGCCCCGGCGTTCACCTACCACGTCGACCGCGGCCGCGGGGACGCCCCGCTGCCGCCGCTGTACCTGGTCAGCGACGACGAGCAGGTCCTGGCGCGCGCCTTCGAGGGCACCGGTGTCCGCGCGACGCCGAAGCTGGGCATCCGGGCGCTGCTCAACGCCGTCGGGCGGAGCGCGCGGAAGGCGCCGTCGCCGATGCTGCGTCCGGAAAAGCCGGGCGGGGAGCGGCTCACCGCCGAGTTCGTCTACGCGACGCTGGCGGAGCTGCTGCCGGACAACGCCTTGGTGGTCGAGGAGGCGCCAAGCCACCGCGGGATCCTGCACGAGTACCTGCCGATCACCGCGACGGACACGGGTTTCCTGACGATGGCCAGCGGCACGCTCGGCTACGGCATCCCGGGAGCGGTGGGCGCGGCACTGGGCCGCCCGGACCGCACGGTGGTCGCGGTGGTCGGCGACGGTTCGAGCATGTACGGCATCCAGGCCCTGTGGACGGCGGCCCGCGAGGAGCTGCCGGTGACGTTCGTGATCCTGGACAACTCGGAGTACGCGGCGGTCCGCATCCTCGGCGACGCGATCGGCGGCAAGAAGCTCCCGGGCACCCAGCTGGGCGGCATCGGCTTCGCGGCACTGGCGGAAAGCATGGGCTGCCAGGGCATGACGATCGGCGAGCCGTCGGAACTGGTGTCTGGCTTGCGATCGGCACTGGCCGACCCGCGGCCGACGCTGGTCCACGTCCGCGTGGCGCCGTCGGACCGGACGCTGTACTGACCGAGCGCGTGGTCTGCCGCGGCTTGTCGTGAGTGAGAAACAGTGTTCTAACCCTGTTTCTCACTCACGACGCCGGGTCAGCCGGCGGTCTTGGTCTCCGCGGTGTCCGAAGCCTGCTCGGCCAGTTCCCACTCCGCCGCGTCCGAGGCGGCCGCGGCCGCCTCCGGGGTGCCGCCGTGCAGCAGGCGGGCCACTTCGCCGCGCAGGGTCACGAACTCCGCCGACTCGCGGGTGGTGATCTGGTCGCGCTCGGCGGGCAGGCCCACCGGGAGGTCCGCCACGATCGACGCCGGCGACTTCGACAGCACCAGCACCCGGTCGGACAGGTACACGCTCTCGTCGATGTCGTGCGTGACGACCAGGATCGTGCTGCCCTGCTCGCGCTGCACCCGCCGGGTCAGGTCCTCCAGCTCGAACCGCGTCTGGGCGTCGACCGACGCGAACGGCTCGTCCATCAGCAGCAGCGCCGGGCGGCTGGCCAGCGCGCGGGCGATCGACACCCGCTGCTGCATGCCGCCGGACAGCTGCCACGGGTACTTCCCGCCGACGCCGGACAGGCCGACGTGCTCCAGCGCCTCGGCCGCGCGCGCCCGCCGCTCCGCCTTGGAGATCGGCCGCCAGCGCAACGGGAACTCGACGTTCTTCTGCACCGAAAGCCACGGGAACAGCGAGCGGCTGTAGTCCTGGAACACGACGGCGAGGTCGTCCGGCACGCCGTCGACGCGGTCGCCGTGCAGGCTGACCGTGCCCTCGGTCGGCGGGGTCAGGCCGGCGATGCAGCGCAGCAGCGTCGACTTCCCGCAGCCCGACGGGCCGACGATGCTGGCCAGCTGGCCCGCCTCGACGGTGAACGACAGGTTGTTCACGGCGGTGTGCGCCTTCGCGCCGGTGCCGTACCGGTGACTGACGCCGGAAACTTCGAGCATGGTGGACATGGGAGAGGCCTTTCCAGCGTCAGCCGCGGCCGAGGCGGGTCGGCTGCCAGGCCAGCACCCGCCGCTCCGCGGCCAGGAAGATCGTGTTGAAGACGTAGCCGAGGATGCCGAGCAGCACCAGCCACGACCACATGGTCGGGAACTCGAAGTCCTGCTGGGCGTTCATCAGCGACCGGCCGATGCCGTTGTACGCGCCGACCAGTTCGGAGACCACCATCAGCAGCAGCGAGATGGACAGGCTCACCCGCAGCCCGGCGAAGATCTTCGGCGCCGCGGCGGGCAGCACCACCATCGTCAGCCAGTACCGCTTCGGCGTGCGGAACGACCGCGAGGTCTCCACCTTCACCTGGTCGACCGAGCGGACGCCGTCGACGGTGTTGAGCAGCACCGGCCACACCGCGCCGAAGATGATCGACCCGATCTGCATGCCGGAGCTGAGCCCGAACAGCACCGCGAACACCGGGATCAGGGTGGGCGGCGGGATCGAGCGGAAGAACGCGAACAGCGGGCCGACGTAGTCCATGCCCGTCGTGGACCGGCCGATCAGCACGCCGAGGAGGATGCCGGCGAGCGCGGCCAGCACCCAGCCGCCGAGCGTCCGCCCGAGGCTGGGGAACACGTTGTCGAACACCGCGTCGGTGAGGAACAGGTGCGACGCGGGCCCGGTGAACCACAGCTTCGCGGCGGCGACGGCGATCTCGGTCGGTGGCGGGAAGTACTTGCTGCCGCCTGCCCGTGCAGCGAACTCCCACACGACCACGAGGATCGCGAACAGCAGCCAGTTGCGCAGGATCGCGGTGGCCCCGCGCACGGCCCGCCTGCCGACGCGGCCGGAAAGGGTTGCGGTGCTCACGCGATCGCCTCCCGGTCGACGGTGCTCCACCGGAAGAACCGCTTGCCGAGCTGCTCGAGCCCCTCGTTGATCAGGTAGCCCAGCGTGCCGGCGACGACCGTGCCCGCCAGCACCAGGTCGAACCGGATCGAGCCGGTGCTGGCGACGAGGACGAAGCTGCCGAGGCCGAGCTGGGAACCGGCCAGGAACTCGACGCTGACGACGGCGATCAGCGCGATGGTCGCCGACAGCCGGACGCCGGTGAAGACGAACGGCGCGGTCTGGGGCAGCGCGACCGACGAGAGCATGCGGAACCGGCTGGTCCCGCACGCGCGTGCGGTTTCCATCAGCACCGGGTCGATCTCGCCCATGCCGTAGATCGTGTTGAACATGATCGGCCACAGCGACGCGTACACCGCGAGGGAGATCTTCGCGTCCGGCCCGGAGCCGATCACCAGCAGCACCAGCGGCACCAGCGCGGTGACCGGGATCGGGCGGAGGAACTCGACGATCGCGGCGGTGGCCGTGCGCAGCGCGGGGATGCTGCCCAGCAGCAGCCCGGCGGGGACGCCGATGGCGATGGCGATCGCGAGGGCGATCAGCCAGGCCAGCATCGTCGCGACGACGTCGCGGAGGAATTCGCCGTCGCCGAGCAGCTGCCCGACGGTGACCAGGACGACGCTGGGCGGGGGGATGAACGTCTTACTGACCAGGCCGGCCTGGACGACGACCTCCCAGAGCAGGAGGAAGCCGGCCAGACCGGCCAGGCCGCGGAGCAGTTTCGTCACGTTCTCAGCTCGTCGCCTGCGGAGCGATCATCGGCGCGGCCTCGACCTTGCTGGTGATGACACCCATCTGGAGCAGCAGGTCCGGCACCCGCTGCAGACGCCGGGCGTCCAGGGTGGAGCCGTAGCCGGGCAGGGTCAGCAGCTTGGCCGTGTCTTCGTCGATCTTCGCGTACTTGACCAGCAGCGGCTCGACCTTCGAGCGGTCGTTGATCGCGTCGATGGTGGCCTTCTTCATCGCCCGCTGGAAGGCCGTGAGGGTCTTCGGGTTGGCCTGCACCCACTTCGTCGTCGAGCCGTAGCCGGTCAGCGGGAAGTCCTGGCTGGCGCCGGTGTTGATGTCGATGACCGGGGTGGCGCCGGCGATCTTCGCCGCCTGCGTGAGCATCGGCTCCGGCATGTAGGCCGCGTCCACCTGGTTCTGCTGCAGCGCGGCCGCCATGTTCGGCAGCGGCATCGTGACCCACTTGACCTGGCTGAAGTCGACGCCGTGGTCCTTCATGACGGACTTGGTGAGGATGTCCGACGCGGTGTTCTGCGCGGTGATCGCGATCCGCTTGCCCGCCAGGTCGTTGACCGTCTTCACCGGCGAGGTCGGCACCGTCACGATCGCGTTGCTCTTCGCGTTCACCGACGTGCCGTCCGCGACGAGCTGGATGTCGGCGGCGCCCTTGCTCTTGGCCACGAAGAACGGCGTGTACGTCGAAAGGGCGATGTCCGCTTCGCCGGAGAGCGCCTTCGTCATCGACTCCTGGCCGCTCTTGGCGATGATCTGCTCGACTTCGAGCCCTTCGGCCTTGAAGTAGCCCCCGTCCTGCGCCAGCCAGAACGGCCCGAGGTCCACCGTCGGCATGATCGAGACCTTGATCTTCGACTTCTCCAGGCCGCCCCCGTTCGACGAGGCGTTCGAGTCGTCCGAGCCGAGCGCGCTGCAGCCGCTGACGGCTGTGACGGCTGCGACGGTGAGGGCGAGCCCGAGCGCGGCGCGGCGAGTGCGAACCCGGCCACTGCTCATGGCGTTTCCAAGCAAGGCCTGCTCCCTTGACGAAAGTGACGGTTCGTGAACCGATTCCAGTGGAAGTGCGTGACTCATTCCCGGGAGAGCCACGCGGGCCACTGTAGAGAACGTGACTGCTCGCTCACAACGGGTTGGATCACTACCCAGGAGGGTGGCGCATGTCACTCTTTCGGCCTCTGGTCTAGACCCACTGCTCCACTCGCCGTAGCGGTTCACGCAGCGTAGAGGGCGGTTCCCGAATCGGGGACGACTGCCTGTGCGCGCGCTGAGCGAACGCTGTGCAACATCGAGTGCGTCCTGTCGGGAGGGTTACATCTTCCCCGCCCGTTCGCTACCCTCTGCACCTGCGGGGAGGTATCAACCTCCGATGTAGTGAGAGAGAGTGCCTGGATGGCCGATCAAGAGGATCCACTTCGGTTTACCAGGACACACTGTGATTCTCCTGAGAGAAACATCCCCGCAGTGGCCACTGCCTGGCCGGGCACAAGCCGCCGCGCCGGTGGGCTGGGCCGAACGAACTGACCGATGCAGGACCAGCGCAGGGACCCGACCGTGATGCTCAGGCTGAACCGATTCCGTCCGGCCGGACGGGGTTCGGGCAACCCCGTCGAAGACGATCTTTTCACCCGTACGGGTAGCGTCTTGCGCTGGGCTCCTTCCGACCGGCGGGTGCGCCGGAGCGCCGGGAGCGTGCAGACGAGTGGCTGAGGAGAACGTGATGCGCCCTGGCGGGCGCTGGTCCGACCAGGGTTTCACGAGCACGAACGACGATGGTGGTGCGGCGGTGCCGAACGAAGACGCCGCGGGGGCGGGAGGGACCCCCGCGCAGTCGCCCGGAGCGGATCCGGGCCGGAAGTCCGGATGGTTCTCCGGCATGCGCGACTGGCGGCTGCGATCCAAGCTGGCCGCGGTCCTGATCATCCCGACGCTGACCGCGCTGGCGCTGGGGGCGCTGCGCGTGGTCGACGACGCCCGCGAGGCCGTCGAGTTCCAGCGCACCGCCGACCAGGTCGCGTTCGCCGTCAAGGTCACCACGGTCGTGCACGAGCTGCAGAACGAGCGCTCGCTGGCCGTCGCGCGGATCGCGTCCAACAACCCGCTGCTGCAGACCGGGCTGGACGCGCAGATCGCCAAGGTCGACCGCGAGGTCGCCGACCTGCGCAATGCGGCGGGCACCCTCGACTACCCCGACCAGGCCACCAAGGACCGCTACACGCGCGGTCTGCAGCGCCTCGACGCCCTCCGCCCGCTGCGCGCGGCGTTCACCAGCGCGAACGGCCTGCCCGACATCACGGTGATGACCGCCTACTCGGGCGTCCTCGACTCGCTCATCGAGCTCGGCCGCGAGGTGACCACCGCGGTCACCGACCGCGACGTGCTGCGCCTCGGCACGAGCACCCAGGCGATCAGCGAGGCCAAGGAGTTCACCACCCGCTCCGACGCCGAGCTGCAGATCGCCGCCTTCCGCGGCAACTTCTTCGGCGACCTGCTCGACCAGACGCGCGCGTCGGCCTCCAGCGCGGACGCCTCCGTCCAGTCCTTCCTCGCGAACGCCGACGACGACCAGCGCCAGCTCTACAACGACACGTACTCCGGCCCGGAGGTCGACGACCGCCGCCGGATCCAGACCGCGGCGTTCTCCCTCGCCCAGCTGGGTGAGGCACCGAGCATCGACACCACCGCGCTCAGCAAGGACAGCACCGTGTCGGCCGACAAGCTGCACGCGGTCGAGTCGAACCTGCTGGCCCAGCTGAAGACGCGCGCGGACGACCTGGCCACGCAGGCGGTCAACTCGGCGTGGATCGGCGGTGCCGTCGTGCTCGCCGCGCTGGCCGCCGCGATCGCGCTGATGCTCGTCGTCGCCCGGCTCATGCTGCGCCCGCTGCGGGTGCTGCGGAAGAGCGCGCTGGACGTCGCCTACACGCGGCTGCCGGAGACCGTGCAGGCGATCCTCGACGACCCGGACCCGGTCGGCGCCTCGAAGAAGGCCGTCCAGCCGGTGCCCGTCACCTCCCGCGACGAGATCGGCGAGGTCGCGCGGTCGTTCGACATCGTCCACGAGCAGGCCGTCAAGATGGCCGCCGAGCAGGCCCTCCTGCGCGAGAACGTCAACGGCATCTTCGTGAACCTGTCCCGCCGGTCGCAGCGGCTGGTGGAACGCCAGCTCGGCGTCATCGACCGGCTGGAGGCCGACGAGCAGGACCCGGACCACTTGGCCAGCCTGTTCGAGCTGGACCACCTCGCGACGCGGCTGCGGCGCAACGGTGAGTCCCTGCTGGTGCTCTCCGGCGCCGGCCTGGCCAAGTCGGTGCCCAAGCCGGTGCCCGCCGCCGACGTCATCGGCGCCGCGGTGTCGGAGATCGAGCAGTACGCCCGGATCGAGGTCGGCATCGTGCCCGACGTCGCGGTCCAGGGCCTGGCGATCCACGACCTCGTGCACGTCCTCGCCGAGCTGCTCGACAACGCGACCTACTTCTCCGAGCCGGAGACGAAGGTCATCGTGCGGGCCGTGGTGACCCGCCGCAAGGCGCTCGCCATCCAGGTCACCGACCACGGTGTCGGCATGAGCGAGGAGCGGCTGGCCGAGGTCAACGCGCGCTTGGCCGACCCGCCGGACCTGGACGTGTCGGTGACCCGGCGAATGGGTCTGTACGTGGTTTCGCGGCTGGCCAAGCGGCACGGCATCGAGGTCCGCCTGCGCGAGAACGAGGACATCGAAGGCGGCGTCATCGCCCGCGTCGTCGTCCCGGCCGAGCTGCTGACCCCGCTCCGCCCGGGCATGCAGCGGCAGGCCCCGCCGCCGCCGACCCGCTCCGAGACGTCGACGTCGCTGCCGAGCATCCCGCCGATCCCGGCCGCGCGCTCGGACTTCGACCAGACGCAGTCGCACACCCCGGTGCCGCCGTCGTCGGCGCCGACGCCGCTGCCCCCGCCTCCGCCGTCGCCGGCGCCGGTGGCGAACCAGGGCGGGCTGGTCCCGCTCGACCAGCCGATCAGCCTGGACGACCTGGTCAGCGGCGGCCGCGCGGCGGGCCCGTTCCTGTCGCCCGAGCTGCCCAAGTCCGAGACGCCCGCGTGGCCGACCGCCGAGGACCTGGCCCCGCTGACGCCGTCGGCGAACGGCGAGGGCGCCAGCTCGGGCACCGGTGACACGCAGTTCGCGCCGCTGGTGCTGCCCAAGCGCGAGCCGAAGTTCGTGCCGCCCGAGGAGCCGCCGCCGTCGCCGCCGCCCGCGGAGGAGGTCGGCTCGTCGGCCCTCGAAGACGACGTACCCACCCGGCGGCTGCCCATCTACCAGTCGGTGCTGTCACGCTGGTTCAGTGAGGGCGACGACTCGGCTGCCGACCCGGCGCCGCCGCAGGCCGACGGCGACGATCCGAACCTGCCGCCGCTCACCGGCTCCGGCGAGGAGCGGCCCGCGGACGACCTGCAGCCGACCGCGGCGACCCGGCACCCGCTGCTCCCGCCCGACGACGGCTGGCACAGCGCGTCCGACGACGGCTGGCAGGCGGCACAGTCGCTGCTGGAGTCCAAGAACGAGGAGATCACCCCGGCCGGGCTGCCCAAGCGCATCCCGAACGCCTACCTGGTGCCGGGGTCGATCAGCAGCCCGGCGCCCGAGGCACCGGCCCAGAACAACTTCGCGGACGCCACCGCAGGCATGCCCGGAACGGGTGCGATCACCCGCTCGGCGGCCGCGGCGCGGAGCCGGATGGCAAGCTTCCAGCGTGGCTACACGTCGGGACGGCACGCGTTGAAGGAACGCCCGGCCGGGGAGAGGCTGGAAGGCAACGGGGTTCCGGTGAGTGGCAACACCACAGACAGCAGTGAGGAGTGAAAGTGACACGGGCGGGTGCAATGCAGCCGGGTGGCGCCGCGCAGCCGAACGGCCAGGCGCAGGCGAAGGCGGGTAGTGCCGGCAGCTTCGCTTGGCTGATCACGGATTTCGTGCACCGGGTGCCCGGCGCGGCCCACGCGGTCGTGGTGTCGGCCGACGGCCTGCTCCTGGCGGCTTCGCGAGGCCTGCCGAAGGACCGGGCGGACCAGCTGGCGGCGGTGGCGTCGGGGCTGACCAGCCTCGCGCGCGGCGCGGCGAAGGTGTTCGAGGGCGGCACGGTGGCGCAGACCGTGGTCGAGATGGCCAACGGCTTCCTCTTCCTCATGTCGGTTTCCGACGGTTCGTGCCTGGCGGTCCTCGGATCGCCGGAGAGCGACATCGGCCTGGTCGTCTACGAGATGACCCTGCTGGTGGAGCGGGTCGGCCAGCAGCTGACCCCGGAGATGCGGGCGCAACTGCAGGGCGCGGCGGCGGTCGGCCGCCGCTGAGGACCCGGGAACCGAGGAGAGAGCCGTGGACGACGGGCGCTTGAGGGGTGATGGCCGGCTCGGTGACGACTTCTCCGGCGGGTGGTCCGAGCAACCGGGCGACGGCCGGGAGGACTGGCAGTCGTTCCGGGAACGCGTCGACCGCGAGTGGCGGGCGCGGCGCGTGCAGGCTTCCGACAGCGACCCCGTGCGGGAGCCGCCGAACTGGCTGACCGACAGCAACGCGGGGCAGGAGCCGCTCCGGCCGATCGACGCCGGCGGCGAGTACCGCGACCGGCTGCTCGGCGGCCCGGGCGCGGAGCTGTTCGGCGGGTCGAGCGGGCCGCTGTACGACGCGCGCGACTTCGCCGCGTACAGCACCGAGCGGGACTTCTCGTCGGGGCCGGACTCCGGTGAGCTGGCCGCGGCGCTGCCGCGGCAGGCCCACCAGGAGTACGTCGACGAGCCGCCGCCGACCGAGATGGAGACGTCCGGCCTGGTCCGGCCGTACTTCCGGACCCGTGGCCGGACGAAGGCGACGCTCGACCTGGCCATCGAGGCGCTGGTGTCGACCAGCGAGCAGGGCCGGATGCTCGACCGGGTCCGGGTGCCCGAGCACCGGTCGATCTGCGACCTGTGCCTCGACACCCGGTCGGTGGCCGAGGTGGCGGCGCTGCTGCGCCTGCCGCTCGGCGTGGTGCGCGTGTTGATTGGTGACGTGGCGGGCCTCGGGCTGGTGCTGGTGCACTCCAGCAGCCCGACCGTGGGCGACCGCCCGAGTATCGAGTTCATGGAAAGGGTGCTCAGTGGGCTTCGGAGAATTTGACTCCGACGCGAACGCGCCGCAGGTGACGGGTCCGACCTCGTCGGCCAAGATCGTGGTCGCCGGCGGGTTCGGTTCGGGGAAGACGACTTTGGTCGGGGCGATTTCCGAGATCGACCCGCTGACCACCGAGGCCATGATGACCGAGGCGAGCGTCGGGCACGACGACACCTCGGCAACGCCCAACAAGACCACCACCACCGTGGCGATGGACTTCGGGCGCATCTCGCTGGACTCGGACCTGGTGCTGTACGTCTTCGGCACCCCGGGTCAGCACCGGTTCTGGTTCATGTGGGACGACCTGGCGGTCGGCGCCATCGGCGCGGTCGTGCTGGTGGACACGCGGCGGCTGGCCGACGCGTTCCCGTCGATCGACTTCTTCGAGAACCGGAAGCTGCCCTACGTCGTGGCCATCAACTGCTTCGACCGGCTGCTGCACCACCAGATCGAGGACGTCCGGCACGCGCTCACCATCGCGCCGTCGGTGCCGATCATGGCGTGCGACGCGCGGGAGCGGGAGTCCGCCAAGCAGGTGCTGATCTCGGTCGTCCAGCACGCGATCGCGCACGATACGGCGTTGCGCGCGGGATAGCCGATGACGCCCCGGACCGGATGCGGCCGTTGGAGTGAACTCCGCGTGCTTCACCCACTTCGGGGAGTGGTGCGGCCGTCCGGACCAGTCACCCGCCCGGCCCCTTCGGTAGCGTCGGGGGCGGGGTGGCGGAGCCCGGTCGCCGGCACGGTGGCTGACCTGCGCGGACGCCGGACGGCGGTGGCGGGAGACCGGCGGGGCGGAGTGACCCCCGGACGGGTGGCGTGGCACAGGCCGGCGCGGAGTGCACCCGCTCGCGCACGTAGGGTGCGCAGCGGCCGTCCGGTGGCGGGCTCGACACCACCGGCGGGGCGAATACGCTTTACCGAGGCGTCGCCGACCGGCCGTGCCGGACGCTCCGGGGTGCGGCGCGCGGCGCCGCACGAGCAAGGAGGAGCAGGAGTGACGGCTTCCGGACAGGGCACGTTCGGCTGGCTCATCACGGACTTCGTGCGCCGGGTACCCGGCGCCGCGCACGCCGTTCTGGTGTCCGCGGACGGGCTGCTCCTCGCGCCCTCGGAGGGGCTGCCGCAGGAGCGTGCCGAACAGCTGTCCGCGGTGGCGTCCGGGTTGATCAGCCTGACCCAGGGCGCCGCCCGCTGCTTCGAAGCGGGCGGCGTCAACCAGACCGTGGTGGAGATGGAGCGCGGCTACTTGTTCCTGATGTCCGTTTCGGACGGTTCGTCACTGGCGGTCCTCGCCGCGCCGACGTGCGACATCGGCACGGTCGCCTACGAGATGACCCTGCTCGTCGAGCGTGTCGGCCAGCAGATCACCCCCGAGCTGCGCGCGCAGCTCCAGGGCGGCGTTCGTGGGTAGGGCGAGATGAGGATTTCGGGATTCGACGATCCGGACTCCAGCGCCTGGGACGCCCTGCACCGCGGCACCGAGCGCGAGAGCTTCGACTCGCCGAGCAAGTTCGACATGTCGACGCTGTCGATGATCATGCCCAAGCGCAAGCCGTCCCGGCCCAAGCCGGACGCGCAGGGCTACACCGACGAGGACACCCGCGAGTGGGGTTCGTCGCCGGTGCCGGAGGACGACGGCTACGACCCGGCCGAGCCGGAGTGGCAGGACGGCGAGCGCTACGAGCCCCCGCCCCTGGAACCGGCCTGGACCCCACCCCGCGGCGCGGCCCGCCCGCCGGCCCCGCCCCGCCCCCCGGCACCCCGGCCCCCGGTGACCCGCCCGCCCGCACCGCCCTCCCGGGCACAGGCGCCGGCGTGGGCCCCGCCGTCGGACTGGACGCCGCCACCGGACCCGGAGACCCGCTGGATCCCCCAGCCGGAGCCGTGGCAGGAGCCGTCCTGGAACGAGCCTGCCCGCGTGGCCTCGGCGAACTCCCGCGTCCGCCCGTACACGCGCACGGGCGGCCGCACGCGGTCCGACCACAACCTGGCCCTGGAGGCCCTGGTCTCGACGTCCGACGACGGCCGCCGCTACCGCGGTGTCCGGTCGGTGGAGCACCGCCGCATCTGCGACCTGTGCCTCGACACCCGCTCGGTGGCGGAGATCGCGGCCCACCTGCGCCTCCCGCTGGGGGTGGTGAAGGTCCTGGTCGGCGACATGGCGGACATCGGCCTGGTCCTGATCCACCAGACGGAACTGATCCTCGGCGACCGTTCGTCCCGGGAGTTCATGGAACGCGTCCTGGCCGGCCTGCGCGCCCTCTGACGGTCCGCTTCGCCCAAGCGTCCCAATGTGGCCTTCGGTGCTCCTCCCATGCCCCCACCGCCACCCTCAACGGAGGCTGTGTTCACAAGCGCACCCAAGGCCACATTGGGCGCGCGCCCGGGTCAGTCCTCCACGAGGGCCGCGGAGGTGATGCGGTGCAGGGAGTACCGCTCGTTGTTCTCGCCTTCGAGAATCCCGCCCCCGACCCGCACCGGCCGGACCACGCGCTGGGTCGCCGTCCCGCGTGAGTCGACGAATCCGATCCACACCTCGCGCCGCTCCAGGGTCGCCCGGGACAGCAGTTCCAGCGTTGCCGACGTGTCCGCGCCGCCGCCGACCGGTGCCCGGACCGCCGAACCGCGGCGGCGGGCCGATGCCGCGTCGCCTGCGCGCAGGTTCGACACGATCCGCGCGGCCTGGTCCTCGGTCAGCACCGCCTGCTCGCCCGGGCTGCGCCGGGCCGCCCGTGCCTTCGCCGGCAGCCGGCGTCCGCCTGGGCGGATGTCGACCACCCGGCCGTCCGGGCCCTCCGCCGCCGGGGCGAAGCCGGCCGCGCGCAGCCCGGCCAGCACCTCGTGGAGGGGGTCGGGGCTGATCACGACCGTCGGTGCGATCTGGCGCAGGTCGTGCTCGGCCGCGACCGGGTTGGCCAGCACCTCGGCCAGCAACGCCTCGTCGTCGCAGCGCAGGAAGGACGCCGCGACGCCGCCGCGCAGCCGTCCGTGGCGCCGGGCGACGTCGTCGATCAGGTAGCTCAGTCCCTGCGGGACCGGGGTCGCCGACTTCGCCTTGAACAGCGCGTGCAGCTCCCCGGCGGTGCGGCCGGTGTCGAGCGCGCGCCGCACCGACGCCTCGGTGATCCGGTAGACCGTCGCGTGCCCGGCCGACTCGACGTCGGCGACCGCGTCCATCTCCGCGGCCAGCTCCGGCTCCAGCGGGCCGGGCGCGACGACCGTCAGGTCGGCCTGCAGCAGCACGTGGTCCACCGGCGCGGGCAGCGCGTCCAGGATCGCCTCCACCGCGCCCGGCCGGTCGTCGGCGAGCAGGGCCCGCGCCGCCGTGGTGAGCCCGCCGAGCCCGACGAGGCCCAGCGCCGACGCCTCGGCCATCGTCCAGCGGACGGTCTCGTCCCGCAGCCGCCCGCCGCGCCGCGGGGCACGCCAGGCCAGCACCGCGACGAGGTCGTCGACGCTCTTCACGCCGTCGCCCTCGGGCAGGTCGGCCAGCGCGGAAAGCACCCGGCGCCGGGCGACCGGGGCCAGCGGACGGCGCAGGTCCTCCGACAGCGGCGCGATCGGCTTGTCCTTGGCGTCCCGGCCGCCGGCCAGCCCGGGCAGCCGCGGCAGCTCCAGCCACGCCTGGGCGAGCGTCATCCACCGCTGCGCGGCCGGCGACGCGAGCCACGAGTCGGTCAGCGTCGTCGGCACCCACTCGGGCACGGTCGTCTCGCTGTCCGCGACGAGCCCGGCGCCGACGACCAGCTCGGCGAGCAGGGTCGCCTGCGTCTCGTCGACTTCCAGGTCCTTGGCGAGCTTCTTCAGCTCGCGCACGCCGAGCCCGCCCGACTTGAGCACCGGCGGTGGCGTGGCCGACCACGACCGCAGCAGGGATTCGGTGTGCCGCAGGAACTCCATGGCCTCACCGGCCGCCGCCTTGTCCACAGTGGACGGCTCGTGCGGCTGGACCGGCAGCTCCGGCTCGGTCAGGGTCCCCGGCGGGAAGACCCCGCCGCGGACGGCGACGCCGAGTTCGCGCGGCAGCTCGACGGTCTGGTCGTCGCGCCGCAGCAGCAGGCCCCTGGCGAGCAGCTTCTGCACCGGCGTCTCGGCCTTCTCCAGCGACACGTCGAGCCCGGCGTCGCGGGTGCGGCCGATGGGCGGGCCCGCGGCGAGGGCGGTCAGCACCGCGCGTTCGTCGTCGGACAGCTCCGCGAGCCGCGCGCCGAGGTCCTCGCCTGCCAGCGACGGCAGCGACGCGCCGAGCCCGGCCGGGAACGGCCCGAGCGCCTCCCGGGCCGCGGGCGGCACGCGCAGGGCGTCGTCCGGGCCCCAGGCCAGCGCCCGTGCGCGCAGCCGGGCCAGCGGCTCGGCGACGTCGGCCTCGACCAGCTCGGCGACCGCGGACACCGGCACCGGATCGCGGTCCGCGCCGGCCAGCAGGCACGCTTCGAGCACGGCGAGGGTGAAGCTGTCGAGGTCCTCGCAGGCGCGCGCGACCGAGCCCGGCGTGCCGGCCCGGGTGGCCAGCACCGTGCTGTCGGACGGCGGGGGCGTGGACAGGTCGCGCCGCGTGCGGAGCAGCTCGGTGAGTGCGGCGTCGGACTCCGCGCGCAGCCAGTCCGCCAAAGAGGTCGCGGGCATAGAAGACCAGGGTACCGGGCGGTTGCGCTGGTCCGCCCGGGCTGAGGCAGACTGTCTCCCGAAGTGTCGAGCACGTGCTGTGGAGGACGTTGTGGCCAAGGGTGAGAAGAAGCACAAGGGCATCGACCCGACCTGGCCGGGCGAGGACGGCGAGCACCCCGTGACCGAGCTCGCGTCCGACCGTCAGGGCGCGCTGTCGCCGTTCGGCGACGTCACGTTCCCGCTCGAGACGGTGCCCTACGTGCACCCGGAGACCGAGATCAACCGCTGACCCCATAGTTACTGGTCAGTACCGGTATCGGCCCCTCGTGAGGGCGGTCACGGGAGTAGGTTCGCTCCCGTCCCAGCCCACCTTTCCCATGCGGGGGTAAGTGCCATGCCGGTTCCCGGTCCCGGATATTCGATCACCGTCCGGGTCGAGGCCCCGGCCTCGTCCACCGCGGCCGGTGACCTGACCACCGCCGTCGGGCGGGTCGGCGGCGTGCTGACCGCGTTCGACGTCGTCGAGTCCCACACCGACTCGATCGTGGTCGACATCAGCGCCAACGCGCTGTCGGAGAACCACGCGAACGACATCACCCAGACGCTGGACTCGCTGCCCGGCGTCAAGGTCCGCAAGGTCTCCGACCGGACGTTCCTGATCCACCTCGGCGGCAAGATCGAGGTCACGCCGAAGGTCGCGCTCCGCAACCGTGACGACCTCTCCCGCGCCTACACCCCGGGCGTCGCGCGTGTCTGCCAGGCGATCGCCGCGAACCCCGAGGACGCGCGACGGCTGACCATCAAGCGCAACACCGTCGCCGTGCTCACCGACGGCTCCGCCGTGCTCGGCCTCGGCAACATCGGGCCGGCCGCCGCGCTGCCGGTGATGGAGGGCAAGGCGGCGCTGTTCAAGAAGTTCGCCGACGTCGACGCGTGGCCGGTGTGCCTGGACACCCAGGACACCGAGGAGATCATCAAGATCGCGAAGGCGATCGCGCCGGTGTACGCCGGGATCAACCTCGAGGACATCGCGGCGCCGCGCTGCTTCGAGATCGAGAAGCGGCTGCGCGAGCAGCTGGACATCCCGGTGTTCCACGACGACCAGCACGGCACCGCGATCGTGGTCGTGGCCGCGCTGCGCAACGCCCTGCGCGTGGTCGGGAAGAACATCGAGGACTGCAAGATCGTGGTCAGCGGCGTCGGCGCGGCGGGCTCGGCGATCATCCGGCTGCTGCTGCGCAAGAACCCGGCCGACATCGTCGCCGCGGACATCGACGGCATCGTCCACTCCGCGCGCGGCAACCTCGACGACAACCTGGCCTGGATCGCCGCGCACACCAACAAGCAGCAGGTCAGCGGCACCCTGCACGAGGCGCTGCAAGGGGCCGACGTCTTCATCGGCGTCTCCGCGCCGAACCTGTTCGGCGCCGAGCAGGTCGCCACGATGAACAAGGACGCGGTGGTCTTCGCGCTGGCGAACCCGGACCCGGAGATCGACCCGCTGGAGGCGCAGAAGCACGCCGCCGTCGTCGCGACCGGCCGCAGCGACTTCCCGAACCAGATCAACAACGTCCTGGCCTTCCCCGGCGTCTTCCGCGGCCTGCTGGACGCGCACGCGCACAACATCGACGACACGATGCTGCTGGCCGCGGCCGACGCGATCGCCGACGTCGTCGACAACGGCAAGCTCAACGCGTCGTTCATCGTCCCGAGCGTGTTCGACAGCGCGGTGGCCCCCGCGGTCGCCGAGGCGGTCCGCAAGGCGGTCCGGGCGGAGCAGGGCTGAATCCTCACTTCGTAGGACCCCCGATCCTCCTCACGACGGACGACCCGGCGCCCCCTGCCGTCCTAGGCTGAAGGCCGACTCGCAGGGGGTGCGCGGGATGGGGAAGAGCCGGCTGGCCGCCATGGTGGCGGTCGTGACGATGACTGTGGTGCCCGGCGTCGCGTCCGCGGCGCCGGGCCCGATCCGGTGGGGTGCGTGCCCGGCGGACGCGGCCGCGCCGGGGCTGGAGTGCGCGACACTCGACGTCCCGCTGGACTACCGGCGGCCCGACGGGCCGGCGATCCAGGTGGCGATCTCGCGGCTCAAGGCGCCCGACCCGGCGAAGCGCCGGGGTGTGCTGCTGACCAACCCCGGCGGCCCGGGTGGCCCTGGCCTGACGCTCCCGGCGGTGCTGGCGGCGATCGGCCTGCCGAAGAGCGTGCTCGACACGTACGACCTCATCGGCTTCGACCCACGCGGCGTCGGGCACAGCACGCCGGTGACGTGCGACCTGGCGCCCGAGCAGCAGATGAGCAACGTCCCGCCGTACGCACGCAACGCGGCCGACGTCGCCGCGCGCGCGGAGTACGTGAAGGGGATCGCGCGCCAGTGCGGCGCTTCGCGGACGGCGTGGATGCTGCCGTACGTCACGACGGCGAACACGGCCCGCGACATGGACCGGATCCGGGCGGCACTGGGCGAGCCGAGGGTGTCGTACTACGGCGTCTCGTACGGTTCGTACCTCGGCGCGGTGTACACGACGCTGTTTCCGCAGCGCAGCGACCGGATCGTGCTCGACAGCAACACGAGCCCGGGTGGCCTGGACGTCACGGGTTCGCGGTTGTTCGGCCAGGGTTTCGAGGACCGCTTCCCGGACTTCGCGGCGTTCGCGGTGGCCCATCCGGAGTACGGCCTGGGCGCGAACCAGGCCCAGGTGACGGCGAAGTACTTCGACCTGGCCAGGCGGCTGGACGCGCAGCCGAGCCCGCAGGGCATCACCGGGCCGCTGTTCCGCCAGTTCACGCTGGGGATGATGTACAGCGACGCGACGCTGCCGTACCTGGCTTCGGTGTGGCAGGCGCTGGACCGCGGCACCCCGGTCCCGCCACCACCGGGCAGCGGCGTCCCGGACCCGGACAACCTCCTGTCGAGCCAGCTGTACGTGGTGTGCGGCGACTCGGACTGGCCGGAATCGCTGTGGACGTACCAGAAGAACGTGGCCATCGACCGCTTCCGCCACCCGATGTTCGGCGCGGCGGCGGCCAACGTCTGGCCGTGCGCGTTCTGGCCGTCGGATCCGGTCGAGCCCCCGGTCCGCATCGGCGACCACGGCCCGGCGAACGTGCTGATGACCCAGAACCTCCGCGACCCGGCAACACCACTGGCGGGAGCCCTCCGGCTACGCCAGGCGCTGGGCACCCGGGCCCGCCTGGTCACGGCCGACCAGGGTGGCCATGGGGCGTATTTGTTCGGCACGAACAGTTGCTTGAACAACGCTGTGTCGTCGTTCCTGGCATCGGGAGCCCGCCCGGCACAGGACACGGCATGCGCGGCAGAGCCGGCCCGTCCGGTCCCGGCGGAGGCGGCGGCCACGGCCCGGGTGGCAGGAGGGTTCGGCCTGTTCGGCGGGTTGACATCTGTTCGGTCGTGATCATCGAGGTGTTCCGGACATCAGCCCGGCGCCGGCAGGGGTGGCGGCTGACCCTGCTCGTCGGCCGACGTCCGTCCGGCCGCGATCACCGAGGCCACCAGGACAGCCCCGAACACCAGGTAGGAGGCGAACAAGCCGCCGTCGTCACCGGCCGAACTCAGCGCGCCGCCGACGGCGCGGCCCAGGAGCTGTCCGGTGCACTCGGCGGTGATGACGGCAGTGGCCAGCTCCGTGGCGGTGAAGCCGCTCGTGCCCGCAGTGGTCGCCCGGACGTACAACCCGGGATAGGCGAACCCCACACCGATCCCGGCCACCGTCCACGCGACAAGGGCCACGACGAACGAGCGGCCTGCGGCGAGGTCGGCCGCCAGCACGGTGGTGCCGAGCGCCGTCATGCTCAGCCCGGTCGCGGGAAAGTGCGTGCCGGTGAACCGGGTGAGCAGCAGGCTCGTCACCGCCCAGCCGAGCGGGGCGGCGCTCAGGATGATCGCCGCTTCGCCGAGGCTCACCCGGTAGCCGGCCGTCAAGAGCACCGTGATCAGGCTGTCCGCCCCGAAATACCCGACCGCGAACAGCGTCATCGCCCCGAGCGCGGCTGGTGTCCCACGCTGCAACCGCGCGGTGCCCGCGGGCAGAACCGCCACCATTCCCACCAGCGCGGTCCCGGCCCCGACGATCACGAGTGGCCACCAGCCCGAGCTCAGCACGACACCGGCCGCGCCGAGCGGGATCAGCAACGTCCGGCCCAGCGGGCGGTGCGCCGCCGGCGCGGGCGGCTCGGCCCGGACGGCGCGTACGACCAGCAACCGTCCGAAAAGGACGAACGGCACGGGTACCAGCAATGTCCAGCGCCACCCCACGAGCCGCTCCAGGCCCAGTGTCGCGGCGGGGCCGGCCAGCGCGGGCAGGATCCACATCGCCGACGACGCCGCGACGACCCGCAGGCGCAGCCGCTCGTCGAGGTGCCGGATCGCCGAACCGACTCCGAACACCGCCAGCAGGCCACTGGCGAGCCCGGTGGAAAACTGCCCCACGGCGAACATCCACGCCGTCCGGGCGGTGGCGGCGAGGGCGAGCCCGCCGAGGTAGGCGCACATCCCGAGGGTGAGAGTGCCGTGCGCGCCCAGCCGGTGCAGCACCCGGCTCGCCAGCGGAAGCGCGACGAACAGCCCCAGCGTCGAACCCGCGATCAGGAGAGCGAGGGCGTTCTGCGCCGCCAGCTCGCCGGTGACGACCGGCAGCAGGGTGGAAGCCACGAAGCCGGTGACAGCCGCCGCGAACTCGATCGCGACGATTCCCGCCGCCAGGACCAGCGGCCGCGGGCCGGACTGCCGCTCGTCTGCCGGGGTCACCACAAGAGAATCCCGCGGGCCGGTCCGCTCCGCACGGAAGTAGCCTCGCCGTGTGAGTGAACTCAGCCACGTCGACGAGACCGGCGCCGCCCGGATGGTCGACGTCTCCGGCAAGACCGCCACCGCGCGCACCGCGCTTGCCGCGGGCACCGTGCGCACGACCGCCGAGGTGCTCCGGCTGCTGGCCACCGATGGCCTGCCCAAGGGTGACGCGCTGGCGACCGCGCGCATCGCCGGGATCATGGGCGCCAAGCGGGTGCCCGAGCTGATCCCGCTCTGCCACCAGATCGCGCTGTCCGGCGTCAAGGTGGAGTTCGAGCTGGGCGACGCCGAGGTCCGCATCCGCGCGACGGCGAAGACCACCGACGTCACCGGCGTCGAGATGGAGGCGCTGACCGCCGTGGCGGTCGCCGGGCTGACGTTGCACGACATGATCAAGGCCGTCGATCCGGCGGCGACACTGGACGAGGTCCGCCTGCTCCGCAAGGACGGCGGCAAGACCGGAACCTGGGAGCGGCCGTGAAGCGCAGCGCGCGCGTGATCGTGGCGTCCAACCGCGCCGCGAAGGGCGTCTACGAGGACAAGACCGGCCCGGTGATCGCCGCCTGGCTGGCCGACCGCGGCTACGACGTTCCGGCGCCGGTGGTCGTCGAGGACGGCGATCCGGTCGGCGTCGCGCTGCGGGCCGCGCTGGCCGACGGCGTCGCCGTGGTGCTCACCACGGGCGGCACCGGCATCTCGCCGACCGACCGGACGCCGGACGTCACCCGCGCGCTGCTGGACCACGAGCTGCCGGGCGTCGCCGACGCGATCCGCGCCGCCGGGCTGCCGAAGGTCCCGACCGCCGTGCTGTCGCGCGGGGTCGCGGGCGTGGCGGGGCGCACCCTGGTCGTGAACCTGCCGGGCTCCGCCGGCGGCGTGAAGGACGGCCTCGGCGTCCTCGACGGCATCCTCGACCACGCCGTCGACCAGCTGGCGGGCGGCGACCACCCGCGTCCGGCCGCCGCCGGGCCTTCCGTGCGCGTGGCGCGGGCGCTGGTGACCGAGGACGTCCTGTCGGTCGAGGAGCACGCCCGGCTGGTCGAGGACGACGCGGCGGGCGCGGTGGTGACGTTCGCGGGGGTGGTCCGCGACCACGACGGCGGCAAGGGCGTCCGCGACCTGACCTACGAGGGCCACCCGAGCGCGGGCGAGGTGATCGCCGAGGTGGTGGCCGACCTGGCGGCCCGCTGGACCGGCGTCCGGGCGGTGGCGGTGAGCCACCGCGTCGGGCACCTGGCGATCGGCGACGTGGCGCTGGCCTGCGCCGTCGCGGCCGAGCACCGCGGCCAGGCGTTCTCGGCCTGCTCGGACCTCGTGGACGAGGTGAAGGCGCGCCTGCCGGTGTGGAAGCACCAGCACTTCACCGACGGCACGGACGAGTGGGTCAACTCGCCCTGAGCCGGAACACCGCGACCCGGCCGGCGGCCGCGGCGAACTCGTCGGGGTCCGGGCCGGAGACGAGACCGAGCCGGACGAACATCGGCACGCCGTGCGGCACCTCGCGCGGGAAGGCCCGCATGACGTCCGTGCGGACCCCGGGATCGGTGACTTCTTCCAGCGTGACGGCCTCCTTCCGGCGCCCGCAGGCCAGCTCGCCCCGGCCGGCGGCGCGGACGTTGCGCGCCCAGTCGCCCTCGGGAACGCCGGCGATGACGTAGCGCCGGCCGTCGACGGTCAGCGGCGAGACCGGAGTGGGCCGCGGAACGCCCGAGAGACGGCCGGGGACGGTCAGGACGTGGATTGTGCCCAGCGGGAGGCCCAGGCGCGTCAGGAGGCGGATGAGGCGGTTGGCGGGCCGGAGCCAGCGGGGCAGGGCGGCGCGGGTGGTGGTCATGACCAAAACCTTTCGACGATCGAAATACTTACCGGCCAAGGTATACTCTTTCGAGTGTCGAAGCAATCACTGGTCACAGAGGCAACCCACGCGGCATCGGCCTTCGGTGCGGCGAACGACGCCGTGGACGAGGCGGCGGCGGCCAAGCTGGAGGTGAACCGCACGGACCTGCGCATTCTCGGCCTGGTGTCGGCGGAGGGAGCGCTGACGGCGGGGGCGCTGGCGGTCAAGGCGGGCCTGAGCCCGGCGGCCACGACGACGGCAATCCAGCGCCTGACCAGGGCGGGGCACCTGACTCGCCGCACGGACGCGGAGGACCGCCGCCGGGCGGTGGTCGAGCTGACCCCGAAGGCGGCGCAGCTGCTGGCGGAGCTGTACGGGCCGATCGAGCGCGCGGGCCGCGAGCTGCTGGAGGACTACGCCGAGGAGCAGCTGAAGCTCGTGATCGAGGTGCTGCGGAGGGGGGAGCGGATGCAGCTGGCGGAGGCGGAGCGCATCCGCGAAAGCTGAGCGCGCGGCGTTCGACGACGGCGCAAAGCACGAACCCTCCACCGCCCGGGGGATCGGCGGTGGAGGGTTCGTGACGTCACGGCTCGAGGCCGGACTTGCGCATCAGTGCGCGATCGTCACTTGGTGGCGATCTTCTGGCCGACGAGGATCAGGTCCGCGTTCGGGATGTACTTCGCGTTCAGCTCCTGCAGCTTCTTGTAGCCGCCCTGGACGTTGAACTGCTTGGCGATCTTGGACAGCGTGTCGCCCGCCACGACGGTGTAGTCACCGGCCGGGTTCGAGCTGCTCACACCGGTCACCGCCGGGGCCGCCGCCGGCTTCGGGGCAACGGTCTTCTTCGGCGCGGTCGACTTCTTGGTCGTGGTCTTGTGGGTGGCCTTCGGGGCCGACGAGCCGCCGCCCTTCTTGCCACAGACCGGCCACGCACCGAGGCCCTGGCCCTGCAGGACGCGCTCGGCCACGGCGATCTGCTCCTCGCGGGAAGCGTTCGCCGCGCTGCCGGTGCCGCCGTAGGCCTTCCACGTGCTCTGCGAGAACTGCAGGCCGCCGTAGTAGCCGTTGCCGGTGTTGGTGCTCCAGTTGCCGCTGCTTTCGCACTGCGCGATGGCGTCCCAGTTGGTCGCCGACGCGGGGGTCGCGGCGATCGCGAGGGGAGCGCCGACCGCGATGCCCGCGATGGCGACGCGAGCAACGGTGCGGGTAGCAGCGGACATCTTGCGGTGCTTGCCACGGTAAGACATTTGGATGCTTCTCGGTTTCCCAGCGCCTACGAACCTGTGGTGAGGGTCAGGATCGGGGTCCTGGCGCCGGCCATCTCAGACCGGCAGACGAGTCCGACGCACGGCGCGTCTTCGTCGTCCCCTCGTCCCTGTCCGGAAATGCTTTCGCTCGGGGTATGGGTCCGGGGATCCGTTGGACAGGGCTAGGCGCTACGGATTCCCGGTCTTGCGTCGGTCGGTCGGGGCCAACCGAAAAGCGACGGTACGTAACGAGAGCCGTGATCGGAAATTATTCGGGGCGTGACCTACGTCACAGTAACGACACGCAACCCCGGTCGATGAGCCTGTTTTCGCAGGTCAGAGGGCCGTTATCTGCCCGTTTCCTTGCCGAGATAAAACACGGATCGTGAGGCTTGCATCACGTGTTTTGCGCAGCGAATGGACCATTCGCGGCACCCGGTCACGCATTGGAGCGCGCATCTTATGACCCCCGGCGGTGCGGCGCCAGACTTGACAATCGCGTCACTCGTGCCCCATGAGTCACAACTGTCCCACCTGTTAGTGGGGTTTACCGCCCCGGCCGGAGGCGTTCCGGCGGGCGGACGCGGCGACCGGGTGCAACGCAACGCAGTCGACCAGGCGAAATGCGTCACCGGATGGCGTCACGATCGACGGCGTTCAGCCTGCCGCGAACGGCCGGGAGCGCGTAGGTGCCACGCCGAGGCGCGGGAAGGGCGTCGCCGAGCGGTCGGTCCCGTCCTCGAACGGTCGGCCCGCGTACCCGGAGAGTCGGCTCGCGTACCTGGAGGGTCGGGTCGCGTGTCTGGAGGGTCGACTCGCGTGATCAGGAGGTCGACACGCGTGATCAGGAGGTCGACACGCGTAACGGGAGGGTCGACACGGTGGTGCCGGCCACGCCTCGGCGTGTCGGCTGCCCAATCACGCGTGTCGGCTGCTCGATCACGCGTGTCGGCTGCTCGATCACGCGTGTCGGCTCTTGTGGCATGTGGGCCGGGGGCGTCAGCCGCCGGCGAAGGGTGGGAGGACGTCCAGCTCCGCGCCGTCTGTCAGGGGGCGGTTCAGGTCGCGGACCGCGATGCCGTCCAGCAGGTAGCTGGCCGCGTCCAGGACGCGTGGCAGGCCCTCCGGGTGGCGGCGGCGCAGCTCGGCGATCGCCTCCGCGACCGACGCGTCCGAGGACAGCCGCAGCTTCTCCTCCTCCACGCCCGCCGCGGCGCGGGCCGAGGCGAAGTAGCGCACCACGATGGTCAGGGTCTCCATCTCAACCGCCGATCGCGCTCATCGGCCGGATCGGCTGGGCGAATCCGGCGTCGTTGATCTCGTGGCCGGCGAGCTTGCCCCACATCGTCGCCCGCCAGGCGTCCGCAATCTCTTCATCGCGCGCGCCCGCGCGCGCGAGGGAGCGCAGGTCCGTCTCGTCGTTGCTGAACAGGCACGACCGGACCGCGCCGTCCGCGGTCAGCCGGGTCCGCTCGCACGCCGCGCAGAACGGCCTGGTCACCGACGCGATCACGCCGACGTCGCCGGGGCCGCCGTCGACCAGCCAGCGCTCCGCCGGCGCCCCGCCGCGGGCCTCCGAGGCCGGGGTCAGCTTGAACGACGTCTCCAGCATCGAAAGGATCTCGGCCGCGGTGATCATCTCGCCGCGGTTCCAGCCGTGCTGGGCGTCCAGCGGCATCTGCTCGATGAACCGCAGGTGGTAGCCCTCGGCGAGGCAGAACTTCAGCAGCGGCACGGCTTCGGTCTCGTTGAGCCCGCGGATCAGCACGGCGTTGACCTTCACCGGCGACATCCCGGCGTCGCGGGCCGCGGCCAGCCCGGCCAGGACGTGCGAGAGCCGGTCGCGCCGGGTGATCTTGACGAACATCTCCGGGTCGACCGTGTCGAGCGAGACGTTGATCCGGTCCAGGCCCGCCGCGGCGAGCCCGGCCGCGCGCTTGGCGAGGCCGATCCCGTTGGTGGTCATGGACAGCCGGGGCCGCGGCGACAACGCCGTGATCCGCGCGACGAGGTCCTCCAGGCCCGGCCGCAGCAGCGGCTCGCCGCCGGTGAGCCGGATGTCGGTGACGCCGAGCAGTTCGACGGCGATGCGCATCAGCCGTACCAGCTCGTCGTCGGTCAGCACCTGCTCGCCCGGCATCCAGTCGAGGCCTTCCGCGGGCATGCAGTAGGTGCAGCGCAGGTTGCACCGATCCGTCAGGGAAACCCGCAGATCGGTGGCCACCCGGCCGAAGGTGTCGATGAGGCGGGGGTTCTCGGGCCGGGGCACGCGAGACGATCCTCGTGTACCGGGGACGCGAGGAAACCCGAGATCCACTGCTGTCATTACGCACAGGGTAGCTCCGGAACGGCCCGCTAGGATACTTTGCGCAGTAAGTGGTTCAGTTGCCGAACTACCTCGAAAGTGGAGACTGTGACGGAAAAGACTTACCCGGTCACCGACGAGGAACTCTTCCGTTTCGCGGAATTGGGCCGCGAAGGCAGCACGCTCACCGTTCTCCGGCACACCAGGATCGCCGAGCGGATGGGCCTGTCCGGCACCGACCACAAGACGTTCGACCTCGTCGGCCACGCCGAGGGCCCGCTCACCGCCGGCCGGATCGCCGAGCTCACCGGCCTGTCCACCGGCGCGGTCACCGGCGTCATCGACCGGCTGGAGAAGATCGGGCTGGTCCGCCGGGTCCGCGATCCGGAGGACCGGCGCAAGGTCCTCGTCGAGGTCGTGCCCGGGGCCGCCGACCGCTACGCGCCGCTCTTCGAGTCGATCATGGAGCCGCTGCGTGAGCTGCTCGCGCGGTTTTCCCCGGCCGAGCGAAAAGCCATCGAGCGTTATCAGACCGTCATGAACGAACACCTGCGCGCGGAACTGGAGGAGCGCGGGCGCCCCGCATAGCCTTTCCTCAACTGCGGAGATAATGTCTCGGGCATGCCGCAATTTCGGTTGTCCGAGGCCGCGCGCCTGCTCGGGGTCAGCGACGACACCGTCCGGAGGTGGGTGCGCGCGGGGCAGCTGACCGCCACCGACGACGCCGCCGGCCGCAAGGTCGTCGACGGCGCCCAGCTGGCCGGGTTCGCCCGGGCGCAGGCCGCCGGCCCCGACGACCCCACCGCGGTCGGCCGCTCGGCCCGCAACCGGTTCGTCGGGCTGGTCACCGAGGTCATCGCCGACAAGGTGATGGCGCAGGTGGAACTGCAGTGCGGGGCACACCGGGTGGTGTCCCTGATGAGTACGGAAGCCGTCCGCGAGCTGGGCCTGCGCCCTGGGGTGCTCGCGGTTGCGGTGGTCAAAGCGACCACTGTCGTGGTGGAAACACCGGAAGGAAGTAAATGAAGAAGCCTGCTTTTCGGGGGTCCGGGTGGCGGAGCCCCCGGCCCGGGGCGAAGCCCCGGCTGTCACAGCTCGCTCTCGCCGTGGCCGCAGTTGCCCTCTTCGCGGGCGCGTGCAGCAGCTCGGACGAGCCCAGCACGCAGCCCGGCGCGTCGGTCACCGCGCCCGCGCCGAAGGGGTCCGGCAACGCCGGCGGCGGTGGCACGCTGACCGTGTTCGCCGCCGCGTCGCTCACCGAGTCGTTCACCGCGCTCGGCAAGCAGTTCGAAGCCCAGCACTCCGGGGTGACCGTGAAGTTCAGCTTCGCGGGTTCGTCCACCCTGGCGCAGCAGCTGGCCAACGGCGCGAAGGCCGACGTCTTCGCCGCCGCCGACCAGGCGAACATGGACAAGGCCGTGCAGGGCGGGGTGATCGACGGCCAGCCGGCCGTCTTCGCCACGAACAAGCTGGCCATCGCGGTCGCCCCGGGCAACCCGAAGGGCATCCGGTCGCTCGCCGACCTGAACAAGACCGGCGTGTCCGTGATCACCTGCGCGCCGCAGGTGCCGTGCGGGGCGGCGGCCCAGAAGGCCGAGCAGGCCGCCGGCGTCACGCTCAAGCCGAAGAGCGAGGAGCAGGACGTCAAGCAGGTGCTGGCGAAGGTCCAGTCCGGCGACGCCGACGCGGGCCTGGTCTACGTCACCGACGTCAACGCCGCCGCGGGCAAGGTCGACAAGGTGGACTTCCCGCAGGCCGGGCAGGCGATCAACAGCTACCCGATCGCCGTGGTGAAGGGTGGCCAGGCCGACCTGGCGCACCAGTTCGAGGAGTTCGTCCTCGGCACCGAAGGCAAGAACGAGCTGACGAAGGCCGGGTTCGGCGCTGCGCAGTAGGCGATCCGCGAGCGGCCGGCCGGGGCAGTCTCCGGCCGGCCACTCGCGCGTGCCGTGGGTGCTGGCCGTCCCGGCCGCGCTGGCGCTGGCGCTGGTCGTGCTGCCGGTCGTCGGCCTGCTCGTCCGCACGGACCTGACCCGGCTGCCGTCGCTGATCGTCACGCCGTCGTCGCTGCACGCCCTGCGCCTGTCACTGGTCACCGCCGCACTGTCCACAGTGGCCTGTGTGCTGCTTGGTGTCCCGCTGGCCGTGGTGCTCGCGCGGGCCCGCTTCCGCGGTGTCCGGCTGCTGCGGCCGGTCGTGCTCCTGCCGCTCGTGCTGCCGCCGGTGGTCGGCGGGCTCGCGCTGCTCTACCTGCTCGGCCGCAAGGGTTTCCTCGGCATCCTGATCACCGCGCTGACCGGCGAATCCGTCCCGTTCACGACGACCGCCGTGGTCATCGCGCAGACGTTCGTCGCGATGCCGTTCCTGGTGATCAGCCTCGAAGGGGCGCTGCGCGGCTCCGGCGACCGCTACGAGCAGGTCGCCGCGACGCTCGGCGCGCGCCCGTGGACGGTGTTCCGCCGGGTCACGCTGCCGCTGCTGCTGCCCGCGCTCGGCTCCGGCGTCGTCCTCAGCTTCGCCCGCGCGCTCGGCGAGTTCGGCGCCACGATCACCTTCGCGGGCAGCCTCGAAGACGTCACGCGCACGCTGCCGCTGGAGGTCTACACGCAGGCCGAAGTGGACGTCGACAGCGCGGTCGCGCTCGCGCTGCTGCTCATCGTCGTCGCGATCGTCGTCATCGCCCTCGCGCGGCCGCGCTCGTGGGAAGGCGGCCTCCGGTGAGCCTCGCCGCGCGGATCGACGTCGTCCGCGGCTCGTTCCACCTGGACGTCGACCTCGACGTGCCCGCCGGGAGCGTGCTGGCGCTGCTCGGCCCGAACGGCTCCGGCAAGTCGACCGTCCTGGGCTGTCTCGCCGGGCTCGTCACGCCGTCGTCGGCGGAGATCACGGTGGCCGGGCGCGCGCTGGACGGCGTGCCGCCGCATCGCCGTGGCATCGGGCTGCTTTCCCAGGACGCGCTGCTCTTCCCGCACCTGTCCGCGGCCGACAACGTCGCGTTCGCGCCGCGCTCGACCGGCTCGGGGCGCCGCGCCGCGCGGGAGCGGGCGTTCTACTGGCTGGCCGAAGTGGACGCCGTGGCGCTGGCCGACCGGCGGCCGTCGCAGCTGTCAGGAGGGCAGGCCCAGCGCGTCGCGATCGCCAGGGCACTGGCCGCCGAGCCGGACCTGCTGCTGCTCGACGAGCCGTTCGCCGCACTGGACGTCGACGCGGCACCGGCCATCCGCGGCCTGCTGCGGCGGGTGCTGAAGACCGGGCCGACGACCGTGCTGGTCACGCACGACCCGCTGGACGCGCTCGCGCTCGCCGACCACGTCGCGGTGCTGAACGAGGGCCGCATCGTCGAACGCGGCCCGACCCGGGACGTGCTTTCGGCGCCGCGGACGGCCTTCACCGCGCGGATCGCCGGGCTCAACCTGGTCGCCGGGACGGCCGTGCCCGAGGGACTGCGGACGGCGTCCGGCGAGGTGGTCAGCGGCATCCCGGCGCCGGGCGTCGTGCCCGAGGAGCCGGCGGTGGCGGTGTTCCCGCCGAACGCGGTCGCGGTCTACCCGCACGACGGCGAGCACCGCGGCAGCCCCCGCAACACCGCCGGCGCGACCGTCGCGGCCCTCGAACCGCACGGGCCGGTGATCCGCGTCCGCACCGAGGGCGACGGCTGGGCCAGCGGCCTCACCGCCGACCTCACCCCGGCCGCGGTGGCCGAGCTGGCCCTGGAACCGGGCTCGGCGGTGACGCTGTCGGTGAAGGCCGCGACCGTGGCGATCCACCCGGCCGCGGCCCCCTGACCAGAGCACCCCAAGGTGGCCTTTGGTGCTCCGCCCATGCCCCCACCGCCGCCCTCAACGGAGGCGCTTCGCGCCGCAGTGTTCACCAGCGCACCCAAGGCCACATTGGGGCGTTCGGGCCGGTCCCGTCAGTGGTGGTGGTCGCCGCCCGGGTGGACGTGGAACTTCGCCACCTCCGGCGGGTGCACCACGAACGGCCGCATCATGCCCTCGTCCTCGTGGTCGAGGATGTGGCAGTGGAACATGAACTCGCCGGTTCCGCCGCCGAACTGGCCGGCGACGCTCACCCACTCGCCCGGCTTCACGATGATCGTGTCCTTCCAGCCCTCCTCGTACTTCTCCAGCGCGATGTCGTGGAAGCCCGTGAGCGGTGTCGTCGTCCGGCCCGCCTGCGGGTCGAACGTCGTGGTGAAGCCGCGGCGGAACAGCGCCTGGAACTCTGTCAGGTGGATGTGGATCGGGTGCTGCGGACCGCCGTTCGCCACGTGCACGAGGTTCCACACCGCCCACCGGTCGTGGTCGAGGAAGATCCCCGTGGTGTCGTCGAACAGCCGTCCGACCCGGCGGAACGTCCGCAGCCCGCCGTTCGGGTCCTGGAGCTGGATGATCCCCTCGCCGCCCGGATCGGCCTCGATCTGCTCGAGGTCCCACATCTCCGGGTGGCCGTCGGCGTTGAGCAGCAGCGCGACCCAGACGTGGTGGTGGTCGTCCGGCAGCGTCGTGCCGTGCTGGACCCGCACGTACGACGTCGAGATCCGCTCCGGCAGCCGGAACGGGTCGTGCCGGTCCCGGCCGTCCACCCGGAACTCCATCAGGTCCGGCTCGACCGAGCCCAGCCGCGGGTCGGTGTTGCGCAGCTTGACCTTCTGCCCCTTGAAGCGGCTGAAGTCGATCAGGATGTCGAACCGCTCGGCAGGCGCGACGGTCAGGCCGTCCTTCGGCAGCTCCGTGGGCACGGGCAGCAGGCCGCCGTCGGTGCCGATCAGGCGGACGGCCTCGTTGTGCGCCACGTTGCCCTCGTCGACGAGGTTGAGCGTGTAGAAGCGCGAGTTGGCCGCGTTGAGCAGCCGGAAGCGGTACCACCGCGCGTCGACGTCCAGATGCGGCCAGATCACGCCGTTGACCAGGTTGAACGGCCCCGAGAACGGGATCAGCGCGCCGCCCGGCGCCTCCGGCACCTTGAACAGCAGCTGCCCGGTGAGGGTCTGCGTGGCCGGATCGAGGTCGAGGTTGCGGTCGGTGATGATCAGCGGGATCTCGCGGTCGCCGTGCGGCAGGCCGAGCGAGTCCTCCTCGTCGTCGCGGACCAGGTACATCCCCGCCAGGCCCGTGTGCACGTTGAAGCGCGTGATCGCCATGGCGTGGTCGTGGTACCACAGCGGCATCGCCGGCTGGCGGTTCTGGTACTCCGCCAGCTGGGACGTGCCCTTGAGACCCGCGTTGTGCGCCCACCCGTCGTTGCCGGCGTTGGTGCGCGCGCCGTGCAGGTGCACCACCGTCCAGGACGGCAGGTCCGAGACGCCGTCGATGATCCGGTAGCCCGGCCGGTCCAGCTCACGCCCCGGGCGGCTCGTCGGCGCGTCCGCGACCGGGCCCTGAACGGCCACGAGCGGGAACTCGCCGTCGATTTCGTTCGTCCACGAAATCCGCAGCTGCTTGCCGCTGCGCACTTCGATCGTCGGACCCGGGAAATGTCCCGCGTACGTCCACAACGTACTTTCGGGCAATTGCGAGTGCAGCTTCTGCCGTTTGGTGATCATCGGAATAGTGATCATGTCCTGGCCCCACCAAGAATGGGGCCGCAGCACCGGCGGAATGGGCAGCGGGTCGAGGAACTTGGTGAGTCCCCAGTTCGGCCCGGTGGCCGGGGTCGCGGACGCCGGGCGCTCGATGATTTCCGTCATGTGTTCTCCCCCTTTGCGGACGGGGGCAGGACGAATTGCGTCACGGCACTAGCGCCGTCGACGACGAAAAGTATTCCCCCGAACCCCCTCGGTGACCGGCGATGCGACTCCCCTCGCGTGACCGGCAATTTCCACTGTAGCCCTTTTCGGCACGGACCGCAGGTGCCTCGCGCGCGTGATAGGTTCCGCCCATGAACGAACGCCGGTGGACGTACCTTTCCGACATGGACGGCGTCCTGGTGAAGGAGGAGCACCTCGTCCCGGGTGCCGACGAGTTCCTCGCCGAGCTCAAGGCCAACGGCATCGACTTCCTGGTGCTGACGAACAACTCGATCTACACCCCGCGCGACCTGCGGGCCCGGCTGGAGCGCACCGGGCTCGACATCCCCGAGGAGTCGATCTGGACCTCGGCGCTGGCGACCGCGAAGTTCCTCTCCTCGCAGCGGCCGAACGGCTCGGCGTTCGTCATCGGCGAGGCGGGCCTCACCACGGCGCTGCACGAGGTCGGCTACGTGCTCACCGAGCGCGACCCCGACTACGTCGTGCTGGGCGAGACCCGCACGTACAGCTTCAGCGCCATCACCCGCGCGATCCGGCTGATCGAGGGCGGCGCGAAGTTCATCGCGACCAACCCCGACGCGACCGGCCCGAGCCTGGAGGGCTCGATGCCCGCGACCGGGTCCGTCGCGGCGCTGATCGAGCGGGCCACCGGCCGTTCGCCGTACTACGTCGGCAAGCCGAACCCGCTGATGATGCGCTCGGCGCTGCGCCGCCTCGGCGCGCACTCGGAGTCGACGCTGATGATCGGCGACCGGATGGACACCGACGTGCACTCGGGTATCGAAGCCGGGCTGCAGACCATTCTGGTGCTCACCGGCATATCCAGCCGGGAGTCGGCCGAACGCTATCCGTATCGGCCCACACTGGTGATCGACTCGGTCGCTGACCTGATCGGGCGGACCCTGGACCCGTTCGGCGAAGGCTGACCTACGCCGCACCGGGAGCAGGGCTTATCGTCACCGGATGAGCAAGTCGACGTACGTGGTCGGCGACGTCCACGGGCACCGGGACGAGCTGGCCGAAGCGCTGAGATCCGAGGGCCTGCTCGACGAGCGGGACAACTGGTCCGGCGGCGAGGACGAGCTGTGGTTCCTCGGCGACTTCGTCGACCGCGGCCCGGACGGCGTCGGCGCGATCGACCTCGTCATGCGGCTGGAGGAGCAGGCGGCCGTCGACGGCGGCCAGGTCCAGACCCTGCTGGGCAACCACGAGATCCTCGCGCTCGGCATGTACCACTTCGGCGACGAGCCGGTGCCGTCCGACTTCGGCCCGCGCAGCTTCGCCCGCAGCTGGGAGATCAACGGCGGCCTGCTCTCCGACCAGGACCGGCTGACCCCCGAGCACATCGAGTGGCTGGCGGCGCGTCCGCTGGCCGCGCTCGCCGCCGACCACCTGCTGCTGCACTCGGACACGCTCGAGTACCTCGACTGGGGTTCGTCGGTCGAGGAGATCAACGAGACGGCGGGCGAGATCCTCGCGGGTTCCGACATCGAGGCCTGGTGGGACGTCTGGCGCCGGATGACCACGCGTTACGCCTTCCGCGGCCCGGACGGCGAGGAGAACGCGCAGAAGCTGATGGACGTCCTCGGCGGGACCCGGATCGTGCACGGGCACAGCGTCATCGCCGACCAGCTGGGCATCCACCCGACCCAGATCGAAGGGCCGTTCCTGTACGCGGGCGGCAAGGCGCTGGGCGTCGACGGCGGCCTGTTCGTCGGTGGGCCGTGCCTGGTGGTGAAGCTGCCCTACGAACCCGAGTCGTAGGTCAGGGGATTTCGACGATCTCCTTGCCGAGCGGCATCAGCGACACGGGGATCATCTTGAAGTTCGCGATGCCGAGCGGGATGCCGACGATCGTCACGCACAGCGCGATGCCGGTGAAGACGTGCCCGATGGCCAGCCACAGCCCGGCGAAGACGAACCAGATGACGTTGCCGAGGCAGGAGGCGGCGCCGGCGTCGCGCCGGTCGACGACCGTGCGGCCGAACGGCCAGAGCGCGTAGTTGGCGATCCGGAACGACGCCAGCCCGAACGGGATGGTGACGATCAGGATGCAGCAGATCACGCCGGCGACCAGGTAGCCCAGCGCCATCCAGAAGCCGCACAGCAGGAGCCAGATGATGTTCAGCAGGACGCGCATCAGACGTGCAGCTCCCCGCTGAGGACCGTGACGGCCTGGCCGGCGAGGTGGACGCGGTCGCCGTCCTGGCGGGTCCGCACGATCCCGCCGCGCCGCGAGGCCTGCTCGCCGACGAGTTCCTTCCGGCCGAGCCGTTCGGACCAGTAGGGCGACAGGATGCAGTGTGCGGAGCCGGTGACGGGGTCTTCGTCGATGCCGACGCCCGGAGCGAACATGCGGCTGACGTAGTCGGTGCGGTCGCCCTGCGCGGTGACCAGCAGGCGGCCCTTCCAGGTCTTCTTGAGAGCGGCGAGGTCCGGCTCGAGCGTCCGGACGGCTTCGGCGTCGGCGAGGACGGCGAAGAGGTTGTCGACGCCGCGCCCGGTGTAGGTGATTTCGACGCCGGGGAGGATCCCGGCCAGGTCGTCGTCGGTGTCCTGCGGCGGGTCGGACGGGAAGTCCAGCTCGACCCAGCCGTCCGCGGCCCTGGCGCGGAGTTCGCCGCTGAGGGTGGTGTAGACCTGCTCACCGCCGAGCACGTGGGTGGTGGCGAGGGTGGCGTGCCCGCAGAGGGCAACCTCGACCTCGGGCGTGAACCACCGCAACGACTTGGGGCCATCGCCGCCGGTGACGACAAAGGCGGTCTCGGCGTGCTTCATCTCGGCGGCAACGTCCTGCATCCACCCGGCGTCGGCCGGTTCGTCCAGCAGGACGACCCCGGCGGAGTTCCCGGCGAAGGCCCGGTCGGTGAAGGCGTCGACGATGAAGAAGCGCATGCCCCCAATGTAGCCGCGCGGCGGCCCGGCTGATCCGAATTGGGGGATGACCCCTAGGACGTCTCCCCGATGATGGGCCGCACAACCTTCTCGCCGTCCGGGCCCCGATCGGGCCGCAGATCGAAGACATCGTCCTCGACGGCGTACTTGTTCTTGTGCTCCTTGTCGTCTTCTTTCTTTTTGCCGGCCCCGGCCCCGGCGGCTCCAGCGGCCCCGGCGGAACCTTTGCCACCCTTGGCCGCCGCGGCGGCGGTGGCCCCGCGTTCGAGCCGTTCCCCGGTCCGGCTGCCGGTCTTGCCGCCTTCTCCCGGCGCCTCTTTGGGAGCACCGGCGCTGCCGGAAACCCGCGAGCCGGCGAACCCGCTCCCGGGCCGTCCGGAGCCGGGCTTGCTGCGTGTGATGTCGCCACCGGAGTTGGTGCCCCCGGGAGTCCCGGGATTCCCGGCCAGGGCAAGGCCATCGGGCGTCAACCGCGTGAAGGTGCTCGCAGCGGGGGCGGGCCGGAAGCCGGGGTTGCCGCCGAAGTTGTTGTTCCCGACCCCGCTGGTGCTACCGGGCGGAACGTAGCTAGTGGCGGGCGGGGCGGCTCCCGGTGGCGTCTGCCCGGGGACGTAGGTGCCGGTCGTGCCTCCGGTGAGGTTGGGGGTTCCGGTGTATGTGGTCCCGGTTCCGCCGGTGCCGCTTGTGCCATGGAATCCGGAGACGGAGGTGGAGTCCGACCCCAGCTGGGGCGGCGGGGAGTAGGTGGGCTGGGTACTGGCGGTTTCGTGGTAGGTGGAGTCGAGATTCTGGAGTACCTGGACGGCCTGCTGGTGCGCGGCATCGGCCTGCTGCTGCTTGGCCTGGATGCCGGCCATGGTCCCGGCCATGCCGACGAGGTTGCCGGATTCGTACTGCTGCCGAGCCTTGTCCAGTTCGGCTTGCTGATCGAACCCGGTCGGCTCGGGCATGTTGGTCTTGGCATAGTGCGCGGCCGCGGACTGCTGGGAGTAGTGGTTCGACGCCAGCTGCATCGCGTTGCCGGTTTGCTCGGCGTGTCCTGCCGTGCTCTGGAAGAAGGTGTTCGCCTGGTCGGCGGCCGGTCCCTGCCACGCGCCGCCCGCTGCCGTGGCGGCGTCGCGGAACTGGTTGGAGGCGTCGGCCAGCCAGTTCCCGTAGACGTTGGCGACCCGGCTACGGTCGTTCAGGTCCTCGAGATCGAGATTCTGGTGGACCATGTCGTACAGCGCTTCGTGCGGCTGGTTCGCGTAGTTCTCGTTGGGTGTGGGAGCACCGGCCCGCAGGGTCTGCCCTTCCTGCAGCTGCTTTCCCTGGGCAACGGAGTAGTCCGACGCCGCTTGCTGGACCAGCTGCTGGCCCAAGGGCCCCAAGCCCTGGGCCTTCTGAGCGACTTCCGCGTAGTAGTCACCCTCGGACTGGCGATGCTGCGCCCGGTGCGGCTGACTCATGACTGGACTCCGTCTCAGTTGTTCTTCGGCAGCAGTGGTTCGACCTTCTCGGCGAATTCTTCGACCTTCTTGCAGGCGCCGGTGGTGTCTCCTCCGAAACTGACCGACAACAGCGCCCGTGAACTCCCTACCTTGAACCGGATGGCACATTGGCCTTTGGCGTGCAGTGGTTCCTGCTCCTCGATCGCCGGGCGGCCGTTCACGTTCCCGTCACTGGCCTTGGCGGGATTGTTGACGTTGTTCTTGTAGTCCGAGCCCGCCTGCAGGATCAGCCCGACCACCACCCCGGGAGTGTCACCGGAGGTGGGCTTGGCGATGCGACAGCTGTGTTGCGGGTCCGCGACCGCCGGTTCCGCTCGGGGAAGGTTCTGCCCGGTGAAGGCCTGGTCGAGGATCGTGCACGGGCTCATTCCGGCGAAGGGATCGGCTGGATCAGCGGTCGTGCTGTTCGTGGCGGAAACCTGTGTACTCGGGTTCGCCTGCCCGGCGACCTCGCTCGTGCAGGCAGCGAGGCCGAGCCCCAGAACCGGGGCGGCGACCGCGGCGGGGAAGCTTCGTGCGATCAAAGCTCCTGCAGCCCCTTGTGCGACATGGCCGGACTCCGTCTCAGTTGCTCTTCGGCAGCAAAGGCTCGATCTTCTCGGCGAAGCCCTCGACGAGCTGGCAGGCGTTCGCTGTGTCCGATCCCGAGGTCACCAGGACGAGGGCGCGGGAAGACGGTTTGACCTCCATCCAGATGCCGCACTGTCCGGCGGATTGCTGCGGCTCACGTTCCTCGACGGCAGGACGTCCGTTGACGTTCCCTTCGCTCGCCTGGCTCGGGTTGCCGACGTTCTCCTTGTAACCGCGGCCTGGTTGAAGGGAGAGCGCGACGTCCACCGGGTGCACATCGCCGGCGCGCGGTTTCGTGGTGGCACAGGTGACTTTCGCGGACGCGATCGTCGGGGTCGCCTTGGGGAACCCCTGCCCGGCGAGAACCTGGTCCAGAACGGAGCAAGAATTCAAACCCGCGAAGGGATCGTTCGGATCGGCGGGCCGCGTGGCACTGGTGGACGTTCCCACTCCGCCGGTGGAACTCGGCGATGCCTGTCCGCCGACCTGACTGGTGCATGCGGTCAGGACCAGCGTCGCGCAGGCGACGGCGGCCAGGGCCGGGGGAATGCGTCGGGAAATCACTTCTCCTGCAGCTTCTTGTTCAGTTCGGCGAAGGCCACAGTGTGGGCCTCTTCGGTTTCGCGGTAGTTCTTCCGCGCGATCACCATCGCCTCACGTGCCTCTTCGACCCCGCGCTTCATCAGCTGGAGGTTGGGGATCAGGGCCTCCGGATCGCCGTCCGCCACCTGCGCGTTGAACTGGGCGACGGACCGGGCGTAGCTGCTGCCGCCCATGCGGGCTGCGCCGGCGAGAACTCGCACCTCGCGGAGCATCTTGTCGTAACCGTCGATGAAGAAGTCGCAGGCCTTGATGTACGCCTGAAACCCCTCCTCGTTCACGGCGAACTGCCCGTTCTCCGCCAGCGACTTGAGATGACTGCCGCCCGTGCTGACGCGCTGTGCGGCTGCGGAATCCGTCGGTCCGTCGAGCAGCCCCGAGAGGAAGTTGGCGCCCGCGTCCCCTGCCGCCGGTGGTGGTGTGAACGACCCCGGTGCGCCGAACTGTGAACCGCTCATGACGCCCTCCCCGTCGTCTCGGCACCACCCTGCGTGGTCCCCTCGCACTGTACTAGTGACGAACAGGCAGTGTCAGTGGTTCCGGCCACGCTCGTGGAGCCAGCTTCGCAGGTGGGAACCATCCGAAGGGGTGAACCGGACCCGGGTTTCGCCGTCCGGCAGGGGCTCGTGGACCATCAGGAACCGGCCGCCGTCGTTGTCGACGAACGTTGTTGTCCCGATCGGGTGGAGGGCACCCTGGCCGTGGCGGGCGGACAGCTCGAACGTGCCGTAGCGGTGCAGTGGCCACTGGGAGAACTCCGCTGCGGCGGCCGTGTCGGCGCGCGTGGCCGGGGTGACGAACGTCAGCTCCGGCAGCGGGACCGGCCGGTACGCCGGGAGCATCCCGACCACCAGGTCGACCAGGCGGTCCGGGCGGGTCTGGGCGAAGAGGATCTCCTCGTCCGCCAGTTCCGAGAACACACCCAGCCCGTGGCCGACGGCCGCCCGGTAGAACACGCGGCGGCCCTCTTCCGCCGCCCGGACGATGATCAGCACGTCCGGCTGGGTCCATGCGCGCAGGGTCTGCTCGACCTCGATGTCCAGCTTGTCCGGACCCGCCAGGCCGCGGGCCCGCAGCGACTCCCAGCACTGCGCCGCGATGCGGTCGTGCTCCTCCAGGGTGCGGCCCGGGCTGCGGATCTCGAACGGGTGCCAGTTCGCCGGGAGGCCGGTGCGGCGGACCGCCGTGTCGACCTCTGCGAGGCTCAGTGAGAATTCCTCCGGCACGTCCCCGAGCGTAGCGGACCTGCCACCCGCTGCTCACGCCGTGGCGGCCCGTTACTCCGCCGTCAATCGCCGGGGCCGGTTGGTTCGTTACCGATATCCGGCCCATCCTGCCTGTGAGTTTTCTCGCCGTTGAGATTCCCCTTGCCTTCTCCTTACAGTGGCCTCACCCCTGCACGCAGCTGCCGGGGCAGAGGGGGGAAACCAATGCGCAGGCGCGCACTGCTTTGTGCTGCTTGCTTGTCCGTGGCCGTTTCGGTACTGGGGCCCGTCGTCACGCCGTCCGCGAATCTCGCGCTCGCGGCCGGGGCGAGCACCCAGAGCCTGGCCGCCGACAAGGTGTGGGTGCAGTACCTGGCCAAGTACGACCCGCGGTCGACCGTCCGGATCGCCGCCTGGCAGGCGTTGCTGTCCAGCGCGCCGGACGCCGCGATCGCGCAGTTCGTCACTTCGGGTTACGACTACGCGGTCAAGCTCGCCGCGGAACGCAAGGCCCGCAACATGGACTTCGCCAAGCGGGTGCTGGCCACCTACACCGCCGAGTTCTCGCCGGAGGTGCACGCGGCGGCCCAGTTCGCGGTGAACAGCCGGGACGACGCGGACCGCGAGCGCTTCGCCAACGGCGGTTTCGCCGCGGCCAAGCAGCGGGACACCGCGGTGCGTGACGCCAAGGGCGAGCAGGCCGCCGCCCTCGTCGAGGCGGACCGGGCCTTCGTCCGGAACCTCGCCGCGAACGACCCCGGCGCCCAGGTCCGGGTAAGCGCTTCCTACGCCGTTCGGGTCGGCGCCACCGACAGCGACCTCGTCGACTTCTTCGCCAGCGGCTGGGCGTTCGGTGCCCGGCTCGACCTCGAGACGTTCCGCCAGCGCAGCGCCGACGACGACACCCGGTGGCGGGCCGCGCTGGCCCAGCTGATGACCGACGCCGCCGCGGCCGAGCAGGCGGCGAAGGACGCCTCGGCGGACCTCGCCGAGCAGGCCAGGGCCAAGGCCGTCCAGGCGTGGCAGGCCGTCGGCGCCCAGACGACGCCCGCTCGCTCGTACTGGAGCGAAGCGCGGGACATGGCGGACACCCAGGCCGCCAACTGGGCCGCGGTGTACGCGGCCGCGAGCGCCGCCAGCGGTCCGAACTGGACCGCGATCCGCCAGCCGGCGCAGGCCGGGCAGGCCGACTGGGACGCCGAACGGGAGTTCGCCGCGCAGCAGGCCGCGTACTGGAATTCCCTGCTGCAGCAGGCACTCGACGGCGAACAGCGGGTCCGCGCCGGCGCCTGAGCTTCACCCCGGTCCTCGCCGGACCGGGAATCCGCATTTTCTCAGAGGGGGACAAGGGTGAGACGCGCGCGCTCTGCGTTGGTCGTTTTCCTGGCTCTGGCCGTGTTCGCCGGGCTCGTGCAGCCGGTGGCCACCCCGGCCGTGGCCGCCACACCGGCGGTCGCGGCCGACGAGCCGCCTGCCACGACCGCGCCGCGGCCGATGCCGCCGGACCCGTACCGGGAGTGGGACGGCAGCACCGGTGTGCCGGACTGGGGCGACCCCCGGTTCCGGCAGATCGTCGTCGACAACGCGGAACTGGCCGAGGACCAGGAAGTCCGGGACGCCGCTTCGGCGGCGCTGGCGGCCGGTGGCACCGAGCCGCTCATGGACTTCCTCAACCGCGGTCTCGACGAGGCGCGGGCGAAGGCCAAGGCCCGCAAGGACGCGGCGGCGCGCAAGAACCTCGCCGACGTCCAGGCGCTGCGCGGGACCGGCGGCCCTTACCTGCGCGCAGAAGTCGAGCGCGTGCTCGCCGGGTCCGATTCGGACCGGATGCTGTTCCTGGCCTACGGCAAGGACATCGCGAACCAGCGCGACGCGGAGGCCGCGCAGGGTGAGCAGGACCGGCTGGCGCAGAACCGAAGCCGCGTGCAGATGCTCGCCGGTGCCGGCGGTCCCGAGGTGAAGCGGGCCGCACAGTCCGCTTTGGACAGTGGTGACGCGGCCATCGCCACGTTCCTGGCGTCCGGATACCTGGCCGCGGCCAAGGTCGACGCGGACGCGCGTGAGCAGCAGATCAAGGACGAAGAGGCGCGGAACAAGGCCGCGGAGGAACTGTCCGAACTGGCCCGCAAGGCCGCCAGGGCCGCGCAGGCGCGGCGGGATCTGCTGGTGGCGCACGGAAACGGCGTCAAGGCGCTGGAACGGTCGTCGAACGCGCTGATCGCGGCGAGCAACGAGGCCCGGCACGCCGAGCAGATCCTGGTGGCCAACAAGGCGGGCGGGCAGCACCCGGCCGACGCGTTCAACGGCGTGAAGGCGGAAGTCGCGCGCCAGCTGGGATACGCGCGGCAGGCAGCGACGGACGCGCAGTCGGCTTCGGCTTCGGCCCGCGTCCAGGCGAACATCCTCGTCGAAACCGGGCTGACCTACGGCACGCAGTGGGCGCAGATGGCCGACGGGATGGCCGCCGCGGCCGCCGCCGCGGTGTCGGCGTCCGAGACGGCGCAGCACACGATCGACGCGACGGCGTTCACCGACCAGGCGCGCAACGCCCAGGAAGAGGCCGAACGGCACGCCAAGGCGGCCGAGCAGTGGCACCAGTACGCCAAGCAGCACGCGCAGGCGGCCGCCCAGATCGCCGACGCGGCCCGCGTCCAGGCCGAAGCAGCGAAGGACGCGGCGGCCCGGACGAAGGCGGCGCGCGCGGCGGCCGAGCAGGCCGAGCAGCAGGCGTGGGCGGCGGCGGAACGGACGCGCAACGCGCGTATCACCGCCGAACGCGAAGCGGCCAACGCGGCTGCCGCGCGGGCCACGGCCGAGCGCGAGCGGGCCAACGCGGCCGCGGCGCGGGCACGGGCCGACCAGCAGGCGGCCGTCGCGCACGCGGCGCGTGGGGAAGCTGACCGGCAGGCCGGCATCGCCAACGCGGCGATGCTGGACGCCCAGCAGGCGGACGGCGTCGCCGGGCAGTGCGAGGCCAACGCCCGCACCCAGGCCGACAATGCCGCCCAGGCAAGGGATCGCGCGTACGCGGCCGAGCGTGACCAGCGCGCGGCGGAAGCACGCGCGGCGGCAATGGACGCCATGGCGGCGGCCTCGGCGGGTGGGGCGAACGAAGCCCCGGCGCGCGAGGCGGCGGCCAGGGCACGCACGGACGCGGGGATCGCGCGGAACGCGGCGGGTGCCGCACGCGGGGCGGCCAACACGGCTACCGGCGCGGCGGCGGGCGCCCGAGCGGCGGCGACGGACGCAACTCGTGCCGCGGCGCGGGCCCGTGCGGCAGCTCAGGCGGCCGCGGCCGCCGCGGCGAGGGCGAACGCGGCGGCGAACAAGGCCGAAGCCGAAGCTGCCGCAACGCACGCCGCGGCACTGCGGTCGAACTCGGCCGCGTCCGACGCGACGCTGAACGAGACGAAGGCGGCGGAGGCCGCTCGTGCCGCGGTTTCGCTGGCCGAGCAGGCGGCTTCCGAGTCGATCCAGGCGCTGCGCGCGGCCGAGCGGACGAAGGCGGAAGCCGACGCGGCGGCAGCGGAGGCGGTGTCGGCGGCCACCCAGGCGACCCTGGCGGTCCAGGCGGCAACGGCGGCGAGGACGTCGTCCCAGGCGATCACCGAGCCGGCGAACACGGCGATCACGATCGCCGCACCGTTCAGCGGCACGGACCTCGACGCCGACTTCGTGCTGCTGGTGGCGGGCCAGGCCCAGGCGGTCGGCGCCGAGCAGGCGGCCGCAGCCCAGCGGCGCGCGGCCGAGGCCCTGGAAGCGGCCCGCCTGGCCCAGGAAGCCGCGAACAAGGCCAAGGACGAGGTCAAGCCGGCCTTCGACGAGGCAGCGGCGGCGGCCCGCTCGGCGGCCAACGCGGCCCAGTCGGCGGCAGAAGCCCAGCAGTCGGCAGCCGACGCGGCGGTCGACGGAGCGGCAGCCCGAGCGGCGGCAGCCCGAGCAAACCAGGCGGACGCCCAGGCCCACGACGACGCGGTCCGAGCCCGCCGAGCAGCCAACGCGGCCAACAACGACGCGGCCATCGCAGGCCGCGCGGCTTCGGCGGCCGAAGGTGAGGCGGCAGCAGCCCGTTCGGCGGCGTCGCGGGCGGAGGCCGACGCAGCGGCGGCCCGCGACGCGGCAAGCCGAGCCGAAGCGGACGCAACGACGGCGGAAGCCGCGGCGGACAGCGCACAGAAGCACGCGGACGCGACGGCGGAGCTGGCGAAGACCGCGATGGATGCCGCCATCGAAGCGGGCAAGGCCGCGGACCGCGCGGAAGAAGCCCAGCGGCAGCGCGATGCGGAAAACCGCAAGCAGGATCTTGCCGCGGACGAGAACGAGCAGGAGATCTCCGTTGACGACGAGGAGATCCTGTTCATGGAGGGCGGCCCGGACGCGCTCAAGGAGTACAAGGACGCGCTCAACCAGGCCAAGGGCGGCATCATCGATTACCTGATCGCCAATGGTGGTCAGATTCTGCTCGACCTCGTCGGGATCACCGATGCCAAGAAGTGCTTCGGTGAGGGCGATGTCGAAGCCTGTTTGTGGACTGTGCTCAATGTCGGATCGCTGGTGACCCTGCTGGCGAAGCTTCCGGCCGTGGCGGCGGCGGTCGGCAAGGTGGCCGCTGGGCTGACCAAGTTCCTCGAGGGATCGAGGCTCGGCCGCAAGATCCTCGAGTTGTCCAAGAAGACCATCCAAGACGCGAAGATTGTCTGCAAGCCGAAGAACAGTTTCGCCGCAGATACGCCTGTCCTGATGGCCGACGGCTCGCATCGGCGCATCGACAGTGTCGCCTCCGGTGACCAAGTCGTTGCGACTGACCCGTTGACGCGGCAGACAGCGTCGAAGCGAGTAAGCGCAGTGATCACAGGTGAAGGTGAGAAGCACCTTGTCGAGATCACTGTCGATCTCGACGGCGATGGCGGCGACCGGACCGGTTCGGTCGTGGCCACCGGCGGTCATCCCTTCTGGGTCGATGGGGAAGGCCGCTGGATCGATGCCGAGGATCTGAAGCCAGGCGAGCTGCTGAGCACGGTCCAGGGTGTGCAGCGGGCGATCGTCTCGGTGCGGAGCTGGACCGAAGTACGCAAGGTCTACAACCTCACCGTCGACGGCATCCACACCTATTACGTGGACGCGCGGGGCGCGGATGTTCTCGTCCACAACTCCGAGGGCCCGTGCGACGAGGGTGAAATACCGACACCCAAGAAGAGCAAAGAAATTCCGGTCGACACCCATAGCTGGGAGGCTGCACGCAACGAGGCTCTCCAGTTGCTGGGCGAGATCGATCCGGCGACCCGCATTCCCTACGTCGGCCGGATGGAGACCGCGACGTCGACCTACAACAAGGTTTGCGGATTCGAGACCAGGGTGAACGGGGTGTTCAAGCGGTTCCGGCTGGACTGGGACCCCGTGAAGGGCCCGCATATCAACGTGATGGTCGGAAGTGGTCGCACTGGCCAGAAATGGGCAATAAAATGGCCGGGAACCCAGGCGGAATTCGAGGCAATTCTACGCGGTAATATCTAGACATGAATACCTATTACGGAACTCATCCTGGCGCGTTGAAGCCTCTGCTGGACACCGTCGGTCCCGCCGAGCGCGAACTCGTCAGGCAGTTCACGGCAGCTGAGGACGCCGAGTTCGGCTCCCGGAGCGTCAACCGGTTTCCGATCGATCGGAACACGACCGGCGCGAAGGACTGGTCGGGAACTCGGATCCACGAACAGCGGGTCGAAGATGACTACGACGAGGCGGCTCGGCTGCTTGCCGAACTCGTGCTCAGGTACTCGCCGTCGACTTCCGAGGTCGTCGTGTTCTGGGGAAACGTGGTCATCCCTTCGATCGGTATACCGGCTCGGCTTGCTGCGGAGAACGCTGGATTGCTGATTGATATCGGCGACGATGTCTGGATCTATGCGCCGGGCAGCGGTGTCCTCATCGAGTACTGGCACTCCGGTCGGATTACGGCGGGTGAGGTGCCGAAAGAAACGCAGAGGGGAACATGAGGAGGGCTAACGTGCTGTCCCGTGCCGCACCCGCATGACGCCCACTGAAGGAGAAACGGAAATCGCCGTGATCGAAGTACGCACGTTCCTGCGGAATCCGGACGGAACGTTCGGGCAGCTTTCGGAGTCGTCGGCTCCGCCGAAGGATCCGTGGTACGTCGAAGGGGCGATCGAGCTGGTGGTCGACGGGGTCGAGGTCTGCGGGCAGGCGCAGTGGGACCTCGTCGACCAGCTCTGGGCCTACATCTGCACGATGCTGGAGGAGTTCCGCACACAGGACCGGGTTTCCACGAACTTTCCCGACATGCCGGTGGAACTCGTTTTCGAGCGCCTTCCCGCCGGACGCGTACTGGTCACCTGTGCCGGTAGTGAAGTTCGCCGGGCGGCGACCGGCGAGGGCGAGTTCGTGCGTGCGCTGAGCAGTGCGGCACGGTCGGCGTTGGAGCAGTTGTCGGCTCTTCTTCCGTCGAATTCGGCGGGGTACGAAGACGCTTTGCGGCGTCTCGGCAAGTAAAAACTCGTAGGTGGTTATGTACCGGATCAGCGCCGAAAACCTGGTGCTCGACGTCGAACTCGGCGGAGACGCGCCGGACGAGGTCGAGGCCGCGGATGCGTGGGTGACCCTCGCCGACGGGACGAGGTGGACGGCGACGTTCTTCACCCACGCCGAGGTCGGGCGGGTCATGGAGCGCTGGCGGGCATCCGGTGAATGCCTGGGCGGCCGCTACTTCGCGTGCCGGCCGGACCTGGTGATCACCCGCGAGTCCGGCGTGCGCGAGATGCTCGCCGTCGTGCGGGATCTCGTGGCCACCGGGCAGCACGAGTCGATGTTGCACCGGGTCTGCTGATGGGCGGCTCCGGCTCTGGGGCGGCTGAACGGCGTCCGTCCGTCAACGAACGAGGGAAAATGCGAAGAAAATCTTCAGGTCGAGTGAGAAGCAGCGTCCTGGTGGCCGCGACGGCGGTCACCCTGCTGGCCGGAGTCCCGGCGCAGGCCGCGCCCACGAGTCAGGCGGTCACGGCCGCTGCGGCCACCGCCGTGCCCGAGTCCACAATGGAGGACAAGGTCCGCGCGGCCGCGGTACTCGGCATCGTCGCGGGGGACGACCTGCTCGTGCTCGCCGACCGCAACTTCGTCATCGCCCTCTGGCGGCAGGCGACCGGCCTCGAGGTGCGGGCCTCGGCCGAACTGGCCTTCGCCGGGTCGGATCTCGAATGCACCCAGTGGATCAAGACCGGGCTGGCCGAGGCCAAGAAACGCGACGACGTCAACCAGATCCGCGACGCCGAAATCGCCAGGCAGGCACGGGAACTCAAGCAGCACGCCGCCGCCACGATCGGGATCACCGCCGAGCCCGAACTGCTCGTGCAGAGCTACCGGGACTTCGTCTACGCACTGTGGCAGCGGGCGACCGGCCCCAAGGTCAAGGCCGCCGCGCTGACCGCGTTCGGAGCCGATGAGGCCGCGCAGAAGGAGTTCCTGCTCAACGGGATCGTCGCCGCGCACGCGCAGGACCAGCAGGACGCCATCGACGCCGACCACGCCGCGACCGAGGCCGAGAAGGCGCGCATCGCCGCTCGCAACGCCAAGGCCAACGCCGCCGCAGTACTCGGGATCGTCGCGACCGAAAGCCTGCTCGTTCTCTCTGACGACAACTTCGTCCGGGAAATCTGGAACCGCGCCGTGCCGGGGTCGGAGGTCGCCGTCGCCGCCGAGACGGCGTTGCGCAGTAGCCTTCCGGCCGACTGGAAGGCCTTCATCGACACCGGCATCTACGACGCCAACCGGCGCGACATCGCCATTGCGCTGCAGAAGAAAGCCGATGCCGACCGCAAACGCCTTCAGGAACTGAAGACCAGGGCCGAGAACAGCGGCGTGCACCCAGCGCTCGCCGCGGCCGCGGCGACCGCGCTGACGGGTGACCCCGCGACCGTCGACCGGTTCCTGCGGATCGGCCAGTACGAGGACGCTGCCCTGCGGCAGTCGCTGCAGTCGGATTCGCCCGGCTTGCGGGGGACCTTCGTCCGCGGCGCCAAGGGCGGGCAGGCCGTGGTCGCGGCAGGCAACACCGATCCGCGACCGGGCGACGGCGTGGACGCGACGTGGAAGGTCGTTCCCGGCCTGGCCGACCCCGACTGCCACTCCTTCGAGTCCGCCGCCGACCCGGGTTTCTACCTGCGGCAGCTCGACTTCAAGGTGCTCATCGTCCAAAGTGACGGGTCCGACAGGTTCCGCGCCGACGCCACCTGGTGCACCCGTCCCGGTGTCGCGGCGGACGGGCTTTCGCTGGAGTCGAAGGGCGCGCCCGGCCGGTTCCTGCGGAACTACGGCGGCCTGGTGTACGCGGCGGACAGCAGCGGCGCGCACCCGTACGACGCCAAGACCTCCTACGACGTCGACCGGTTCTGGCGGATCCGCGGGGAAAACCCGGCCATCACGGCGATCCAGTTCCGCTGGCTCAACGACGACGCCGTGCGCGCCCGCGTCGGTGACCCGGCCGGGGACGAGGTCGTCACCGGATCCCTGCGCTACCGCGACTACACCAAGGGACGGCTGACCTGGTCGGCCGCCACCGGGGTCAAGGAGATGGAAGGCAACATCCTCGCCCGGTACAAGCAGACCGGCGGGATCAGCTCGCCGCTCTACGGCGCGCCGACGACCGACGAGACCAGCACCCCGGACCGCGTCGGCCGCTACAACCACTTCGCCGGCGGCGGCTCGATCTACTGGTCGGCGAACACCGGCGCGCACCTGATCCACGGCGCGATCAAGGATCGCTGGCAGGCACTCGACTGGGAGCGGTCGTACCTCGGCTACCCCGTCACCGACCCGTTCGACAGCAAGCCGGGCGTCCTGTGCAGCAACTTCCAGCACGGCTCGATCACCGTCACCAAGGCGACCGGCGCCGTCACCGACTCGCGCACGCTGTGCCCGGTGCCATGACGGACCCGGGCCACCACAGGGGAATCCACAGGGGAAATCCGCAGGGAGAAATCATGCAGGGAAGAAGACCCGGGTTGCTGACCCGGACGGTCGTCGCGGCCACCGCGCTGACCGTCCTCACCGGACTGATCGGTCAGGTGCCCGCCTCCGCGGCCGGCACTCCGGCAGCCTCCACTTCGGCCACCGCCGCTCAGCTTCCTGAGGCCACTCAGGAAGAAAAGGTCAACGCGATCCGCACGCTCGGCTTCGACATCGACAACAGCTGGCTGGTGCTGCGGGACCGCGACTTCGTGTTCAAGATCTTCGACACCACCGACGAAATGAAGAACACGCTCGTGAAGGCCGCCGCGCTGCAGGCGTACCGGGACGGCGACGCCGCCGCGACGCAGTTCATCCGGACCGACATCTACGCTCTCGACCGGCAGGACAAGGAAAACTACGCCCGGACGAAGCTCGAACGCGACCAGGCGCGCAAGCTCAAGCAGTCCGCCGCCGCGCTGATCGCGATGCCGGTCACCGACCAGCAGCTGGATCTCGGGTACCGCGACTTCATCTACGACATGTGGCGCTTCGTCACCGGCTACCCGAAGGTCAAGGCCGGGCTGCTCGACGCGTTCGGGGCCGACGAGCCCGCGCAGAAGGTCTTCCTCGCCTCCGGCCTGCTCGCCGCGAAGCGGCAGGACCAGCAGGACGCCATCGACGCCGACAAGGCCAAGACCGAGGCGGACAAGGCCCGCGACGCCGCCCGCAACGCCCGCGCGAACGCGGCGACCGTGGTGCTGCTGCAGACCACCGACGCGATGCTCGACCTGCCGGACGACTTCTTCATCCGGAAGCTGCTCGAGAAGGCCGTCGCCGGTAGTGAGGTCGCCAAGGCCGCGCAGGCCGCGCTGAACAGCTCCGCCGCCGCCGACTGGCGGGCGTTCCTCGTCACCGGGATCTTCGCCGCCGACAAGCGGGACGTCGAGATCGCGCGGGAGCGCAAGGCCGCCGAGGACCGCCAGCGCCTGCTGCAGCTCAAGGCGAAGGCGGAGGCAGGCGGCATGCGTCCGCGGCTGGTGGCCGCCGCCGCGGCGGCGCTCGCCGGCGGGGCCGACGCGGTCGCCGCGTTCCTCGCCAAGGACGTCCAGCAGGCCGGTCTCCTCGACCAGGCACTCGAGGTCACGACGCCCGGCTACAAGGGCCGGTACGTGCAGAGCAGCGGCGGCGACGCCTGGACGGCCACCGGCGACGCGGGCACCAGCGGCACGGCCAAGGTGGGCGCGGCGACCTGGACCGTCACCGAAGGACTGGCCGACCCGGACTGCTTCTCGCTGAAGTCCACTGAGGTCGAAGGCGCCTACCTGCGGATCAAGGACCTGCGCGTCCAGCTCGCGGCGAACGACGGCACCGACGCCTTCAAGCGCGACGCCACCTGGTGCTCGAAGCCCGGCCTGTCCGGCACCGGTGTCTCGCTCGAGGTGAAGTCCCAGCCGGGCCGCTTCCTGCGGCACGTCAACGCGCAGATGTGGGCCGCGAACAACTCCGGGGCGAACTGGTTCGACGCCGACCGCCTGTTCCTCGAGGACGCGTCGTGGGCGGTCGTCGGGCCGGACCCGGTGGTGACCACGCCGATCACCACGCGCTGGCTCAACGACGACGCGTTCCACGCCGCCGTCGGCAACCCGAAGGCCGACGAGGTCTACGACGCCAACGGCGTGAACGGCCTTCCGGTGCGCTACCGCGACTTCGACAAGGCACGCGTCTACTTCAGTGACGCGGCGGGCGTGCACGCCGTTTCCGGCGCGGCGCTGGAGAAGTACAAGAGCGTCGGCGAGTACCACTGGCTGCTGCCGATCATCGACACCACGGGGACGCCGGACGGCATCGGCAGCTACACCCACTTCCAGAACGGGGCGTCGATCTACTGGAGCCCGAACACCGGCGCACACCTGGTGTACGGCGCGATCCGGACCTGGTGGGAGAACCTGGGCTGGGAGAAGTCCTACCTCGGTTACCCGCTGACGGACGAGTCCCCGGCGGGCAACCTCCGCCGGAGCACGTTCGAGCACGGCAACATCGACCACGACCCGGCCACCGGCCGGACGTGGGACTACCGCGTCTGAACGCGGGCTTCGTGACCGTTCCGGGCGGCTCCGGCCGCCCGGAACGGTTCGCGTGACTGGCTCCCCGGCGACGGTGTTCCTAGACTCGGCGCAAGTCACCGCCGACTTCAGGAGGCACCATGCCTGACGCGCCCGCCTTGCCGAGTTACTCCTCGGGGGTTTCGGAGGTCCCGCTGCTCGGGGACACGATCGGTGACAACTTCGACCGGACGGTGGCCGCGTTCGGGGAGCGGGACGCCCTGGTCGACCGGGCCGCCGGCCGCCGGTGGACCTACCGGGAGCTGGCCTCCGAAGTGGACGCGCTGGCGCTGGGGCTCGCCGGCCGGGGCATCGGCAAGGGCGACCGGGTCGGGATCTGGGCGCCGAACCGGGCGGAGTGGACGTTCCTGCAGTACGCGACCGCCAAGATCGGCGCGATCCTGGTCAACATCAACCCGGCCTACCGCTCGCACGAGCTGGAGTTCGTGCTCAACCAGGCCGGGATCCGGCTGCTGGTCGCCGCGGAGAAGTTCAAGACCTCCGACTACGCCGCGATGATCGGCGAGGTCCGGGAGCGCTGCCCGCGGCTGGAGCAGGTCGTGCTCCTCGGCAGCGACGACTGGCAGGCCCTGCTCGACGCCGGCGCCGAAGGTGACCGGGAGCAGCTGCGGCACCTGCAGGCGGGGCTGTCGGCCGACGACCCGATCAACATCCAGTACACCTCGGGCACGACCGGCTTCCCCAAGGGCGCCACCCTGTCCCACCACAACATCCTCAACAACGGCTTCTTCGTCGGCGAGCTGTGCGGCTACAGCGAGCAGGACCGGGTGTGCATCCCGGTGCCGTTCTACCACTGCTTCGGCATGGTCATGGGCAACCTCGCCTGCACCAGCCACGGCGCCTGCATGGTCATCCCGGCCCCGGCGTTCGACCCGCTCGCGACCCTCGAAGCGGTCGCCGCCGAGCGGTGCACGTCGCTCTACGGCGTGCCGACCATGTTCATCGCCGAGCTGAACCACCCGGACTTCGGCCGCTTCGACCTGTCGTCGCTGCGCACCGGCATCATGGCGGGCTCGCCGTGCCCGGTCGAGGTGATGAAGCAGGTCATCGACCGGATGGGCATGCGGGAGGTGTCGATCTGCTACGGCATGACCGAGACCTCGCCGGTGTCGACGCAGACGCGCGCCGACGACTCCGTCGAGCGTCGCGTGTCGACGGTCGGGCGCGTCGGGCCGCACCTGGAGGTCAAGGTCGTCGACCCGGAAACCGGGCTGACCGTGCCGCGCGGCGAGCCGGGCGAGCTGTGCACGCGTGGGTATTCGGTGATGCTCGGCTACTGGGAGCAACCGGACAAGACGGCCGAAGCGATCGACGCGGCCCGCTGGATGCACACCGGCGACCTGGCGATCATGGACGGCGACGGCTACCTCAACATCACCGGCCGCATCAAGGACATGGTCATCCGCGGCGGCGAGAACCTCTACCCGCGCGAGATCGAGGAGTTCCTCTACACCCACCCGGACATCGTCGACGCGCAGGTCGTCGGCGTCCCGGACGAGAAGTACGGCGAGGAGCTGATGGCCTGGATCCGGCTGCGCGAGGGCGCTTCGCCGCTGACGGCGGAGAAGCTGCGCGAGTTCTGCACCGGCAAGCTGGCCCACTACAAGATCCCGCGGTACGTGCACGTCGTCGAGGAGTTCCCGATGACCGTCACCGGCAAGGTCCGCAAGGTCGAGATGCGCGAGCAGGCGATCAGCCTGCTCGGCCTGGAGAAGGCGGCCGCGGCGAAGCACGCCTGAACCGGACGGCGCGCTCGCGTGCGCCTCTTACGCAAGCGATGTCTCGACGAGGGAGGTGAACCGTGACTCGATCTTGGGACTGGTGAGAAGGGGCTCAGCCCGCCGCGGCGGCGGCCTCGGCGATCGCCTTCGCGTCTTCCTCGCCGAAGGTTTCCTCGAGGTGCTCGGGGGAGTAGTCCAGGTCGATCTGCTCCACCGGCATCCCGCGCGCCGACTCGATCGCGCCCAGCCTGCGCTGGGCGCGATCCGCCGCGTACTGGACGATCTCCTGCGGGTCGTTGTCGAACGGGAGCTCCTCGAACTGGTCCTGCACCCACTGGATCATGTTCAGCGCGTGCGGCAGCAGCTCGCCCATCCGCTGCTGCACCGCGTCCCACAGCGAGTCGTCCGCCGCGACGTGGCGGCGGCACGTGAACGTGCCCCACGCCATGTGACGGCGTTCGTCGTCGCCGATGCGGCGGACCAGTTCCTGCATGCCCGGCAGGATGTCGTGCTGGGTGCAGATCAGCTGCCACGAGTAGTAGCCGGTCAGCGCCAGGCTGCCCTCGATCACGTGGTTGTACGTCACGCTGGCGCGGATCTGGTTGAGCGGGCTCGGATCGTCCTCCAGTGCCCGCAGCGACTGCGGCAGCTCTTCGTAGAAAAGCTTGCGGTAGTGCGGGTTCTCGGCGACGAACGGATGGAGGTCGCCGGTCAGCCCGACCGCGTCCATCCAGCGCCGGAACACCTCCGTGTGCTTGGCCTCCTCGAAGCAGAACTGCGTCAGGTACATCTCGTCGCCGAACCGGCCGGTCGCCGACATCGCCCGGATGAACGGCTGGATGTCCTCGGTGACGGCCTCTTCGCCGGCGATGAACTGCGCGACCAGGTATGTCGTGCTGCGCTGCTGTTCGGGGTTGAGGGTGTCCCAGCCTTCGCGTTCGCGGCTGAAGTCGATGTCGGCGGGGTTCCAGAACTTGCTGTTGCCCTTGACGAACAACCGCAGGGGGAACGAGTCCCAGTTCAGCCCGCCCTGGCGCAGCGAGGAGAATCCGGTCCGCAGCTCGGTCATCGTGTCACTCCATTGTGGACGAATTGGCGGATGGCGGGTGCGACGACGGCGGTGACGGCGTCGGCCGCCTCGGCCGCCGAGTGGGTCGGCAGCACCAGGTGCGACAGGGAAAGCCGGACGACGGTCTCCGCGAGCAGGGCCGCCGCCTCGGCGGACAGGCGTGGCTCCAGCTCCCGGTACAGCCCGGCGGCGAGGTCCGCGGCCGCGGTCAGGATCGGCTCGCCCCTGCTCGTGAGCAGCGGCAGCAGGTCCTCGCCCGCTTCGGTGCCGAGCGCGGCGGCGACCAGGCGGTTCTCCCGGGCATGCTCGATCGTGTAGACGACGGCCTGGTGGATGCCCGGCAGCAGCCCGCCTGCCGCCTCGAACCGCTGCCGGATGCCGTCGAGGAACTCCGCCGCGGTCCGCAGCGCCACCGCCTGGGTCAGCGCCGCCTTGCTGCCGAACTCGTTGTAGACGGTCTGCCTGCTCACCCCGGCCCTGGCCGCGACGTCGGCCATCCGCAGCCCGGCGTGCCCGCGGTCGGGCAGCAGGTCCGCGGCGGCGTCGAGCAGGGCCTCCCGCAGGGACGCCTTCATCCGGCTGGTGAAGCTCGTCACACCCCCACCTTGACACAGATCGCCCCGGTGTCAAGACGGTGTACACGGTCAGTGATCGCGTCAAAATTGTCGGTGGTGGTCATTAGGGTGGATCGCGTGGGCATCACTGTGGGGTTCGACCTCGACATGACACTGATCGACGCCCGGCCGGGCATGGCCGCGGCGATGAACGCGCTCGGCGTGGAGTCCGGCCTGCCACTGGACGGCGAGGCGTTCGCGGCCAACCTCGGCCCGCCGCTGGACGACATCCTGCGCGGCTTCGAGGCGCCGGAGGAACGCATCCCGGGGCTCGTCGACCGGTTCCGCGCGATGTACCCGGAGGTGGTCGTGCCGAGCGCCGTCGCGCTGCCGGGCGCGGTGGCGGCGCTGCGGGCCGTCCACGCCGCCGGCGGGCGCACGCTGGTCGTCACGGGCAAGTACGGGCCCAACGCGCAGCTGCACGTCGACGCGCTCGGCCTGGAGGTGGACGAGGTCATCGGCGAGCTGTGGTCGACACAGAAGGCCGAGGCGCTCCTGGCACACGACGCGCGCGTGTATGTCGGAGATCACGCCGGCGACATCCGGGGTGCGCTCGCCGCCGGGGCGATCCCGGTCGGCGTCACGACGGGGCCGTGCGACCGCACGCTCCTGCTGAGCGAAGGAGCGGAGGTGGTGTTCGACTCGCTGACGGAGTTCCCGGAGTGGTTCGCGAAGACGTGCGCGGCGGTGCCCTAACTCTTGGCGCGCGCTTCCCGGACCAGCGCGATCAGGCCGAGCAGCAGCCCGAGCGGCGTGATCACGCCTGCCGCGACGGACAGCCAGATCGGCAGGTTCTCCAGGCCGGCGGCGAACATGATGAACACCGTCAGCACGGCGAGCATGCCGATGCCGAACAAGCCGATGCCGATGCGCATCAGGAACGGTTTGCCGGGGGCAGCCACGGCGGCCTCCTTCGTCGCGGTCTTCACGACGCAAAGGGTATCCGCCGGTATCGACTTCTCCCCAGGGCCTGTGGCGAGATACCCTTTACCCAGCGCGCCCTGGGTACGCCCCGGGCGCGTTCGTCGTGAGCGGACAGCAGAAGGATTGGTGAGGGAAGTGCCGACCGGCAAGGTCAAGTGGTACGACGCGGAGAAGGGGTTCGGGTTCGTCACGCAGGACGGTGGCGCCGACGTCTACATCCGCAAGGCCGCGCTGCCGCAGGGCGTCGAGGGGCTCAAGGCCGGTCAGCGGCTGGAGTTCGGCGTCGCCGACGGCCGCCGGGGTCCGCAAGCGCTCTCCGTCCGGCTGCTCGACCCGCCGCCGTCCGTCGCCGAGGCGCGCCGCCGCCCGGCCGAGGAGCTGCACGGCCTGATCGAGGACATGATCAAGCTGCTCGAGCTGAAGGTGCAGCCGGACCTGCGGCGCAACCGCTACCCGGACCGCAAGCACACCAAGCAGATCGCCGAGATCATGCGCGCGGTCGCCCGGGACCTCGACCCGTAAGCCGTCGATCGCCGACCGAGCCGCGGCCCGACCCGCTCCGCGGGCCGCGGCAGCCCACGCGCGCGAGCCGGTACCGACCCAAGCGCCCCAATGTGGCCTTGGCGAACCACCTTTGCTGACCTCTGTCTCCGCGGGGAACCGTGGTCCAGGGGCAGTCGGAGGGTGGTGCGGTGTCTTGAATGACTCATTCAGGTCTTCGGAGGTCCTGAATGAGTCATTCACGACGCTGAGGTGAGCCACCGCCGCCCGCGCTGGGCCTGCGCTCTGCCCGTCGGGGCAGTAGGTCACCAATTGACCGTTCGCCTTGGGTGCGTTGAATCGGCACTGCGGCGCGAAGCGCCTCCGTTGAGGGTGGTGGCGGGGGCATGGATGGAGCACCGAAGGCCACATTGGGCGCTCGTGAGGCGGCCTAGGCCTCCAGCCGCAGACCCCACACGTCGCTGGGCAGCAGGCCCGACTCGCCGGTGTCCGCGTTGAGCACGGCGGTGTACTTCTGCACGTCCACGGCCGAAATGCGGTCGGCGGGCGTGGGCGGCTTGACCGTGTACGCGTAGCGGTCCAGCGACGTGAACGGGATCGGGTCGCTCTGCTTGTACTCGCCCCGCGGGGTGACGTACTCGAAGACGATCTGCCACGGCGAGTCCGCGACCTCGCCCGGCACCGAGATCTGCACCGGCTTGCCGGGGCGGACCTTCAGCGTCTGCGTGCCGCCCTTCGCGCTGCACGGCTGCGGGAGCCGCTGCGAGTAGTCGCAGGTGAGCACCGGCGTGGCGCGGATCGTGTGGCCGTCGGCGTAGAACGTGACCTCGGCCGGGCCGGGGGCCGAGCAGCCGGCCACCGCGAACCCACCGGCCGCAAGCAGGGCCACCACCCGGGAACGTCGCATGGCCGGAGCCTACCGGCGGGCCGTCCGGTCGCCGGGCAGGCCCTGTGCCGGGAAGCTGCCGGTCGGCTCGGGGCGCAGCGGCCGGTCGCCGCCGAGGCCCGGCACGAGTGAGCCGCCGCGGCGCACCAGGTACGTCTGGGTCAGGCCCACCGCCAGCACGATCGTGATCACCAGGAAGCCGATCCAGTACGTCGGCGGCAGCAGCAGGCCGACCGCGCCGCCGAGGCACCAGGCCAGCTGCAGCACGGTTTCCGAGCGGCCGAACGCCGACGCGCGCGACTCCTCGGGCAGGTCCTCCTGGATGACGGCGTCGAGGCTGATCTTCGCCAGCGCGCTCGCCGTCGCACCGATCAGGCCGACGATCGCGGCGGTGGCCAGGCCGGGCAGGATCGTCGCGACCAGCGCCGCCAGCACACAGCCCGCGACACAGCCGACGATCACCTGGTCGGGACTGCCGAAGTGCAGCCGCGAGCCCAGCGCGTTGCCGAGGAACCCGCCGGCGCCCGCGGCGGCGCCGATCACGCCGAGCAGCAGCAGCTGCACGAACGGGCTGTGCCCGCTGCCCTCGGTCTGCGCCTTGACGGCGAACGCGGCGAACATCATGAGGAAGCCGGTGAGCACGCGCACCGAGCCGTTGCCCCACAGCGCGACGACGATGTGGCGCCCCATCGGCTGGCGGCGTTTCTTCTCCTTCGGGTGGGCCCACAGCGACGTCGGGACCTCGCCCTCGGTCGCCTCCACCCAGGACGGGATCCGCATCGACTGCACCGCGGCGGCCACGCAGATCAGCGCCGTGAACCACAGCGCGCCCGCCGACCCGGTGATCGCGTTGACCCCGCTGGCCAGCGCGCCGAACACGCCCGCGGCGACCAGGCCGAAGGTGGTCAGCCGGGCGTTGGTCTTGGAGAGCGTGATCTCCGAGGGCAGCACCCGGGGCGTCACCGCGGCCTTGAGCACGGTGAACGACTTCGACAGCACCATCATCCCGAGCGCGGCGGGGTAGAGCAGCCAGTCGTCGAAGTGCAGCGCCATCACGACGGCCATCAGGCCCTGCCCGATCGACGACGCGCACATCGCCAGCCGCCTGCCGCGCTGCACCTTGTCGAGCGCGGGCCCGATCACCGGCGCGACCAGCGCGAACGGCGCGATCGTGATGAGCAGGTAGAGCGCGACCTTGCCCTTGCTCTCGCCGCTGGTCGCGGCGAAGAACAGGGTGTTGGCCAGCGCGATGGCCATGGTCGCGTCGCTGGCGTAGTTCAGCATCACGGCGTAGGTCAGCGACGTGAGGCCGGACTTCTCGGCGCCGTCGGCCTTCGTCGCCCGCTGGAAGGCGCCGACGGCCTGCCCGGTCAGCTGGCGGCTGCGCATGGCCGCGACCCGCGTGACGGTGATCTTCTTCGGCAGCTTCGGCGTGCCACCGGGTGTGCGCGGTTCCTCCCGCGGTGGTTCGGGTTCGGGCCGCGGCTCGCCGGCGTAACCGCCGGTGTCGTAGTGCTCGTATTCGCCGCTGCCGGGATAGCGGTCACCCTGGTAGAACCCGCCGGGTTCGCGGCGCACGGGTTCGGTGCGGTGCGGGTCGTAGGGCCGCGCACCGCGCGGCGGCGGCCGGTGCCCCGTGGGCGCGGCGGCGGTCGGGGCCTCGTTCGCGTCCGGCACGCGAGGGGCGGACCGCGGACGTTCGGCACGCGGGGGCGGCGGTGCGCTGCGGTGGTCGGCGTGCGGCGCTTGGGGTTCGCCCCGGGTCGGCGGTGGCGCGCTGGCGTGCGGCGCTTGGGGTTGGACGCGGGGCGGTGCGCCGCGGTGGTCGGCGTGCGGCGCTTGCGGTTCGACGCGGGTCGGCGGCGGCGCGCTGCGGTGCTCGGCGCGGGTCGTCGGCGGCGTGTCCCTGGCGACGTCGCGCCAGGACCTGGCCTGCGCCGCGCCCGGCTCCGGCGTCCAGCGCCGCTTGGACTTCCGGCCGCCCGGCTGCCCCGGCCGTCCGGAACGCGAACCGTCGGAGTCGGAGCGGGAGCCGAAGAGTGCCACGTCTCAATCCTGCCTTACTCCGGGCCGGTTCCGCCTGCTCATCCGTGCTTTCCGGGCGAAGCCGGGACGAACCTCACGCGGAACGTGACCGGCCACTGCTTCCCGGTGAGCAGGAATTCGCCGGTCCCGGGGACGGCGGCGATGCCGTTGAGCACGTCCTCGGCACCGGTCGTGTTCACCTGGGCACGCAGGCGAGCCGCGTCGATCGTCGCGGTGACGTGCCCGGTGGCGGCGTCGATCCGCAGGATCGTGTCGGTGTGCCAAACGTTTGCGTAGACGTCGCCGCCGACGCATTCGAGCTCGTTGAGCTGGTCGCGCCCGACGTCGACGCTGCCGGTCACGGCGAAGGTCTCCGGATCGCGGAAGGTCAGCCACGAGGAGCCGTTGCTCATCACGAGCCGTCCGCTGTCCTGGTGACACAGTCCCCAGCCTTCACCCTGGTAGGGGACGCGGCGCAGCTCGGCGAGGGTCCTGGAGTCGCGTTCGATGGCGAAGCCGTCCTGCCAGGTGAGCTGCCACAGCGTCGGCCCGAGCACGGTGACGCCCTCGCCGAAGAGGGGCGACGGCAGCGTGGCCGTCGTGGCGGGCGGCCCGCCGGCGGGGCCCGCGGTGAGCGTCGACCGGCCGGCGAGCCCGGTGCTTTCGTACAGGGTGTCCCCGGAGAATTCGAGGCCTTCGGTGAAGGCGGCGGGGTCGTGCGGCAGGGTGGCGACGACCTCGACGGTGAGCTGCTCGGGGCCGGGTTCGGCGGCGGGCGCGCCGGCACAGCCGCCGAGCGAGGCGGCGAGCAGCAGGGCGGTGATGATCGGCGTGCGCACGTTGAACAGCCTGGCACGGGCGTCGCGGATGCGTGCGGCACAATTGGCCGCATGACTTTGCTGCTGACCCTGGACGACGGTTCCGTGCAGCGCAAGCTCGCCGACGCGGTGGAGTTCGCGCGAGCTGCGGTGCTCGAGGACGCACCCGAGGAGCAGCTGGGCGCCCATGTGGGGGTCACCCGCGAGGACGCGGTCACGGCAAGTCACCTGTTCGAGGCCCAGGTCCCGGGCTACGGCGGCTGGCGCTGGTCGGTGACGGTCGCGGTGGCGGGCGAAGACGAGCCGGTGACGGTGAGCGAAGTGGTGCTGGTCCCGGGCCCGGACGCGCTGGTCGCGCCGGCCTGGGTGCCATGGGAGCGCCGGGTCCGCGCGGGCGACCTCGGCGTCGGCGACATCTTCCCGACGGACGAGAACGACCCGCGCCTGGCCCCGGCGTACCTCCAGTCGGACGACCCGGCGGTGGAGGAGGTGGCCCACGAGGCAGGACTGGGCCGAGTCCACGTACTGTCCCGCTTCGGCCGCACAGAGGCGGCGGCCCGCTGGCACGCGGGCGAGTTCGGCCCTCGGTCGGACATGGCCCGCAGCGCCCCGGACGTGTGCGGAACGTGCGGGTTCTTCGTGCCGTTGGCGGGTTCGCTGCGCGGAGTGTTCGGGGTATGCAGCAACGACATAGCCCCAGCGGACGGCCACGTGGTCGACGTGGAGTACGGCTGCGGAGCCCATTCGGAGGTCGAGGTCGAGCTGACATCGTCGATCCCGGTGGCAGAGCTGGTGTACGACGATTCGTTGCTGGACTTCACCCCGGCCCCGGAGGTGGTGGAGACGCCGGCGGCCGAGCCGGAGACGGCGGTGGCGGAGTCGGACGTATCGCCGGTGGAGACGGAGGTTGCCGAGCCTGCGGAGGCGGAGCCGACCCAGGCCGAGGTGACCGATGGGGTTGCCGAGGCGCCGGAGGCCGCGGGGGCGGAGCCGACCCAGGCGGAGGTGACCGATGGGGTTGCCGAGGCGCAGGTGCCGGAGTCTGTGGAGGCGGAGCCGACACCAGCTGAAGCGACTGGCGCGGTCGCCGAGCCGGTGGAGAGTGAGGTTCCCGAGCCTGCGGAAGCGGAGCCGACCCAGGCGGAGGTGACCGATGCGGTCGCCGAGCCGGAGCAGATCGAGGCGACCGAGGCGCGCACCGAGCCGACTCACGGGCATGAGCCGGTTGGTGCTGATGCCGAGGCGCCCGAAACGGCTGTCACCGAGACCCCGGAGCCGGAAGCTGCCGGGACCGAACCAGGCCAGGCCGCCGATGTGGTCGCCGAGCCGGCGGCCGCCGGGGCGGAGCTGGCTCCGGTTGTGGCGACCGATGCGGTCTCCGCGCCGGAGGAAGCCAGCGCGGAGCCGAGCCCAACGGAAGCCGTGGAGCAGACTGCTGCAGCCGAGGCGCCTGTGACCGCCGGGATCGAGCCGGTGCAGGCTGAAACGATCGCCGAGGCTCCGGCTGCCGTGGGTGAGCCTCGGGTCGGCGAGTCGGAACCCGCCCAGGCCGATGTCGCCGCCGAACCGCATGCTGCCGAGGGCGGGTCGCCGCAGGCCGATGTGGCTCCTGAGCGCGAGTCGGCGGCGGCCGCCGAGGCCCAGCACGGTGGGAGCGAACCTTCCTCCCAGGCCGATGAAGCTCAGGCCGAGGTTGACTCTGCTGGTGATGTGGCCGGTGACTCGCGCTTCCACTGAACCGCTCGGGGCCGATCCCTTCGGCACCGAGCGGCTTCGGGCCGCCACTCTGCGGGCCTGGCAGGACTCGCCCACCCGGCTCATCGAAGACACCAGCGTCGAACGGGATCTGCGTGTCGGTGCCTACCGGGATCGGCTCTTCGTCGAACTTGCCCAGAATGCCGCCGATGCCGCCATGGCCGGGGGCTCTCCCGGGCGGGTCAAAGTGTCCCTTGTGGACGGCGAACTGCGGTTCGCCAACACCGGGGCGCCGCTCGACTCACGGGGGGTTGCCTCGCTCGCCTCGCTGCGGGCCTCCGGCAAGACCGGGGACACCGTCGGGCGCTTCGGGGTCGGCTTTGCCGCCGTGCGGACCGTCTCCGATGAACCTCGCGTTCTCTCCACCAGCGGGGGCGTCCTCTTCTCCGCCGAACGGACCCGCGAAGCCGCCGGCATCTCCGGGGAAGTTCCCGTCCTGCGGCTGCCCTGGCCCGCGCCCGCCGAGGTGCCCGATGGCTATGACACCGAAGTTCGGCTGCCGCTGCGGGACGGTGTTGACGGGCAGGCTCTGCTCGACCAGCTCAAGGATGACATCGCCGATCTTCTCCTTGCCCTTCCTTGGCTCGCCGAGGCCGATGTGGACGGTCTCAAGTGGACTCGGACCGTGCATCAGGATGTCGTCGAAATCCGTGGGCCGGAAAGGGAAACTCGCTGGCTGACGCATCGCGGTGACGTCGTCTGGGCCGTTCCGGTCGACGAAGAAGGCACGCCGGAACCGCTCGATGAAGACGTTCTGCACGCTCCCACTCCGACCGACGACGGGCTTTCGCTGCCTGCACGGCTGCTTGCCTCTGTGCCGGTCGAGCCTTCGCGGCGGCGCGCACTTCCCGGACCCGAGCTGAACGACGCGCTCGAGAAGGCCGCCGCCGAATACGTTGGTCTCGTCAGGCTTCTGCCTCCAGGGAAACGGTTTGCGCTCGTTCCGGCGCCCGGGTTTCCCAAGTCTGCTGTGGACGCCAAGCTGCGTGACGACGTACTGGCGAATCTGGCCGCGGAACCATGGCTGTCCACTGAGGACGGTAACGAGGTTTCCGGGCGGCAGGCCAAGGTGCTTGACGTCGAGGTGCCGGGACTGCCCGCCCTGCTCGCCGAGATCGTTCCCGGGCTGCTCAAGGGTGACGCACCTGTGCAGACACTGAAAGCCGTTGCGGTGCAAGTCGTCCGCATCGAAGAGGTGCTGGAAACGCTTACCGGCGTCACGCGCGAGCCGGGCTGGTGGCGGGACGTCTACGCGGCCCTCGCGTTCGCCGTCGACACCCATGCGCTGGCCACGTCCCGATTGGACGGACTGCCCGTCCCGCTGTCCGACGGCCGGACGCTGCCGGGTGCTCGTGGCTGCCTGCTCGTCGAGGGCTCCGCCGAACTGCTCGAACTGCTGTCCGATGTGGATATTCCCGGCCTTCGGCTTGTGCACCCTGCCGCGTCGCATCCGTTGCTGGAACGCTTGGGCGCCAAGCATGCCGACGCGCGGGAGCTGCTCAACGCCGACCAGCTGCGTGACGCCGTCGAACGCAGTGTCGAAGACGTCCGGTCCGGTTTGGACGGTACGACGCTCGCCGGTGCCGTGCTCCGGCTGATTGCCGACTGCGGCGACGACGCGCCGGGCTGGGTGGGTGCGCTCGCCCTGCCCGGCACCGACACCTGGCGCCGGGCCGACGAACTCGTCCTGCCTGCCTCGCCGCTGCTGGACATCTTCGACGAAGAGGTCTTCGAGGAGGACGGTGCGCTGGACGTCCTCGACGAGGACTTCGCCGGGGACTGGCCGGACAGCACGCTGAAGGCCGCCGGGGTGCTCGACTCGTTCGCGCTGGTCGTCGACGAGGAACCGCACGAGCCCGACCACGACCTGCCCGACGAGGAAGCCTGGTGGGACTCGCTGCCGGAGCCGCCGTCGACGCTCGTCGCGATCCGGGACCTCGACCTCGTCGCCGACGACGCCTGGCCCGCCGCGCTGCGCCTGCTCGCCGCGCGGCCCGCCACCTGGCACGCCCTGCGCGCGGCGCACGGCCATGCCGCCTGGTGGATCGCGCAGTACGCGGTGCTCGACGGTCTCGCTCCCGCCGAATGGCGGCTGCCGGACGCCGATCTCGACGGGCTCTACGACGAGGTCCCCGACCTCGGCCTCGGCGAGGAGCTGCTCAAGGCCGCGGGCGTGCGCGCCGACCTGACACTGTCCACAGTGGAAGAAGCGGACGATCTCCTGGCACGGCTTGCCGATCCGGATCGGACTGTCCCGGCCGGACTGGTCACGCGTGCCTACGAAGCCGTCGTGGCGTCGGGGCTGGAGCCGGGCGTGCCGCGGGCCGTCCGGGCCGCCGACGGGTCCGTTGTGGACGACGCACTCGTCCTGGACGTGCCCTGGGTGGCCGGGGCGCTCGAAGCGGACCGGTACGTCGTCGCCCCGGACGAGCCGGAACGGCTGGCGGAGCTGCTGGACCTGCCACTCGCGAGCACCGAAGAAGCCCAGGTGGCCAGCGAAGGCGAGTACGTGCCGTGGAGTGAACTGCCCGCGCTGAAGCTCGTCGCGGACCAGCTCGGCATCCGGCTGCCCGAGGGCGGGGTCCTGGTGCACGACCCGCTCACCGTGCACATCCAGGGTGCCGATCACGACGTCCAGTGGTGGTCCGATGACCGGCTGCACGCGGCCGACACGTCGGAAGGCCTGGCACGCGCCTTCGCCTGGGCGGCGGGGCGCTGGCCGGACCGGCACCTGATCACGGCGCTGCTCGACGACCCCTCGCCGCGGACGCTGCTGGCGTAGGCCGCAACCCTCAGAGCCGCTGGGCCGACTTCGAGCCGCGCCGGGCGGCGGCGCGCTGCCACGCGATGATCGCCATGCCGACGAAACCGAGCCCGAACCCGGACAGCGCCGTCTGCACCCACAGCCCCGAAGTCGTGAAGAAGAGCACCACCAGTGCGACAGCCCAGATCGAAGTGCCTACGATCACCACCGGCGTCAGGTCGGTCAGCTTCTTGGGCAGCTCCGGCGTGTGCCGCAACGAGCCCGTAACCTCCGGTGGATTGATCGGTTCACTCACGAGGTGCAGGGTACTCCGCAGCAGCGAGAGAATGGGCAGGCGAATGGCGGAGCAGGAGACGACCCGCACCGGGACGTCCACACTGGACCGGTTCTTCAAGATCACCGAGCGGGGTTCGACCGTGTCGCGCGAGCTGCGCGGCGGGCTGGTCACCTTCGTCACGATGGCCTACATCGTGGTGCTGAACCCGCTGATCATCGGCAGTTTCTCGGCCGACGACGCGGGTGCGCACAAGGACCTCCTCGGCGGCATCCTGCCCGTCCCGCAGGTCGCCGCGGTGACCGCGCTGGTCGCCGGCGTCATGACCATCCTCATGGGCCTGGTCGCGAACTACCCCTTCGCGATCGCGACCGGCCTGGGCATCAACAGCCTGGTCGCGGTCACCATCGCCCCGCAGATGACCTGGCCCGAGGCGATGGGCCTGGTGGTCATCGAGGGCGTGATCATCGTGCTGCTCGTGCTCACCGGCTTCCGCACCGCGGTGTTCCGGGCCGTGCCGGCCGCGCTGAAGTCCGCGATCGCCGTCGGCATCGGCGTGTTCATCTGCCTGATCGGCCTGGTGGACGCCGGGTTCGTGCGCCGGCTGCCGGACGCCGCGCACACCACCGTCCCGGTGGGCCTTGGCATCAACGGCTCGATCGCGTCGTGGCCGACCGCGGTGTTCGTCGTCGGCCTGCTGGTCACCGGCATCCTGGTCGTGCGCAAGGTCAAGGGCGCGATCCTGATCGGCGTGCTCACCTCGACCGTGCTGGCCATCGTCGTCGAGGCGATCGTCAAGGCCGGGCCGTCGCAGGGCACGAACCCGAAGGGCTGGAACCTCGGCTACCCGGCGCTGCCGGACCAGGTCCTCGGCCTGCCGAACCTCTCGCTGGTCGGCGACGTCTCGTTCGGCGCATGGACGCGGCTGCCGATCATCACCGTCGTCCTGCTGGTGTTCACCCTGGTGCTCGCCGACTTCTTCGACGCGATGGGCACCATGACCGGCCTCGCGAAGGAGGCCAGCCTGCTGCCGAAGGACGGCCAGCTGCCCAACGTCGGCAAGGCGCTGTTCGTCGAGGGCCTCGCGGGTGCCGCGGGCGGGTTCGGCTCGGCCAGCTCCAACACGGTGTTCGTCGAGTCGGCGTCCGGTATCGCCGAGGGCGCGCGGACCGGCCTGGCGAACGTCGTCACCGGCGTGCTCTTCCTCGCCGCGATGTTCCTGACCCCGCTGTACCAGGTGGTGCCGGTCGAGGCGGCCGCGCCGGCGCTGGTCGTGGTCGGCGCGATGCTGATGTCGCAGGTCCGCGAGATCGACTTCACCGACTTCTCGATCGCGCTGCCGGCGTTCCTGACCATCGTCGTCATGCCGTTCACCTACTCGATCGCCAACGGCATCGGCGCGGGCTTCGTCAGCTACGTCGTGATCCGCGCGGCCACCGGCAAGGCCCGCCAGGTGCACCCGCTGATGTGGGCGATCGCGCTGGCGTTCGTGGCGTACTTCGCGGTCGGGCCGCTGCAGGCCGCGTTCCGGTGATCAGCGGGGGCCGCTGATCCTCAGTGCGTCGTCGATGACCTTGACGTGCTCGGTGAACTGGGACTCCGGCGCGTCGTAACGGATGGTGATCATGGCGTCCCGGACGGCGATCCAGACTTCCCGCACCTGCCGGGTGCTGCCGTCGCGCTGGTAGGAGTACTCCCATTTGGCGGCGGGGTAGCCACCGACGGGTGGGTGGGTGGTGACCGCGTGCAGCCGGTAGCCGGGGCGGCGGGTGGTCTGCTCGGCCGACGCGAGGGCGAGCATCGGGTCCCGCTGCCCGAGTGGCGCGCGGTCGGTCTCCAGCACGAACTCGCCGCTGCGGTAGGTCGCGCGGTTCTCGTCGTGCGTCTCGGTCCAGCCGGTCGGCACCGGGATCTGCATCGGCCAGCCCTCGTCGCCCTCGGCGTGCGGGAACCGGTAGACCTCGAACGACTGCTGGTACGGCAGCGTCGTGGCCGTCGGCATGGTGGCCGTGGGCGGGGGCGCGGCCTTCGATGCGTCCTCGCCACCGGCGAACTGCGCCACCACGATCACCAGGGCCGCCGCGCCGACCACGGCCGAGCCCACCAGCTTCCGGTTCATCAGACCCCCAGTCGTCCTGAGAGAAGGACGCTTGGGCGCGCTCCGGGTTGACGGAGATCACCCGTTCGCCGGAAGTTTCGTAAGGTATGCTAACTATATGTCCGGCGACACGCACGAGCGCTCCCTGGCGAGCCGTCTGCGTCTCGCGGTGGTCCGGCTCAACCGCCGGCTCCGGGCACAGCGCGTCGGGGACGACCTCACGCTGACACAGGTCGCCGCGCTGTCCACCCTGCACAAGTGCGGTGCGCTGACCCCCGGTCAGCTCGCCGCGAAGGAAGGCGTCCAGCCACCTTCGATGACGAGGGTGATCGCCGCGCTCGAGGACCTGGGGTATGTCGAGCGGCGCCCGCACCCGACCGACGGCAGGCAAGCCATCGTCGAGTTGTCCGAGAGCGGGCTGGCCTACGTTCGCAAGGCCATCTCGGTGCGGGAGGCATGGCTGGACCGGCAATTGGCGGAACTCGGCGACGAAGAGCGCGAAGTGCTCTCCAAAGCCGCCGAAATCATCGACAGGATGGCGGGGAACTAACCACGGTGACGGCCACGGGTAGCGAAACGAAGCGTTCGATCCAGACCACTGCTACCCGGGAAACGGCCCCACCGCCGTCCGCTTCGCCGCCGTCTTCCCAGCGCGGCGGCATGTTCGCCTCGCTGCGCGTCCGCAACTACCGGCTGTTCTTCACCGGCCAGGTCATCTCGAACATCGGCACCTGGATGCAGCGCATCGCCCAGGACTGGCTGGTGTTCACCCTCAGCGGCAACAACCCGATCGCGCTCGGCGTCGCGGTGGCGCTGCAGTTCACGCCGACGCTGTTCCTCTCGCTGTGGGCAGGCGTCCTCGCCGACCGCGTCGACAAGCGGCGGCTGCTCACCTGGATCCAGACGGCGGCCTGCGCCCAGGCGGTCGTCCTCGGCGTGCTCGACCTGACCGGGATCGCCGCGCTGTGGCACGTCTACGTCCTGTGCTTCACCCTCGGCGTGACGGCGGCGCTCGAAGTGCCGACGCGGCAGTCGTTCGTGGCCGAGATGGTGGGCCGCGACCAGGTCGCCAACGCCGTCGCGCTGAACTCGTCGATCTTCAACATGGCGCGCATCGTCGGCCCGGCGATCGCCGGGTTCGCGATCACCTGGATCGGCACCGGCTGGCTGTTCGTCGCGAACGCGCTCAGCACGGTCGCGGTCATCGTCGGGCTGATCCTGATGAACCCGGACAGGCTGTTCCGCGTCGCGGCGGTCCCGCGCGAGAAGGGACAGCTGGCCGAGGGCCTGCGGTACGTCCGCCGCCGGTCGGACCTGATGACGGTGATGGTGCTGGTGCTGTTCGTCAGCACGTTCGGCATCACGTACTTCAGCTCGCTGCCGATCGTCGCGGCGAACGTGTTCCACACCGCGGCGGACGGCTACGGGCTGCTGTCCACGCTGGTCGCGGTGGGCACCTTCACCGGCGCGGTGATGTCGGCTCGCCGCGGGACCAAGGGGCGGCCTCGCGTCCGGCTGATGCTGGTGTCGGCGTTCTTCCTCGGCGTGTTCGAGCTGATCACGGCGTTCATGCCGACGTACCTGACGTTCGGCCTCGGCCTGATTCCGCTCGGCTTCGCCACGATGACGTTCCTCAACACGGCCAACGCGCTGGTGCAGACGTCGGTCAGCCCCGAGATGCGCGGCCGCGTGATGGGCCTGTACGTGCTGGTCCTGATCGGCGGCAACCCGATCGGCGGCCCGATGGTCGGCTGGATGGCCCAGGCGTTCGGCGGCCGGTCCCCGTTCGCCATCGGCGGCGCGATCTCCGCGCTGGCCGCGGTGGTGTGCGCGGTGGTCCTGATCCGCCGCGGCGGGGTTTCCTGGCCGGTGAAGCGGGGCTTCGGGCTGCGGGTGCTGAAGCGGGCCAAGGTCTGAGTATTTCGCTGGTCGGCGTCCTGGCAGCGGCCGTAGCCTCGGCGTCATGGAGAAGTGGACGCGGTGGTTCCAGCCGGACCCGGGCTGCGACGAGCTCAGGCCGGACGAGCAGGCCTTCCTCACCGCGCTCCAGCAGGCCGCCGTGCAGTGGGACGTCGGATACGCCGCCAGCTGGGCGAACCGGGACGAGGAGGAGCACCCCTGCCTGCTCGCCGTCGTGTCGATCAGTGACCGGAACGTCCAGCTGGCCGAGTTCGGCGTCCACTACCGCGACGGGCACGCACAGGGCGACCTGCTGCACAGCTGCCTGCACGAGCTGCCGGACGAGCCGACGCCGGACGCCCTCGACGTACGCGGCGAACCCGGGCAGGTGGCGGCCGAGTGCGCGGCGTGGTTCGAGTCGATCCTGCGCCGGCCGGTCGTCTCCGCGCAGCGGGTTTACGCCGGTGTGGTGACCAAGCCGGGCGTTGCGCCCCAGCGGCCGTGGAAGCGGCTGTTCCGCTTCGGCCGTGGCGCGGGGATCTAGGACCCTAACGGCCGAGCAGGGGTGGCACCACCTTCTCGGCGAAGGCCCGTACGCCCGGCGTGGACCGGTCGAAGTCGTTCAGCTGGATGACGAGGGTCTGGTCGGAGCCGTCGACGAGCCGGACTTCGGCGGCACCTCCCGGTTCGGACACGTCCGCCGGGCGGCCCGCGATGCGGTCGCCGAAGTGCTTCGCCGGGCTGCGGGCGCTGTACGAGAGCTTGACCTCGACCCCGTCGCGCTTGTGCCTGCACGTGCCGGGCCACTCGGGTTCGGTTTCGTCCAGTGGACGGCCCAGCGCCCGGGCCAGCTGGGTGCAGAGCTGGCGCATGATCAGCGGATAGGGCGCGTCGGCGATGCCGGTGCCGGCAATCGGCGTCAGCTCGGCTGGGTGGCGTTTCTCCTCCTCGGTCGGTAGTGACGGCCCCGGGCTGGTGATCGCCGCGGTCATCGCGGTGCCGAGCGCTTCCGCCATGCCACGGAAGTCGCGTTCGGTGCGGACGCCCAGCTGGTTCGCGACCCGGATCCACAGGGTGGGTGCCGCCCAGCGCTCGCTGGTGGCGGCGAGCGGGACGGTCAGCATCGCGTCCATGGCGGGTTTCGCGGGGCTCTTCGTCACCGTGCCGCGGTGCCCGGCCACGGTGACTTCGGCCGGTTCGACCCCGCCGAACGGCACCCGGTCGTAGGTGCCCGCGGTGACGTCCAGGTCGGCGGTGACCACGTGGCAGGACGTGACGGCGACCTCGCGCAGGACCGGGCCGCCCAGCACCCCACGCCACGTCTCCTCCGGGACGGCGCTGCAGAGCACGTGGCCGGCGGTGCCGGCGGGGAGGGCCGCGGCCAGCTCACCGGTCGGCATCGGCACCGGCCGGACTGCCTCGCTGCCCGCTCTTGGCCATGGCGACGGTAAGGCCCTGGGTGGCGCTTCGGGTGTGTCGCGGGTCAGGAACCAGGCCGTTCCGGCTGTCAGCGCGAATACCACTGTGAGCACCACGGCGATCAAGACTGTGGTGTCTTTCTTCTGCTGCGTCCCCCTCATGTTCACGCCGTGACCGTATCGGCACGCACCGACAAAAATCGGGGGTTCGAGGGGGTTGTGTCACCCGAAGAGGTGAGATCCGGGTCTCCGCCGCCCACCCCTTGCCGTGGGAGGTGAGGTTAGGCTAACCTCATACATGTCCGCTTCGTGGTGGGAGCGGCAGTCAGTTCGGGAACGGGCGGAGCCCCGGCACTGGGAACCCCGGTGCCGGGGCTCCGTTCATTGCGCGTGGACGGCAGTGTCCGGGTGGTCCGCCCGGGGCGTCAAGGGGATCTCACCCGGTGGTGTCGGCAGGCGGGTCAAGGGGAGGCCGAAGTAGACGCGGTACGCCATGCGGATTGCCGCTTCCGTTGGCAGCTCGACCTCGTTGCGGACCCCGTCGACCGTCTCGATCAGCTTGCTTCCCGACAGCGTCACCCGGCCCTGGGACGTCGGGCGGGAGCACGTCAGGGACCGCGTGAAGTGTGACTCCGGGGACGTCGACTGCCACCACGCCATCGGGACGAAGTCGGCCAGCGGGCGGCGGCGGCGCTCCAGGCGGTACTGGGGCTTGCCGTCCAGCAGTACGTCTATGTCGCCGTCGGGGGTGTCCAGCAGGAGGAACTCGCCCTCCGGGTCGCTTTGGGCGTCCACTCCGGACAGGCGCAGCGGGTGGCGGGCGAACCGGCCGAAGCCCACGTCCACCAGCCATGGCTCCGCCAGCTCGACCACGATCGCCGCGTGGTCCAGGGGTGGGCCCAGCGTGCCGTCGGGGCGGAAGACCTGGGCCGCGTGCAGGGATGCCGTGAAGCCCAGTTCGCGCAGCAGGGCCGCGAACAGGCCGTTCAGCTCGTAGCAGAATCCGCCGCGGCGGCGGCGGACGATCTTGTCGAACAGGACGTCCTCGGCCAGGGAGACGTGCTCGCCGAGGTGGATGCTCAGGTTCTCGAAGGGGACGGCTGCCAGGTGGCGTTCCTGCAGGTGACGCAGTGTCGCGAGGTCGGCCGCCGCGGGCCGCTCCGCGTTCAGGCGGGCCAGGTACTCGTCGACGTTCATGTTCTCCACTGAAACACTTCGAGCGCACTGGAGGTCAAGCGATTTCACGCCGACGAAAACGGGGCCCTTCCGCGAAGGAAGGACCCCGTCCGGTGGAGCAGCTCAGCCGAGCAGCAGGCCGTTGCCGCCGGCGACGGCGTTGTCGAAGCGCTTGCTGATCTCGGCCCAGTTGAAGATGTTCCACAGGGCCTTGACGTAGTCCGGCTTCACGTTCTTGTAGTCCAGGTAGAACGCGTGCTCCCAGACGTCGACCAGCAGGATCGGCACGGTCGGCAGGATCAGGTTGTTGTGGTGGTCGCGCAGCTGCTGGGTGATCAGCGTCTTGCCGATCGGGTCCCAGGACAGCGCGCCCCAGCCGTTGCCCTGGATCGTGGTGGAGACGGCGGTGAACTGCGCCTTGAACTTGTCGAACGAGCCGAACGCCTCGTCGATCGCCGCGGCCAGCTCGCCGGTCGGCTTGTCGCCACCCTCCGGCGACAGGATCTTCCACCACACGACGTGGTTCGCGTGCCCGGCCAGGTTGAAGGCCAGCGTGGTCTCCAGGCCGACGATCGAGCCGAAGTCGTTCGCTTCGCGGGCGGCTTCGAGCTTCTCGAGCGTGTCGTTCGCGCCCTTGACGTAGGTCGCGTGGTGCTTGCTGTGGTGCAGCTCGTTGATCTCGCCGGAGATGTGCGGCGCGAGAGCGCCGTAGTCGTAGTCGAGATCGGGCAGCTCGTAGCGGGCCATTGGCCCTCCTTACTGTCTTCGACGCAAGTTTCCGGTACCGAACCTAGTAGCACACGCCCCCTCGCGGCGAGCGGGGGCGGGTGGCCGTCACACCAATTCGGGGGGTCCGGGTGGCGGAGCCCCCGGCCCGGGGCGGAGCCCCGGATGTTGCAGCGGGACGGCGGTTCGTGAGTGGCGTACCCCGGGGGTACCCCTCTCGAAACCGAGCCTGCAACCTGAAGCTAACTGGAGGTCAACGACGTGTGACCGCGATCATTCCGCGCGGAACTCGTCCAGCCGCAGCGCCAGCTCGTCGAACACCGCGACGTTGCACTCGAACGCCACCAGTGCCTCGTCGATGACCCGTGCCCGCTCGGCCTCGTCCCACGGCGCGTTGTCCAGTTTCGCGCGGTAGGCGTCCCGGAACCGGGGCGCGCTGCCGATCCCGTCGAAGTGGTAGAACAGCGCGCCCGCCTGGGTGAGGCCGTACTTCTGCTCCAGTGTCCGGCGGATCACCTGGCCGCCCGCGATGTCGCCGAGGTAGCGCGTGTAGTGGTGGGCCACGTACCCGCCCGCCCACGAAGACGCTTCGCGCACGCGATCGACGTACGCCTGCGTCGAGGCCAGTGGCGTGATGGCCGAGCGCCAGTCCGGGCCCACCAGGTGGGCGAGGTCGCGCTCGATGTTGGGCAGCCGCCGCAGCTCGTCGAAGACGAACTCGCCGCCGACCGGGTCGCCCGCCATCGCGTCGCTCGCCGCCTCGATCGCGCCGTAGACGAAGTAGTACTGGATCGCCAGCTGCGTGTAGCCGTCCTGGGTCAGCTCGCCGCCGAGCAGGGCCCGCATGTACGCCGAGTAGTTCGCCCGGTCGTGGACTTCGAGCGTCGACGCGCGCAGCGCCGCCGAGAAGGGGCGGGTGTCCGTGGTCACCGACATGAGCGCAGCCTCCCGGCGATCGATCTGACACGCTGTCAGAAAGATCGTAGGGCACGAACCGGGCTTAGGCCACCCTAAATCGACGCGCCGACCGCTCGCAGCACGAACCGCACGGCCCCTTCGACGACGTCGTCCAGCTGCTCCGGCGGCCCGTCGACCAGCGCCCGGTTGCCCAGCGCCGCGGTGATCATCGGGATCAGGACGTCCGGGTCCTCGGCGGGCCAGCGGCCGAGGTCGACGCCGCAGGCGAGGATCGCGCGCAGCCGGTCGGTGATCGGGTCGGCGTGCGCGCTGATCCGCCGGTACGCCGCGGGTGCCAGCGCCGACGCGAGTGCCGTGCCCGGCGGCATGTGGTACTCGGCCAGCACGCGCAGCTGCAGCCGGACGAACGTGGCCAGCTGGTCGGCCGGGTCGGCCTGTGCCTCGACGGCTTCGGTCAGCCGCGTGACGTACCGGGCGGCTTCGTCCTCGACGAAGGCGACCAGCAGGCTCTCCTTGTCGGGGAAGTGGTTGTACAGCGCGGTCCGCCCGACGCCCGCCGCGGCCGCGACCCCGGCGAGCGTGATGGCGTCGAAGCCGCGTTCGTAGAGCTGCGTGCGCAGGACGTCGAAGACCCGCGCCCGCACCTCACGCCGGTGCGCCTCCAGCGACTCACCGAGAATCTTCGGCATCCGCCCAGGCTAGCCTCATTCGCCGGACGGCCAGGTGTGCACCGGCTCGCCCGCCTCCGACAGCTCCAGGTAGCGCCCCAGCATCCGGGTCAGCGCCGTCTCGCGGTCCATTCCGCGTTCCTGCGCGCGCACGACGTAGTCGCGCTGCCAGGTCGCGCCGGTCCGCCGCGCCAGGCAGCGGCGCTCGATGATCCCGAGGTAGCGCTCGCGGGCCTCGTCGGAGACGTCGGAGCGGCGCAGCCCCTCGTGGGCCAGCGGCAGCAGCACGCGCAGGGTCAGCTCGTCCGGCGGGACCCAGCCGATGCCCGGCCAGTACAGCTGCGCGTCGAAGCCGCGGCGCGCACCCGCGTAGAGGTTCTCCTCCGCGGCCTGGAACGACATCTGGGTCCACACCGGGCGTTCCGCCTCGGCCAGCGCGCGCTGGGCGCCGTAGAAGAACGCCGCGTTCGCCACCGTGTCGACGACCGTCGGGCCCGCCGGCAGCACCCGGTTCTCGACACGCAGGTGCGGCAGGCCGTCGACGACGTCGTACACCGGGCGGTTCCAGCGCCAGATGGTGCCGTTGTGCATCCGCAGCTCGGTCAGCTTCGGCGCCTGGCCCGCGTCGAGTGCCTCGATCGGGTCCTCGGCGTCGGTTTCCGGGAGCAGGCCGGGGAAATACCGGACGTTTTCCTCGAACAAGTCGAAGATCGACGTGATCCAGCGTTCGCCGAACCACACGCGCGGCCGCACGCCCTGGTTCTTCAGCTCTTCCGGCCGGGTGTCGGTCGCCTGCAGGAACAACGGGATCCGCGTCTCGTGCCACAGCGCCTTCCCCAGCAGGAACGGCGAATTCGACGCGAGCGCGATCTGCAGCCCGGCCAGGCACTGCGCCGCGTTCCAGTGCGCGGCGAACTCCTCCGGCGCGACCTGCAGGTGCAGCTGCACGCTGGTGCACGCCGCCTCCGGCAGGATCGATTCGGCGTAGCTGCGCAGGCGTTCGGGCTGCTGGCCCGGCAGCGCCGCGCCCTCCATGGCCAGCACCGTGCGTTCGCCGCGGGCGGCGAAGATCTGGTCGTTCAGCGTGGCGTAGCGGGTCTTGTTGGTGAGCCACTTCTGGTCGAAGTGCTCGTGCTTCAACGTCGGCAGGATGCCGATCATGGCCACGGCCGACCCGGTGTCGCGGGCCCGCGCCGCGGCGGTGTCGAGGTACGCGCGGAGATCGTTCTCCAGCTGCAGGGCCGAATCGCCGGCCAGCGGCCGCGGCGGCACGTTCAGCTCGATGTTGTGCTGGCCCAGCTCGGTGGTGAACGACGGGTCGTCCAGCGCCTCCAGCACCGCGGTGTTCGTCATCGACGGGCGCAGCTCGCGGTCGACGAGGTTCAGCTCGACTTCGAGCCCGATGTTCTTGCGGGGGAACGAAAAGCTGCCGTCGGTGAGCATGCGGGCCAGCGTGTCGAGGCAGCGCTGCACCTTCCGGCGGTACCTTCCGCGGTCCAGCGTGTTCGGTTGAGCCGCGAGGTCCATCCCCATGACCATCCCTGCTTTGCGTCGGCGTGGAACTAGGACGTGTTTCCGGCCCCGGCGGACAACCGTTTCACAGGCGATGCAGCCGGGCTAGCGGCCAAACTGGTGCTCTCCGTCACGGGGGGTTGACCCAAAGCAAAATGAACCCGTTCGTACCACCGCCGGTTCGACGTTCGGACCAGCCGGGCGCCCGGCAAGCGGGTGACAGACTGGGCGAATGGGCTTGATCCACGTCGAGGACTCCGCGGACCCTCGAGTCGACGATTTCCGTGATTTGTCCACAGCGGACCGCCGCCCCGACCGGCCGGGCGGCCGGGGGCTGGTCATCGCCGAAGGCACCGTCGTGGTGTCCCGGCTGCTGGCGTCCCGCTACCCGGTGCGCGCGCTGCTGGGCGTGCGCCGCCGCTTCGACGAGCTGGCGGGCGAACTCGACGGCCTCGACGTGCCCCAGTACGTCACCTCCGCGGAGGTCATGGCCGAGGTGGTGGGCTTCCACCTCAACCGCGGGATCCTCGCCGTGGCCGACCGGCCGGCGCCGCTGACGGTTTCCGAGGTCGTGGCCGGGGCGGACACCATCGCCGTGCTGGAAGGCGTGGGGGACCACGAAAACCTCGGCGCGCTCTTCCGCAACGCGGCCGCGCTCGGCGTCGGCGGCGTGCTGCTCGGGCCCGGCTGCTCCGACCCGCTGTACCGGCGCAGCGTGCGCGTGTCGATGGGGCACGTCCTGCGCGTCCCGTTCGGTCCGCTGACCGACTGGCCGGGCGGGCTCGACGACCTGCGGGCACGCGGGTTCTCCGTCGCGGCGTTCACCCCGCGCCCCGGCTCGATCCCGCTGCGCGAGCTGCGCAGGCACGCGCCCGGCCGGGTGGCGTTGCTCTTCGGCGCCGAAGGTCCCGGGCTGACCGAAACGGCGCTCGCGGCGGCTGATCACGCCGTCCGGATACCCATGCCCGCGGGAGTCGATTCACTCAACATCGCCACGGCCGCCGCCGTCGCCTTCTACGAACTGGCTCCGGGTGGCTAAGGTGATCCCCATGGAGCTGCGGATCCGCGGCGAGCGCGCCGTGCTGGCCGGCCCCGGCGGGGAGCACGCGCGCGAGGTGGACCCGCACAAGCTGGCGATCGGCGCCGACCTGGCACAGGCCCTGCACGAGTGGGCCCGCGTCGCCGCGGCGGTCACCGCCGGCTCCGGCGCGGAGGCAGGCTCGGTGGTGTCGCAGCGCGGCCGCCAGCTGGCCACGCGGCTGGCCTCGGTGATGGGCACGACCGTCCGGTTCGTGGACCCGGTGACCGGCGCCGAGACGGTCGTCGAGCCGCCGGCCCGCGCCGAGGACCGGCCGGGCCAGCGGTTCCTCCGGTCGGTGCTGGGGCCGCCGGGCCCGCCGGACGAGCCGACGCCGTGGCTGACCGGCCTGACGGTCTCGGCGTTCATCGCGGCGGTGGTCGTCGTCGCGATGCTCGCGCTGGCCACGACGCTGGCGCGGCAGACCAACGGCTGGCTGGCGCTGGTGGCGTCGGTCATCGTGACGGCGGGAATCACGCCGTCGCTGTGGCTGATCCGCCGCACGCCGATCCTGCGCTGGGCCGCCTACGGCGCGGCGGGCGGCGTGGTGATCGCGTGGATCGGCGTTCTGGTGATCGCCCTCTAGCGCAGCTTGGCGTAGGTGACGAGCCTGCCCTGGGCCCGGGTCGACGTCTCGCTGCGGAGGAAGTAGCCGTGGAACGCGGCGATCTGGCGGGTCAGCTCCGGCGAGACGTCGAACTGGCCGGAGAAGAACGTCACGCCGTCGCTGCCGTCGAACTCGCCGGCCAGCCAGCCGACGCGTGCCGAACGGGGAAAGGCCCGCAGTACCCACAGCAGCGGCGGCACGCCCAGCACCGCGAGGCCGAAGCCGATCGCGAAGACGCGCTCCTCGCCGGTGATCGCGCCGGTGAGGGCGCCGCCGCCGAAGCACAGCACCGCCCACAGCACCGGGGCGGCGAAGCCGGCGCACGACATCCGGAACCGCCGCCCGGCCACCGGCGGGGACGGGGTGGTGCGGCGCAGCAGCAGGATCACGTCGGTGCGGTCGGCGAACTCCGCCACGGCGGCGAATCCTTCGCTGCCCGCGATCTCGGCAATGCGGGCCGGGGTCAGCTTCGCGTGCCGGACGCTCACCCACAGCTCGCCGCGGCCGTCGAGGTGGTTGCGCAGCCACTGCTCCCGGCCGGGCGGCTCGGCAGGCGGCGTGAACACCGCGGGCGCGGGGTGGCCGAACACCAGGCCGGGACGGCACTTGGCGAAGAGGAGCTGCGTGTTGCCGCGGCCGGAGTCGTGGTGACCGCCGAAGAAGTAGCCGTACCGCGCGGCGACCTCGCCGAGCAGCTCGGTGGACAGCGACGGCGGAGGCGGCACGAGCACCTGCGGGCTGCCGTCGAACGGCGCGTCCAGCCACGGCATGCGCGGTGACCGGCCGGCGATCGCGCGGATCAGGAGCTGCACGCCGACGACGGCGGCCAAGGCGACCGGGATCAGCAGGAGCGGCCAGGTGCGGCCGGACTGCGCCGCGAACCAGGTGCCCACGCCGACGCCCAGGACGCAGACGACCGCGGCGACGCCCTGGACCACGCCCACCCGGTACCCGGTGGTGCGCGGCCGCAGCTCCTCGTCCGGCAGGCCGGTGCGCCGCAGCAACAGCAGCCGGTCGGTGGGGTCGGCGACCTCGGCCACGACCGTCATTCCGGCCGCCGCCGCGGTCGCGGCGACGTCGTCACGGCCCAGCCGCAACCGCCGCAGGCTGGCCCAGAACTGGTCCTGCCGGGCGAGCAGCTTCGCGAGCCTGCGTCGGGCGCCGCCGGTGCCGGGGCCCCGGTCGAAGTGCGGCGGGAAGAACGCGGGCGCGAACTCGAACCGCAGGAATCCGGGCCGAACCGGCGGGGTTTCGCGGTACCGGCGCGAGGCCGCGGCCTGCCGGACGGCCGTGGAGTCCAGGCCCCACTGCGCGGGGTCGATCTCGACCACCGGCGTGCCCGAGAACCCGTGGTACCGCAGCTCGGCGAACCGGAGCAGCCAGGCGCGGCTGTCACGCAGCATGATCGATCCCTCCCTCAGCGTGACATCGTAGCCTGGCGGGATGGAGCAGCTGGACGCGTTGCGGAAGGTGTGCCTGGCGCTGCCGGAGACGACCGAGCGGCTTTCCCACGGCGAACCGGCCTGGTTCGTCCGCGGCCGGAAGACGTTCGTGATGTTCGCCGACCGCCACCACGACGACAAGCTCGCCTTCTGGTGCCCGGCGCCGCCCGGGGTGCAGGAGGAGCTGGTGCGCACCGAGCCGGAGCGCTTCTTCCGGCCGCCGTACGTCGGACACCGCGGCTGGCTGGGCGTGCGGCTGGACGTCGACGTCGACTGGGACGAAGTCGACCGGATCGTGCGGGAGGCCTATCGCCTGGTGGCGCCGAAGACCCTCGCGGCCCAGGTGCCCTGAGAGGTGCGTCGGGCTTGGGTGGTCTGCCGCGGCTTGTCGTGAGTGGTAATTAGGG
>NZ_JBDZYD010000024.1:0-97840 GCF_040064235.1 Amycolatopsis melonis
CACGACCGCGGAGCCCTAGTTCGTGGCCTTGCCCGCTTCGAGTTCGATCGCGGTGACCGCGAGCAGCTTGCCCGTCGCCGAGTCGCGGAGTGCCATGTCGGCGATCTCGGTCTCCGGGCGGGTCGTGTTGCGCCAGTTGCGGACCGTGATGGTGAAGACCGCGCCCGGGTCCGCGTTGCCGAAGTAGCCGACCTTCTGGTCGATCACCCGGCGGCGCAGGAACTGCTCGTCGCCACGGCCGAGGGAACGCCACAGGCGCAGCAACGCCGTGTCGAAGATGGAGAAGTACGACGCGAAATACACCAGTCCCGCGCCGTTGATGTCCCGCGTGACGTCCAGTTCGTACTCGACGGTGAGTTCGGGGCCCGCCACGGCGAATCCCGGCGGGGCAGGCTCACAGAAACCGCCCGCCTCGCGGGCCCGGCCGACGAGCGTGCGCGGCGAATACTCGTTCGGCAGGCGCGGCAGGTCCGCGAAGGCGAAGTCGGGGGGCGAGGTCCGGGCCAGGCCCCGGTTGCTGTCCGGGCGGCTGCGGGCGATCCAGCGGTTGAAGTTCTCCGCGTACATGCAGTCCGGGTGCGGATCGTCGTACACCTCCGCCGGATCCAGCGGCGTGTCCGGCAGATCGAGGTCGGCGGGCGCGAGCCGGTGCAGCGTGAGCACCGACTGGCTGCCGAACTGGAACACCCGGGAACTCACCCGCAGCTCGTCGCCGAACGTGAGCCCGTGGGGGTGGATGGTCTTCCCGCCGCGCACGCGGTAGTAGTAGAACGACAGGTAGGCGGGCTGTCCCTCCGCCGTGCGTGCCGCGTGCACGTTGGTGCGGCAGGCCGCGGCCACCGCATCCCAGGTCCAGTCCCCGATCCGGCCGAAGACGAGTGACCCGCCGCTGCACATCCCCGGGGAGACGACCACCCGCCGGGACACCGAGCTTGCGTCCGGCATGCTGTCCACTGACATCACTTCACCACCGTTGTCAGGCCGCCGCTTCGGCGGGATCGACCGGCCCGGCGAGCCGGCGTTGCTCCATCAGCCTGGCGACGTCGCCGACCGTGGCGAGCTCCAGCAGCTCGTAGTCGTGGATCTCGATGCCGAGCCGGTTGCTCAGCACGATCGAAAGTTCCACCGCGGTCAGGGAGTCCAGCCCCACCTCGGCGCAGCCCGCGGCCGGGGTGATGTCCTCCGTCCGCAGCTGGATGTCGTCCACCAGGATGCGCTTGAGCACCTCATACATGACTTGCCCTCCTGTCGGTGGTTCCCGTGCCGGATTCGCGCAGGGCGAGCGCCACGTCCACGATGAGGTCCTCCTGGCCGGCCACCGCCTGACGGCGGCCGAGCTCGAAGAAGACGTCACGCGGGTCGACGCCCTCGCGTGCGGAGATGTCGAGCACGCGGGCCTTGAACCCGGAGAACACCCCGGCCAGACCGCTGACGATGGAGATGGAGTCGACCTTGGGCGGGGCGGGCATCAGCTCGCGTTCGGCGATGTCCGCCGCGTCCAGGAGCCGGTACAGGTCGATGCCGGTGCGGTAGCCGACGCGTTCGAGCACCGGCACCAGCACTTCCAGCTGGGTGTTTCCGGCGCCGGCCCCGAATCCGCGGGCACAGGCGTCCAAAATGGACGCTCCGGCGTCGGCGGCCGCGATCGAGTTCGCCACGGCCATGCCGAGGTTGTTGTGGCCGTGGAACATCACCGGCACGTCGACCGCGGCGCACATGGCCGAGATCCGCTCGGTCACGTCGGCAGGCAGGTAGTGACCGGCGGAATCCATGATGCCGACCCCGGTCGCGCCGAACGCGACCAGCTGCGCGCAGTGCTCGGCGAGCTGCGCGGGGGTGGCCATGTGGCTCATCAGGAGCACGGCGTGTGCCTCGACCCCCCGCTCGCGCAGGAACCCGAGGTGCCGTTCGGCCAGGCTGGACTCGGTGCAGTGGGTGCCGATGCGGACCAGGTCGACGCCGTGGGCGACGGCCTTCTCCAGGTCGGCGATCGACCCCCAGCCGGGCAGCATGAAGACGCCGAGCTTGCTCGTCGTCAAGGCGTCCCGGGTGATCGACAGCATCTCGTCGTCGCTGAGCCGGGCCCGGCCGACCTGGAGCGACGACGCGCCCAGCCCGTTGCCGTGCCCGACCTCGACCACCGGGATGCCCGCGGCGTCTGCGGCCAGCGCGTAGGCACGCAGCTGGTCGGCACCGAGGCTGTGGCGGACGGCGTGGTGGCCGTCGCGCAGGCTCGGGTCGTGGATCAGGATCGGCTTTGCCTCGGTCATGAGTTCACCACACCTGCCGTCGAAAACCGGTCCGCCGCATAGCTCTCCGCGACCAGGAGCGCAGCGGAATTGATGATGTCGAGGTTGCCGGCGTACTTCGGGATGCGGTCCCCGTGCGAGGTGACCTCCACGGCGACGAACGCCCTGTCGCCCTCGGCGGTGCAGGCCTTCACCTCGTACCCGCGGGCGAAGGTGCGGACATCGGCCGCGGCGCGGTCGACTGCCGCGCGGACGGCTTCGAGGGTGAGTTCCCGGCCCAGCAACGACATGGCGACCCGAAACGTCGCCGGCGGCCGCGCCGGGCTGACGTTGAGGATCGCCTTGACGTCCTGGACGCCGGTGAAGGTGCGGACCGCTTCGGCCGTGGTGTCGATGTACTCGTCGAGGTTCATCCGCGTGCCGCGGCCGATGCTGAGGCTGGCGGCGGTCGTCACGACCTCGATGTAGTCGACCGCGCAGTCACGGGTGATCGCGTGCAGGATCGGCACCGCCGCCTGGCCGCCGCAGCTGACCATGCTGACGTCGCGGTGCGCGGCGATGTCCGCCCGGTTGACCGTCGGGAAGATCATCGGCCCGTTGCGGCTCGGCGTCAGGTCGACGATCATCGTGCCGAACGGCGCGAGCTTCTCGACGTGCTCCAGGTGGGCGGAGGCGTTGGTGGCGTCGAAGACCAGGTCGAACGGGCGCTCGGCGTCCACAAGGGACTGGACGCCGCCCGCCGCGACCGGCACGCCGAGCTTGGCCGCCTGCCGCAGTCCCGAAGTGGCTTCGTCCCGGCCCGCGACGAGCCCCAGGTCGAGGTGGTCGGAACGGATGACCTTGGTCATCAGGTCGATGCCGATGAGGCCGGCGCCGAGCACCGCCACGGACAGCCGGCCTGCCGCTGTCCGCGAGCCGTTGTCGGTCATTCGTCACTCCTGACGCGAGAAAGCCTGGTTGCCGGCCACCATGGTCGCAGCCGCCGGCTCCGGCGGACGTCTCCGAAGCTGCGAACCGGGCAGGCGCGGTGCGCAACAAAGGAGGTGCCCCGCTCCGGCGCCCTGAGCATGCTGAACGGGAACCGCGCCGACCGGGAGATGATGGAGCCTGCACCGTGGATCAGTATCCGCTGAGTACCAAGCAGAAAGACCCGTCAGGCGAAGCGCGCTCGCCCCGGCACGTCGTCGCACTCGCCCTCCGCATCAAGGGAGAACTGGACGTCGACGCGCTCCGGGGCGCGCTCGACGAGGTCGTGGCACGGCAGGAGGCCCTGCGCACGCGGCTGCACTACGACGAGCACGACGGCTCGGCCGGATTCCAGGAAGTGCTGCCGCCGCAGCCGGTTGCGCTCACCGTGCACGACACTCCGCTGCCTCCCGGCCGCACGCGCGACGAGCGGGCGTTCGAGGTGCACCGGGCGCTGCACCACGCGGAACTCGCCTATTCCGTCACGCCGTCCCTGCGTGCCGAGCTGTACCGCTTCGACGCCGAGGACGCGGTGCTGACCCTGGTGACCCACCACCTCTTCAGCGACGGCTGGTCGTCCGACGTGCTCCGCCGCGAGATCGCGGCGTGCTACCGGGCCGAGGTGACCGGGGTCCCGCACACGCTGCCGGACCCGGCACCGTACGGGAAGTTCGCCACCTGGCAGCAGGAGTTCCTGCGCAGCGACCAGGCGGCGGAGAACCGCCGGTTCTGGGGTGAGACGCTGGCCGGCGCCGAGCTGTACACGATGCCCGCCGACCGGCCGCACGGCCCCGAGACGCAGGCGCCGCGCAACGAGGTGCAGACCTTCTTCCTCGACCCCGGCCGGTTCGCCGAGGTGACCGCGGGCGCGGCCCGGCTCCGCTGCACGGCGTGGCACGTCTTCCTGGCGGCGTTCATGGTGCTCGCGGAACGGGTCTCCGGCCGGACCGACCTCACCCTGCTCACCATCAACAACGGGCGGCAGGCCGAGGAGTTCTACCACACCATGGGTTTCTTCACCGACCTCGTGCCGGTGCGCGTCGAATTCGGGGACTGCACGAGTTTCCGCGACCTCATGGCCGTCGCCCGCCGGGCGAGCGGGGACGCCCAGCGGCACCGGCTGCCGTTCGAGACGATGCTGGAGCTCGTCCCCGACCTGATGAAGGCGGCGCAGGATCCGCTGGCACTGGTGCCGGGCTTCAACTACGTCCGCTCGCCGAAGGCACAGGAGCAGACCGAGTTCACCACCAGCGTCGAACCGGTCGTGCCGCCGGAAGAGGTGTCGGTCTCCCACCACCGCGGCGCGCTCATCTGGACCTTCCTCGTCCTGCCCTCCGGCGAGCTGCGGTGTGTCATGGAGTACGAGCCCGACGCGGTCGACGCGGCCACGATCCACCGCTGGGGCACCGAGTTCGTCGAGCTGGTGCAGGCCATTCCCGACTCACCCGACCAGCACTGGAAAGACCGCCGGTAACCGCCGGCCACCGGCACCGAGTCGTGGAGGTTCTCATGCCGACAGACATCGACGTATGGCTCCAGGCGAGTCCGAACAACACGCTGCCCGAGTTCGGCGACCCGCTGGTGCTCGCGGCCGAGTCGTTCAACCGGGCCCACCCCGGCTACCGGGTGCGCATCCGCCGGATCGAGGCCCACCTGCTGCCGCAGAAGGTCGCCGAGGCGGTCGAACACGGGAATCCGCCGGACATCGCGGAGTACATGTACTCGTCGATGCAGACCGCGCTGGACACCCGTGCCGCCAACGGGGATCCGCTGTTCGTGCCGGTCGAGCGCGCGATCGACGGCCGGGCCAAGATCCTGGGCGAGCCGGTCGTCGTCGACGACCTCGTGCCCGCGGTGCGGGACTACTACACCGTCGGCGGGGAGCTGGCCGCCATCCCGACCTTCGTGTCGACGAACATCTTGTTCGCGAACCGGACCGTGCTGGCCGCCGCCGGGATCGAGCGGCTGCCGTCGACCTGGGCGGAGCTGGAGGCCGCGTGCGCCGCCGTCGCCGCGCTGCCGGACGGCCCCGGGCACGGGGTCAGCTGGCCGAACTACGGCTGGGTGTTCCACCAGGAACTCGCCGGGCAGCGCGGGGTGCTGGTCAACAACGGCAACGGCCGGTCCGGCCGGGCCACCCGCGTCTTCCTCGACTCCCCCGAGCTGCTCGCCTACGCGCGCTGGTGGAAGCGGATGCTCGACGACGGCCACTACCTGCCCACCGAGGAACTCCACTACTTCACCACGATGCAGGCCTTCGCGCGCCAGGAGATCGCGTTCGTGGTTTCGTCCTCGGCCATCGGCCGGATGCTCGGCGAAATGGCCGCCGAGGCGGGCTTCGAACTCACCGCGGGCCAGCTGCCGCGGCCGGTCGCGGACTGCTCGCCCGGTGGCCCGGTCGCCGGCGAGGCGCTGTTCCTCGCCCGTGGCCTGGCGAAGGAGAAGGAGGACGGCGCGCTCGCCTTCCTGCAGCACCAGCTCAACGACGTGCACGCGGTGGCCCGCCTGTACGACCCCGCGAGCCCGATGACGTCGCTGCCGATCACCCTCGCCGCCCTCGGGCAGGCGACGGCCGACGAGTGGCCCGAGCCGTTCCCCGGCTACCGCGCGGCGATCGAGCAGGTGACCACGGCCGAGCGCACCCCGGCCGGGGCGGGCCCGGTGGCGGGCAACCTCAACGGCATCAACATCGCCCTGACCGAGGCGATGGCGGACGTGCTGCTCGAGGGTGCCGAGCCGGCGGCCCGGTTCCGGCTGGCGACCGAACAGGCCCAGCGCGTGCTCGACCGGTACAACGCCGCGGCACTGGCCTACCCACCGCGGACTCCCGACGAGCTGGAGGCGGGCTGACCGTCTCCGTCGTCTCCGGCAGTGCGCCGTCGTGTTCCCCACCGGGCAGGCAGGGAGATGAGCACGACGGGCCGCCGGGGGGAGAGTGGAAACCGCCGGCCCCCGTTTGCCTTCCCACCGCGCCCGTCTGCCCGCCGACGAAAGAGAGCAGCACGACGATGTCCCCCTTCACCAACATGTTCGTCGACCACGTCGAGTTCTCGGTGACCGACATCCAGGCGAAAGCCGCCTGGTGGGTCGGCAGCTACGGCTTCGCCGTGAGCGCGACGTCGGACGAGGACGCGCCCGCGCGGTCGATCGGGCTCACCCACCGCCAGGTCGAGCTGGTGCTCACCGAGGCGAAGGACGACGGCCACCCCGCCGCCGCGTACGTGCGCAAGCACGGTGACGGCGTGTCCGGCATCGGCCTCGGGGTCGCCGACGCCGAAGCGGCGTTCCACGAGGCGGTCCGGCGCGGTGCCCGCCCGGTGTCCGCGCCGGCCACCGTCGACGGGGTGACCACCGCGTCGATCATCGGCTTCGGCGACGTGGTCCACACCTTCGTCACGCGGGCGGCCGGGGTGTCGCCGCGGGCGCTGCCCGGGCTGCGGCCGGTGGAGTTCTCCGGCGACTTCGCGGTCGCGCTCGGCGAGGTGGACCACTTCGCCATCTGCGTGCCCGGCGGCCTGCTCGACGAGCACGTCGAGTTCTACCGGGACGTGCTGGACTTCGAGCTGACCTTCGCCGAGCGGATCGCGGTCGGCAAGCAGGCCATGACCACGAAGGTGGTGGAAAGCACCTCCCGCGCGGTGACCCTGACGCTCATCGAGCCGGACGTTTCGCTGGAACCCGGCCACATCAGCGAGTTCCTGCGCGACCACGAGGGCGCCGGTGTGCAGCACATGGCCTTCGCGACCGACGACATCCTGACGACGCTGGACGCCCTGCGCGAGCGGGACATCGCCTTCCTGAACGCGCCGGGCAGCTACTACCAGCTGCTCGCCGAGCGGGTGGACCCGGTCCGGTACCCGATCGAGGAACTGCGGCAGCGCAACATCCTGATCGACGAGGACCACGACGGGCAGCTCTACCAGATCTTCGCCGAGTCCGTGCACCCGCGGAACACGATCTTCTTCGAGCTCATCGAGCGGCTCGGGGCACAGGGATTCGGCAGCGGCAACATCACGGCGCTGTACGAGGCGGTCGAACTCCAGCACCGCCAGGACCAGGAGCACGGCCGGGCGGCCTAGCCCACCCAGACCTTGACGAGGAGAACGGCATGGCAGCCCTTTCGATCCCCGCCCGGTTCGCCGAGCAGCTCGCGCGGACCCCGGACGCGACGGCGGTGACCGAAGCCGCGACCGGCGCGACGCTGACCTATCGGGAACTGGACCGGCGGGCCAACCGGCTCGCGCAGCACCTCATCGGCCTCGGCGCCGGGCACGAGGACCCGGTCGCGGTCCTGATGGAACGGTCAGCGGGCCTGGTGGTGGCGTTCCTCGCCATCCTCAAGGCCGGCGCGGTGTACCTGCCGATCCACGAGTCCTACCCGGCCGACCGCCGTCAGTGGGTGGTCGACCGGGCGGGCGCCAAGGTGCTGGTGACCGACGCGGTGACGCGCGCGGCGGGGCTGCCCTCCGGTGTCCCGGTCGTCGACGTGAACGACCCGGCGCTGGACGGGGAACCGGACGGCGAGCCGGGCGTGACCGTCCACCCCGGACAGCTGGCCTACGTCATCCACACCTCGGGGTCCACCGGCCTGCCGAAGGGCGTCGCGGTGACCCAGCAGGACGTCGTGCGGCTGCTTGACGATCCACAGTGGACACCCGAGCGGTACGAGCGGTTGCTGCTGCTGGCGCCGTACGCCTTCGACATCTTCGTCTTCGAGGTCTGGCTGCCGCTGCTGCACGGCGGCCGGATCGTCGTCGCGCCGCCGGGACGGCTGGAGCCGACGGTGCTGCGCCGGCTGATCGAGACGCACGGGATCACCGGGCTGCACTTGACCGCGGGCCTGTTCCGCGTCATCGCGGAAGAGGCGCCGGAGACGTTGCGCGGGCTGCGGGAGGTGCTCACCGGCGGCGACGTCATCGCGCCGACCGCGGTCAGCCGCGTCCTGGAGGTCTGCGACGGCCTCGTCGTCCACGCGACGTACGGCGCGACCGAAGCGACCGTGCTGTCCACCAGCCAGCCGCTGACCGCGGAGACGCCGATCGGCACCACCGTGCCGCTCGGCGGGCCGCTGACCGGCGTCACCATCCGGGTGCTGGACGACCGGCTCACGCCGGTGGCCGACGACGCGGTCGGCGAGATCTGGCTCGCCGACGGCGGTCTCGCCCGCGGCTACCTCGGCCAGCCCGGCCTCACCGCCGAGCGGTTCGTGGCCGACCCGTTCGGCGCGCCCGGCTCGCGCATGTACCGCACCGGCGACCTGGCCCGCCGCAAGGCCGGCGGCGTCCTCGAATTCCTCGGGCGGGTGGACAGCCAGCTGAAGATCCTCGGCTTCCTCGTCGAACCGGCCGAGGTCGAGGCGACGCTGGCCGGTCACCCGGGGGTCGCGCAGGCCGTCGTCCTGGCCCGCGAGCTGGACAACGGCGAGAAGCAGCTGGTCGGTTACGTCGTCCCGCAGGGCGGCCGGCTCGACGTCGCCGCGGTGCGCGCCCACACCCGCACCCGGTTGCCGGACTACATGGTGCCGTCCGCGTTCGTCGAGCTGGACTCGCTGCCGCTGACCGCCAACGGCAAGCTCGACCGGGCGGCGCTGCCGGAACCGGACTTCGACCAGGCCGCGACCTCGCGCGCCCCGGAAACGGACCTGCAGCGGACCCTCTGCGGGCTCTTCGCCTCCGTGCTCGAAGTGGCCGAGGTCGGCATCGACGACAGCTTCTTCGAGCTCGGCGGCCAGTCGCTGCAGGCCATGCGGCTGCTCAACCGGATCCGCACCGAGCTCGGCGTCGACGTGGTGATCAACGCGCTGTTCGACGCCCCGACCGTGGCCGAGCTGGCCGCGTACGTCGACGCCCAGCAGACCGCGGCCTGAGACGAGGAGAACGCGATGACCGGACCGACCCGGCCGCTGACCGGCGACGAGTACCTGGAAAGCCTGCGCGACCACCGCGAGATCTACCTCTACGGCGAACGCGTCAAGGACGTCACCGAGCACGCCGCGTTCCGCAACCCGGCACGGATGACGGCCCGGCTCTACGACGCCCTGCACGACCCGGCACACCGGGACGTGCTGACCACCGCCACCGACTCCGGCGGCCCCGGCGGCTACACCCACCGGTTCTTCACGACACCGCACAGCGCGGAGGACCTGGTCGCCGACCAGCAGGCCATCGCCGCGTGGTCGCGGCTGGGCTACGGCTGGATGGGCCGCGGCCCGGACTACAAGGCGTCGTTCCTCGGCACGCTGGGCGCGAACGCCGACTTCTACAACCCGTTCGCCGCCAACGCGCGGCGCTGGTACCGGGAGTCGCAGGAGAAGGTCCTGTACTGGAACCACGCCTTCGTGCACCCGCCGGTGGACCGGAACCGGCCACCGGACGAGGTCGCCGACGTGTTCGTGCACGTCGAGAAGGAAACCGACAGCGGGCTGGTGGTCAGCGGCGCGAAGGTCGTCGCGACGAACTCCGCGCTCACGCACTACAACTTCATCGCCCACACCGGCCTGCCGATCAAGGACCGCAAGTTCGCCATCGTGGCCACCGTGCCGATGAACGCGCCGGGCCAGAAACTGATCTGCCGCCAGTCGTATGCCGCGTCGGCCGCGCTGACCGGCAGCCCGTTCGACTATCCGCTGTCCTCGCGGCTGGACGAGAACGACAGCATCCTGGTGATGGACAAGGTCCTGATCCCGTGGGAGAACGTGTTCATCTACGGCGACGTCGCCAAGGTCGGCATGTTCACCGGGCACTCCGGCTTCAACGAGCGCGCGATGTTCCACGGGTGCACGCGCCTTGCGGTGAAACTGGAGTTCATCGCCGGCCTGCTGGCCAAGGCGCTGGACATCACCGGGACCGCGGAGTTCCGCGGGGTGCAGACGCGGCTGGGCGAAGTCCTCGCCTGGCGCAACCTGTTCTGGGGCCTGTCCGACGCGGCGGCGCGCAACCCGGTGCCGTGGCGCAACGGCGCGGTCCTGCCCAACCCGGACTACGCCATGGCCTACCGCTGGTTCTCCCAGGTCGGTTACGCCCGGATCCGCGAGATCGTGCTCCAGGACGTCGCAAGTGGACTGATCTACCTGAACTCCAGCGCACGCGACTTCCACAACGACGACATCCGGCCGTACCTGGACAAGTACCTGCGCGGCTCGAACGGCGTCGACGCGGTCGAGCGCGTCAAGGTGATGAAGCTGCTCTGGGACTCGGTCGGCACCGAGTTCGGCGGACGGCACGAGCTGTACGAGCGCAACTACTCCGGCAACCACGAGAACACCCGGACCGAGCTGCTGCGTGCCCAGCTCGGCGACGGCAAGCTCGACGGCTACCGCGCGTTCGTCGACCGCTGCCTCGCCGAGTACGACCTGGACGGCTGGCAGGTCCCCGACCTGGAGTCGTTCCCCGACCTCGGTGCGGCAGGCCGCGCCGCACTCGGCTGACCCGTGATCATGTTCGGTGAAAGGACGGTCGGCAGATGACAGCCGCCATGGACACCCCGGCGCACGAGCACCGGCTCCCGCCGGAGCCCGGCCTGACCGAGCAGGAGGTACTGGCCCGCGCCGAGCGGATCGCCGAGACCCTCGTCGACCGGCAGCAGGAGACCGAGGACCGCGGGTACTGCGCGCTGGACACGCAGGAAGCACTGAAGAAGGCCGGGTTCTACCGGCTGCTGGTGCCGAAGCGCTACGGCGGCTACGAGTTCGGGATCGACACCCACATGCAGGTGGTGGCCCGGCTCGCCCGCGGGTGCGCGTCGACGGCGTGGATGTACACCTTCGGCGCGTCCCACGCCCACCTGGCGGCCACCCTGTTCAGCGAAGAAGCGCAGGACGAGCTGTTCGCGGACGGCGACTTCATCTGCCCGGGCGTCGTCGCGCCCGCCGGCGTCGCCGAGCCGGCCGACGACGGCGGCTGGATCGTGGACGGCGTCTTCCGCTACGCCTCCGGCTCCCCGTACGCCACCCACTTCGTCGGCCAGACCTTCGTCGCGGGCCGGGAAGGGGAACCGGACGGCCAGCTGATGTTCATCGTGCCGAGGAACCAGTGGGAACGGCTGGACGACTGGGGTTCCCAGATCGGGCTGAAGGGCAGTGGCTCCTCCAGCGTCAAGATCGAGCGGGCGCACATCCCCGCGTACTTCGCGTTGCCGGGCACGCACATGGGGCTGACCTCCGTCGTCGGCGGCACCCCCGGCCTCCGGCTGCACCGCAACAGCCTGTACGGCGGCAGTGTGCTGGCCCCGCTGAACTTCCAGGTCGGCGCGCTGGCCGTGGGCATGGCCACCGCGGCACTGGACGTCTACGGCGAGCTGACGCGGGAACGCCGGATCGCGTACCCGCCGTTCCACCTGCGTGCCGAGGACCCGGACTTCCAGCTGCGCTACGGCGAGGCGGCCGGCCGCATCGCGGCGGCCCGCGCGGCGATGACGGACATGCTGCGGCAGTGGCAGGAGACGGCCGAGCTGGGCAACGCCGACCGGGCGGTGGAGCTGCGGATGTCGATCATCAGCCGCGAAGTCGTGCGGCTGGCGTGGAGCACGGTGTCGGAGATCCTGATGCCGACCGCGGGCACCAGCGCCATCCGGGCGGGCGAACGGCTCGAGCGGATCTGGCGGGACATGTCGACCCTGCACACGCACGCCGGCGTGAACATCTACCTGGCCAGCATCGCCCCCCGTGAGCTCGCGCGGCTGGCGCTCGGCGTCGCGAGCTGAACCCCCACCCCCGTACCGCCATGCTCAGGAGGAACCGGTGATCCACAGTCTGGTGCTGGACCAGCAGATCCAGGAATACGTGACGGACATGTCCCTGCGCGAGGACGACATCGCGCGCGAGCTGCGGGAGGCCACCCTGCAGCTGGGCCTGGCAGGCGGCATGCTGACGCCGCCGGAGGAGGCCCAGCTGCTCGGCTTCCTCGTCCGGCTGACGGGCGCGGCCTCCGTCGTCGAGGTCGGGACGTTCACCGGGTACGGCACGCTGGCGATGGCCCGCGCGGTGCCCGCGCACGGACAGGTCGTCACGTGCGACCTGTCCGCCGAGTGGGCCGGGATCGGCCGTCCGTTCTGGGAGCGGGCCGGCGTCGCCGACCGCGTCCGGCTGGAGATCGGGCCCGCCGTCGACACCCTGGACCGGCTCCTGGCCGAGGGTGCCGCCGGCACCGTGGACTTCGCGTTCATCGACTGCAACAAGGAAAGCTACGCCGACTACTACGAGCGGTGCCTCGAACTGCTCCGGCCCGGCGGGCTGCTGGTGGTGGACAACGTGCTGTGGTCCGGCAAGGTGGCGCGTCCGGGCGTCAGCGACGCGGAGACGGACTCGCTGCGCGCCCTGAACGCCAAGCTGCGCGACGACGACCGGGTCGAGCTGAGCATGCTCCCGGTCTTCGACGGCGTGACACTGGCGCACAAGCGCGCCGGCACCGCGCAAGCCGCGGCCTGAGCGGAGAGCGCGCACGCCCGGCTTGTCGTGAGCCGAAGGGCACCTTCCTTGCGTCACATGCAGGAAGGTGCCCTTCGGTGCGGTGCGGGCCATTCCGGTGCCGTCGCCACACCGCATGCAGGGAGAACGCCGCGGCCCGGGCGGATGCGACGATCCCTGAAGCCGGTCTCCTCGACGCCGGCACTGGGGAGTGAAACGAAATGCTGAACAGAAGACGCGTGCTCACCCTCGGCGGGCTGACCGTGGGCGGCGCGGCCGCCGGGCTCCTGCTGCCCAAGGGCACGCCCCCGCACGTGCAGCCGCTGGCCGACGCGCACATGGGCGGGCAGCTGGCCGGGACGGACATGGCAGGCATGATGCACCACACCGGTGCCGTCCCCGCCGCGGCACCGCCGCCGCCCGTCACCCCGTTCACCACCGCGATGCCCGTGTCGCCGGTCCTGCGCCCGGTGGCGCGCAGCTCCACAACGGACTTCTACCGGCTGGCGATCAGGCCGGCGAACCTGGAGATCTTCCCGGGCACGACGACTCCGCTGCTCACCTACGGCGGTCTCTTCCCCGGCCCGACCATCCGCGCCCGCACCGGCCGCGCCGTGCAGATCGTCTACACCAACGGCCTTGCCGACGGCTCCAACGTCCACCTCCACGGCGGGTACACGCCGCAGGACAGCGACGGCTACTCGATGGACATCGTCTCGCCCGGTGCGTCGCGCACGTACCGGTACCCGAACCTGCAGCAGGGCGCGACCCTCTGGTACCACGACCACGCGATGGGCTTCGAAGCCGACCATCTTTACCGTGGCCTGCAAGGGTTCTACGTCCTCGAAGACGACGCCGAGGCAGGCCTGCGGCTGCCGTCGGGCGAGTTCGACGTTCCGATCATGCTGCGTGACGCGCACTTCGACGAGAACGCCCAGCTGGTCAGCGACTGGCCTGCCCCGCGCGAAACGGTGCTGACCAACGGGAAGATCCAGCCGTACTTCCCGGTCGCCGCGCGCAAGTACCGCTTCCGCCTGCTGAACGCGGCGAACGAGCGGCTCTTCAAGCTGAACCTGGACGGCGCCGAGCTGATCCGGATCGGCTCGGACGGCGGCCTGCTGCCCGCCCCGGTGCCGGAGACCGAGCTGTCGGTCGCCTCGGGCGAACGCACCGACTTCGTGGTCGACTTCGGCAAGGTCGGCGTCGGCAAGCAGCTGGTGCTGTCGGAGGCGACCGCCGGTCCCGTCCTGCGGTTCGACGTCGTGCGGTCCGCGCCGGACCCCAGCCGCGTCCCCGCCGTGCTGCGGCCGCTGCCCGCCCTGCCACCGGCGACGGTGACGCGGGACATCACGATGAGCTTCGACTTCAGCGGCGCCACCCCGCTCGCGCTGATGAACGGGAAGACGTTCGACCCGGACCGGGTGGACTACCGGATCAAGCGCGGCACCACGGAAATCTGGCGCATCCACAACGCCGACGCGGCACCGCTGGACCACACGTTCCACGTGCACCTGGTGCAGTTCCACGTCGTCGACCGCGGCGGCAAACCGCTGCTGCCGGTGGACGCGGGACGCAAGGACACGGTGTTCGTCGCGGCCGGGGAATCGGTCGCGGTCCAGGCCACCTTCGGCGACTACCTCGGCAAGTACGTGTTCCACTGCCACTTCATCGAGCACTCGGTGATGGGCATGATGGGACAGCTCGAAATCGTGCCCTGACCGGCAATCGTAGAGATGAGCCGGGTGAACCGGCCCCGGCAGACTGGGGTCGAGCCGCCTGCGTGGTGAGCGTGCGTGATCCCGTGCCAGCCAGACCGTCCCAAGTGGAATGAGGTTGCCGTGTCCAATCCGTTCGAGGACGCCGACGCCCAGTACCTGGTCCTTGTCAACGACGAAGGGCAGCACAGCCTGTGGCCGGCCGACATCGCCGTCCCGGCAGGCTGGACGACGGCGCACGACGCGGACTCCCGCGCCAACTGCCTGGAGTACGTCGAAGCGCAGTGGACCGACATGCGGCCGAACAGTCTTGTCCGGGCCGAACGGGCGTGACCGGGATGTATCTCCAGCGGCACCCGGAGGACCCGGGGCGGGAGGTGCCCGTGACGGTGTTGCCGGAGCTGTTCTCCGCGCAGGTGCTGCGGACGCCGGACGCGGTCGCGGTGGAGTGCGGTGGCGTCTCGTGGTCGTACGCCGAACTGGACGCGCGGTCGAGCCGGCTGGCCCGGTACCTGGCCGGGCTGGGCATCGGGCCGGAAAGCCTGGTCGCGGTGGCCCTGCCACGGTCGCTGCGGATGGTGGCGGCGGTACTGGCGGTCGCCAAGGCAGGCGCGGCCTACCTGCCGATCGACCCGGGCTACCCGGCCGACCGGATCGGGTACATGCTCGCCGACGCCGCCCCGCGCCTGGTGATCACCGACCGGGCCACCTCCGCGCGGCTGCCGGAGGCGGCGGACGTGGCCGTGCTCGACCTCGACGACGACGCCGTCACCGCGGCGGCAGCGGACCAGAGCGCCGAGGTCGTCACCGACCGGGACCGGATCCGGCCGTTGCGGGCCGCGCACCCGGCCTACCTGATCTACACCTCCGGGTCCACCGGGCGCCCCAAGGGCGTGGTGGTGACGCACCGGGGTCTGGCGAGCCTGTCCGCGTACCTGATCCACGCCTGCGGAATCGGGCCGGAGTCCCGGGTCGGGCAGGTGGCCTCGCTCAGCTTCGACGCGGCCGTCATGGAACTGGTGATGTCGCTGCCCGCGGGCGCGGCGCTGGTGCTGCCCGAACCGCGGCAGCTGGCGGGCGAGGTGCTGGCCGAGGCACTGCACGAGCTGCGGGTGAGTCACGCCCTGATCGGGCCGGCGTCGCTGGCGGGCGCGTCCGGTGACCAGCTCCCCCTGCTCGAGTGCATGATGGTCGGCGGCGAGGCGTGCCCCGGCGAGGTCGTCGCCGAATGGTCGGCAGGCAGGCGGATGCTCAACGCCTACGGCCCGACCGAGGCGACCGTGGCCGTGACGCTGAGCGGGCCACTGTCCGGATCGGACACTCCGCCGATCGGGAAGCCGATCTGGAACGCCCGGGTGTACGTGCTGAACGAACGCCTCGAAGCGGTGCCGCCGGGGGTGCCCGGCGAGCTGTACCTGGCCGGTCCCGGCCTGGCCCGCGGCTACCTGAACCAGCCGGGGCTGACCGCGCAGCGGTTCGTGGCCTGCCCCTTCGGCTCCGGCGAGCGGATGTACCGGACCGGGGACCTGGCGCAGTGGCGGGAAGACGGCCAGCTGGACTACCTGGGCCGGGTGGACCAGCAGGTCCAGATCCGGGGGTTCCGGATCGAGCCGGGCGAGATCGAGGCCGTGCTGGCCGCGCAGCCCGGGGTCGCGCAGGCCGTCGTGGTGGCCAGGGAGGACCGGCCGGGCGACCGGCGGCTGGCGGGCTACGTCGTGCCGTCGCCGGGCAGCGAGGTCGATCCGGTGGCGATCCGGGCCGCCGCGGCCGCGGCGCTGCCCGTCTACATGGTGCCCGCCGCGGTCGTCGTCCTGGACGCGTTGCCGTTGACGGTCAACGGGAAGCTGGACCGCAAGGCCCTGCCCGCGCCGAAGTACGCCGCCGGGACCGGGCGTGAGCCGGCCACCCCGGCGGAGGAACTGCTGTGCGAGCTGTTCGCCGACGTCCTCGGCGTGGACCGGGTGGGCGTCGACGACGGCTTCTTCGACCTCGGCGGCCACTCGCTGCTGGTCGCCCAGCTGATCAGCCGCGTGCGCTCGGTGCTGGGCGTGGAGCTGGAGATCCGGACGGTGTTCGACCACCCGACGGTGCAGCTGCTGGCGAAGTCGCTGGACGACGCCGGTGCCGCGTGGCCGGCGCTGGAGCCTGCCGACCGCCCCGAACGGCTGCCGCTGTCGTTCGCGCAGCAGCGGTTGTGGTTCCTGGCGCAGCTGGAAGGCGCGAGCACGACCTACAACGTCCCGTTCGGCTGGCGGCTGCGCGGCCCGGTGGACGCCGGCGCGCTGAGCGCGGCACTCGCGGACGTCGTCGCGCGGCACGAGGCGTTGCGGACGGTGTTCCCGGTCGCGGACGGCCGCCCGTACCAGCAGATCGTGCCGGCGGCGCTGGCGGCGCCGCCCTTCACGACGGTCGCGGCCACGGAAGCCGAGCTGCCCGAGCTGACCGCTCGGGCGGGCCGGTACGAGTTCGACCTGTCCCGTGAGCTGCCGGTGCGCGCGTGGCTGTTCGAGCTGGGCGCCGACGAGAGCGTCCTGGTGCTGCTGACGCACCACATCGCCAGTGACGGCTGGTCGCTGGGCGTGCTGCTGCGGGAACTGGGCGAGGCGTACCGGGCGCGGCTGGACGGCGACGCTCCCGAGTGGACGGACCTGCCGGTGCAGTACGCGGACTACGCGCTCTGGCAACGGGGTCTGCTGGGCGGGGACGACGACGAGGACAGCGTCCTGGCCGGCCAGCTGGCGTACTGGAAGTCGGCGCTGGACAGCCTGCCCGAGCAGCTGGACCTGCCCTTCGACCGGTCCCGCCCGGCGCACCCGACGTTCCGGGGCGGGCACGTCGAAGCCGTCGTGGACGCCGGCCTGCACCGCGCGCTGGCCGAGCTGGCGCGCGAGCACCAGGTGACGGTGTTCATGGTGCTGCAGGCCGCGCTCGCGGTCCTGCTGTCGCGGTCCGGGGCGGGCACGGACATCCCGATCGGCGTGCCGGTGGCCGGCCGCGGCGCGGACGAGAGCCTGCAGCGGCTGATCGGGTTCTTCGTCAACACGCTGGTGCTGCGCACCGACCTGTCGGGCGACCCGAGCTTCGCGGAGCTGCTCCGCCGCGTCCGCGACTGGGACCTGGCCGCCTACGCACACCAGGACGTGCCGTTCGAGCGCCTGGTGGAGGTGCTGAACCCGGTGCGCTCGGCCGCGCACCACCCGCTGTTCCAGGTGATGCTGGCCGCCGACGACGACAACGGTCGCGAGTGGACAGTGCCGGGCGTGCAGGCGCAGGACCTGTCCCTGGCCGGGAATTCGGCCAAGTTCGACCTGACGCTGACGTTCCGGGCGCGGTCCGGGCCGGACGGCACCCCGGCCGGGATCGGCTTCTCGCTCGAGTACGCCGCGGACCTGTTCGACGCCGGCACCGTGCAGGCGCTGGCCGGGCGGCTGGTCGCGCTGCTGGGCCAGTTCGCCGCCAACCCCGGGCTGCGGATCGCCGACGCCGACCTGCTGACCGCCGCCGAGCGGGAACTGGTCGTCACGACGTGGAACGACACCGCGCGGGACGTCCCGGTGACGGTGCTGCCGGAGCTGTTCACGGCACAGGCCGCGCGGACCCCGGACGCCGTCGCGGTGGAGGCCGGTGGCGTCGCGTGGACGTACGCCGAACTGGACGCCCGGTCGACCCGGCTGGCGCGGTACCTCGTCGGGCTGGGCGCCGGGCCCGAGCGGCTGGTGGCCGTGGCGATCCCGCGGTCACCGGAGATGGTGGCGGCGGTGCTCGCGGTGGCCAAGGCCGGCGCGGCCTACCTGCCGGTCGACCCGGGCTACCCGGCCGACCGGATCGGGTACATGCTCGGCGACGCCGCCCCGGTCGTGGTGCTCACCACCCGGGAGGCCGGTGCGGACCTGCCCGGCCGGGACCGGCTGGTCTTCGTCGACGACCCGGCGGTGGCCGCGCTGGTGGCGGACCTGCCCGGCGGCACGGTCACCGACGCGGAGCGGCTCGCGCCACTGCACGCCGGGCACCCGGCGTGGGTGATCTACACGTCCGGGTCGACCGGGCGGCCCAAGGGCGTGGTGGTCAGCCACCGCGGGGTGGCCAACCTGGCCGCGTTCGCGGTCTCGACGCTGGCCGTCACCCCGCAGTCCCGGGTGGCGCAGCTGCTTTCGCTGAGCTTCGACATGTCCGTGCTGGAACTGCTGTCGGCGCTGACGTCCGGGGCGGCACTGGTCCTGCCCCCGCCGGGACAGCTGTCCGGGGACGAGCTGGCCGGCATGCTGCGTGAGCTGCGGGCGAGCCACGCCGTGGTCGCGCCGGCCGCGCTGGCCGGGGCGGCGCCGGAGAGCGTGCCCGAGCTGGCGTGCCTGGTCGTCGGCGGCGAGGCCCTGCCGCCCGAGATCGTCGGCTCGTGGTCGGCGGGCAGGCGGCTGTTCAACGGCTACGGCCCGACCGAGGCGACGGTGTGCGCGACGATCGGCGGGCCGCTGTCCGGCGGCGGCACCCCGCCGATCGGCGGGCCGAACTGGAACGTGCGGACGTACGTGCTGGACAGCAGGCTCTCGCCGGTGCCGCCGGGCGTGGCCGGGGAGCTCTACCTGACCGGGCCGGGCCTGGCGCGGGGCTACCTGAACCAGGCCGGGCTGACCGCGCAGCGGTTCGTGGCCTGCCCGTTCGGCGACGGCGAGCGGATGTACCGGACCGGGGACCTGGTGCGCTGGCGCACGGACGGCGAACTGGAGTACCTCGGCCGGGCCGACCAGCAGGTCAAGGTCCGCGGGTTCCGCATCGAGCCGGGCGAAATCGAGGCCGTGCTCGCCGGGCAGCCCGGGGTCGACCAGGCGGTCGTCGTGGTCCGGGAGGACCGGCCGGGCGACCGGCGGCTCGTGGGGTACGTGCAGCCCGAACCGGGGTGCACGCCGGACCCGGCGCAGCTGCGGGCCGCGGCCGCGCGCCTGCTGCCCGGGCACATGGTGCCGAACGCGGTGGTGGTGCTGGACGCGCTGCCGTTGTCGCTCAACGGGAAACTCGACCGGAAGGCCCTGCCCGCGCCGACGTTCACCACCGGTGCCGGGCGGGCCGCGCTCACCCCGCTGGAACAGCGCCTGTGCGAGCTGTTCGCCGAGGTGCTCGGCGTCGACCGGGTCGGCGTCGAGGACAGCTTCTTCGACCTCGGCGGGCATTCGCTGCTCGCCGCCGTCCTCGTCGCCCGGCTGGAAGAGCAGTTCGGCATCACGGTCAGCCTGCGGGACTTCCTGGCCGATCCGTCCGTCAGCGGCGTCACCCAGAGGAGGGAAGAACGATGAGGGACCTGGCCGCGAGCGGCGTCACCATCTACACGACCGCTCGTTCCAGCATCCGGCGCGACGTGCCGGACCACCTGGGGACGCTCCTGGAGGTCGCCGGGTGGACCGAGGAGGCGGGCTACCGCGGCTCGCTGATCTACAGCGACGCCACCTCGATCGACTCCCTGATGTCGGCGCAGGCGGCGCTGGCGAACACCGGGAGCTTCGTCCCGCTCGTCGCCGTCCAGCCGCTCGACCTGAGCCCGTTCTCGCTGGCCCGGTCGGTGTCGTCGCTGGCGCACCTGTACGGCAAGCGGATCGACATCAACTTCGTCAGCGGCGGGTTCAGCCGCGACCTCACCGTCCAGGGTGACACCGCCTCGCACGACGAACGGTACGACCGGCTCACCGAGTACGCGACGATCGTCAAGAAGCTGCTCACCGGCAGCGTGGTCAACTTCGCCGGCGAGTACTACGACTACAAGCGGGCGCGGCTCACCGCGCCGGTGCCCCACGACCTGCTCCCCACGGCGTACGTGTCCGGCTCGTCACCGGCCTGCCTGCAGGCGGGCGAAACGCTGGGGCTGACCCAGCTTTCGTTCCCGTTGCTGCCGGAGGAGCACGTCGCCCCGGACGTCCGGACGAACAAGTTCGGCCGGGGCATCAGCGTGGGCATCATCGCGCGCGACGACTCGGCCGAGGCGTGGCGGCTCGCGCACGAGCGGTTCCCGGCCGACCCCGAGGGCAAGGAGCGGATGAAACTGCTCCTGTCCGCCGGGGTGTCGTCGTGGCAGCCGCAACTGGCCGCCGTGCCCATTCCCGACGAAGCGGCGGGACAGCCGTACTGGCTGGTCCCGTTCCGCTACCACCACACGTTCTGTCCCTACCTGGTCGGCAACCACGACGAGGTGGCCAAGGCGCTGGCGACCTACCTCGGCGGCGGCATCCGCACGTTCGTCCTCGACATCCCGCGGGAGCCGGACGACCTGTGGCACGCCCGGATCGCGCTCGAGCGTGCCCTCGACGCCGTCGACGGCGCGCAGCCCGCCCCGCGGGTCGCCTGACGGGGAAACCGCACTCTGAGAAATGACAGCGCTCGCCGGGCGTGTGATTCTCCGGACGGGCAGTGCCGGCCACTGCCGCGTAGGCCGTGCTTCGCGAGCCAAGGAAATTCGCGAACCACAGAAAGCGAGTTCACGATGAAACTCAGTCCGGTCGCGTACGCGAGGTCGCACGTCCCACCGCCGGGACCCCAGCGTGCCTACGTACTGGGCTATTCACTCGGCATGATGGCCAACGGCGTCTTCCTGCCGATCTATGTGCTGTACTGCACGCAGATCGTCGGGATCTCGACCGCGCACACCGGGCTGGCGATCACCCTCGGCGGGCTGATCGGCCTGCCGCTCAGCACGTTCGCCGGTGACCTGGCCGACCGCCTCGGCCCCCGCCGGGTGGTGCTGTTCGGGCTGGCCGGACAGCTCACCGGAATGGGCTGTTACGTCTTCATCCGGGGATTCTGGTCGTTTCTCGTCGTCCTCGTGTGCATGAACATCTTCGCTTTCACCTACATGGCGTCCGAAGGCGCGCTGCTGCGCCGGGTCGGCGGCGAGGATACGGTCACCTTCCGCAGCCAGGTCCAGGCAATCGGCAATGTCGGCCTCACCATCGGCGCGCTCATTTCCGGCGTCGGCATTTCGATCGGGACGCCGTGGGCGTACTACGGCATGTTCCTGTTCTGCGCGGCCGCGTACCTGGTGGACGTCTTCATCACGCTGAAGATCCCGAACTACAAGCCGCTGCCGAAGCCGCCGAGCACCGAGAAGGTCAAGCGCGGCCGGTACATCGTGTTCCGGGACAAGCCGTTCATCGCCTACGTGCTGGTCGCCGGCGCCCTGTCGATGTCGGCCGTCGTGGACGGGCTGCTGCTTCCCGTGTGGATCGTCGCGCACACGTCCGCACCGCGCTGGACCGTCGCGCTCGTCTACGTGCTCAACACCTCGATCGCGATCCTGCTCCAGATGCGCCTGAGCCGGAACATCAAGACCATGCGCCAGGGCGGCTCGGCCCTGCTCCGGGCCGGCGTGACGCTGGTGCTCGGGTTCGTGCTGATGGCGCTGATGCCGGGACACACGCCGGCCGTCGCGACGATCCTGCTCGTCGGCGGGGTCGTGCTGGTCGCCATCGCGCAGCTCTGGCTGACCTCCGGCCGGTTCGTCTTCGAGTTCAAGCTGCCGCCCGCCCACGCGCAGGGGCAGTACGACGGGCTGCTGCAGACCGTCACCACCCTGAGCTTCACGGTGGCCCCGCTGGTGCTGCTCGGCATCGTGGCCGAGCAGGGCTTCGCCGGCTGGCTCGGGCTCGGCCTGTTCTTCCTGGTGCTCGGGCTCTTCTCCCCCGCCATGGCGGCCTGGGGCGAGCGCACCCGCGAGCCCGCGGTGGTCCCCGAGGAGCCGGGGGCCGGGCCCGCCGAGGCAGGCGGCGTCATGGCGGCGGCCGGAGCGGAGGACGGCAAATGACCCGCCCGCTTTCGGCCAACGAGGAGTTCCTGTACGCCTTCGACCGGGGCGACGAGGTCGGCGTGTTCGGCCCGCGGATGATCGTCACGGCAGGCTGGCGCGTGCACGGCGAGCTGGACCTGACGGCCGTGCAGCACGCGCTCGACGACGTCGTCGCACGGCACGAGGTGCTCCGCACCGCCATCGTCCGTGACGCCGACCCGCCCCACGCCCGCGTCTTCCCGCCGCGCCCGGTGTACGTCACGGTCGCCGACCTCCCGTCGGCGACGGGGGAGGGCGAGCGCGAGCGCCTGGCGCACGAGTTCCTCAACGAGATCGACCGCACCGGCAGGCTCGCCGCGACGGAAACGCCGTTGCTCAAGGCCGCACTCGGCCGGTTCGACGACGAGGACGCGGTCCTCGTGCTGGTCGCCAACCACCTGGTGACCGACGGCTGGTCCATGCACGTGCTCATGCGCGACTTCGCGATCTGCTACGCGCAGCGCCGCGGGCTGCCCGCGCCGGAGCTGCCACCCATGCGCCAGTACGGCGAGTACGCCGTCTTCCAGCAGCAGTCCGTGACGACCGAGCGCGCGGCCGCCGCGCGCGAGTACTGGCGGACCAGGCTGGCGGGCGGCCACATCCTCACCCTCCCGACCGACCGCCCGCGGCAGCTGGAGGTCCCGCCGGTCTACTCGGTGTACCGGTTCCTGATCGACCGTGAGCTGGCCGACGCGACCACGGCATTCGCCAAGTCGCTGCACGGCTCGCCGTTCATGGTGCTGTACGCCTGTTTCACCCTGTTCCTGCACCGCCGGACCGGCGTGTCCGACATCATCACGCCGATCATCACGGCGGGACGCACGGAGGAGGGCTACGACAACACGGTGGGAGCGCTGTTCAACTTCCTGCCGATCCGCACCGACCTGACCGGCTGCAAGAACTTCGCCGACCTGGCCCACCGCACCCGGGCGGCGTTGTTCGAGGCGTATTCGTATGATCGGCCGTTCACCGAGATCATCGCCCAGTCCGAACCGGAACTGATGAGCGGCCCGACGGCGGGCGTGAACAGCGTCGTCACGGCGTTCCAGATTTCCCAGGCCCCACCGGAAACGGGCGCCGGCGGCATCGGCGGCCTGCGGTACACGGCCCTGCGCCGCCGCCTGATTTCCTCGGTGGACACGGGCGAAATCCCGGACGGCAACCTCTGGGACCTCGACCTCGACCCGGCAGGCGACATCGTGGGGCTGGTGAAGTTCAACAGCCGCGACTTCGACCAGCAGACGATCGTGACGATGGTCGACGAGTACCGGGAACTGCTGCACGCGGTGCTCAAGTCGCCGGATGCGCCGTTGCCGGAGTAGGAGTCCGAGATGACCCCGCCCCTTTCCCGGGGCGGGGTTTTCTCATGGTTTCACCGGTTCGAGTGATGACGGGTGTTCGATTGCCGGGCACTCTGGGGTCATGACCACCAACGCTGTGTGGAACGCCGAACCGGAGGCCCTTGCCGACCTCCTTGGTGAGCTGTTCGCGCTCATGCGGTCCTGTGAAGCGGCGATCGGTGCTGTGGCTGTGGGGATTGAGCAGCGTGGGGTCATGGAGATGTTCGGATACCGTTCTGTGGCGCGGTTTCTGGAGCATCTCGCCGACCTGCCACGGCAGGCTGCCGAGGTTCTGATGAAGCGGGCTCGGCAGCTTCATCCCGGGCTTGGCCTTGATGGCACGCCGATTCCTCCGCTTGCTCCTGCGACCGCTGTTGCGGCTGGGGAGGGGCGGTTGAGCAACCCGATGATCGACACGATCGTCGGTGTGCTGCGGGATACTCCTCTTGAGCACCGGGATCAGGTTGAGCAGGATCTGCTGGGGTTTGCTGCCGATGCCGGGCACAAGCAGGTCGCCGTCCTCGGTGCGCGGATCCTGGCCCACCTCCATCCCGACGGCCAGCCCCCTCAGGAAACCGAACCTGCCCGGCCGGATCGAGAGTTGTCGTTGCGGCGCAAGAGATCCGGGGTGTGGGAGCTACACGGCCGGTTCGATGACGAGACCGGAACCCGCGCGAGCGCGGTGCTGGATGCCCTCGCCCAGCGCCGCAGCACCGACGAAGGCCCCGACCTCCGCTCCCCACTGGAACGCTACGGCGATGCCTTCTCCGACGCCATCGACCTCGCCGCCAACTCCCCCGAACTCCCCATGCAGGCCGGGGAACGCACGCACGTGATGGTCGCGATCTCCCTGGAAGACTTGAAGACCGGCATCGGCAAAGCCCTCCTCGGCGACACCGGAACCATCTCCGCCGCCGAGGCACGGCTGCACGCCTGCGACTGCATGGTCATCCCCGCGGTCCTGGGCAGCCACAGCGAACCCCTCGACGTCGGACGCCTCCGACGCCTGGTCCCACCCGGCATCCGCCGAGCCCTGTACCTGCGCGACCGGGGATGCGCCTTCCCGGGCTGCCATCGACCACCACGGCACTGCCAGGGCCACCACATCCGGCACTGGTCCGAAGGCGGACCCACCGAACTGGGCAACCTGGTGCTGATGTGTGCCCACCACCATCGGCTGTTGCATCGGTCGGGGTGGGAAGTGCGGATCGCGGCCGATGGGTTACCGGAGTTCCTGCCACCGACCTGGCTGGATCGGCGCCGGAAACCCCGGCGAAACAACCTCCACGAACCGCTGCCATTCGCAGCGTGACGGGGACGGGCCCGCAGCCAACTGGCTACGGGCCTACACCCACGCGCTCAAGACCTCGGCCGCCGTCCCATCATCCACAGTGGACGAATGAAACGGCCGGCCGACGGGGTGGGGAACCCCTTCGGCCGGCCGTGCCGGGCTGGGCCGGGTCATTCAGCGGGCGGGCCCGCCGGTGCCTTGCGGGGCATCAGGGCCACCACCGGGAGGCTGAGGACCGTCAGGCCGAGCACGACGATCAGCGTGACCTCCATCGCGTGGGCCATTCCGGACGCTGCCGCCTGGAAGAAGACCGACGTGACCGCGGCCGAGCCGATGGCCGAGGCGAGCTGCTGGATCGAGCTGAACGAGCCGCTTGCGCTGCCGGCCTCCTCGGGCTTTGCGTCGCCGAGGGCGACCGTCGGGATCGTGGCGAAGCTGAGGCCGATGCCGACGCCGATGACCAGGAACGCCGGGGCCAGGACCCAGAGGCTCACGTCCGTGCCGAAAGCCTCGACGAGGGCCAGGACCAGCCCGCAGCCGACGATGTCGATGCCGAGACCGATGAACACCAGACGGCGGCCGTACTTGGGGATCAGGCCGCGCATCATCGTGGCGAACCCGGCGAGGAACAGGCCCGCGGTGAGCGGGACCAGGCCGAGCGACGTGTAGCGCGGGCTGACGTGCAGACCCTCCTGGAGGAACAGGGACAGCACGAACAGCAGGCCGCTGCCTGCCGCGACCGCGACCAGGCACACCAGCAGGCCGGAGGTGAACCCGCGGTTCTTCATCAGCGACGGCGTGATGAGCGGCTCGGCCGCCGTGCGCTGACGGTGGGCGAAGGCCGCGAAGAACAGGACGCCGACGACGATCGAGGCGATCGGGATGACGCCCCAGCCGTTGGTCGAGCCCTCGATCAGGCCGTACAGCAGGCCCAGCATGGTGACCGCGAGGAGGCCGGACGCCCGGCCGTCGACGGTGGCCGACCGGTCGGCGCTGTCGTCACGCGGCAGGATCTTCGCGCCCACGACCAGACCGATGACGCCGAGGATCAGGTTGATGAGGAAGATCGGGCGCCAGGACAGGCCGAACCAGTCGGCGCTGATGATGAAGCCGGCCAGGACCGGGCCGCCGATGCTGGACAGGCCGAGCACGGGCGCGAACAGGCTGAACGCCTTGCCCAGCATCTGCTGGTCGAACGCCTTGGTCATGATCGCCATGCCCTGCGGGATGAGCAGCGCCCCGAACGCTCCCTGCACGACCCGCGCGACGATGAGCACCGTCGGGTCGAACGAGAAGCCGGCGATCGCCGAGGCGAGGGTGAACCCGCCCAGTCCGATCAGGAACATTCTGCGCTGGCCGAACTTGTCCCCGAGCCGTCCGCCGACCACGAGCAGCACACCCATGGCGAGCATGTAGGCCGGCCCGACCCACTTGATCAGGATTTCACCACCGCCGAGGTCGCCGGCGATGGTGGGAGCGGCGATGTTCGTGATCGTGCCGTCGATCACGTCGAGAGCGTCGGCAAGCAGCACCAGCGCCAGAATCGCCCACATCAGGCGGCTGGAGCGGCGTGTGGTGACCGCGCCCGGCTCCGTCGAGGTAGTCATGGGAAAACATCCTTCTCGGCTCGGTCGGGGCGCCCCTCCTGGGCGGCCTCCTCCTTCTTGCTACGAACGCCCCTGCGCCGATCCGACACCGCCTCCGAGATTTTCCGAGAACTGCAGGCGTGACCAGACAGTTGCTGTCCGCTGCCGAATGGTGACGCAGTTCCGCGACCGGACGCACCTCCCAAAGTGCTCCACCCCCGGCGCGGCCAGGCAATCGCAAGGAAAATGCGCGGAGCCTGGCCCAGCTCGTCGCGACGCCGGGTCAGCGCAACGGTTTCCGCAGCGTTGCCCGCCAACTCGATCGCCCGGTCGAAAGCCTCGCGCGCCAAGCGGTGATGGCCGACGCGGCCCGGAAATACGCCGAACTAGCCCAGCTCGTCGCGACGCCGGGCCAGCGCAGCAGTTTCCGCAGTATTGCCCGCCAGCTCGATCGCCCGGTCATAAGCCTCCCGCGCCTGGCGGTGATGGCCGATCCGGCGCAGGAGGTCCGCGCGGGTCGCGTGGTAGGCGTGATAGCCGTCCAGTGCCTTCTCGAGGCGGTTGACCGCTGCCAGTGCCACGTCCGGGCCGTCCAGCTCGGCCAGGGCGATCGCTCGGTTGAGGGCGACCGTCGGCGACGGGTCTATCCGGGCCAGCTGGTCGTAGAGAGCCAAAATCTGGGACCAGTCGGTGTCGCGGATGTCGCGAGCCGAAGTGTGCACCGCGTTGATCGCCGCCAGGATCTGGTAGCGGCCCGGGGTCGCTCCGGCCGCCGCCGCGGCGAGGCGCTCGCGGACCAGGCGGTGGCCCTCGCGGATCAGCGCCGCGTCCCATGCTCCGCGGTCCTGCTCGGCCAGGGGCACCAGTTCGCCGCTGACGGACAGCCGGGCCGGGCGGCGGGCTTCGGTCAGCAACATCAGCGCCAGCAGGCCGGACACCTCGCCGTCGGCAGGCAGGAGGCCGTGCAGCAGGCGGGTGAGCCGGATCGCCTCCGCCGTCAGGTCCTGCCGTACCGGGTCGGTGTCCGGGCCGGTGGCCAGGTAGCCCTCGTTGAACACGAGGAACAGGACGGCGAGCACGCCGGACACGCGGGCCGGGAGGTCTTCCGCGGACGGCACCCGGTACGGGATGCGCGCCGCCTTGATCTTCGCCTTCGCGCGGGTGATCCGCTGTCCCATGGTGCTTTCGGAGACCAGGAAGGCGCGGGCGATCTCGGGCATGGTGAGCCCGCCGACCATGCGCAGCGTCAGCGCCACGCGGGCTTCCGTCGACAGGGCCGGGTGGCAGCAGGTGAAGATCAGCCGCAGCCGGTCGTCGTCGATCGCGCCGGCGGGCTCGGGTGGGCTGTCGTCGAACGCCAGCAGGGCTTCCCGCTGCTTGTCGTCCCGCTTGTTCTCGCGCCGGATCCGGTCGATGGCCTTGCGGCTCGCCGTGGTGGTCAGCCACGCGCCGGGATTGGGCGGCACGCCGTCGGCGAGCCAGCGTTCGACGGCGGTCGCGAACGCCTCGGCCGCCGCCTCCTCGGCGAGGTCCAGGTCGCCGAAGCGCCGGGCCAGTGCGGCGACCACGCGGGCCCACTCGTCGCGGTGGGCACGGGTGATCGCGTCGGGCGCGGTCACTCGTCCAGGAACGGCCGGACCTCGATCTTGCGGTTGCAGGCCTTCGATCCCTCGGTCGCGAGCTTCAGCGCGACGTCGAGGTCGGGCGCCTCGATGATCCAGAACCCGATGAGGTACTCCTTGGACTCCACGAACGGCCCGTCGGTGACCACGGCCTCCGCGCCCCGGTTGTCGACGACGGTGGCGTTCACCGGTGCCCCGAGCCCGCCGGCGAAGACCCAGTATCCGTCGGCCCGCAGCCGGTCGTTGAACACGTCGATCGCGGCGTCCTCGTCCGGGTCGGCCACGCTGTTCTCGTCGTCGATCACGGAAAGCAGGTACTGCATCCGCACCATCTCCTCGGTGTCAGGACGGCGGACAGCCAGAATGCCACTGCCGCGTTCCGGCACCGCACGCGGCCCGCACCCCCGGGTACAGCACAGACACAGCACGGACACAGCACAAAGGCGCTCCCCGTCCGGATGGGACGGGAAGCGCCTCGGTGGATTTCACCCGGACGAGTTCATCCGGAATAACTGTTCACCTGGTCCAGTACGTGCTTGGCCAGTTCCGGTGTCACCGCGTCGGGCCGTTCCGCGGGCGGCGGCGGGGTGATCCGGCACCGCCCCGGCCCGGTACCCGGGAGGACGAAGCCGGGATCGTCGGTCAGCACCGAGACCGCGACCGCCTCGGCGGGCACCTTCACCGGCTGGTCGTTGCGGCAGGCCAGCAGGAACGCCAGCCAGGTCCGGTAGGACACCTGCAGCTCGGAGAAGGCCAGCGGGGCCTTGGTGAGCCCGAGCCGCTTCGTCAGCCCCGCCAGCCCCTCGTTCATGAGCTGCTCCATCCCGGCGACGCACGACCACGGGTCGCCGTCCAGGTCGGGGCAGGGCCCGCTGCCCAGGCCCAGCTTGCCCTGGAACTCGGCGAACCGCTCGGTGACGTGGTCGGTGCCTGGCCAGGTCGGCTGCACCAGGATGGCGGTGACCTCCCGCGGCCCGGCCAGCCTGTCGGCAATCTGCAGGGCCAGCGCCGCGGCACTGCAGTGGCCCACGACGAACACCGGACTGCCGCTCGCCGCGGCCGGCTCGCCTGCCCGGAAGGTGGCCGCGGTCTCGGCGGCCAGCTCCGGCAGCTCGGCGTACAGCCGCTCGCCGGACAGCGCGCCGCGCGGATCCACCTGGTGGACCGGGTGCCCGGCGGCCGCTTCGCTGACCAGCTTGCTCAGCCGCGGCGCCGCGGTGAGCGGCTGGAAGTCGGCAACCAGGATGGCCGCCCCGTCCCCGGAGCTGAGCCTGCTGCACAGTGGTCTGGTACCCACGACGGCCTGCATCGAAGTTTCCTTCCTTCGGGCGCTTCAGCCCTTCAGCAACAGCGGGACTTCCGCGTACCCGTTGAAGATGAACGTCGGCGCGGGCTTGAGCTCGGCGGCCGGGACGGCCAGCTTGAGGTCGGGAAACCGCTCGAACAGCGCAGGCAGCGCGACCAGCGCCTCCATGGTGGCCAGTGCCGGGCCGAGGCAGCGGTGCCGCCCGAACCCGAAGCCGAGGCTGCTCTTGTCCTCACGCGTGATGTCGAACTCGTCGGCGGTGTCGCCGTACTTCGCCGGGTCGCGCCCGGCCGCCAGGTAGTTGATCAGCACCAGGTCGCCCTTGGCGATGGTCACCCCGCCGATCTCGATGTCCTCGAGCGCGCAGCGGAACGGCATCGAGCCGACGGCACCGTCCTTGCGGACCTCCTCGTCCCACGCCGCTTCCCAGCTCGCTTCGCCGGACAGGATCGCGGCGAGCTGGTCGGGGTGGGTGAGCAGGTCGACGACCGTGTGGCACAGGACGTTGGCCGTGGTTTCGGTGCCCCCGCCGATGAGCAGGTGCACCGACCCGACGACCTCCTCGTCGGTCAGCGGCGCCTCGTTGTCCTCGGTCGCCTTGATGATGATGGTGGTGAGGTCGTCGCCCGGCTCGCGCCGCTTGGTCTCGACCAGCCTGCCGAGTGCCTCGTGCCACTGGTGGAGGTTGGCTTCGGACTCCTCGGCGGTGTTGTCGGTCTTGGCGTTCACCTGGGCGCCCTGCAGCATGGCCGCCTGGTCCTCTTCGCGGATGCCCAGCAGGTCGCAGACGAGAATGGTCGACAGCGGGTAGAAGAACCGGCCCTTGATGTCGACCACCTCGTCGGCGGGCACCGTCGCGAGATCGTCGAGGAGGCGGTTCACGATGCCTTCGATGATCGGCCGGGACTTCGCCACCTGGCGGCTGGTGAACGCCTTCGCGACGAGCTTGCGCAGCCGGTCGTGCTCCGCGCCGTCGCGGGTCTGCATGTTGTCCATCGCGACCCAGGTGAACAGCTCCCAGTCCTGCGGCACCCGGCCCGCCTGAAACTCCGGCCAGTTGTCCTTGGTGTTCTTCGCGATCCGCGGGTCGACGAGCAGCTGCTTCGCCTCTTCGTACCCCGTCACCGACCAGGCGGTGTAACCGCCGTGCAGTTCGACGCGGGTGACCGGGCCGCGGGCACGCAGGTTCTTGTTCTCCCCGTGCAGATCGCTGCCGCTCCGGTCGAGGACGTACGGGCACATTTCCATTTCTCACTCCACACTGCCGGCGACACCGGAAAAGATCGGGATTGGTGCTTGGTCCCGGTACAGGAAGCCCCATTCATCATCCGCGCCGTCCGCGCTCCGGGCGTCTCGGATGCTGCGCTCCCCATGGAAAACCGGCGACGCCTTCGTGAGGCGTCGCCGGTTCCGGGGGGGCGGGTCACGGGGTCAGGACGCGGCCTTCGTCCGGTGCCTGGGTTCCCGTCGCGAGACTGCGGAACGCGTCGGCCACGGCGGCGGGTCCCTGCCCGTGCCGGATGGTGAGCCAGGACGCCATGCTCCGCAGGTACCGGGTTTCCGCCTCGTGGTAGCGGGCGTAGTAGGCGTCCGCGCCCTCCTCGCCGATCGTGTGGTCTTCGACCATCGGCGTGAAGAAGAGCTCCGGCTGCGGGTCGGGCAGCCCGGCCGGGGCCTGCTCCCCCGGCTCCGGGTGGTTGAACCCGATGAGGACGCCCTGGGTCAGCGACGGCGCGAACTGCGCGTACACCGCGTGGAGCACCTTGGCCGAGCCGGTGAAGTCGACGAGGACGGCCGGTGCCGTCACGCCTGCCGACTCGAACGCGTCGTAGGTGGCGACTTCGCCGTAGACGCCGAGGCTTTCGACGAACGCCTTCTTGTCCGCGGACGTGATGCCCACGGTCGCGATCCCGGTCTGCCGCGCCCGCAGCTCCTCGGCCAGCCCGATCGCCGTCTTGCAGGAGGCGCTGGTGACGATCAGCGACTTCGCGCCCTGCGCGGCCTGCCGCTCGACGAGGTCGGCGAGGGTGAAGGAAGCCGGGAACACCGGGCGCATGAGGGCACGGAAGTCGTCCAGCTCGTCCGGTTCGCCGACGCTCTGGAAGGTCAGGTACCACGGGTGCAGGAAACCGCGTTCGGGCGAGGTGTCCAGGAAACCGCGCGGCGTGACCTGCGCCTGCACGGTGTGGTGGCTCGCCATCGGCACGTACCCGAAGTAGCGGCTGCCGACCGCGATGGCGTCGTTGCGGGACTCCGCGACGCGCACGAAGGCCCAGACCGGCACACGGCCGTACTCCGGCGGGGCGGGAAAGGCGTTCCAGAAGGCGATGAGGTTCCCGGCGCCGAACTTCGCGTAGCTGACGTTGTTGGCGGTGAGACCGAACCTCTCGACTTCGAGCCGGACTTCGCCGGGCTGCAGCGCGGCAGGCTCCGGGACCCGGATCTCGGTCGCGGTGATGTCGTCGCGCTTGACCAGCACTTCCCAGTTTTCTCGCGTGGGCACTGCGCCCCCTTCGCGTCAGTGGGGTTTTCCTTCGCCGGCTTGGCATCCCGCACGAAGGGGGTGGACCCGATCGGTCACGCAGACAGCTTCGCGACGGCCGCGCACCCCGGCAACTTCCTCGTTGCGGCCCGGTCCGCGTGCGCAGTTGGCGGTTCGGCAACGTGGGATACGTGGGTGCGGGGGCGGCGCTGGTTGACTCGGAGGTGCTGCTGGTTTCACGAGCCCCGTGAGGAGAGTGCTGAGCCTTGTTCACCACTGACGCTTTTGCCGCCCCGGCCGAGGGCGCCCCCCTCGGGGCAGCGACGATCACCCGGCGGGACGTCGGGGCGCAGGACGTCCTGATCGACGTGGCGTACTGCGGGATCTGCCACACCGACATCCACCACGTGCGCGGCGAGTGGGGGCCGCAGCCGTACCCGCTGGTGCCCGGCCACGAGATCATCGGGACCGTGGTGGAGGTCGGCGCCGACGTGACGCGGTTCTCGCCGGGAGACCGGGTCGGGGTCGGCTGCATGGTCCGTTCCTGCGGCGAGTGCGGGAGCTGCCAGGCAGGCCAGGAACAGGACTGCGCGGGCATGGTCGGCACCTACGCCGGCACCGACGCCGACGGCACCGTCACCCAGGGCGGCTACTCGGGGAAGATCGTGGTCGGCCAGAACTTCGTCCTGCGCGTCCCGGAGGGACTCGACCCGGCCGGCGCCGCACCGCTGCTGTGCGCCGGCGTCACGATGTACTCCCCGTTGCGCCGCTACGGCGCCGGCCCCGGCAAGAAGGTGGCGGTGCTCGGGCTCGGCGGCCTCGGCCACGTCGGCGTCAAGCTCGCCGTGGCGATGGGCGCGGAGGTGACGGTGCTGTCCCAGACGTTGAAGAAGCTCGAGGACGGCCTGCGGCTCGGCGCGACGGCGTTCCACGCGACCGGCGACGCCGAGGCCCTCGCGGGACTCGCGGGCCGGTTCGACATCCTGATCAGCACCGTGACGGCACCGCCCGACCTGCCGACGCTGCTGTCCTTGCTGGCACCGGGCGGCACCCTGGTCAACGTCGGCATCCCCGCCGAACCCCTTGTGCTGCCGGCGTTCTCGCTCATCATGGGCCGCAAGACGGTGGCCGGTTCCCTGTTCGGCGGCATCGCCGAGACCCAGGAGATGCTCGACTTCTGCGCCGCCCACGACATCACCGCCGACGTCGAGGTCATCGAGCCCGCCGGAATCAACGACGCCTACGACCGGGTCCTGGCGTCCGACGTCCGCTACCGCTTCGTCATCGACACCGGCACGCTTTCCTGATCGCGGTTCCCCACGGCCGAGCGACCTGCCCCTGAGGTGGCAGGCCGCTCGGCCGTTGCATGGCCGCCGCGTGAAGACCGCGTGCTGAAAGGGACGTTCCTGGCATCTGGTGCGACAAAAGTCCCTTTCACCGCACCTCATGAGACGAAAGCGCCTTTCAGCCCACCGGAGCCGGGGCCGCCGCAGGGAGGGGTCGTGAGTGGTAATGAGGGTTCTAACCCTAGTTACCACTCACGACCCTCACTTGAAATAGCGCAAATCGCCCAAAAGCGGGCATCTCGACTCACCCTCGTGTCCTATGTGGACATCGGCAGGTGACCATCGCCCGAGAACACGCCGTCGCGCCACCTTTGGCTTACCCCTCAATAGAACGCGAATTACCACTCACGACAACCTGCGGCAGACCTGCTACCCGAGCTTCGAGGACGCAGCGAAGGGCACCTTCCTCGCGGCTGGCGCAAGGAAGGTGCCCTTCGGTTCTGGATCAGGCGGCCCGGTCGGCCTGGCCGCCGGACGGGACGGCGGTCACCGTGGCCGGGGCCAGCTTGCGGCGTGGTGAGGCGAACCGCTTCATGATGGGCTGCTCGACCAGCTTGAACGTCAGCCAGGCCAGTACCAGGGACACCGCGAACAGCAGGACCTCCACCGCGGCCGAGGTCAGCGTGCTCCAGTTCTCGCCCTGGCCCAGCCAGTGGTGGCCGGCCACGAGGACGAAGTAGTGCCACAGGTAGAAGGCGAACGAGATCTCGCCGAGCCACACCATCAGCCGGTTGCCCATGAACGTCTTCACGCGGTCGCGGTCGGCGACCGCCGCGGCGGCGATGAGCAGGCCGAGCGGGATCGCCATCAGCGCGCCGAACTGGAAGAGCGCGCCGAACAGCGGTGTCACGAAGTAGGCGGTGACGGTCAGTGCGACCGCGCCGCCGAGCTTCAGCGGGAGGCGCCGTCCGGCGAGCACCACCTTGGCCAGGAACATGCCGAAGACGAACGTCAGCAGCTGGCCCGCCGGGCAGTGGAAGACGTAGTACAGCTGCATGTCGCTGAAGCCGAACGGCAGCATCGTGCCGGCCGGCAGCACGCCGGCGACGACCGGCAGGGCCAGCACCGAGGCGGCGGACAGGATCGTCCAGAGCCACAGCCGCTCCGGCCGGACCTTGTTGACCAGCTTGATGATGAGCGGGAAGAGGAGGTAGAAGAGCAGCTCGCAGGACAGGGACCAGGCGACCGGGTTGAAGCTCGTGCGGACCTCGAGGGTGGTGCTCCAGCTCTGCAGCAGCAGCACGTTCAGCAGCCCGTCGGAGAACCGGACCCCGCCCTGGCCGGTGATCACCGTCAGCAGGAGCAGCGCCGCCCCGAACGTGAGCAGGTGGTTGGGGTAGATCTTGAAGAACCGGCGCCGCCAGAACCGCACCGTGGTGTCCCGCGGCCGCACCGCGCAGGTCAGGACGAAGCCGCTGAGGATGAAGAAGAAGGTCACCCCGGTGAAGCCGCCGACGCCGAACAGCGTGTTCGTGACGGTCTGGGCGCTCTGCGAGGCGTAGGGGTTCAGCGCGACCGCGTGAAAGGCGAAAACCATCACGGCCGCGACGAAACGCAATCCGGTGAGCGACGGCAGACGCGGGGCGAGATTTCTCGCCGGGGCGGGCCCCGAGCGGGATTGGATTGCTTCGTGCGACATTGTCCTACTCCCTGTTCCTGCTTTCGTGGTGGGCAGCTTCAGGAGTTTCGCACGATCGGACGCACGCGGACGCCTTCCAGAAATGCCAACGTACGGTACCCGCACCGGCGCCGTCGGTGATGCGCCGGAAAAGCGGAAGAACCGCAGCAGGAAACGACAAGCCCCGGGCGTTCGGGAAAGGGGCTTGCCGTTTCAGGACACGGATGGTCAGTCGCTGCCCGGCACCGGCATCCCGGCGGCCACGAGCTTCGCGGTGATCGGTTCCAGCTCGGTGATCAGCTCGTCGAGCTCGGCGGCGGAAAGGGTCTCGTACGGCGCGGCGGCCAGCTCGTCGGTGAGGTTCTCGATGCGTTGCCGGGTTTCCCGGCCGGCGTCGGTGAACCGGCTGCCGGCGTCGATGAGCCCACGCTCGCGGAGGTCGGCCAGTACCGCGTCGAGCCGTTTCTTCGGCAGGTGGCCGACGCGCCCGTAGGTCTCCGGCGGGTGGACGCCCTGTGCCAGCGCGGCGAACAGGTGGGCCGCGATGCCGCCGATGCGGGCGCCGACGAGTGCGGCGACATGCCCGTCGCAGCGGTGCTCGCGCAGCATGTTCGCCGAGTGCCACAGCCGGGCGACCGGTTCCTCCGGCACCGGGACGGCGCGCAGTCCCGCGTACATCACGCGGCCTTCGGTCGGCGCGCTCGTCGCGGCCTTGGTGAGCAGCTCGGCCGCGCGTGCCAGGCCGGGGGAACCGGCCAGCTCGTCGCCGAGGATGCGCCGCAGGGACGCGGCACTGCCCCGCTCCCGCGCCGCGAGGGACGCCTCGGGCGGGATCGTCTCCCACGCGCTCGGGATGTGCCGCGCGGCCTCCGCCGGGGTGAAGCTGTAGAACGCCGCGTGCACGACCTGTGCCGGCACCCGCCCCAGCGGAGCGGCACGGCTGGCGAAATAGCCGTCCCAGTAGGTGCGGTGACCGAGCTTGGCCAGTTCCTCGTTGCACTCGTCAGCCAGGAAGGTGACCAGGCAGATCGGCTCCAGGAGCTCGAACATGCGACGGGCGGTTTTTGTCATGCCGGACATCATTACTCCGATCGCCTGCCGCCGACAAGGCGCCGGATCGGGCGGCAAATACGAGACCAGGCCGGGTGCCTCGCACGGGATCCGCAAAAAGGCACGCAGGAAGAAGACGGCCCTCAGGCGGCGGCCGCGACCAGCCGGGACAGCCGGTGCACGCCTTCGGCGATCTGTTCCGCCTTCAGGTAGCTGCAGGACAGCCGGAGCGCGTTGGCGCCGCCGTCGGAGTAGAAGAACCGCATCGGTGTCCACAGCACACCGAACTGTTCCGCGGAGATTTCGAGCAGTTTCTCGTCGGCCTCGAACGGCAGGGCGACGACGGCGAAGAATCCCCCGCGCGGCACGTTCCACCGCACGGCGTCCTCCCCGCTCGGCGACCGCGGGAAATGCCGCTCCAGCGCCGCGAGGAGGGTGCGCAGATTGTCCCGGTAGAACTCGACCTTGTCCCGGTTGGCGGCACGCAGGCTGCACCCCGATTCGACCAGGACGCCGCCGATGACCGCCTGGGAAATCGGCGAGGTGTTGACCGTCAGCATGCTCTTGACCGCCGACATCTCCTCGGCGAGCAGGGTGCGCCGCCCCTCGGCGTCGACCACGGTCTGGTCGGCGACGAGGAAACCGACGCGGGCGCCCGGAAAGCAGGACTTCGCGAACGACCCGAGGTAGAGCACGCGGCCCTCGGTGTCCAGCGACTTCAGCGTCGGCCGCGGCTCGTCGTCCAGGCCGAACAGCCCGTAGGGGTCGTCTTCGAGCAGCAGCAGGTCCTGCTCGGCCGCGACGTCGAGCAGACGGCGGCGGGTGGCCACCGGAAGCGAAACACCCGATGGGTTCGAGAAGTTCGGCACGAGGTAGAGCGCGCGGGGGCGCTTGCCCGCGGCGCGGACCGCGCGCGCCACCTCGGCGACGGTCTCCGGGCCGAGCCCGGCGGGCGACTCCGGCACGGGCACGACGTCGACGCCGAGAATCCGGGCCGCGCCGGTCAGCCCGACGTAGCAGGGTTCCGCCGCGAGCACGACGTCGCCGGGGCCAGGGCACAGCGCCCGCAACGCGATGATCATCGCCTCCTGGCAGCCCGCCGTGACCATCACCGATTCCGGTGCCACCATGATGCCCTCGTCCTTTTCGAGCATCGTGGCGATCAGCGAGCCGAGCTGGCCGTTGGTCCGGCCGTACTGCAGCAGCAGGCGGCGCACCTGCTCCTCGGACAGCCCGCCGTCCCTCAGATGGTCCACATAGGACGCGAAGTACCGCTGCACGTCCTCGGTCGAGTAGAACCCGTCGTAGGGACGGCCGGCGGCCAGCGAGATCGCGTCCGGGTACCGGCCCGCGATCTCGTTGAGGAAGTTCATCGAGGTCGCGACCGGGTCGGACACCGAGACGTGCAGCTCGGCCCTGGACAGCTCAACCATGGCTCTCCGTTCCGGTGGCGGTCCGCGCCGCCAGGTCCACGAGCCGGGCGCCGACGTCGATGACGGGCAGGTCGCAGCTCGCGGTGATCAGCGGCAGGATGCTGGTGAAGTGCGTGCAGGCGAGGACGACGGCGTCGAGGTCGAGCCGCCGCGCCAGGCGCAGCGTCGTCGGCAGGTGCGAGGTGGTGTAGGCCTCTTCCGGGTCACCGGCCTCGATGCCGCGCACCAGGCCGGGATCCGACACGCCGAGCATCCGGTGGCCGGGGCTGACCTCCCAGGCGGCCCGCTCGACGCCGACGACGGCCTGCGCGTTCCCGGTGATCACCAGCGACGAGCGCAGCTGCGGGAACACTTCCCGGTAGACGGTGACGGGCGAGACCACCGGCAGCGCCGAGGCGTCGTGGTACACCACGGCGGAAAGCGAGTTGCAGAACAGCATCGCCAGCTCGGTTCCCTCGGAGTGCAGCTCGTGGAGCTGGGCGTGGAACGCCGCCGACAGCGCGTCGGGATCCCGGTACTGCAGCGAGTCCTGCTCGTCCGGCGAGCCTGCCATGGCGTAGGGCGCCGTCGCCAGTCCCTTGGCCCGCAGCAGCTCGGCGCCGAGGCCGGAGTCGTACGGCGTGCCGGCGATGACCGCCACCGCCGGTCTTGCCTCGTCCACGATCATCACCGTCTCCGTCCCCAGGCGTCCTCGTCCGCCCATGGTTCCAGCCGGGACGGCCGCTGCCTTCCTCCGGAGTGCCGGTCAGCCGGGCGCGATCACCTTGCCGGGGTTGAAGATCCCGTCGGGGTCCAGAGCCCGTTTCAGCGCCCGGTGGACCTTCGTGCCGACCGGGCCGATCTCCCGGGCGAGCCAGTCCCGCTTGAGCAGGCCGACGCCGTGCTCGCCGGTGCAGGTGCCGCCCAGTGCCAGGCCCAGCCGCATGATCTCGTCGAACACCTGCCGTCCACTGTCCATACTGGACTCGTCCGCCCGGTCCACGACGATGACCGGGTGCAGGTTCCCGTCCCCGGCGTGCCCGACCACGCCCACCAGCACGCCGTGCCGGGCCGCGATCTCCTCGACGCCCGCGACGAGGTCGGCGACCCGCGACCGCGGCACCGCGACGTCGTCGACGACCAGGCCGCCGCGGCCGCCGGGAAACGCCTGCGCGGCAAGGTGTTCCATCGCCGGGTGCGCCAGCCGCCGCGCCGCGGTCAGCGCCTCGGCCTCGGCCGCGTCCCCGGCGACGTACAGCTCGCTCGCGCCGGCCGCCCGGCAGCATTCGGCGATCGCGGCGAGGTCGGTCCCGTCGCCGGTGTCGGTCGCGGCCAGCAGCATGGCCGCGGCGCCGGTGTCCAGGCCCATCGGCCGGTAGGCCTCGATCGCGCGCAGGTGCGTGCGGTCGAGCAGTTCGAGCATGCTCGGCACGTGGCCGGCGGCGACGATCGCCGACACCGCCTGCCCGGCCGCCGTCATCGCCGGGTACACCGCGACCAGTGCCCGTGCCTCGGCGGGCGCGGGCCGGAGCCGGACGGTGATCTCGGTGATGATCCCGAGCGTGCCCTCCGCCCCGACGAACAGCCCGGTCAGGTCGTACCCGGCGACGCCCTTCACGGTCCGGCGGCCGCAGCGCAGGATCTCGCCGTCGGCGAGCACGACTTCCAGGCCGAGCACGTACTCGCCGGTGACGCCGTACTTGACACAGCACATGCCGCCCGCGTCGGTCGAGACGTTGCCGCCGATCGTCGAGGACTCCCACGAGCCGGGGTCGGGCGGGTAGGCCAGCCCCTCCTTGGCCACGGCCCGGCGCAGCTCGGCGTTGACCACCCCGGGCTGCACGACCGCGATCCGCTCGCCGGGGTCGATTTCGAGGATCCGGTTCAGCCCGGCCAGCGACACGAGGAAGGCGCCGTCGACGGCGTTGGCCGCGCCGGTCAGCCCGGTGCGCGCGCCCTGCGGCACGACCGGCACCCGGTGCGCGGCGGCCACCCGCACGGCGGCGGCGACCTCGGCGGTGCTGCGCGGGCGCACGACGGCCAGCGGCGTGCCCGCGTCGCATAGGTCGGCCTCGTCGCGGGCGTGGGCGGTCAGCACGTCCGGATCGGTGAGCACGCGACCGGCGGGCAGCGCCGCCAGCAGGTCGTCGATCGGGGATCCCATGGGGACCAACGTAACCGCGCGCCCGGCGGGACTCCAGGCGTCCCGCGCGAAACGGCACTCGCGAGGACCTGCCGCTGGGCAACGGCAGAGACGTGGAACGTGCGGTTTCCCGGCTAGTCTCGCCATTTCCGTTCGGTTCAACCGGAGGTGGGCCAGGTGAAACGTCCGACAGTCACCGTAGTCGCCGTCGCGGTCATGGCGGTTTCGGCGGTGACCGCTCCGGCCGCCACCGCGGCACCACCGGCCATCGCCTGGAGTGCCTGCCAGGATCCGGGACTGGCCGCGGTCGGCGCCCAGTGCGCCACCCTCGAAGTGCCGGTGGACCACCGCAGGCCGCACGGCAGGCAGCTGCGGATCGCGGTGTCCCGGCTCGCGCACAAGACGCCGGACAGCGCTTTCCAGGGCGTCATGATGACCCTGTCCGGCGGTCCCGGGCTGCCCGGGCTCGGGATGGCCGCGCTCGGCCCGCTGGTCCCCGGCCACGCCGGGGACGCCTACGACTGGATCGGTTTCGACCCGCGCGGGGTCGGGACCAGCACCCCCGCGCTGTCGTGCGACCGCGACTACATGGACTACGACCGGCCGTCGTACGTGCCGGTCACGCCGCAGCTGGAACGGGCATGGCTCGACCGCGTGCGGGGGTACGCCGCCGACTGCGGCGCGCGCAACGATCCGGAGCTGCTGGCGAACATGAAGACCACGGACACCGTGGCGGACGTGGAAAGCATCCGGGTCGCGCTCGGCGTGGACCGGATGAGCTTCTACGGCTACTCGTACGGCACGTACGTCGGCCAGGTGTACGCGACCCTGCACCCGGAGCGGGTGCGCCGGATGGTCCTGGACAGCAGCGTGCACGCGCGGGACGTCTACTACCGGATCAACCTGGCACAGGACGCCGGGTACGACCGGAACCTGAACGCGTTCTTCGGCTGGGTGGCGGAGCACGACGACGTCTACCACCTGGGCCGGACCCAGGCCGCGGTGAAGGCCGTGTTCGACCGGCAGCTGGCGACGCTGGCGCGCGAACCGGCCGCGGGCGTGATCGGCCCGGACGAGTGGCTGGACGTCTTCCAGCTGGCCGTCTACCGCAGGCTGGGCTGGCCGTCGGCCGCCGAGGTGTTCGCCGGCTGGGCCGGGCACCGGGACGGCGCGCTGCTGAAGACGTCCTTCGAGCAGATCGGCGGGCGCGGGAACGACAACGGGTACGCGGCGTACCTGGCCGTGGAGTGCACGGACGTGCAGTCGCCGGTGAACTGGCGCAAGTGGCGGGCGGACACCTGGCGGGCGTTCACCGAGGCACCGTACTTCGCCTGGCAGAACACCTGGTTCAACGCGCCGTGCCTGTTCTGGCCCGCGCCGGCGGGCAGGCCCGTGACCGTCGGCAGCGACCGCGTGGGCAGCATGCTGCTGGTCGACGAGACGCTCGATCCGGCAACGCCGTTCGCGGGCAGCCTCGAAACACGCAAGCGGTTCCCGGGCAGTGCGCTGCTCGCCGTGCCCGGCGGCATCAACCACGCGAGCACGCTGGTCGGCGGCAACACGTGCGTGGACGGCAAGATCGCGGAGTACCTGGCGGCGGGCACGCTGCCCGCCCGTCTCCCGGGCAATCGGTCCGATGTGGACTGCCCGCAGGCGCCGCCGCCGCTCCCGGGCTGACCGTGCCGCGGTGAGTCCGAAGCCGCGGCAAGAACGAAGACGCGCTCGCTCCGACCGCGCTGCGAAGCTGGGACCGTCGACAATCTAGGAGGTCAAGGTGTCGAGCACCGATGTTCCGACGCGGGAGGAACTGGTTCGCCGCGTGGCCGAACTGGCTCCCGTACTGAAGAAGCACGCGAACTGGTCCGAGCAGAACCGGCGGGTGCACGACGAGTCCATCGAGGCACTGGCCGAGGCGGGCGTGTTCAAGCTGCGCCGCCCGAAGCGGTACGGCGGGTTCGAGGCCGACACCCGCACCCTCGTCGACGTCGCCACCGAGATCGGCCGCGCCGACGGCTCGACCTCCTGGGTTGCTTCGGTGTACTGGATTCCCACCTGGATGGCCTGCCACTTCCCGGAAGCGGTGCAGGACGAGGTGTTCTCCACCCCCGACGTCCGCATCTGCGGCACGCTCAGCCCGTCCGCGATGGCCGCGCCCGCCGACGGCGGCGTCGTGGTGAACGGCAAGTGGGGCTTCATCAGCGGGGCGCTGCACGCGCAGTGGCAGGAGATCATCGCGATCTTCGTCCCGCCGGAGGGCGAGCCGTACCCGATCATGGCGCTGGTCCCGTTGTCGGACCTGCTGATCGTGGACGACTGGGACACCGCGGGCCTGCGCGGCACCGGCAGCGTGTCGACGGTGGCGCAGGACGTCTTCATCCCGGCCGAGCGCGTGCTCCCGCTGCCGGCGGTGCTGGAGGGCCAGGGCGGTCCTGGCGGCTCGATCTACCGGTCGCCGCTGCTGCCGGTCGCGTCGGCGTCGTCGGTCGGCACGCTGGTGGGCATGGCGAAGTCGGCGCAGGACAGCTTCCTCAAGCGGCTGCCGGACCGCAAGATCACCTACACCGCCTACGACTCGCAGCGCGAGGCGCCGATCACCCACCACCAGGTGGCGGAGGCGGCGCTGAAGATGGACGAGGCCCAGTTCCACGCACACCGGCTGGCCGGCCTGGTCGATGCGAAGACCGCCGACGGCAGCCCGTGGAAGCTGGAGGAGCGCGCGGTCGCGCGGGCCGACCTCGGCGCGGTGGTGCGGCTGGCCAAGGAGTCCATCGACATCCTGGCAGGCGCGTCCGGCGGTTCGTCGATCTACCACGGCATCCCGATCCAGCGCATCGCCCGCGACATCGCCGCGGTGAACCTCCACGCGCTGATGCACCCGAACACCAACACCGAGCTGTACGGCCGCGTGCTCTGCGGGCTCGAGCCCAACACGCTCTACATCTAGGGAGACTCCGATGACGACGACCGAAAGCGGCACGGCCGCCGACCAGGCCGCGATCGCGGCACTCACCCAGAAGGTCATCGCGGCGTGGGCCTACCACGACGCCGACGGTTTCGCCGACGTCTTCACCGAAGACGGCACGATGATCCTGCCCGGCATCTTCAAGAAGGGCCGCGAAGAGATCCGCGCGTTCCTCAAGGAGTCGTTCGAGGGCAACTACAAGGGCACCCAGGTGACCGGGCGCCCGATCGAGATCCGCTTCTTCACCCCGGACTCCGGCGTCCTGATCACCCAGGGCGGCGTCCTCGGCCCCGGCGAGACCGAGGTCGCGGACTCCCAGTCGATCCGGGCGTCCTGGACGGTCGTGAAGCGGAACGGTGCCTGGCAGCTGGCGTCCTACCAGAACACCCCGGCCAAGCAGCAGCTGCCGAAGCCGGGCACGGTCTGATCCCGCCGCATCGCAGAAAGAACCCGGGCCGCCTCGCGCGGCCCGGGTTCTTTCTGCGCCGGAAGCTCAGAGCAGGGCGGCCAGGCCCGCGTAGCCGCCTTCCTTGAGGCGCAGGCCGGACGTCGTCGCGTACGCCTCGTCGGCGCGGATGCCCAGGCCCTCCACCATGCGGTTCATGAAGTTGAACAGCGCGCACACCAGGACCGCGTCGTGCAGGGCGCGCTCGTCCCAGCCCGCGGCGAACACGGCTTCGGCGTCCGCGTCGGTCATCCGGGACGGGGTGCGGGTCAGCTTGCCGACGTAGGCGAGCACGGGCCGGAGCTTGTCGTCGACCGGTGCGGTGTCCAGGTCCGCGACCGCGGCCGCCAGCAGTCCCTCGGGGACACCGAACGCCTCCGCGGTGATCGTGTGGATGCCGTGGCAGTAGGTGCAGCTGTTCACCCCGGACACGTACGCCGCGATCAGCTCGCGCTCCCCCGCCGTGAACGGGGACTCGCCGCGCATCAGCACCTCGTGGAGGTCCAGCAGGTGGCGTGCCGGGTCGGGGTTCGCCTGGAACACCTGGAGCAGCGTGGTCTCAGCCGGCAGGGACCTCAGGTACGACATCGGAGGGTTCCTTTCCGTCCGCCGTCGCGGCGGCGAGCTGGTCGATTTCGGTGCCGCGCAGCGCGCAGGCGGTCAGGTAGGCGATGGTGCCCGCGCCGGCGCCGGGCACCGCCGCCGCGACGAGCTCCAGCCGCCGTTCCCACTCCCGCCGCAGCGAGCCCGGCGACGACGTCGACGGCGGGCCGCCGACCCGGTCGCGCAGGGCCAGCCAGTGCTCGCGCCCGGATTCGAGAAGCCCGCCGAGGCCGAACGCGGCCGAGCCGTGCCGGGCCTGGTCGACGACCTGGGTGACCAGTGCGGGGTCGTCCGCGAGGCGGGCGACGGCGAGGCCGGCGAGCAGCCGGTCGGCGTCGAGGCCGAGCAGGATGACCCCGGCCTCGGTAGCGGCCGGGGCGTCGACCTCCGGCAGCGAAAACCGCGAGTCGTGCCGCTCAGACACCGACGACCTCCCCGGACGGCACGGCAACCCCGGAGCGCAGCTGCGCGGCGATCGCCGCGGCGACGCGCGTGGTCGCGACGCGGTGGCCGTCGATGTTGCGGGCCGCCGGGCCGAGCACCATGCCCGCCGCGGCCCCGACGACCGACACGCGCGGCTCGCGGCGGTAGGACAGCGTGCGCTCGTCCAGGGACGGCCAGCCGTCGCGGGCGTCGACGACCTCGTCGGGCAGCAGCCCGGTGCCGATCGACGGCGTCGTGCCCAGTGCGAGGACGACGTGGTCGCCCGCGACGCGCCTGCCGCTCGCCAGGCGCAGTACCACGCTGCCGCCGACGGCGGGCGCGATCTGCTTCACCGCTTCCCCGCGGTGGACGACCAGCCTGCCTTCGGCCTCGGCGCGTTCGAGCAGCGGGCGGAACTCGAACATGATCGACGCGCGCCGGAACCGGCTCATCAGGTCGAGCCGCTCGGCCCAGCCGACGCTGTCGAAGCGTTTGCGGCCCTCGGGCCGGAAGAACGTGGAGTTGACGTCCGCGCACTGGTAGCGCTCGCCGGTCTCGCGGACCACCCAGTGCACCTCGCGCCCGGCCTCGAGCGCGCCGGTGATCAGGTGGGCCGCGGTGAGTCCCGCGCCGACGACGACCTGGCAGCGCACGCCTGCCGGTACCGATTCGTCCCAAAAGGACACTCCGCGCGGCGGATGCCCGCCGCCCCACCAGGTTTCCGGGGCCGGGCGGCGTTCCTCGCCGGGACAGAGCACGACGTGCCGGGCGGCGACGGAGAAGCGGTCGGTGTGCACGGTGACCGCGTCCGGGCCCGGCACGACCTCGCGGACCGTCGCCTGCCAGGTCTTCTCGCCCACGTGGTGGGTGGTGACCAGGTGCGCGCAGTAGGCGTCGAAGACGTCGACCGGGACGACCGAGCGGTGCCCCGCCTGCGCCATCCGGATCTCGCGGCGCTCGGTCGGGGTCAGCCTGCCCCAGTGCAGCCGCGCGAAGTCGAGCAGCTCGCAGTCGCGGAAGCCCTCGACGCCGGGGTGGTGCTCGTAGGGCGAGCGCAGCACGCGCTGGCCGAGCAGGTCGATGCGGCCGAAGAAGCGGCCGCAGGGACGTCCGGTGCGGTCCACCACGGCCACGTCGGTGACGCCGTGGTGCCACAGCGCCGAGGCGACGGCCAGCCCGGCGGGGCCGGCGCCGACGACCACGACGTCCGCGGCCGGGGACGGCGACGCCTCCCGCGCCGGGGAAGGTGGCGCGGGAGGACGCGGCCAGGCGCGGCCACGCGGCGAGCCGAGCAGGTGTGGCTCCGGTACGAACGTGATCACTGCTCGTCCCGCCGCCGGCTCAGAGCACCGTGACGGGGACGATCAGCTCCACCACCGGCCGCTGGCTCATCCCGTTGGTGACCAGCTCGTCCAGCGTCTGCTGGGACTGCTCGGCGCTGTCGGTGGCGATCGGGCTGTAGCGCGAGTAGAAGTACGTCGGCTTGCGGCCGCTGGTCTCCATCGAGTACGTCTTCAGGACGGTCTCGCCGGGGCGGACCTCGCCGTCGTAGAAGGTGAGGCGGCGCTGGTCCGGGGTCATGAAGCTCTTCGAGAACTGCGGCGACATCAGCATCTCGTCGTCGAGGAACGTCGAGTCCTCGTCCATCACCGCCTGCATCGCGACCCACGTCTGGTCGGTCAGGTTGGTCTCGGCCTTGATGACCTGCCAGCGGCCGGGTTCGGGGAGGTTGACGCTCACCGACACGTCGTGGTCGGTGGTGTCGATGGCACCGGTGATCATGAGCACCCGGCGGCCGACGTCGGCGGTCCCGGTCATCTGGACGTCCCGGGCGCGCACCCGGCTGGAAACATCGAGTCCTGGCAATTCGGGTGAAGACATGGTGCAGCCTCCTACGTTTACCCACCCCAGAAATAGCGGCCTGACCAGCGAACACGCAAAGGCTTTCATACGGCAAGTTACGCTGTCAAGGTGAGGAATGCACGTCTGCGAAGCCGATAATGTGCCACCGAACAGCGGAAACCCGCACAACCGGCTGCGAACGCCCATTACGCCGTTCGGACCAGCGGCTTCGCGCGCCGGTCACTCCGGGCTGGACGTCTCCTGGGCCGCGGCCGCGGTGTCGATGCCGTCCTCGACCGCGCCGACATAACGGATCGCGAACGCGGATTCGGCGCGGCGCACCATCACTTTCATGACGAGTCCCGATTTCACCACGATGAGGAAATGACCGGGATCATGGGGATCCGCGAAAATGTCGTAAACAATGAAAGCGGAACCGTCACCGACGGCGAACAGGGCCTCGTAGACGCTGTTCCGTTCCGCCTGTGTTGCCGTTTCGGCCCAGCTTTCGAGGACTTCGAGGCCCTCCGTGAGCTGGAGGCGCATTGCCATCCGCCGGCCTCCCAACCGCACGTATGGGCCACCGTGCTGCGGTGACACTCCGGCCCGGACAAGGTCGATTCTCCCCGGCGCGGCCCGGGGTGCTCATCTCCGAGCGTGCGGTCGGAGCCCCGGGCCGGAGCCCGCCGCTTCAGTTGTAGCCGAGCACGATGTGCTCGCCGAGCTCTTCCTCGACCGGTTCGGGCGGCTGGACCAGCCGGAGCCCGCGGGGTTCTTCGGCGGGTGCCGGATTCCGGTCGTCGGCCGGCACCGCTGCTGCTGCTGTCATGGCGTTCCTCCGCTGTGTCGGTGTGTGGAATCACCATGCGCCACCGGAGTCGAGGATCGGATGGGAACCGCTGACGTGCGCAGCCTGCGGCGCGCAGTTCGGGGAGGGAGAACGCACGGAGGTGAAGCCGTTCTCGGACGGCGAGGTGCGCTACGCGGCGGTCCACGCAGGCCAGACGACACACGCCGCGGGCCGCGGCGCGGAGGCTGCGGCAGGTGCCGGGCCGGGCGGCCTGAGCGGAGGTGGAGGGAAGCGCGCGGTCCGTGGTGGCCGGGCCCGGGGCGAGCCGCTGCCCAGGCCACGGCAGGCGCCCGGCCGAGCCGCCTAAAGCGCACGTTGGGGCGAGCCGCCGCCCACGCCACAGCAGGCGCCCGGCCGAGCCGCCTGAAGCGCGAACCACGGCGGGCGGGTGGTCCGGGCTAGCACCTGGACCACCCGCCCGCAAGGGCTCAGCGCGGCAGCCCGGACAGCCGCCAGGCGCTCGCCCCGGCCGTCCAGGACTCCCGGGCTTGCCACGCCGGCTCCTCGGCGCCGTCTCCGGGCTCCTGCCGCCGCAGCGACTGGAGGACCGCGATCAGGGCCGCCAGCTCGCAGTCGTCCGGGGCACCGTGGAGCACGCGGATCGCGGACATCGGGAGCACACCTTCCTCAGCGGGTCAGATCGGCAGGTTGCCGTGCTTGCGGGACGGGCCGGGCTTGCGCTTGCCGCTCAGCATGGCCAGCCCCCTGGCCACCGCCGCGCGGGTCTCTGCCGGGTCGATGATGTCGTCGACCAGGCCTCGCTCGGCCGCGTACTGCGGGTTCAGGAACTCCTCGGTGTACTCCGCCACCAGTTTCGCCCGCAGGGCCGCCGGGTCGGCCGCCGCCGCCAGGTCGCGGCGGTACAGCACGTTCACCGCTCCCTCCGCGCCCATCACCGCGATCTGGTTGGTCGGCCACGCCAGGGACAGGTCGCAGCCGATCGACCGCGAATCCATCACGATGTACGCGCCGCCGTAGGCCTTGCGCAGGATCACCTGGATGCGTGGCACCGTCGCCTCGCAGTACGCGTGCAGCAGCTGCGCGCCCTGGCGGATGATCCCGCCGCGCTCCTGCTCGACCCCCGGCAGGAACCCCGGGACGTCGACCAGGCTCACCAGCGGGATGCCGAACGCGTCGCAGAACCGCACGAACCGCGCGGCCTTCTGCGACGCCGGCCCGTCGAGCACACCGGCGAACACCACCGGCTGGTTGCCGACCAGGCCGACGACCCGGCCGTCGATGCGGGTCAGCGCGCACAGCACGTTGCGGGCCCAGCCCTCGTGCAGCTCGAAGAACTCGCCGTCGTCGGCCAGCTCGGCGAACACTTCCCGCATGTCGTACGGCTGGTTCGGCTCGACCGGGACCAGCTCCGCCAGCCGCGGCCGGTAGTCGTCCTTCGCGTTCGACGGCGCCGTGGCAGGCGGCGGGTCGAGGTAGTTCGACGGCAGCAGCGACACCAGGTAGCGGACGTCGGCGAGGCAGGTCTCCTCGTCGTCGTGCACCACCGTCGCCACGCCCGACGCGCTGCCGTGGACGTCCGCGCCGCCGAGTTCCTCGTGCGTGACGCGCTGGCCGCTGACGGCCTCGACGACGTCCGGCCCGGTCAGGTACATGCGCGCGGTGTCACGCACCATGAACGTGAAGTCCGCCAGTGCGGGCGAGTACGCCGCACCGCCCGCGCACGGGCCGAGGATGACGCTGATCTGCGGGATCACGCCGGACGCCTCGACCTGACGGCGGAAGATGCCGCCGTAGCCGTTGAGGGCGAGCACACCCTCCTGGATCCGGGCGCCGCCGCTGTCGTTGAGCCCGATCACCGGGGCGCCGTTGGCCAGCGCGAGGTCGAGCACCTTGTGGATCTTCGCCGCGTGCGCCTCGCCGAGCGAACCACCGAAGAGCGTGAAGTCCTGGGCGTAGACGAACACCCGGCGCCCGTCGATGGTGCCGGAGCCGGCGACCACGCCGTCGGTGTGCGGTCGGTTGCCCGCCAGCCCGGGACCGCTGGCCTGGTGACGGCGGTAGGGCTCGATCTCGGTGAAGGAGTCGTCGTCGAGCAGCAGGGCGAGCCGTTCGCGTGCGGTCAGCTTGCCCAGCGAGTGCTGGCGCCGGACGGCGTCGAGCTTGCCCTCGTGGATGTGCGAGCGCAGTTCCTCGCGGCGTTTGCGCAGCAGCGGCATGTCGGGCGGGGCCGGCCGCGCCGGGCCCGCGGCGCGGACCAGCTCGATGACCTGGGCGTCCCCGGACGCGGCCGTCCGGCCCAGCCGGCGGCGCCGTCCCCCTTCGGGGACCGGCACCACCTCGGCGTCACCGGCCCGCGCCGCGCCGGCGTCCTGGCTTCCGCTCACGCGGCATCCCTCATCCGGACCTGGTGGTCCCGCTCGATCTCGGCGACGATGTCCGACCACACGATGCCGCGGCCCAGCCGGGGCATCGGCCGGACGACGGCGTCGGTGGCCGACGGGGCGAGGGGTGCCCCGGCCTGCCGGTCACCGGTGTCCACATGCCCGGCGTCGCTGGTGGTCATGGCAGGACCTCCTCGGTCTGGACGGTCCCGGATCCGGGACCGGTGCGAACTGCTGACGAAAGTGCCGTGCCCGCCTGCCGCCGGGTGAGCCACCCGGCCGCGTGCAGCCACGCCACGGTGTCGCGCACGGTGTCGAGCACCGGCCGCGCCGCCACTCCCGCGGCGGGCGCGTCGGCGGCGACCGGCACGGCCGTCGCGCAGACGTGGATCGCGCCGTACTGCACCGGCAGCGCCCACGGCCACGCGCGCTGCAGCCGGTCGGCGAGCCACCCCACCGGGTACAGCGCCCGCGGCGGCAGGAACACCGCAGGCAGCGCCCGCCCGGTCGCCGCCCGGACCGTCGCCAGGTACTCCCGGGTGGTCAGGAAGTGCCCCGGCCCGAAGAACGCGCCGCCCGGCGCCTCGCCGGTGAGGAGCCGGGCGTGCAGCTCGGCGGAGTCGCGGACGTCCCCGACGGGGAGGCCGCGGCCCGGCCAGATCGGCGTCAGCCCGCGCAGGACGGCCCGCAGCCGGGCGTTCTGGTCGCCCAGGTGCGGGTCGTCCGGGCCGAGCAGCGCGGGCGGGTGGGTGACGGCGACCGGTGCGCCGTCCGCGCGGTGCTCCCGCGCGATCCGCTCGGCCGCCGCCTTCGACGCCAGGTAGGGCTCCCGCGAGCCGCCGACCGGGCTCGCGGGCCCGATCGACGGCTCGGCGGCCGGGTACAGCGCCCCGACGGTCGACACGTGCACGATCCGGCCGGTGCCCGCCCGGCGCGCGGCGGCGAGCACGACTTCGGTGCCGTGCACGTTCACCCGCCACAGCTCGCCGCGGCGCCTGCTGTCGAAGGTGTAGACGCCTGCCGCGTGCAGCAGGACGTCCGCACCGTCGACCAGCCGCCGGGCCGCGGCCGGATCGGTGACGTCACCCGCCGCCACGTCCACTGTGGACGGAGCGGCGCCGGGGTCACGGGCGAGCAGCCGGACCCGGTGCCCCCGCCGCAGCAGTGCGGCGACCGTGTGGGCACCGAGGAAGCCGGTGCCGCCCGTGACCGCGATCAGCATGACTGTCCTCCTCAGGCCGCGCGGGCCTGTCCGTCGACGTGGTGGTACGCGCCGCCGTAGAAGACGAGCGCGTGCTCGCCGGTGCCGCGGCTGGTGGCGACCACCCGGCCCAGGAAGATCGAGTGGTCACCGCCCTCGACCACCTGCGCCAGCTCGCACTCCAGCCAGGCCAGCGCCCCGTTCAGCAGCGGCGCCCCGGTCCGGGCGCCCAGCGTGTGGCCGACGGAGTCGAACTGGCTCATCCCGTTGGGACGGCGCCAGTCGGCGAAGTACTTCGACGTCTCCTGCTGGTCCGCGGCCAGGATGTTCACCCCGAACGAGCCCGCGGTGACGATCGCGGCGTGCATCCGCGCCGCCTTGGACACGCAGCACAGCACCATCGGCGGTTCCAGCGACACCGACGAGAACGCGTTGGCGGTCATGCCGTGCGCGTCCTCCCCGCCCGCCGTCAGCACCGTCACCCCGGTCGCGAACTGCGCCATCACTTGCCGCAGTCCCGGCTGGGTCGACAAGCCCCGGCGTGCCGGCGGCGTCGGCAGCCGCTTCAGCACGGGAGGCTCCGATTCGTAGCCCACTGTCAGACTCCCTTGCCGTTGACCGCGCCCGTCGAGTACGGAACCAGCGCTTCCCGCAGCTGCTCGGGGACCCGCGACGGCACGGTGGCCGTGTTGGGCCCGCGCATGCAGGCGATCCGCTGCCGTCCCCTGGCCACCAGCCGCTCGTCGCCCTCGGGGGTGAGGTGGACGTAGTCGAACGCGAACTGGATCTGCGTCGAGGTGAGCTCCTCCAGCCGCAGCCGGATGGACAGCTCGTCGAACGCGGTGATCTCGGCGAAGAACTCGCACTCCACCTTGAGGGTGAACAGCTTGAGGTCGTGGCGGACCTCCTCGAGCACCGCCGGCGCCTTCTCCTTGAGGAACATCTCGCGGCACCGGCCCTGCCAGCGCACGTAGTTCACGTAGTAGACGTTGCCCACCAGGTTGGTCTCTTCGAAGCCGACCGTGTGGCGGATCTCGTAGTAGTCGGACATCTTCAGTTCCCCTCTGCGTGGAGCACGGCGAAGACGATCGGGGCGGTCCGGTCGTTGACCGTGGTCGACCAGGTGGCGATCCGGGCACTGCCGGAGGCGAGCAGCGCCCACCCGTCGGCGTCGACCTGGCGCACGGTGAGGGCCTGGGTCATCGACCCGGTCTTGCGGACGCACTCCAGCGCGCTCCAGACCCGCGTGTAGGCCACGCTGAGCGGTTCGCCGGTGTCCGCGGCCAGCAGCCGCCCGAGGGCGAGCAGTTCCTCGCCCAGCAGCCCCGCCCAGTCCTCTTCGGTGCGGTCGATCGCCGTCTCGATGTCGCAGGCGACCTGGTCGGAGCCGGCGACCACGAGGGTCAGCTCCGACGTGTGCGACGCGGTCACCTGGACGCCGTCGCACTCCGGCTTGCCGTCGGGGCGGTAGCGGACCTCGACCGGGCGGTCGAGCGCGCGGCCCGCGGCGAGCGCGGTCTGCGCCCGGCGCTCCGCGATGCCCTCCGCCGGGCGGCCGACCGGGTCCGGTTCCAGCACCACCGACCGCGTCCCGCCGAGCAGCCGTTCACAGGCACGCTCCACATAGGACCCGAGCATCGTGGGGACCCACGGCCCGGCGCCGTCGCGCTTGCGGACCGCACGCAGCTTCAGGCCTTCCCAGCGCTCGACCAGCGTCCCGTCCGGGTTGCGCACGTCGAGGTCGTAGACGTAGCTGTCGCCGTCCTGGAGCCGTTCCTTCGCGTCCAGCAGGACGTACTCGTCGTGCTGGCTGCCCGGCTCGGCCAGGTAGAGCTTCTCGATGCCCTGCGGCAGCAGCGTCGCGTCGGGGATGCAGCACTGGATCGCGTGCATCATCGCGTCGCGGGTGCCCGGGTCGGCCAGCAGCCGCTCCTGCGGGAGGAACGGGGCGAACCACTCGTGGTCGGCGCCGGTCGCGATCTCGGCGACCGCGTGCCGGGCACTCGCCCGCCGGTAGCCGAGGACCCGCTGGAACCGCTTGCCCTGGAACAGGACCGAGCCGTACAGCTCGCTGATCGGCTCCACCGGGACCGGCGGCAGCGCGACGTCGCGGGCCTGGCTCGCGCCGATCTCGGCAGGCCGGGCGAAGCTCAGCCGGGCTCGGAAGTGGTCGGCGCTGAAGCCGGTCTCGTCACTGCGGATCACGACGTCGACGGTGTCGGCGTCGCGGGCCAGCGTGGCCAGCCGGACCGTGGTCGACCCGCCCGGCGAGACGATGATCGGCCGCAGGAACTCCACGTCCGAGAGCACCGGGGTGCCGGTGCGGTCCAGCGTCGCCGCCGCGGCCTGCGTCATGGCCTCCATGCCGATCACCGCGGGGAACAGCAGCTGCCCGTCGAGCAGGTGGTCGGTCAGGTACGGGTCGGCACCGTCGGACAGGTCGGCCTCGGTGATCAGCTCGACGCCCGGGTAGTGCACGACCGCGCGGTCGACGAACCGGGTCAGCGGCAGCTCCCGCTTCTGGATCGGCAGCGTGGCCAGTCCCGACGTGCGGCCGCAGACGACCAGCACCGGCGGCGCGGCCGGGTCGGCCAGCACCTGGCGGAGGATGGTGATGCCCTCCTCGGTCGGGATCGGCGTGATGCCGTCGCGCATCAGGGCGCTGACCACGCCGAGCTTCTCGCCCATGCCGGTGCCCGACCAGACCGACCACTCCAGCGCGATCGCCCGCGCCTTCGGGTGTTCCTGGCCGAAGCGCAGGGTCAGCTCGGTCATCCAGTCGTTGGCCGTGGCGTAGTGCGCTTCACCGCGCAGGCCCGCCCGGCCGATGATGCTGCCGAAGGTGACCAGGAGCTTGATGCGGTCCTGGTCGACCGCGGCGAGCACCGCGTTGAGGCCGCCGATCTTCGGGGCGAGCGTCTTGCGGAAGCTGTCCTCGGTGAGGGAGAACAACGCGGCGGGCTCGTTGCGGCCCGCGCCGTGGAGGATCGCCGTGACCGGGCCGAGTTCGGCCTCGACCCGGGCGACCGCCTCGGCGATCTGCGGGGCGCTGGTGACGTCGGCGCGCTCGTAGCGGTAGCGGATGCCCGCCGCCTCCATGCGGTCGAGGTTCTCGGCCAGCTCGCTGTCGGACTCCGGGTCGGAGCGGCCGAGCAGGGCGAGCTTGGCACCGGAGTCCTTGGCCAGCGCGAGCGCGCTCTCCGCGGTGATGCCCTTGCCGCCGCCGGTGACGAGCAGGACGTCGGAGGCGTCCAGCGAGTCGCGGATCGGGCCGGGCTTCGGGGCGGGCAGCGCGGACAGCCGCGGCACCGTGCGCCCGCCGTCGGCGCCGTAGCGGGCTTCGGTGAAGTCCGTGGTCGCGGCGACCTCGGCCACCACGGTGTGCACGGCCTCGGCGACTTCGTCCACATCGGACGGTGTCGGGTTCGCGAAGTCGATGATCGTCGTCTTCGCCGACGGGTCCTCCAGGCGCAGGGTCCTGGCCAGGCCTGCCGCACCGTAGCCGTGGTGCACGACCACGAAGCGCGTGCCGTTGGGGGCGGCCATGACGGCGCGGCCGGCGTCGAGGAACAGGCCGACGTGGCTGGAGTCGCAGTCCGCGGGCAGGCAGAGCAGCACGCCGTCGCCGGTGCCGGACGCGGCGAGCGCGGCCCGCAGCGGTTCGGCGAGCGGGTGCCGCGGCGTCGCGAAGACCTGCCATTCGGCGCGGCCGGTGCCCGGCGTGAGGTCCGCGGCGGGCCGCGGCGCCGGCACGTACTCGACCGCGAACGGCCGGACCCACGGCCCGACGCCCGGGGCCTCGCCCTTGTTCGACGCGTCCGCGGGCTTCGCCGTCTGCGCCAGCTCGTCGATCATCTCGGCGAGCTCGCCGAGGCACACCGTCGCGAAGTTCGGCATGCCTTCCAGCGCGGGACGGCCCAGCGCCCGGGTGACGTCGTTGACCAGCTGTCCCACCGTGATCGACGACAGGTGCAGGTCGTCGAGCGGGTGGGTGTCGGCGGTGACCGCCTCCAGCGGCAGCTCGACGCGCTCGGCGGCGAGCTTGCGCAGCAGGTCCAGGGTCGAGCCGGAGTCGCCGTCGGCCGCGGCGGCGTCGGCCTCGGCGGCCTGTGCCCGCTCCGCGGCCAGCTCGGCGGCCAGCTCGCTGTCTATCGACGGCGCGGCCTCGCACGGGCTGGCGAGGAAGCTGAACTCGCCGTCGGCGGGCAGGGCCCGCACGACCCGGCCTTCGAACAGCGCGTCCACCGAGACCGGCGCCCCGAGGGCGAACGCCGCGCCGACGACCCGCAGCAGGGCCTGCAGCGACGCGTTGTCGGTGTCGACGGCCAGCACCGGCGTCTCCGGCGCGATCTCCTCGAACAGCCCGGTCAGCACCCGGCCGGGGCCGACCTCGACCACCAGGTCGCTGCGCTCGGCCACCTTGGCGGCGGCCTCGCGGAAGCGGACCGGCAGCACGATCTGGTCGCGCAGCAGCTCGGGCAGGTTCTCGGCGGCGTGCAGCACGTCGCCGCTGACCGTGGAGACCACCGGCCGCTCCAGCCGGGTGAAGGTGAACTCGCCCAGCCGCTCGGTCATGGCGTTCGCGGCAGGCTCGACGGCAGGCGAGTGGAAGGCGTGCGAGACCTTGATCCGGGTCGCGCCGACGCCCTGTGCCTTGGCCCTGGCGACGATGCGGTCGATCGCCTCGGCCGGTCCGGAGATGACCGTCTGCTCGGGCGCGTTGTACCCGGCGATGACGACCTCGTCGCCAAGGCCCAGTTCCTCCACCCGGCCGGGCGAGGCGGCGATGCCTGCCATGGCGCCGGTGCCGTCGCCGGTCGTCGTGGCCATCACCTTGCCGCGGACCTTGGCCAGGTCGAGCAGCCCGCGCTCGTCGAGCGCGCCACCCCAGTGCAGGGCGGTCAGCTCGCCGAGGCTGTGGCCGGTGGCGGTGGCGGCCTCGATGCCGAACGAGCGCAGCACCCGCAGCGCGGCCAGCGAACCGGTGACGATCCGCGGCTGGGCCACCTCGGTGGCGACCTGGTCGCCGGTGACCGGCAGGCCCGCGGCGCGGAAGATCTCGTCGGCCACCGGGAACCGGCGGCGCAGCGCGCTGTCCCCGCCGCGCCCGGAGCCCTGGCCCGGGAACAGGTAGCCGATCTTCGGGGCGGTGGTGCGGGTGCTGGCGAAGATGCCGTCGGCGCTGTCGAAGACGGCGTCGCCGGACTCCAGCTGCTCGAGCAGCTTCGTCAGCTTCCGCTCGGCGTGCTCCGGGTTGGCCGCGACGACCGCCGCCCGCATTGAGCGGCCTGCCAGTTTCCCGGCCAGCTCGCCGGCGAGGTCGGTCAGCTCGGCGAACGACAGCTTCGGCACGACCTCCAGCGTCGCGGCGATGTCGCCGCGCAGGGTCGCGACGTCGTCGGCGTCGAACAGCAGCAGCTCGGCGTCCTGCCGTCCGGCGACCAGCGTCCGGGCCCGCTCGTCGAGCTCGCGGCGGCGGGCCGCGGTCGGCGCCTCGGTGACCGTGACGTGGGAGTTGATGCCGCCGAAGCCCATTGCCGAGACCCCGGCGCGGACCGGCTGGTCCTCGGGCCAGATCGTGGCCTCGCGCGGGACGTACATCCGCGCCGAGGAGCCGGTCAGCGACTCGTGCGGCTCGTAGTGGCCGGTGGCGGGCGGGATGACCTGGTGGTAGACCGCCAGCGTCGCCTTGATCAGGCCGGCGACCCCGGCCGCGGCCTTGGTGTGCCCGATGTTGCCCTTGATGGTCGACAGCGCGGCAGGCTTGGCCAGCGGGTCGGCGTCGCGGCGGGCGGTGGACAGCGCCTCGATCTCGGTGGCGTCGCCCAGCGCGGTGCCGGTGCCGTGGCCCTCGAAGTAGGAAACGGTCTCGACGCCGTAGCCGGCCCGGTCGTAGGCACGCTTGAGCGCCAGCCGGTGCCCGGCGGCCTCGGGCCGGGTGATGCCGCCCTTGCCGTCGGAGGACACGCCCCAGCCGCCGATCGACGCGTAGATCCGCTTGCCCTGCTCCAGCGCGTCGCTCTCGCGCATCAGGACGAGCATGCCCGAGCCCTCGCCGGGCCAGAAGCCGTTGGAGTCGGCGTCGTAGACCTTCATCTCGCGCTTGGCCAGCGCACCGGTCTTGGCGAAGCCGATCACCTCGAACGGGTCGATCGACAGGTCGACACCGCCGGCGATGGCGAGGTCGAGGTCGCCCTGGGCGAGCGCGTTGGCCGCGGTCACCACCGACAGCAGCGACGACGAGCACGCGCCGTCGACGGTGTACCCGCCGCCGGCGAAGTCGAAGTGGTTGCACACGCGGCCGGCGATGGTGTTGGCCAGGCCGCCGGCGAGGGTGTCCTCGTTGATCTCCGGGAACGGCTCCTTGTACTGGATCTCCAGTTCCCGCAGGAAGTTCGCGGTCTCCTCGTCCTCCCAGCCGCGGGCCGACAGCGCGGCCGCGACCGTGCGGCGCACGTACGGCCAGCGCAGCCGCATGATGTTGGCCCGGGAGAACTCGCCGGTCAGGCTGTTGCCGATGACGACGCCGGTGCTCTGCCGCGGCGCGCCCTCACCCTCGCCGAAGCCGGCGTCGGCCAGCGCCGCGGCCGCGACGTCGAGGGCCAGCCAGTGCGTCGTGTCGGTCGCCCGGAACGTGCTGCCGGCGACCTTGTGCGCCACCCGGTCGAACTCGTAGTCCCGCAGCACGGCCGCCTTCTGCGCGTAGAAGCGGTCCGGCGCCTTCGGGTCGGGCGAGTAGTAGTCCGCCCGGTTCATCCGCTCGTCCGGCAGCCTGCGGAACGCCCGGCGCCCGGCCAGCACGTTTTCCCAGAGCTCCTCCGGAGAACTCGCATCGGGGTACCGGAGACCGATACCGACGATCGAAATCCGCTCTACGCTCATGCCACCGCACTCCCACTGGCTCTCGAGCCCCGTATCACCGGAACCATCAGGTCCCCGCTGTCCTCCGGCGCGGGAACCCGAGGTTCCCGCCGCCGGTCTGTCGTCCCCGGGCGGCGAGGCCGCCGCCCGGTGCCCGGTCCGCCGGACTTCCGGTCCAGCATCTCTTCCGGTGGTGCGGACCGTCATCTCCCTGCCTGCCCGCGCGCCGCACCTCAGCACGCTCGGACATGGCCATTTCGTGTCTGCGAAAGGAAAGTTCAGGCCCGGAACTGGCCGGGACGGCGGCCTTCGCCCGCCGGCCCGCGGTAGGCCTGCGCGATGTCGAGCCACTGGTCCGCCAGCGTGCCCTTCGCCCGCACGTCGAGGTCGTAGCGGTGCCGCCGCCGGGTGACGAGCAGGCAGAAGTCCTCGGCGCTGCCGCTGATCCGCTGGGTCGCGTCCGCGGGCCCGAACGTCCAGAGCGCGCCCGAAGGCGCGGTCAGCTCGAACCGGAACTCCTCGGCGGGCGGCGTCAGGTTCCGCGCCTCGTACCCGAAGTCGCGCACGCGCACGGCAAATCCGGCCAGGTGCTTGATCCGGTCGGTGCGCCGCGGGCGCACGCCGAGGGCGTCGGCGATGTCCTGGCCGTGCCCGAACAGCTCCATCATCCCGGCACAGGCGAGCACGTACGGCGGCAGCGGGTTCACCAGCCACGGCACCAGCTGGTCGCCGGGCACGGCCGCGAGGGCCTTGATGCCCGCGTCCCGCTCGGCGCGCCAGCGCGTCAGCAGCACCTCGGCCGGGTCGTGGACGTACTCCTGCAGCGCGCCCTCGACGGCCTGCTCGAAGCCGACCGACGCGAGCGACTTCGTCATCGCGACGAAGGCTTCCGGCTGCGCGGCCGAGAGGCCGGCGATCCGGAAGATGAACGCGAGGTGCCCGATCTGGTGCCGGATCGGCCAGCCCGGCGCGGGGGTGGGGGTGTCCCACTCCGCTTCGGAAAGGCCGGCCACGAGCGCGTCCACCTCGGCGGCCTCCGCGGTCAGGTCGGCGATCACGCCCGTGGTGTCAGTCACCTGTCTGTCCTCTCAACCGATGTGACGTCTTGCCTGGATCGGCCTCTCCGCCGACCCGACGTCTCGATCATCACCCGCGCCGACCTGGGGAGTCTTCTCTTGCCGGGCGGAGGGAAAGCCGCTCACCGGCCGCCGCGGCCGCGGCGAAAGCCGCCCACGACACCAGCTCCACCAGTCCGCGATCGTCCGTCCTTTCCGGACGGACGGCGGCAACGTCGGCGGCGCCGGCCTGATACGCGGACTTGGCCGTCAGCAGCGCGAGCCGTCCCGCGGCACGTTCCTCCGGCGGCAGCTCGGCGAGCACGGGCTCGACCCATCCCCGGCCGAGGCCGGGCGGTTTCCCGTCCCACGCCTTGACTTCCCGGCGGACGAGGTCCCGCACCCGCGACGGCACCGACCGTTCCCCGGCGGCCTCGAACGCCGCCGAGGCACGCGCGAAGGCGTCGGACAGCGTGTCGGCGCCTCCCGGGCCGGGCGCGGCGGGCAGCAGGTCCAGTGCCTGCCCGGCGGCCGGCGCGTCGCCCGGCTTGAGCAGCAGCCCCAGCACCGCCTTGGCCTTCGCCCGCGCCGAAGGCGGCACGGCTTCCGGCAGCGGCGACGGCCCGAGGAACACGCTCACCATCCGGTTGAGGTAGTGGAACGCGACGGCCACCCCCGCGAACTCCGCGGCGGTGTCCCGCGGGACGCCCGCGGGCAGCGGGCCTTCGCCCCGCGCCCACGCGGCGAGCGCCCGCGTGTCACTGTCCACGATGGACCCGGGCGTCCCGGCCTCGATGGCCGCGGCGGCCTCCGGCTCCCCCAGCGAGCCGAGGGCCATCGCATGCACCTCGACGCAGTAGGGGCACTGGTTCGCCGCGGACACGGCGGCCGCGACGACCTCCTTGTCGGCCCGGCTCGCCGTCCCGGCCGCGACCAGCGACTCCCGCAGCACGGCCCACGCGGCCGCAAGCGCCTCCGGCGACGGCGAGTGCAGGGCAATCGGCGGCGCGAGCATCCCGAAGTCCCGTTCCACCTGCCGGTAGACGTCCCGCACCAGCCCCCGCGCCCGCCGCGGCCGCACCACCTCGACGTACTTGACATCCCTGAGCGTCCGCCGCAGGGCAACCCGGACCACACCCGCCGTCATACTGCCTCCTCGCCCTCCCGTGACCAGAACGCCGACACGCGTGATCGGAGGGTCAACTCGCGTGATTGAAGGGACGACACGCACGAAACTCCACCGCTTCGGCGTGTCGTCCCTCTGCTCACGCGTGTCGGCTTCCCGATCACGCGTGTCGTCCGCTCAATCACGCGAGATCCGGGGTACGGCCGGTCCGCGGACCGCGGTCCGCAGGCGCCACCGGAACCTCGGCACCCACGACCGGCGTCGCCGGACCTCGGCCGGGCGGGACTCGCGCTCCCAGATGCCCAGGAGCGCGAGTTCGAAGTGCCCGTGCATCAGTTGCCCGCCACCAGGTCCAGTTTGGACACCGCGCGGCGGCCCGTGATCGAGCCGTCGGGGGCCGGGGCCCCGTACTTGACGTCGACGTCGCGGGCCTGCAGGGCCCGGACGATGCCCGGGATCGAGCGCTCGGCCAGCGCGGCGATGGTCATCGCCGGGTTGACCGTCAGCGCACCCGGCACCGACGCGCTGTCGGTGACGAAGATGCCGGGGTGGTTGCGCAGCTCGTGGTTCGGGTACAGCGCGGACGTCGCCGGGTCGTCCCCGATCCGGCAGGACGCCAGCGGGTGCACGGTGTACGCGCCGACGACGTCGTTGGTCCACGGCGCGACCTTCGCCAGGCCGTCCTTCTCGATGATCGCCTTGCAGTCGGCGTCGGCGAGTGCCCAGCCGCGCCGGGTGTTCGTGGTCGGGTCGTAGCGCAGCGGACCGCGGCCGAGCATCTGCTGCGAGATCCGGTAGGCGTTGCCGGTGGGCGGCGGGGTGCCGAACACGCCTTCGTTGTCGTCCTCGGTCATGAGGAAGATCGTCAGCCAGTTCGACCACTGCTTGAGGATTTCCTTCTTCTCCGCCCCGAACCACCGCGGGTGCTCGCCGCCGGGCGCCTGGGCGAGGATGGTGCCCAGTCCCGGCGGGAAGTACAGCTGCTCCAGCGAGTACCGCTCGTACTCCGGCAGCGACCCGTCGAGCTTGTCCCAGTTCGCGACGGTCGGGCCCTTGCCGATGTGGTTGGCCGAGTACACCGGACCGTCCTCACGGGACAGCCCGAGCACCTCGCGGACGCGGTCCTCGTCGATGATCGCGGTGTTGAGCCGCTCGCCGTTGCCGGAGAAGTACCGGCCGACACCGTGCGGCATCGCGCCCAGCGCGGACTCCGACCGCTGCAGGATCACCGGGGTCGCCCCGGCGCCGGCGGCGATGATGACGACCTTCGCCTCGATGACGCCGGTGCCGGTGTGGATCCGGTAGTCCTCTTCGTCGACGATGTCGAAGTGGACGCGGTAGCTGCCGTCCTCGGTGCGTTCCAGCCGCTGGACCTCGTGCAGCGGCCGGATCTCGGCGCCGTGCGCCAGTGCCGCGGGCAGGTAGTTCGTCAGCATCGACCGCTTGGCGTCGAACTTGCAGCCCGCCATCATGAAGTTGCAGTTGACGCAGGTGTCGTTGTCCACCGCCACCGGGGCCGGGTTCGCCGTGCGCCCGGAGTGGTTGCACGCGGCGGCCCACAGCCCGCCGGCGTAGGAGACGTCACTCCAGTCCTGTTTGGACACCGGGATCGACTCGTCGACACGGTCGTACCACGGCTCCAGCGTGTCACGGGAGATCACCGAAGGCCACATCCGCCGCCCGATGCTGCCGTGCCGCTCGAAGACGAAGCGAGGCGCCCGCGGCATCGCGGCGAAGTACACCACGCTGCCGCCGCCGACGCAGTTGCCGCCGAGCACGCTCATCCCGTCGCCGACGACGAAGTCGAACGCCCGCGTGTAGGACGACCCGAGCAGGTAGTCGTGCTCGAAGTCGGCCGCGGCCAGCCACGGCCCGCGCTCCAGCACGGTCACCTTGGCCCCGCCCGCGGCGAGGTGGTAGGCGGGGATGGACCCGCCGAATCCGCTGCCGACGATGACGACGTCGGTCTGGTCGATCGCACTCATGCCGGGCTCCCGGAGGCAGTCGTGTCGGGGTGCAGCTCGGCCAGCTTGCGGCCGTAGCCGTACTTCGGGAACCGCCAGAACCCGTCCGCGTCCGGTGGGCGGTACCCCAGTGCCAGCAGGCCGGGGTGGCCCTCGCGGATGGCGTCGGCGGTGTGCTTGTGCGCGGCGCTGTCGAAGGCCATGTTGCAGAACAGCGCGAGGCTGACCCAGCCGTCCTTCTCCGGGTGGCCCGGCGTGGTCAGCCGGTTCACCAGCTCGCGGCGGTGCTCGTACGGCAGCGCGACGAACGGCGGGACGTCGTAGTCCAGCTCCAGGTCGACCTCGCCCGCGTAGGACTTCGCGTGGTCGTTGAGCGACTGCGCGAGGTAGGGCAGGCCGGCCGTGACGCCGGTCGCGTCGAAGTTCAGCAGCTCGAGCGCGCCCGCCGCCACCGCACCCGGGCCGGGCGCGGCCCCGGCGACGGCCCGGTCCTCCGGGAACCGCTTCTCCCCCGGCACGATCGTGTCGGCGTAGGCCTCGAGGGTCTGGTTCATCACGCGTTCTTCTTCGGTGGCCTCGGGTTGCACCGGCCTACCTCCTCATTGAATGTCCACAGTAGAGATCGGGCGGCCCGCCGCCGTAGAGATCAGGCGGCGTCGGCCCGCCGCACGCGGTCCCGGCGTTGCACGGTCATCGGCAGCCCGCCCCGCACCCGCAGCGAGAGCATCGCCTCGGGCTCGACGACCTTGCCGGGTACCTTGCGCAGCCGCAGGTCCCGTGCCGCCATGGCGAGCACGAACACCGCCTCCATGACCCCGAGGCTGTTGCCGATGCAGAACCTCGGCCCCGCCCCGAAGGGCAGGTAGGCGTACCGCGGCGGCCGTTCCGCGGCGGTGAACCGGCCCGGGTCGAAGCGCTCGGCGTCGGGCCAGAACCGCGGGTGCCGGTGCAGCGTGTAGGGCACGACGACGACGTCGGACCCGGCGGGCACGTGGTACCCGCCGATCTCGTCGTCGGCCTGGGCCACGCGCGGCAGCAGCCACACCGGCGGGTACAGCCGCATGACCTCCTCGACCACCGCCACGGTGAACGTCAGCCGCCGCAGGTCCTCGTGCTCGGGCAGCCGGTCGCCGAGCACCTCGACGGCCTCGGCGTGCAGCCGCTCGCCGACCTCGGGGTGCTCGTCGATCAGGTGGAACGCCCAGCCGAGCGTGCTCGCGGTGGTCTCGTGCCCGGCCAGCAGCAGGGTGATCAGCTCGTCCCGCATCCGCTCGCGCGAGGAGCCGTCCGCCGACCCGGACGCGATGAGCCGCGACAGGACGTCCTCGCCGCCCTCGACCGGGTTCGCCAGCCGCTGCTCGACCAGCTCGTCGGCGATCCGGCGCAGGTCGTCGCGGGCGGTGCGGAAGTGCAGCTGCTTCTTCAGCGGCACCCACTGCGGCACCATGCTCAGCGTGACCGCCTCGAACATGGCCTGGTCCTGCACGGCCTCGAACGAGTGCCCCAGCGTCTCGTAGCCGCCGAGTTCCGCGTCCAGCAACGTCTTGCCGAGCACGCCGAGGGTCAGCCCGGTCATCTCGTGCAGGACCTCGACCGGCCCGTCGTGCGCGGCCAGCCGCTGGATCAGACCGTCCACTTCGGACGCGACGACGGCGGCCTGCCGCGAGATCCGCTTGGGCTGGAACACCGGCTGGATGGTCCGGCGCTGCTGCTTCCAGGTGTCCCCGTCGCTGGTGAGCAGGCCGTCGCCGAGTGCCCGGCGGGCCTCCTGCAGGCCGATGCCCTTGTGGTAGTTCGCGGCGTTGTCCGCGAGCACGTGCTTGGCCAGGTCCGGGTGGTTGACCAGGTACATCGCCTTCGGTCCGATGGCGATGCGGACGACGTCGCCGTAGGCATCGGCGTTGTCGCCCATGAGCGCGAGCCGGTCGGTGAAGAGCTGCTTCAGCAACCGGAACGTCGCCCGGCGCGGCGGCCCGGGCGGCACGGTGGGTGCCGCCCGGGTGTGGTCCGTCGGACCGGTCATGCCGCGAGCGCTCCCGGCTGCTCGTCCTCGGCGGGCGGTGCCGCGGCGAGTTCGAGCTTGGCCTTCTGCGCGGCCTGGTCGGCCTCGAACCTGATCCGCGCCTTGTTCGAGAAGTGCAGGCCCCACAGGAACAGGCCGCGGATCAGGCATACGGTGGCGGTGGCCAGGAAGAGGCCGTAGGCCACGTGCACGGCGGTGAAGAAGCCGTACGCGAGCGCCACGCCGGAACCGAACAGGAACTGCGAGGCAGGCTTCGACGGCGACGTGCCGGGGTCGGTCACCATGTAGTTGGTGTAGAGCACGAACGCGACGCCGGTGCCCATCGCCAGCGCGCCGGGGATCGACGTGCCGAACAGCCAGCCGCGGACGAAGGCCTGGACGACGAAGAAGCTCAGCCAGCCCGCGATCAGCCACATCCGGTTGGTCAGCAGCGCGTTGAGCACGGTGCCGGACACCAGGATGATGCCGACGATCAGCCAGCCGCCCCAGGTGGGGATCTGCTCGGTGAAGTGGTACGGCGGGGCGATGCTGGCCCACGGGAACACGAGCAGGATGACCGTGATGCCGAAGTTCGACGGGTTCATGTAGTGCCGCATCCGGCCGTACACCGGAGCCTGCAGGACCCACTTCGCGCCGACCGCGACGACGACGCCGAACATCATCACCAGGATCTGGTCGTTGACGTAGGTCAGCATGTTCAGTGCCAGGCCGGTGATGTGTGCCGGCAGGAGGAACTCCACCAGGCCCTTGAACCCGCCGCCGCGGAACCGCACGTCGCGGTGCGTCACGCGGGCGTTGATGATCTCCAGCACGATCTCCGTGGTGTACGCCGTCGCCAGCGCGACGAACGGGTACAGCCACGGCTGCTCGAAGCCGAGGAACGTGAAGCCGACGATGTTGAAGATCGTGATCGAGATCGCGAAGCGCCGCAGCGCGGTGATGACCTTGTTGGTCCGCTTCGGTGGCGCACTGTCCACCTTGGTCAGAGTCGGGGTGGTCATGTCACATCGCTTCCTTCGCCGTGGTGCCGAGCTGGTAGGCGTGGCAACCGGGTTCGAGCTTCAGGTCCTGCGTCCGCAGCTGCCCGGTCCGGTCCCGCCACTGGAGGTGCACGTCGAGCGGGCCGCTGACGTCGTGCCCCAGTCCGATCTGGACGTCGAAGCTGCGCCGTCCGGCCTCCCCGCTGCTGCCGTCGACGCGGCCGAGGAACTTCCGGCCGTCCGAGGTCGTCGCGGTGACCTGGGCGCCGATCGCCGGCACGCCGGCCGCGGGCAGCGGGCCTGCCGCCACCGGGGCGTCGGTGGTCAGCTTCAGCTGCAGGTACTTCCCGGTGTTCGGGCTGTCGTTGTGGTAGAAGATCGGCTGCTCCCACTGCCGGGCCACGGCGAACTCGGGCAGGCCGTCGCCGTTGGTGTCGCCGACGGCGATGCCGCGGGTGGGCACCGGAACCGCGAGGCCGAGCTTCGGCGCGAGGTCGGTGTACCGGCCGTCGGAGCTCTTGACGAAGAAGTGCAGCGTCTGGTCGCCGCCGATGTCGTCACCGGCACGGGCGTTCGGCCACCACAGCGGGTTGGACAGCAGGCCGTCGTGTGCGGTGGCGATCTCCTGCAGGTTCGGCCACCGGTTGACCTGGCCCTTGACGAACCCGGTCGCCTGCGCGATCTGGTTGTCGCCGCTGTTGTCGAAGTCCTGGATCTTGACGTCCCAGCCCCAGCCCGACCACGCCGTGCCGAGCGCGGCGCTGTCGTCGTGGAACGGCGCGACGCCGTCCTTGAGCTGGCGGGTCAGGTCCGCGGTGTCCTTGGCCTTGTTCATGAACTGGAAGTTCGACTCTTCGATGCCCCACGACGTGGTGATGTTGCTGACGAACAGGTCGTAGAGCCCGTCGTGGTTCAGGTCGCCGAAGTCGACGGCCATGCCCTTGAAGGAGTCGTGGCCCAGCACCTTGGACTTCGGGTCGTCGAACCCGCGGACCCCGGTGACCTCGGCCAGCTCGATGTGCCCCGGCGTGGACTTGTTGTACAGCAGGTGGTCGTGGCCGAAGTCGTTGGCGATGTAGAGCTCCGGCAGGCTGTCGCCGTCGATGTCGGTCGCGCTGGAGGCCAGCGTCCAGCCCAGCCGTGCGCTCTCCGGGATGCCCTGGGACGCGTCGGTGTAGCGGGCGTCCGGGTTCGCGCCGGCGGCGGCCCCGGTCCAGCGGAAGATGTACTTGGCCCCCGAGTTCACCGCGTGCGACATCGACTGGTTCAGCGTGATGCCGCCGTCGGCGGTCGGATCGAGGACCTTGCTGTCCGGGAAGTAGTTCCCGACGAAGATGTCGACGTGCCCGTCGCCGTCGAAGTCGCCGATGGTGACCGAGTCGGTGTTCCACAGTGGACCGCTGTACTTGCCGTCCGGCCCGCGGTGGTTGCCCGGCACCAGCTCGACCGGCTGGAACGCCGAGGCGTCGAACTTGGTCGCGGTCGCCTTCTGCAGGAACAGCACCGGGGTGCGGCCCCAGTAGTAGGCCAGCACGTCGGTCCGGCCGTCCTCGTTGTAGTCACCGGGGACGCAGCCCATCGGTGCCATGTAGTCCCACGTCGGCAGGGCGGGCGCCGGGTCGAGCGCGAACGGCGCGTAGCGCGGGCCCGAGTCCGGGGTCGGCGTGATGACGACCTGGTCGCTGCGCGGGTCGACCAGGCAGAGGTCGTTCGCCTTGCCGCTGCCGCTGATGTCGTTCATCGCGATCGCGGCGCCGACCGAGGAGATCCACGCGGCGATGTGCTCGTACTCCTTGTTCACCGTCCGGATCGACTGCGACTTCTTCGCCGCGGGCAGCGCGATCGTCATCGGGGTGAAGTGGAACCTGCTCGCCATCGTGTCCTGCTCGGCGGCCGAGACGCTGGGCAGTCGCGCGACCAGGAACAGGCCGAGGATCAGCGCCAGCGCCACGATGCCCGCCAGCTGCTTGCGCAGCCAGCCCAAGGTCGCGGTCATTTGTTCTTCCCTCCGTGGGTCAGCACTTCTTCGGCAATGCGCTGCCGCCAGACTTCGAAGGCCGGGACGTCGTCGCCGTCGACGACCACGTCCGGCCGGACTTCCTGGGTGATGGCCGCCGCGCGCTCGGCAGGCATCCCGCAGATCGCCTCGGCCGCCATCTCGGTCTCGGGGATCAGCAGGCCCGAGCGCACCCGGCACTCGGCGGCGAAGGCACTCCCCTGTGCCAGCGGACCGTGGTGGATCCCGGCCCGGTCGACCAGTTCCGCCAGCTCGTCGGCGGTGACCCCGCACGCGTAGGTCGAGGCCAGCCCGACCCCGGCGTACAGGTCGCCGTGGCGGGACTCGGGGAACTCCTCGATCGTCTTGGTCACCAGGCCGACGTCGGTGCCGCAGATGAACCACAGCGCCCGGCCGATGCCCTGGTCGATGGCCCGCAGCGCGTAGCCGTCGTAACGCCGGTCCGGCCAGGAGAAGTTCGGCTCCTGGTACTGCTGCCGGATGTACTGGTCCGTCTTGAAGTACGCCTGGTGGAAGCCGTAGCCGTCGAGCACCAGCCAGCGCAGCAGCGGATCGAACGCCGACGCCTTCGGCCAGGCGAACCGCGGCAGCCGCGCCATCGCCCAGCCGACGCCGACGTAGATGATGTAGTCGTGCCGCTCGCCGGGGCCTGCCAGGAACTCGGCGATGTTGGTGCTCTTGCCGAACGGCAGCCCGTCGAGCACGCCGTACCCCATGCCCGCGCCCTCGTAGGCGAATCCGCGGTACTGCGGGGGAATGCGCTCGAGCCATTCTTCGGCCTGCTCGACCGACTTCGCTTCGACGGCGTGTGCGTACCCGAGGAGGAACTTCTCCCCGACGGTCTCGAGCCGTTCCTGCGCGGCTGGGCTCTTCCGGTGGAAGCCCCGCTTCTCCAGCGTGGTCTCCGCGACGTTCGGTGTCAGGATGCGACGTCTGAGCGCGCGCCAACCATTGCCCAACGCACTCTCCCCCTCACGGGTCGAATAGGGTCGTTCGGATTCACGGCTTCTACGGTCACAGATCCGCTGGTCAGCGCTCTACTCCACGCTTGCGAGCGGATCATCGGGAGTTGTCCGGGAAAGCGGAACTCAGGCGGTCCGCCGCCGGGCGGCGGGCGTGAACTCCGCGCGGATGCGCTGCCGCCACAGTTCGTAGGGTGGTTCGGGCCCGTCGTCGCCGTCGGCCTGCTCGGTCCGGTCGGCGAGGTTCTGGGCGCCCTGCACGGAAAGGTCGACGAGCACGCCGGCCGCGAGGTGGGTGTGGGCGGGCACGTAACCGGAGTACGTGCGGGCCTTCACCGCGAAGATCACGCCGAGGGCGAGTTCGTCGTAGTGCTCCCCGGCCAGCCGCCGCAGCTTGCCCAGCCCGCGCTGGTCGCTGCCGCCGGCGAACGTCGCGGCGAGCCCGACCCCGCTCCACAGGTCGGCGCGGCGGTGCCCGGCGAACTTCCCCACCGCGGCCGCGACGGCGTCGGGGTTGCCGCCGTAGATGAACCACAGCGCCCGGCCGACCCCCTGGTCGAAGGCGCGCCCGAAGTACTCCGGACGGCCCGCCCACGGGTAGGGCACCGGCTCGACCTGCTCGCCGACCCACTTCTCGGTGTCGAAGTACGCCCGGTCGAAGCCGTAGCCGTCGACGGCGAGCCAGCTCATCACCGGGTGGTAGGCCACCCCGGTCAGCTCCGGCAGGATGTTCTTCCACAGTGGACGCGGCAGCCGCGCCATCGCGAAGCCGATCCCGATGTAGGTGAGGAAGATGTGCGGGCGGCCCGGCCCTTCCAGCAGCGCCCGCGTGCGGTCGCGGCCGCCGCCGGGCATCGCGTCGAGGATCGTGTAGCCCATCGTGGCGCCCTCGTAGGCGAAGCCGCGCTGCTCCGGCTCGATCAGCGAGAGGCGCCGCTCGATCTCCCACAGCGAAGCGCCCTCGATGGCCCATTCGAACCCGCACACCACCGCCTGCGGCACCGCCTCCAGCCGGGCCGTCGCGTCGGTGTGGGTGACCGGGAAGCCGCGTTCGGCGAACCCGACCGAGGCAAGCGGCGGAGCGAGCAGCCGTTTGCGCAGAACTCCGATGACCGTGGACATCGTCGTGGTCCTTTACACGTCGGGGAATCAGGCGACGGCACGCAGGTGCGGCCGCTGGGCGGCGAGCATGCGCTGGGTGAACGGCGACTGGTGCGACGCCAGCGTGATCGCGATCGGCGCGTCGGTCGGTGCCGGCGCCCGCAGGCCCACCCGCGCGGTGGACTGCCCGAACGGCGACACGGTCACGTCCTGGTAGCCGATCGAGAACCGCGGCCCGCCCGCGCCCGGCTGGTGCTGCGCGACGGCGATCGCCGTCCACCGCCCGGCGGGCACGCCGTGGATCGTCAGCTCCCCGGAGCTCATCCCGGCCATGCCGCCGAAGGCGACCGGGCCGCGCTGCGGCACCGGGTCGGCGAACAGCCCGACGAGGGTGTCCGCGGGTGCCGAACCCCGCGGCAGGTCCAGCTGCATCGACAGCACCCCCGTGCCGGTCTGCAGCGAGGCGCAGCTGCGCCCGGCCGCCCGCAGCGTGCGCAGCGGCGGAAGCCGCTGGAACGTCGGGGAGATCGCCACGAGCAGCTCGGCGACCTGCGGCTCGCGGTACTGCGTCGGGGTCATCCCGACCGCGCGCGAGAACCGGCTGGTGAACGTGCCGACGCTGCTGTAGCCGACGCTGCACACGATGTCGGACACGTTCAGTGACGTGGTCAGCAGCAGCCGCTTCGCCTCGAACAGCCGCACGGCGGTGAGGAACCGGCCGGGCGTCAGCCCGGTGGCGTCGGCGAACATCCGCGAGAAGTGGAACCGGCTGAGGAACACCTCGGACGCCAGCTCCGCGAGCGTGATCGGCTCGAAGTACCGTTCCTGGATCGACGAGATCGCCTGCAGCACGGCGGTCCGGACCGGCTTCTCCACCCGGTGGAGGGCAGGCCCGCGGGGCGGATCGTCGAACTCGCCGTCGTGGCCGACAGGCGCAATAGACCGCAACATCATCCGTCCAACCTCGAATTCCCTGATGGCAGTTCTCCTGGTGTCAGGGAAGACGCCGCTTCTTGCAGCTCGATCGACGAGCGGTCGAGGGAGCACGGGCGAAACGCACGCCACCCGGCCGCGGCCGGGAAATCCACACGGGACGGTCCGTGCGAAACGCACGGTGCCGTCGTGCGGGTCACGCACCGCGGACGATCCCCGGCGGGCCCGCCGGGCCCGCGCCTGGTCCGTTCCGGCGACCCCGCCGGGCACGCAGGCCCAGGTTGGGCCGGATGGTGGACCGTGCGGAACGCATGTGGCGAACCTGCGGAGTGCACGGGGCCACGGGGTAAATGCACGTTGACTCTGATGGGTGACTCACTGGTCGACGGGGAGACGCTCTGTCACATTCGGAGGGAAGCCCCGGAGTCGGCCGTCCCCTGACCCGCGCGGCACTGCTGGGGAGCGCGAGGACGCATTGATGACGCTGGAGGCCTGCATGTACTCCGAACTGCCGCCAACGGAAGCACCGGACGACGGTGGCGTGAGATTCACCGTTCTGGGGCCGCTGGAAGTGCTGCGTGACGGGGTCGACTACGCCCCGACCACTCCGAAGGTCCTGCAGCTGCTGGCCATGCTGGTGATGCGCCCGGGCAAGATGGTACACATCGACACCCTGATCCGGGAGCTGTGGTCGGACAACCCGCCCCGCACGGTGCGCACGACGCTGCACACGTACGTCTACCACCTGCGCCGGTGCATCGTCCAGAACCAGCTCGCCCCGGACGCCGAGAAGATGCTGGTCACCAAGCAGTCCGGCTACACCTTCCACATCGATCCGTCCCAATTGGACATTCACCGGTTCCTCCGGCTTCAGCAGCGCGGCCACGAGCACCAGGACGCGGGCAACCACGCGGCGGCCGCCGACGCCTACCGCACGGCGCTGGACCTGTGGTCCGGACCACCGCTGGCGAACGTCCCTTGTGGACCGGTCCTGTCGGCGTACCGGACCGAGCTGCTGGAACAGCGCCGCAGCGTGCTGCACCTGCGGATCGAAGCCGAGATCACCAGCGGCAAGCACCGCGAGCTGATCGGCGAGCTGCGTTCGCTGGCTACCGGCAGCCCGCTCGACGAAGCCCTGCACGGGCAGCTGATGCGCGTGCTCGGCCGCAGCGGACGCCGCTCGGACGCGATGGCCGTCTACCGCACGCTCCGGTCACGGCTGGCCGGCGAGCTGGGTGTCGAGCCGTGCGACGACCTCCAGCTGCTGCACCGCGAGCTGATCTCCGAAGGGGACCACCGCTGACCCACCGCTTCCCCGGCTCCGGCCGAACACGTCGCTCCGCCCGAGAAAGAAGTGAGGAAGTTCGATGCCCGCTCCCAACACCCGCGCCTACGGCCAGTTCTGCGGCCTCGCCCGCGCGCTCGAGATCGTCGGCGAGCGCTGGTCGCTGCTGATCGTCCGCGACCTGGTGCTCGGCCCGAAGCGCTACGACGAGCTGCAGTCCGGCCTGCCGAAGATCCCGCCGTCCATCCTGTCGGCCCGGCTCAACGAGCTGGAAGCGACCGGGGTGCTCCGCCGCCGCGTCCGCGCGGAGCTGGACGCGGGCCTGGTCTACGAGCTGACCCAGTACGGCAGCGAGCTCGACCACATCCTGCTCGACCTCGGCCTGTGGGGCGCCCGTTCGCTGCACCAGCCGGGCCCGGACGACGTGTTCACGCTGGATTCGGCGATCCTGTCGCTGTACACGACGTTCCGCCCGGACGTGGCCGAGGGCGTCCAGATCACCTACGAGCTGCGCTACGACGACCGCATGATCATCCACGCCCTGGTCGAGGACGGCACGGTCAAGGTGGGCGAAGGCCGTTTCCCCGGAGCGGACCTGGTGGTCAAGGCGGCAAGCGGCGTGGCGGTCCTGGACCTGATGAGCGGCCACCTGTCGGCAAGCGAGGCCCTCCGTTCGGGCAAGCTGTCGATCGAGGGCGACCTGGCGGACCTGGAGCTGCTGGCCCGCCTGTTCCACGTCCCGGCGGCACCGGAGCCCCCGTCGGGCATCGTGGTCCGCTGAGTCCCCGGCCCCGCCCGGCTCGGCCCCGGGCGGGGCCTCCCCACACCCCGGACCATCCTCCGAACGGCGCCCCGCGCCCCAGCGCCCCGGGGCGGGGCCTCCCCCTGCCTCGACCGCCACCCATTGGGGGCGCCCCAGTGCCCAGCGCGGCCGGTGGTCGCTCACCTCAGCGTCTTGAATGACTCATTCAGGACCTCCGAAGACCTGAATGAGTCATTCAAGACACCTCCCTCCGCCCGCACCCCGGACCGCGGTTCCCCGAGAGACGCAGGTCGGCAGAAGTTCGCCAACGCGGCGTCCGGTGCGTCCAACGCACCCAATGTGGCCTTCGGTGCGTCCAACGCACCCAAGGCCACATTGGGGCGGGCGCTTGAGCCGGGCCAAACCGGGCCCGCCGGGGCGATCCGGGCGCCCGGCACGAGCGCCCAGCCCGGGCTCACCGCCGCGCCGCGTCCACCTCCGGGGCGATCCGCCCGGCCCGCTCCATCAGATACCGCCGCTCAGGCAGGCTCGCCGTCCGCTCGGCCGCACGCAGATAGTGCTCCCGCGCCCCCGCAAGATCTCCCGCCAGTTCCAGCAGGTGCGCGCGGACCGCGTCGAGGCGGCGGCCGACGTCCAGCTTCGCGTCGACCGTGTCCAGCAGCTCCAGGCCGCGCTGCGGGCCCTCGGCCTGGGCCACCGCCACCGCCTGGTTGATCGTGACCACCGGGCTCGGCATCAGGGCCTGCAGGACGCGGTACAGCTCCGCGATCTGCGGCCAGTCCGTCTCCTCCGTGCTCGGCGCCGTCGCGTGCAGGGCCGCGATGGCCGCCTGGACCTGGTACGGCCCGAGGGCCGTGTGACCGAGCGTCGCGTCCACCAGTGCCTCGCCCTCGGCGATCAGGTCCGTGTTCCAGCGGCCGCGGTCCTGGTCCTGCAGCGGCACCAGCTCGCCGTGGGGACCCGTGCGGGCCTCCCTTCGCGCGTCGGTCAGCAGCATCAGGGCCAGCAGGCCCGCGACCTCGCCTTCGCCCGGGGTCAGCGCGTGCACCGCGCGGGTCAGCCGGATGGCCTCCGCCGCCAGCTCCGCGCGCACCAGGTTCTCGCCCGACGTCGCCGTGTACCCCTCGTTGAAGATCAGGTACAGCACCTGCAGGACGACGCGCAGCCGGTCGCCGAAGTCGGCCGGGGACGGCTCGCTGAACGTCGAGCCCGCCGCCGCGATGCTCTCCTTGGCGCGGGTGATGCGCCGGGTCATCGTCGCCTCGGGCACCAGGAACGCCCGGGCGATCTCCGCCGTGGTCAGGCCGCCGACCGCGCGCAGCGTCAGCGCGACCTGCGAAGACGGCGACACCGCCGGGTGGCAGCACAGGAACAGCAGCTTCAGCGTGTCGTCGGTGTCCGGGGCCTGCTCCTCGCCCGGCCCCGGGACGACGGGCGACGGCTCCCGCACGGCGGCCGACTCCTCGCGCCGCCGCCGGGCGCTCTCGCTGCGCCAGTGGTCGGTGAGCCGGCGGGTGGCGACCGTGACCAGCCAGCTGCGCGGGTTGTCCGGGACGCCCTCGGCAGGCCACTGCGTGCTCGCCGCCAGCAGGGCCTCCTGGACGGCGTCCTCGCACGCGTCGAACTGGCCGTACCGGCGCACCAGCACGCCCAGCACCTGGGGCACGAGCGGCCGCAGGACCTCGGCGACCCCGGTCACGCCATGGTGACTTCGGTTTCGGCGTCGGCGAAGTAGACGACCTCGCGGACCTCGATGCCGAGCCCTTCGATGGCGGCGTCCGGGATCATCGCGGCGAGTTCGACGGCGCGTTCCTTGCTCGCGCACTCGACCAGGTAGTAGCCGGCGAGGAACTCTTTCGACTCCAGGAACGGCCCGTCGGTGACCGCGGGCAGGCCCGAGCGCACGCGCACGACCGTGCTGTCGGCGACCGCGCCGAGCGCCTGGGTGCTGATCATCTCGCCGGACTCCCGGATGGTCCGGATGAAGTCCTGGTGCCCGGTCATGATGGCGTTCATCTGCGACTCCGACAGGCTCGCCATCACGTCGGGGTTCAGGTACATCGCCAGCAGGTACTTCACGTCCGGGCTCCCTTCGGCCGCCCTCGCCTCGTCCGTCGCACGAAGATAGCCGACCACGGCGCAACCGCGGAGTGGAGCCGGCGCCGGGCCGCCTGCCAGCCTGGAGCGGGTGACCCGGACCAGGAGGTTGGCACCGATGGCCGACGTGTTCACGGACCTGCAGACCGAGACCGAAGCGCTGGCCGAGCTGGCCGAGCGCCACGGGTACGGCCCCGGCCCCGACCTCACGGCGCACTTCGCCCGGCTGACGTCGACCGCGCGGCTGGTCCGGCTCAGCGCCGAGAACCCCGAGGCCTTCGGCGTCACCCCGCAGATCTCCTACGGCTCACTCGACGAGGCGATCCTCGTCTGGCTGATCGAGCAGCGGAAGGCCAACTCCCTGCTGGCCGCGGCCGAGCCCGGGCTGGAGCTGCCGTGGAGCGACGGCCCGCTGCGCCCCTCGGTGCTCGCCGCGGCCGCGCTGACCGAGCTGTTCGCCGCCGGCCAGGACATCGCCGACGCGCTCGGCGTCCGCCCGCGGCGCGACGACTCGGTCGGGCACGTCGCCTACTACGGCGTCCGGACCCGGGACCGCGTCTACCGCCGGTACCAGCAGACGCCGCCCGCCGAGCCGTTCCGCTTCGAGCTGCGGGCGCCGTCGGGCACGCAGTGGGACTTCGGCCCGGCCGACGCCGCCGACCGCGTCACCGGGCCGGCGGAGGACTTCTGCCTGCTGGTCACCGGCCGCCGCTTCGCCGAGGATCTCGCACTGACCTTCCGCGGCTCGCACACCGCCGAATGGCTGGAACTGCTGGAGCGCTGAGACATTCACTCGAACGGCGCCGGGTCACCCGCCCCGACGCGCACGATTTCGGCCTCACCCGAGGAGAAGTCGACGACGGTCGTCGGCTCGACCCCGCAGTCCCCGGAGTCCAGCACCGCCTCCAGCTGGTTGTCCAGCTCCTCCTTGATCTCCCAGCCCTGCGTCATCGGCTCGCCCTCGCCGGGCAGCAGCAGCGTGCTCGACAGCAGCGGCTCCCCCAGCTCGGCCAGCAGCGCCTGGGTGACGCGGTGGTCGGGGATGCGCACGCCGACGGTTTTCTTCTTCTCGTGCATCAGCCGCCGCGGCACCTCCTTGGTGGCGGGCAGGATGAACGTGTAGCTGCCCGGCGTCGCCGCCTTGATCGCGCGGAACACCGCGTTGTCGATGTGCACGAACTGGCCCAGCTGGGCGAAGTCCTGGCACACCAGCGTGAAGTGGTGCCGGTGGTCCAGCTTGCGGATCGCGCGGATGCGGTCGAGCCCGTCGCGGTTGCCAGGGCGGCACCCGAGCGCGAAGCAGGAGTCGGTCGGGTAGGCGATCAGCCCGTCGTTCCGGAGGATCTCGACGACCTGGCCGAGCGCCCGGCGCTGCGGGTTTTCCGGATGCAGGTCGAAATAACGTGCCATGACCGCAGAGCTTAGGTTCCGCGCCGCGGCCCGGCACGGCGGCGGTGCCGCACCCGCGCGTCTCCTCCCGTGCGGTTCCCGGCCGGGTCCCTTTGCCCCGGCCGGGGCCCGGCCCACAATCCGCAGTGGGACCACAGCCAGGGAGGACGCGTCATGACGGAACTGACCGTGCCGCAGCTGGACCGACCCCGGGTCGTCGCCGGGGCGAACTACCTGTTCGACGGGCCGCGCGGGCGCGTGCCGCTCGACGCGCTCTTCGACGGCAGGCCACGGCTCGCGGTGCACCACACCATGCCCGACCACAGCGGGCCCGCCGACATCGTGACGGCCGCGGACGTCGCCGCCGCGCTGTCCGCGCCGGACCTGCGCCTGGTGCTGGTCTCCCGCGCGCCGTACGCGCAGCTGGAGCGGTACCGCAGGCATCTCGGGCCGGACCTGCCGACGTACTCGGCCGTGACCGGCGCGTTCGCCGCGGACTTCCCGGCGTCCCGGCGGCTGCCCGGCACGGCGGGTGGCGACGCATGGGAGGTCGACGAGGCCGGGCTGAGTTTCTTCCACCGGGAGCGGGACTGCCTCGTGCACACCGGGTCGGTCGCCTTGACCCGGCTGGACTTCCTGAGCTTGCTCGGTGTCCCCGACCGCTTCCGGACGGCCTCCGCCCGCTGATTCCGGCGCCGGTTCCCCCCGGCAGGCGCGGATTTCGCGTACTTTCGGCCCACGGCAGCGTCCCTGGGGTGAGTTAGGATCGCCACGCACACATGCCGGCCGGGCCACCGGGCGTCCGGTCACCGTCGAGGACACCAGGGGGTCGGCACTGATGTCTCCCGCCGCTGCGCTCGAGCCTGCCGCGCTCGAGCCTGCTGAAAAGCTGTCGCCGACCGCCGAACCCCGCGGGACCACGGGAATCGACCGGCGCCCGCGGCTGGCTTCCCGGCTGGCGGGCGCCGTCACCACCGTGGTGGTCGTGGGTTTCTCCGTGATCGCCGCGTACAGCGCGATCCAGGCGACGCCGGTCGGCCCGGTCACCGCGGGCTACGGGATCGCCGCGGCGCTCGGCATCCTGGCCATCCAGCTGTTCCACTTCAGCAGGCCCGGCGCCCGCCTGGACTCGACGACGAGCCGGGTCCTGCTGGGCGTGACGGCGGTGCTGGCCTACGTGCCCGTCCTGACCTTCGGCGTGCCGTGGCTGTCCATGCCCGCCTTCGTCGCCGCCGGCGGGCTCCTGACCCTGCGTCCCCGGCTGGCCTGGCCGCTGTTCGCGCTCGTCGCCGTCAGCGTCGCCTGGTTGTACACCCGGTACGAGAGTTCCTTCCTCGGCAACACCTACACGACCGTCGGGACGGTCTACTACGGCCTCGTCCTCTTCCTGCTCGCCCGGCTGGTCCGGATGGTCAGCGAACTGCACCGGGCACGGACGGAGCTGGCCCGGCACGCGGTCGCCGAGCAACGGCTCGCCTTCGCCCGCGACCTGCACGACCTGCTCGGCATCAGCCTGTCGGAGATCGCCCTCAAGGGTGAGCTCGCGTCGCGGCTCATGCGGAAGTCGGCCGAGCGCACCAAGGCCGAGCTGGCCGAGATCACCGCCACCGCGCAGCGCACGCTTGCCGACGTGCGCGCGGTTTCCCACGGGTACCGGGAGCTTTCCCTGGAACGGGAGTCGCGGACCGCCGAAACGCTGCTGGCGGCCTCGGACATCGCCGTGAAGGTCCACCTCGACCAGCCGGACCTGCCGGTGCAGGCCCGGACGCTGCTGGCCAAGGTGCTGCGCGAAGGCGTCACGAACGTCCTCCGGTACAGCGACGTCGAACACTGCGAGATCGACGTCCGCCAGCAGGACGGCGCGGTGTCCCTCGACATCGTCAACGACGGCGTGACGGCGGGCGATCTGCCGCCGGAGTCGGGGAAGCTGCTGACCCGGCTGCCCGACGAGGTGAAGGCACTCGGCGGCCGGGTGAGCATCGGCACCGCCGCGGACGGCCGGTTCCGGCTGCACGTCGAGCTGCCGGTGGTGACGGCACCGGAGACCACGGTCGACGACGTGGGACGGCAGTCCCGTGCGGAGTCGAAGTGGGTCCACCGGATGCTGCCGGCGGTGTTCGGGCTGATGGGGCTCGGCGTCGTCATCCACCTGCTGCTGATCACCACGGAGGCGTGGGAGGTCGCGCTGGTCACCGGCTCGGTGCTGGGCCTGCTGGTGCTGCAGTTCTCCTACTTCGACCGGCCCACCACGCGGCTGCGCTCGGCGCAGAGCTACGCCATGCTCTTCGTCCAGGCCTGCCTGGTCTACCTGCCGCTGCTGCCGCTGCAGCACCACTGGGTCAGCGTGCCGAGCCTGCTGATCGGCAACGCGCTGCTGGTGATGCCGCCCGCGGCGGGCTGGCCCTTCTTCGTGCTGAACGTCGTGCTCTACGGCTGGGCGCAGGGCGTGGGCACCCTCGGCCTGTTCTACGCGGTCTTCTTCACCGCCGCGACGGTGATGAGCAGCCTGGTGGTGTTCGGCCTGCTCTGGCTGGTCCGGCTGGTCGCGGAGCTGGACAGCACCCGGCGGCGGCTGGCCGAGACGGCGGTCGCCGAAGAGCGCCTGCGCTTCGCGCGCGACCTGCACGACCTGCTGGGGATGAGCCTGTCGGCCATCGCGCTCAAGAGCGAGCTGACCGCCCGGGTCCTGCCCATCGACGAGGCCAGAGCCGCGGAGGAGCTGCGGGAAGTGCTGGGCCTGACCCGGCAGGCCCTCTCCGACGTCCGGTCCGTGGCGAGCGGCTACCGCGAGCTGTCGCTGGACAGCGAGTCCCGCACGGCCCGTTCCGTGCTGGCCGCGGCCGACGTCCGCGTGCGCATGGAGATGCTCGACGACGAGCTGCCGGGGCCGGTGCGCACCGTGCTGGCCGTGGTGCTGCGCGAGGGCGTCACGAACGTGCTGCGCCACAGCCGGGTCGAGAGCTGCGAGATCGCCCTGCGCCGCACCGACTCCGGCGTTGCGCTCGACATCGTCAACGACGGCGTGGAGTCGTCGTGCCCCGCGGCGCCGGAGCCGCCCGCCCGGCCGCAGCCGCACCAGCCGGCACCCCGCGACACCTCACCGGGCAGCGGCATCGGCAACCTTTCGCACCGGGTCGCCGACCTCGGCGGCGAGCTGACCGCCGGGGTGGAACCGGACGGCCGCTTCCGGCTGCGCGCGGCCGTCCCGGTCTGACCCCGGTCACAGCCAGCCGGACTCCTCCGCGATGCGGATGGCGTCCACCCGGTTGCGGCCGTTCAGCTTGGCCACGACGGTCGTGAGGTAGTTGCGCACCGTGCCGGCGGACAGGTACAGCCGCGCGGCGACCTCCACCGTCCCGTAGCCCTGCGACGTCATGCGCAGGACGTCCAGCTCGCGCCCGGTCAGCGGGCAGTCGACCGAGTCCCATGCGGCGAGCGCCAGGTCGCCGTCGACCATGCGGCGGCCCGCCAGCACGCCGCGCACGGCGTTCGCGAGCTTGTCGGGTGGCGCGTCCTTGAGCAGGAAGCCGCTCACCTTGGCGTCGAGGGCCCGGCGCAGCGTGCCCGGCCTGCCGAGGCTGGTCAGGATCAGCGTCCGGCACCCCGGTAGCTGCTCGTGCAGCTCGCCGGCGGCCGTCAGGCCGTCCTTCCCCGGCAGGTCGATGTCGATGACGGCCACCTGGGCCTGCTTGGCCCGGGCCGCAGGCAGGATTTCCAGCCCCGAGGCCACGTCCGCGACCACTTCGATGTCGGGCTCCAGCCCGAGTAGTGCCACCAGTGCTCCCCGCACGATGTGCATGTCCTCGGCAACCAGCACTCTGATCACAGGTGCCTCCGCACTCACGATTCCCCAGAAGCCGATTCTGACATTTTTCCCGTCGGCTCGGTTGCACCATTCGGGCTGCATTCCGCTGCGCCACTCGTGAATGACGTATGCAACAAAACCAAGGCACAGTCAAAAATTCGACCGGCGACCGGACGGCTACCGCCCGTCACCTTCGCCGTACCCGGGCCGTTGGGCCGGGAGGCGTCGACCCGCTGCGGCAGGCGACGCACTCCCCGGCGGCAACGAGCCCGGCACCGGCAGCAGCCGTGAGCGACTCACGAAGTCGCGTCGTAGCTGGTGAGCTGCCTAGGCCGCCTCGGCCCACTCCTCCGACTCGGAGACACAGCTGAAGCAGCTGCCGACGGTGCCGCGGACGACGGCGTCGGCCGCGTCGTGCCACTGCCCGAACCGCTCGATGACCAGGACGTCGGCGCCGTCATTCGGGATACCGAGCTCGGAAAAAAGCGTGCGGACGTCAGCGGAAACCTGTGCAAACATTCGTGCTCCCCAGTGGCGAAATTAATGTTTCACGTGCCACAAATCGTCGCCCAGCGGTCCCGCAACAGCCAGTGCCCGCGTCACCAGGGCGATGTGGCTTACACATGGTCCGTGCGGTTTCGAGCCGGAGTCCGAACGGGCTAACAAGCCCACGAAAGCACGCCGAATCACCGGAATTTCGTCACTTTCCGCGTGTGATCGGCTGCACGCCGCTATCGCGGCCATCCGCGATGTGCGTTCGTCACGGGTGGACTACCCCGGCGGCGAGGCCGTCAAACCCCCATGTGCAAAACGCATGTCGACCATCGGAGAAATCCATGCACACCGGTGCACAGAGCACTTAAGAAGTAGACGCCCGCGGACCTACAGTTTTGGTCGAAACAATTCTCCTCCGCGCCCGGCGGCGTCGCCGCCAAGAGCCGGGTGCGGCACCGTCAACCGAGGGGACGGCCCACCATGGATGAGATCGTCCGGCAAGCCGTGGCACGCGCCATCGTGACCATGCGGGACAACCTGGGCGAGCGGCTCACGATCGACGACCTCGCCCGCGCGGCCATGTTCAGCAAGTTCCACTTCACCCGGGTGTTCCTGCGGGTCACCGGGCTGTCGCCGGGCCGGTTCCTGTCGGCCCTGCGGCTGGCGGAGGCGAAACGCCTGCTCGCGGCCACCCAGATCTCGGTGGCCGACATCAGTCACCAGGTCGGCTACAACAGCGTCGGCACGTTCAGCGCGCGGTTCAGCGGCAGCGTGGGCGTCCCGCCGTCGGGCTACCGGCGGCTGCACGGCGCGGCCGTGCGGATCGCCGACCGCCCGTCCACGCCCGGCCCGGGCGCGGCGGTGCGCGGGCAGCTGCGCGTGGCCGTCCCCGCCGAGGTCGGGCCGGTGTTCGTCGGCCTCTTCCCGGCCAAGATCGCCGAGGGCGCGCCTGCCCGGCACGTCATCCTGCCCGGTCCGGGGCCGTACACGCTGGCCGACGTCCCGCTGGGCTCCTGGTACGTCCTGGCGCACGCCTACGGCACCACGGCACCGGACGGCACGCCGCTGCGGCCGTTCACCGGCCTGGCCGGGCCGGTGACCAGCAGGCGCGGGGTCGCGGCCAGCCTGGCCGACGTCCACCTCCGCCCCCGGCACGGCTTCGACCCGCCGGTGCTGCTGGCCCTGCCGGACCTGCGGCAGGCGGCGCTCGCCCGCCCGATGGCGAGCTGACGGGCGTGCAATTCCGGCGCGCCGAATCCGCCGTCCGTTAATCGGCGGGCGGCGGGCGCGCCTGTCATCGGGGGCGCGGGTTATCCACCGGCATTACCGTCGAAAACACCGGCGGCGAAGGGCAATGGCGTACCATTGCGGTTCGGAGTTGCCGGACTGGGGTGCGAGGTACCATTGTGATCAAGGTATTGCTGGCCGAGGACATGCACATGGTCCGCGGCGCACTGGTCGCCCTTCTCAACCTCGAGTCCGACATCGAAGTGGTGGCCGAGGTGTCCTCGGGCGACCAGATCCTCCCGGCCGCGAAGGCGGCCCAGCCCGACGTCGCGGTCATCGACATCGACCTGCCGGGCAAGGACGGCCTCTCCGCGGCGATCGAGATCCACGAAAGCCTCCCCGGCTGCCACACGCTCATCCTGACCAGCCTCGGCAGGCCGGGCACGGTCCGCCGCGCCCTCGACGCGAAGGTGAACGGCTTCCTGCTCAAGGACGCGCCGTCGGACAAGCTCGCGAACGCGGTCCGCTCGGTCGCGATCGGCCGCCGCGTCATCGACAGCGAGCTGGCACTGGCGGCCTGGGAAACCGACGACTGCCCGCTGACGCCCCGCGAGATCGAGATCCTGTCCCTGGCGGCGAAGGGCCGCACGGTGTCCGACATCGCGGCCGAGCTGTTCCTCTCGGCCGGCACGGTCCGCAACTACCTGGCCGCGGTGGTGACGAAGCTCAACGCCCGCAACCGGGTCCACGCGATCCGCATCGCGACCGAAGCCGAGTGGCTCTGACCCACGGGAAAGCGCACCGCTCGTGAGTGAATAACAGTGTTCTAACCCTCATTACCACTCACGACAAGCCGCGGCAGACCCCGCACCCTCAGCCCGCCCGGCACACCGGGATCGCCACCACCAGCCGGTGGGTCCCGTCGGCGCCCGTTTCCCGTGTCAGCGTGCCCCCGAGCGCCTCGACCCGGTCGTGGACGTTGCGCAGCCCCGCTCCGGAGCCCGCGCCGCCGCCTGCCGCCCCGGTGGCGCCGTCGTTGACGATCTCCAGCCACGCCGTTCCGTCCTCGGTGCTCACCGAGAACGCGCACCAGTGGGCCGTGCTGTGGCGCATCACGTTCATCACCCCTTCGCGCAGCATCGTCGCCAGCGCCGTGGCCACCTCCCGGGGCAGGTCGCCGATGCCGGACCGGGCGACCGTCACGCGGATCCCGGCCGCGCTCAGCACGTCGGCCGCCGCGCGGCACTCGTCGTCGAGGGACAGCTCGCGGTAGCCCGCCGAGATCGTGCGGACGTCGGCCAGCGCGCGCCGCGACATCACCAGCAGCTCCGCCAGTTCCTCGCGCGCCTGCGCGGGCCTGCCGACCACCAGCCGGTCGACGAGTTCACCCTTGAGGGTGATCGCCGAAAGGCTCAACCCGAGCAGGTCGTGCAGATCCCGGGCGAACCGCTCGCGTTCCTCGGCGACCACGCGGCGTTTCAGCTCGCGCACCTCCCCGTCACGCTCGGCGACCAGCCGCGCGGCCGAGCCGAGCCCGAACAGCGTCAGCGCGGCGACCCCGGAGGTCACCGCGCCCGCCAGGCCCGCGTGCACCGACACGCCGTGCCACGCCGAGACGACCCCGGCCGCAAGACAGGTCGCCAGCGCCCCCGGCACCGCCCGGACCGGCGGATACGCCAGCAGCAGCCCGCCGGCGAAGAACCCGGTGGCGGTGCTCCACGCCGCGCCGAGCGGCAGCATCGGCCCGAAACCCAGCAGGGCCTGGGCGATCAGGGCCGCACGCGGGGCACGGCCGCCGGCGAACCAGGTCAGGTGGACGACGGCGAGCGCAGCGGCGCAGGCCAGCGCGAGCAGGCGGGCGAACCAGGACTCCCGGCCGGTGAGCACCGACAGGAACACCAGCAGCGCCACCCCGGCCGCGGCCACCGTCTGCGCGCCGTACACGAGCGTGCGGAACCCGGCCCGCTTCTCCCCGCAGGGGGACGCGGACCCGTCGTCGGATTCCCGGAATCCCCTACCGAGCGTGCGCACCGGCTGAACCACGGCCCCTCTCGCCACCGCCGGACCGCGGTCTTCCCGCTCACCACGCGGCCGGCGACACCAAGGTAACAGGACGGGCGTCCCGGACGAACCGCCTGTCACCGCGACGGCGCGAAGTCCAGGACGCACTCGCCGACGCTCACCTCGGCAGGCCACTCCAGCTTCAGCGAGCGGTCCACGCGGTCGCCGGCGTCGACCGGCACGGCGTGCGCGGCCAGGCCCATCGCCTTCGCCGTGAGGTAGAGAACCTGCTGCAGCGCCCCGACGTGCACCAGCGTCGTCGCGTACGCGGCACTGCCGAGCACCCAGGCGATCCGCGACATCCGCGCGGTCATCGTCAGCAGCACCGACGGCCTGCGGTGGCTGCCCGCCCCGATCATCGCCAGGTCCAGCATGCCGTCCAGGACGCCGAGGTCGTCGTTGATCAGCGTCAGCGTGTGCCACAGCGGGTCGTAGTGGTAGATCCCCCGCGCGAGGTCCGCGCACCGGTTGATCCCGACGTAGATCTCCAGCTCGTACAGGCAGGCGATGCTGAAGTACGGCCGCTGGGACGCCTCGTGGCCGGGCCCGCCGGGCAGGTAGGCGGGCCCGATCGAGCGCACCCGCGCGGCACGGTAGAGGAACTCCCCGATCTGGTCGGCGGTCAGCGCGCGCTCGGTCAGCTCGGGGCAGGTGTGGTCGTCCTCCAGCAGCGCGGTCAGCGTCGGGTCGGTCGCCTCGAGGACCGTCGGGTCCGGGCGGTGCAGCGGGAAGGTCGGCCCGGCGGTGATCTGCTTGACGACCGGCGGCTCGGTCCCCGCCCGTGGCCCCTCCGCGGCGGGCGGACCGCCCTTCTGCCAGGTCCGGCTGCGGGCGTGGAAGATCAGGTCCTCCGGCGACCAGACGGCCAGGTCGGCGTCGGAGTCCTCGGCGAACTCCGCCCAGTCGTCGGCCACCAGCGCCACGCCCGCCGCGGCCAGGAACGCCACGACGTCCGCCACGACCGGCTCGGACAGCCCGGTGGTCTCGGCGACCTGGGCGAGGGTGACCGGCCCTGCCAGCGACGACGCCACGGCCACCGCGGGCGGGCGCAGCAGCGCGACCCGGTACCGCGCCCGCGGCGATTCGAGCAGCAGCCCGCCGCCGTCGTCCGGGCGCATCGTCGAGAACCGCGACAGCTTGACCAGCCGTCCCGGCGGCACCGGGTCGGCGGGGAAGACCGGCGACTGGGTCACCGGGATCGCCGAGAGCACCGGCCCGCGGCCGTCGTCCAGCGCGAGCGAGTGCACGACCGAGCCGGACAGGCGGTTGAGGACCTTGCGCAGCGCGCCTGCCCACTCCTCGGCACCGGCGCCCGCCGAGGAGGCGAGGTTGCCCATCGACACCGGGCCGAGCAGCAGCCGGTTCAGCGACTCGCGGACCGGCACGGGGATGCCGGCCAGCTCGTACTCGCCCCACCAGGTGATCGCGACGATCGTGTCGTCGTCTCCCGCCTCCAGCAAGGTGTCTTCGGTGAGGGACCAGAGCCGGACGGTCTCCGGGTTCCCTTCCGGGCGGTCTGCAGGCAAAGCCTTCTCCTCGGGCGAGCAGCAGCACCGGTCCTGCGCGGGCCGGTCACATGAACATGGGCAAGGGATTGAGCCGCTCGTACGGGGTCGGCGCGGCGAGCCGGCCCAGCCGGACGGGGACGTCGAAGAGCCGGCCCGGCGCGAACCGGGCCCAGAACGGGCGCAGGCCCGGCGCGAGCACCTTGGCCACCGGGATCCCGACGTCCGGCCGGGTCTGGTCGAGCACCAGCAGGTCCAGGCCGGCCCGGGCGAACACCCGCTCCAGCGCCTGGACGTCGTCGCGGACGTCGGCCCTGCTGACGAACGGGAAGTCCGCGGCGGTCCGCATCCGCTGCCCCGCCGCCGGCCGCAGGTACGGCTGGTTCGCGACGGTGACGTGGGTGAACCAGTGCCGGGCGTCCGGGTCGTCGAGGTCCTGGCCCGCGGTCTCCACGATGGGCAGCATCTGGTTCAGCTCGGTCACCGCGCGGCGCACCGCGATCCGCGGGTCGAGGTGGGCGCCGAACCCGAACGTGATGTTCTCGTAGGGGCCGTCGATCCGCCGCGACAGCGCCACCGCCACCGGGATCTCCAGGTCGGCGGTCACGTCGAGGACCCACAGCTCGCGGCCGATCGCCGTGTAGTGCCCGGCGACCTCGGCCAGCCACGGGTCGGCGAAGGAGGCGAGGTCGACGCCCGGCACGGGAGTGCGGTTGTACCACCACAGCGCGACCGCGTCGCGTTCGACGAGTTCCAGCGCACCCTGCAGGATCGCGTCCTCCAGGCTGCTGCCCGCCGCCGAGCCGTTCGAGTCGGCGCGCACGCCGCGGGTCACGCTCTCCCGCGGGGTTCCGTAGTACAGGTAGGACGTCGGCAGCAGGCGGCGCCGACCGGACAGCGACCACACCGGGGTCCAGTCGGTCACGGCGGCCGGGTCGAACGGCTCGCCGACGCGCTGGAACGGCCCGTGCAGCGGGTTCCAGGCCGCGCGCTCGGCGTACTGCCGGTCGGCGAACAGCATGCATTCGTTGGGGTGCAGGGCTTCCTCGCCCAGTTCGGCGTAGGAGCCGCGGATGCGCAGCTCGTCACCCTGGAAGTTGCCGGAGAACCGTTCCGCGGCCTCGCAGAGCGCGCCGACCTCGGCGTCGAGCGGGTTGACGCCCTTGCCGCCGTTCTCGCAGCGCAGCCCGGCCCGCAGCCCGGCCATCGCGGTGATGCCGCGGGCGATGTTGGGCCCGGAGCGGTAGACGTTGGCGAACCACGGCGCCGCCGGGTCGCGGCGGATGTCCTTGATGATCCCGGTGACCGGGCTGACCAGGTGCCGGTACCGGTCGAGCATCTGCGCGGGCGTGGCCGTGCGGTGCCCGCCGCCGTCGGTGGCCGTCTTCCTGGCGGGCTGCAGCCGGACCGGCCGCGCCGCGCGCCAGGTCACCAGCCACGGGTCGCCGCAGCCGGGGCACTGCGGGCGGCGGCGCAGTTCGTGCAGCCGTCCCTGCAGGTCGAGCGTGTCCAGCGTCCACACGCACTGCTGGCCGTGGTGGCGGTACCCGGCCAGCCACTTGGCCGCCTCCAGCGCGACCAGATGCGCCCCCGCCGCGGCCAGCGGCGGCACCGACGACACCGGGCGCCGGGCCGGGCCGTCGTGGCCGAGTTCTTCCTGCACGCAGGCTTCGGCGTGCCGGTGCCCCCACAGCCGGTGGGTCAGGCAGTGCCAGCACGCGCCACCCGGCTGCAGGACCGGGCCGATCCACACCTGCGCCCCCGACGGGCGCGCCAGCAGCCACGGCCGCCCGGACCGCCGGTGCTCGGCGTCGATCTCCGCCAGCCGCGGGTCGAGGTAGTCGGCGCACAGCACGACCGACAGGTCCGCGGGACCGGTGCCCGCGGGCAGCACTTCGAGGCCGGCGTCGGCCAGTGCCCGCCCGACCGCGCCCGGGTCGACGCCGTCGGCGCTGTCGCCCACCGCGACGAGCCGCACGGTGCCCGGCCGGGCGGCCACGACGTCGGCGTCGACGCCGCAGGCGTCCCAGTAGGCCAGCGCGCGCTCGTCGCCGCCGGGAGCGGGGCTGCGCAGGGTCACCAGTCCGGCGTCGACCAGCTGGGTCAGCAGCGCGGCGACCTCCTCCGGCGCCATCCCGCCGGGCCGGTCCCGCAGCAGCCGGTCGAGATCGTGCGTGCCGTCGAGCAACGCGGCCAGCGACTCGATCTTGCTGCCGCGCAAGGCGATCACGCCCTGCTCGGAGAACAGGTAGGCACCCTTGCCCGCCCTGATCTCCGCGCGCAGGTGCCGCCGGAACGCCGGGGTGCGGGCCGGGACCGGCACCTGCGTGGCGTCGCCGCCGTGCGCGTCCACCGCTGTCGTGCGCATGGGCTCTCCTGCCGGTCGTCGGGCTGGGCGGGACGAGAGAAGGAAATCCTCCTCCACGGCACGTCTACTCAACCAGTGCCGTAAGCACGGGCAAGTCATGCGAAACGCATGGCCGGACATGGAAAACGCACGAGCCACCGGTGCGTCGCTCACTGGCCGCACGCGGCGGCGAACCGTCACCGTAGACAGCGACGCCCGTGGCGGCACGGTGCGTCGGGGGCACCATAACCGAGCTCGCGGTCCCGCGCGAACCGGCGGCGCCCGGTCAGGTACCCGAGAAATAGTGAGGACCCGAGTATGCCTACCTCTGCTCGCACCTACGGACAGTTCTGCGGCCTGGCCCGGGCGCTCGAGATCGTCGGCGAGCGGTGGTCGCTGCTGGTCGTGCGTGACCTCGTGCTCGGCCCCAAGCGGTTCACCGACCTGCAGCGCACCCTGCCCCGGATCCCGGTCAGCATCCTGACCTCCCGCCTCAACGAGCTCGAAGAGGCGGGCGTGGTCCGCCGCCGCGTCCTGTCGCAGCTGGACGCCGGCGTCGTCTACGAGCTGACCGAGTACGGCTCCGAGCTGGACCACATCGTGCTCGACCTCGGCCTGTGGGGCTCGCGCTCGCTGAACTACCCGCAGCCGGACCAGATCATCACCGTCGACATCGCCATCCTCTCGCTCTACACGACCTTCAAGGAGGAGGCCGCCGCGGGCGTGCACGTCAACTACGAGCTGCACCACCTCGACGGCGAGATGATCGTGCACGCACTGGTCGACGACGGCCAGCTCAAGGTGTCCACCGGGGCGCTGCCCGCGCCCGACCTGGTGATCAAGCCGCAGGGCCCGGCCCTGTTCGACGTGCTCAAGGGAACCCTGTCGGCCCAGGACGCCATCTCCACCGGCCGGGTCCGCGTCGAGGGCGACCCGGCGCACCTGGAGCTGTTCGCCCGGCTGTTCCAGATCCCGCCGGCACCCGAGCGCTCGACCGGCCTGTCCGTGCACTGACCCTCCCGGCCCGCCCGGCGGCGCAATCCGCCGGGCGGCGCAATTTTCCTTGCGAGATCGGCAATCCGGAGTAACGGAGACCGCTGCTCCGGCAGCTATCGTCGACGCACATCGTCGTCTTCGCGAAACTGGGGTGTCTGCATGTCGACGTCCGAACTCGCCCGTCCGGCCGGTTTCCTCGGCGGGCTCAACAGCCGCTGGCACCACCGCGCTCTCGCGGTGTTCATGGTGATCGTGATCGGGCACTGGGCCGAGCACATCGCGCAGGCTTTCCAGATCTACGCGCTCGGCTGGAAGACCTCCGACGCCCGCGGGGTGCTCGGCATCCCGTTCCCGGCGCTGATCAGCTCCGAATGGCTGCACTACGGGTACGCGCTCGTCATGCTCGTCGCGCTGTGGACGTTGCGGCACGGGTTCGCGGGCCGGTCGCGGCAGTGGTGGAACCTGGCGCTGGCCCTGCAGTTCTGGCACCACATCGAGCACCTGCTGCTGTTCCTGCAGGCACAGACCGGCTGGCGCATGGCGGGGTCGAAGGTGCCGACCAGCATCGTCCAGCTGCTCATCCCGCGGGTCGAGCTGCACCTGTTCTACAACACGATCGTCACCATCCCGATGATCGTGGCGGTCGTGCTGCACCGGCGTGCGTCGGCCGCCGAGCACGAGCTGACCGGCTGCACCTGCGGGCTGCGCCCGCCCGCCCTCGCCGCATGACCGGCCGGGCCGCGCGGCGGGCACTGGCCCTGCTGGCCTTCCTGGCAGGCTGGCTGGTGCTCACCGCCGCTCCGGCGTCGGCACACGTCGAGATCATCTCGTCCACCCCCGGCGACGGCACGCGGCTGACCGCGGCGCCGTCGCAGGTGTCGGTGACGCTGTCGGAGAACGTCGGCATCCAGCCCGGATCGCTCAAGGTGGTCGACACGCGCGGCGCCGCCGTCGACACCGGCCCGGTGTTCCAGCCGGGCGACGTCGCCGAGCAGGTGGCGGTCCGGCTGCGGCCGGGCCTGCCCGACGGCAGCTACCTGGTCGAGTACGCGTTCGTCTCGGCCGACTCCCACCCGGTCCGCGGCACGTTCGCCTTCGTCGTCGGCACGGGCCCGCTGATCACGTCGGCGGGCGCGGTAGCGGCGGCAACCGGCACGGACCCCACGGTCGACGTCGTGGCGACGATCGTCCGCTGGCTGTCCTTCGCCGGCGTCGTCCTGCTCGGCGGCCTGGTGTTCCTCCTGACGTGCCGCCCGGGCGGCCGCACGGACCCGCGGGCCCGCCGCCTGCTGGTCACGGGCGCGTGGCTGACCGCGGCCACGGCGATCGCGACGTTCCTGCTGCAGGGCCCGTACGCGGCCGGACGCGGCCTCGGGGCGCTGCTCGACCCGGGCCTGCTGGCCGACACGTTCCGCGTGTCCTACGGCAAGCTCCTGCTGGTCCGCCTGGCCGCGGCCGGGGTACTGGCCCTGCTGCTGCGCCGCCTGCTGGCACCACCGGCATCCGGCCGCCTGGAGAACGCGGCGATGATCACGGGGTTCGTGGTGCTGCTGAGCTTCTCGGCAACCGGCCACCCGGTGACGGACCCGGTGATGTACTTCTCGGTGGCAGCCGACCTGGCCCACTGGGGCGCGATCACGGTGTGGGCGGGCGGCCTGGTCCAGCTGGCCCTGGTCCTCCACCGGCCACCACCGGCGGAGGACCTGGACCCGGTGGTGACCCGCTTCTCGGGCCTGGCAATGACGTGCGTGACAACGATAGCGATCAGCGGCGGCGTGCTGGCGCTGCGGATAATGCCGTCGGTGACGTCGCTGTGGACGACGACTTACGGCTGGCTTTTGCTGGGCAAGATCACCGGGCTGGTAATCCTCCTCCCGGTGGCGAACGCGGCCCGCAAGGCGGTCCTGAGCGGCGTGGGAGGGCCGGGCCGCCGGGCCGTGGCGACGGCGAACCTGACCCGCCTCCGCCTCGCGGTGACGACGGAGGTCATCCTCGCGGCAGTGGTCCTGGCTCTGGCGGCAGTCCTCACGGCCACCCCACCGGGCGGCTGATCCCGCGGTGGGCTGAAAGGGACTTTCCTCGCATCTGGCGCGAGGAAAGTCCCTTTCACCGCATCAGACGAGACCAAAGCGCCTTTCAGCCCACCCACCCCCGCCCCGCAGGCCCCCACCGAAAGTCCGTGAATGTCACATTCACGACCCCAGCCGGCGTCACACCCCAGGCCGCGGCGGCGGCACAAACGGCCCCCAGCTGAACGCGGGCAGCCACGGCCCCGGCGCCGCACTCCATTCGAGCGCCGCCAGCTGGGTGAGCGAACGCCGTCCGGCCAGTGCCCGGTACAGGTCGTGGGCCGGGGCGGTCAGGGAGGCCACCGGCCGTCCCGTGCCTGCCGTCCAGGCCGAGCCGCCCGGGGTGCGGAGGCTCAGCGGTGGGAGGCCGCGGCCGGCGACCGAGCCGGAGAAGCCGCGGACCAGCACTTCGAAGCTCGGCGCCCACGCGACGTGTTCCACCGGCGGCGGCACGCCCAGCGCCGCGCGCAGGTCCAGCTCGTGGGTGTAGGCGTCCATCACCATCACCTCGCCGGTGCGCCCGCCCGCGGCCGCGAGCCTGCGGTCGAGGTCCTCGCCGATGTCGTCCCAGCGGTCGAGCAGCTCCGGCACCGCCAGGTCCGGGGCAGGCGCGGGCGGGGTGCCGCCGTGCCGCTCGAGCACGCGCTCGGCGATCGCGACGAGGTGGCGGAGCACGTCGGTGACCGTCCACTCCGGACAGGCCGGGACGCGGCGGCGGTGGGTGCCGGGCCGCCCGCCGAGCAGCGCGCGAATACCGTGGCGCACCGCGGGGTAGCCCACGAAGTCCGGTGCCGGGACCGGCCGAGTCGCTGTCACACGCACCTCCCGGCACAGTATGCCCTGGTGGCAGGCTTGGGGGTTCTCCTCGCTTGCCGCCGTCCGACGAACCTGGAGGTCGTGACCTTGCCCACCCTGTGGTCCACGCCGGCGCAGTGGGACCTGCTGCCGCCGGTGCTGCTCGCGCTCGTGCTGAGCGTCGCCATCGGGCTCGAACGCGAAGCCGGCATGAAGGCCGCCGGCCTGCGGACGCACAGCCTGGTCGGCGTCGGCTCGGCGGTGTTCATGCTGGTGTCGAAGTACGGCTTCGCGGACCTGCTCGGCATCGACCAGGTCTCGCTGGACCCGTCGCGGATCGCGGCGCAGATCGTGTCCGGCATCGGCTTCATCGGCGGCGGCCTGATCTTCGTCCGCCGCGACGCGGTCCGCGGCCTGACCACGGCGGCGACGATCTGGGTCACCGCCGCGGTGGGCACCGCGTGCGGCGCGGGGCTGACGGTGCTGGCCGTCGGCACGACCATCGGGCATTTCGTGGTGACCCGCGGCTTCCCGCCGTTGCAGCGGTTCGTCGCCCGCCACCGCCGCGAGCCACCGGTGATCCGGCTGAGCTACCTCGACGGCCGCGGCGTGCTCCGCGCGGCGCTGGCCGCATGCACCGGACGCGGCTGGGCGGTGCTGCGCGTCGACGTCGACCACGAGTCGATTTCCGAAGAGGGACACCGGATCGCGGTCGTGACGCTGCGCCTCGACGGCCGCGGCGATCTCTACGACCTCGCCGGCGAACTGGCCGAGCTGCCCGGTGTGCGGAGCACGTCGACCGGCCGCGGGGAACCGTTCGACGAATGATCACCCGCCCGGGCGGCGCGCGGCGGGGAGTTTGCGGCACACTGGGGTGCACACGGAAATTCCCGGTACCGCAAGGAAAACGTGCGGCCGAGGAGAAACCATCCAATTCGGAGGTGAGGCATGGCCCCCGGCGGTGGCGAGGACGCGACGCTCGCGTTGCCCGGATTCGACCTGGCGTGGCGCGGTTTCCATCGCGCCCAGGTCACCGAATACGTCGAGTGGGCCGAGGCGGAGATCCGCCGACTCACCGCCGAACGCGACGCGGCGCTGCATCGCGGGAAGGTGCTGGCGGAGGAGAACCGTGAGCTTCGCGTGAAGATCGACCGGATCAGCATGACCCCGATCCCGGCGGACGCCCTGCAGGAGCGCACGCGCCGGATGGTCGAGCTGACCCGCGAGGAAGCGGCCGAAATCACCGCGCAGGCCAAGGAAACCGCGGAGCGTCTCCGCCGCGAGGCGGAGGCGGAGGCGGTCCGGCTCACGGAGAAGGAACGCCGGCTGGTCGCCGAGGCGGAGGCCGAGCGCGAGCGGCAGCGCGCGGAGCACGAGGAGTTCATGCGCGCAGCCGAGGAGCGCCGCCGCGAGCTCGACGAGGCGGCCGCGCACCGCCGCGCCCAGCTGGAGGAGGACCTGACCAGGGCGATGACGGTCCGCCGCGCGGACGCGATGCGCGAACTAGCGGAAGAGGAGGCGGCCGCCCGCACCAAGGCGGACCGCCTGGTGGCGGACGCCACCGAGCGCGCGGAAGCCCTGGTGAAGACGGCGGAGAACAAGCTGGCGGCGGCCCGCGAGCAGGCGGACCGGCTCGTCACCGACGCCACCCGCCACGGGGAAGAGCTGGTCGAAGCGGCCCAGCGCGAGGTGACGGCCCTCCAGGAGGTCCGCGACCGGCTCCAGGCAAGCTTGGCGGGCTGCCGGGCCCTGCTCACCGACGCGGCGGTGGCCCTCGACGACCGGCCGGCCCCGTTCGACCCGGAAGCAACGTTGCCGATGTCGAAGAGAGTCCCGATCCAGCGCAGGTCCCCGGCGGACGACCTGTCCGACGCGGTGGGCTGACCTGGGCGGCCGCGGCATCGGCGCTGCTCACGACGTCATGAACGACTCGTTCATGACGTCGGACGCGGTGAACGACTCGTTCATGACATCCGGCGGCGGGCCCCGGCACAGTGCGGTACCGGCGCGGGGGGGACGACCGTCGTGAATGAGTCATTCAGGACCTCCGAAGCCCTGAATGAGTCATTCAAGTCAGCGCCGCCCGCCGCGAGAACCGGAGCCGGCCGGTGACCGAGGCCGTCCCCTTCCCGCCGAAGCGGGTTCTCGCCCTGGTCGCCGCGGTCGTCACCCTGGCCGCGTCGACCACGCTGGCCAACCGCGTCCTCCCCGGCTGGGCCTACCCCGTGTGCGGACTGGTCGCGTCCGTAGTCCTGGTCCTGCTGGGCCGCGCCGCCGGGTGCTCCTGGCGCGATCTCGGCCTGCGCAGCCTCCGCCGCCCCGCGCTGACCGGGCTTGCCGGGGCCGGGCTCATCGCCGTCGTGTTCGGTGTCGCGCTGGCCGTGCCGTCGCTGCGGACCGTCTACCAGGACGGCCGCGTCGGCGACCCCGACCTCGGCCAGCTGCTCTGGCTCACCTGCGGCCGCATCCTGTTCGGGACCGTGCTCATCGAGGAGATCGCCTTCCGCGGCGTGCTGCCCGGCCTGTTCGGCGCGACCGACGAGCGCTGGCGCTGGCCGCCGATCCTCTGCTCGGCCGCGCTGTTCGGGCTCTGGCACGCTCTGCCCGCGCTCGCCATCGGCCGCAACGCCGCCGTGCACGCCGTCTTCGGCTCGACGCCGGTCGCCGTGCTACAGGTGCTCGCGATGGCCGCCGCGGGCGTTGCCGGGATCTTCCTGCACTGGTGGCGACATCTCGGCCGGGGCGTGCTCGCCTCGGTGATCGTGCACTTCACGACCAACGCCGGCGGCCTCACCCTGGCCGTGCTGGTCCGCTAGGACCGCACCAGCCGCGCGATCGCGTCCGACGCCTCGCGCACCTTCAGGTCCGCCTCCTCGCCGCCCGCCGCCGCGGCCTGGACCACGCAGGTCGCCAGGTGCTCGTCCAGCAGCTCCAGGGAGAACGACTGCAGTGCCTTCGTCGCCGCCGAGACCTGGGTCAGGATGTCGATGCAGTACTTGTCCTGCTCCACCATGCGCTGCAGCCCGCGAATCTGCCCCTCGATCCGCCGCAGCCGCTTGAGATAGGCCTCGCGCTCGCTGCCGTAACCCGTCATCGCCCACCTGTCCCCGTCGTCGGCATCCCTGACCACCGACTATACCCTCCGGGGGTTCACCGGAAGCGGCGCAACCGGAGGCTGTTGCTGACCACGAACGCCGACGAGCACGCCATCGCCGCGCCCGCGATCATCGGGTTCAGCAGCCCGAGCGCGGCCAGCGGCAGCGCGGCCACGTTGTAGGCGAACGCCCAGAACAGGTTGCCCTTGATCGTCGCCAGCGTCCGGCGGGCCAGCCGGATCGCGTCGGCCGCCGCCCGCAGGTCACCGCGGACCAGCGTCAGGTCGCTCGCCTCGATGGCCGCGTCGGTGCCCGTACCCATCGCCAGGCCCAGGTCGGCCTGGGCGAGCGCGGCCGCGTCGTTGACGCCGTCGCCGACCATCGCCACCACGCGTCCCTCGGCCTGCAGCCGCTTGACGACCTCGACCTTCTCCTCGGGCAGTACCTCGGCGACGACCGCGTCGATCCCGGCCTCCGCGGCGATCGCCCGCGCGACACGCGCGTTGTCGCCGGTCAGCAGCACCGGCGTCAGCCCGAGTTCGCGCAGCTCGGCGACGGCGCGGGCCGACGTCGGCTTGATCGTGTCGGCGACGGCCAGCGTGCCGCGCACTTCGCCGTCCCAGGTCACGGCGACCGTGGTCACCTCGCCGTCGGCCCGCCCGACGCCGACGGTCCGTCCTTCGACGACGCCGGTCACGCCGACGCCCGGCGTGCTGCGGAAGCCCGTGACGGCGGGCAGCGCGCCGAACCGCTCGCGGGCGGCGTCGGCGATGGCCCGGCCGATCGGGTGCTCGGAGGCGGCCTCGACGGCGCCGGCGAGCCGGAGGACTTCGCCGTCGCCCTCGACGAGCGTCATCCGGCCGGTGGTGACGGTGCCGGTCTTGTCCAGGACGACGGTGTCGGCGCGGCGGGTGGACTCGAGCACCTCGGGGCCCTTGATGAGGATGCCCAGCTGCGCGCCGCGGCCGGTGCCGACGAGCAGCGCCGTGGGCGTCGCGAGGCCGAGCGCGCACGGGCAGGCGATGATCAGCACGGCGACGGCCGCGGTGAACGCCTGCTCGGGGCTGCCGCCGGTGGCGAGCCAGACCACCAGCGTCGCCAGCGCCGCGGCGACGACTGCCGGCACGAACACCGCCGAGACCCGGTCGGCGAGGCGCTGGACCTGGGCCTTGCCGTTCTGCGCCGCCTCGACGAGCCGCGCCATCTGCGCGAGCCGGGTGTCCTCGCCGACGCGGGTGGCCCGCACGAGCAGCCGCCCGCCGACGTTGACGGTCGCGCCGGTGACCGTGTCGCCGGGACCGGCCTCGACGGGGACGGACTCCCCGGTGAGCATGCTGGTGTCGACCGCGGAACCGCCGTCGGTGACGACGCCGTCGGTGGCGATCTTCTCGCCGGGCCGGACGACGAAGACGTCCCCGACCTGCAGCTGCTGTGTGGGGATCCGGCGCTCCTCGCCGTCGCGCAGGACGGTGACGTCCTTCGCGCCGAGGTCCATGAGCGCGCGCAGGGCGGCGCCGGCGCGGCGCTTCGAGCGCGTCTCGAAGTAGCGGCCGGCCAGGATGAACGTCGTGACGGCGGCGGCCACCTCGAAGTAGAGGCTGTCGCTGTCCGTGCCGAAGAGGAGGGTGTAGAGCGACCAGGCCGTCGCCGCGACAACTCCGAGTGAGATCAGCGTGTCCATGGTGGCGGTGGCGTGCCGGAGGTTGACCGCGGCGGCGCGGTGGAACGGCCACGCACCCCAGGTCACGACCGGCGCGGCCAGGACGATCGCGACCCACGGCCACGAGCCGAAGTGCCAGGCCGGGACCATCGCGAGGGCGACCAGCGGCACGGTGAGCGCGGCGGAGACGAGCAAACGTTTGCGCAGCGTGGGCGTTTCGTCCGGCGTTTCGGGCTCGGGGAGCCGGGCGGTGTAGCCGGCGGCCTCGACGACGGCCCTGAGGTCGTCCACCGAAAGCTGTTTCGGGTAGCTGACCTGCGCTTTTTCGGTGGCGTAGTTGACTGTCGCGGTGACGCCGTCGAGCTTGTTGAGCTTGCGCTCGACGCGCGCCGCGCAGGAGGCACACGTCATCCCGCCGATGGCGAGCTCGACGCGGCCTGCGGTCTGCGCGGCGGTCATGGCATCAGGCGACGAGCCGGTAGCCGGCCTCGGTGACGGCGGCGGCAACCGCGTCGGCGGCCAGAGGTGCGTCGCTGGTCACGGTCACGCGCCCGCTCTCGACGTCGACGTCCACCTGCCGGACGCCGTCGAGTTCGGAGACCTCTTCGCGCACGGAGGTGGCGCAGTGTCCGCAGGTCATGCCTTCGACGGTGTAAGTCGCTTCGGTCATGGTTCCTTTATACCCATCGGGGGTAGGGGTTCACCATCGGGGGACGTCAGACTCGCGGCATGCGCAAGCTGTACGCGATCGGAATCGGCGCCGGCGACCCGGAGCACCTGACGGTGCAGGCGGTCGACCGCCTCAACCGCGTCGACGTGTTCTTCGTGCTCGACAAGGGCGAGGAGAAGGCCGACCTGGTCCGGCTGCGAAAGGAGATCCTCGACCGCTTCGTGACGCGGCCGGGGTATCGCGTGGTGCTGGTGGAGGACCCCCCGCGCGACCGAACACCGCAGGACTACCGGGCGGCGGTCGCAGACTGGCACGCGGCGCGGGCCGAGGCGTACGAGCAGGCGATCGTCTCGTCGCTTTCCGCCGACGAGGTGGGGGCGTTCCTGGTGTGGGGCGATCCGTCGCTGTACGACAGCACGATCGCGTTGATCGAGGCGGTACTGGCGCGCGGGAAGGTGTCGTTCGAGTACGAGGTGGTGCCGGGAATCAGCAGCATTTCGGCGTTGGTGGCCCGCCACCGGACGACGATGAACCAGATCGGCAGGGCGGTCCAGCTGACGACGGGCCGCCGGCTGGCGGAGGGCTGGCCGGAGGGGGTGGACGACGTGTTCGTCCTGTTGGACGCCCACACGACGTTCGACCGCTTCACGTCTCAAGGTTTGACGATCTTTTGGGGCGCGTACGTGGGAACGCCGGACGAGATCCTGATGTCGGGCCCGCTGACCCCGGCTTTGGCGGCCGAGATCCGGCGGGTGCGTACGGAGGCCCGGGAACGCCACGGCTGGATCATGGACACGTATCTGCTCCGCCGCCCGGCTTAGCGTGATGCCCCTCCAGTCACGTGAGATGCCTGCCTGATCACGTGTGATGCCCCTCCGGTCACGCGTGATGCCTGTCTGATCACGTGTGATGCCTCTTCCGTCACGCCAGTTCCGCTTCCCGGGGAGGGGATTTGCGTGATCCGGGGCGGGCTTCGTGTGCTCGGGGACCGGTCTGGTGTGATTGGGGGCGGATCTCGCGTGATGGAGCCCGGAACTCGCGTGACTGGCCGCGGATCTCGCGGGCCGCGGCCTGGCATCCCGCGCCCTGCACGGGCATCCCCTGCGCCTGGCCCGGGCATCACCCGTGACTGATCGGGTATCTCGCGTGCTTGAGCGGGCATCACCCGTGACTGGAGAGGCATCACCCGTGACTGGTCGGGTATCTCGCGTGACTGGCGGGGCATCATCCGTGACTGGCGGGGCATCACGCGTGATTGAGCGGGCATCGCCCGTGACTGGAGGGGCATCACGTGGAGTTGCCCCCTGGGGCCGGACACCTTGATTCCAGACAGTGGTCTGGAGGGAGGATGTCCTGGTGTCTCGCAGGTCGAAGTATCCGGAGCAGTTCCGTCGTGACGCGGTCGAGCTGGTCAACTCCAGTGACCGGCCGTTGCGGCAGATCGCTAGGGAGCTGGGGGTTAACCACGAGACGCTGCGCTCGTGGGTGAACACCGCCAAGCAGGCCACCGAGGCCGGCCCGCCAGCAGAGGACCCGGCCACCCTCGATGAGGTGGCGCGGTTGCGTAAACAGGTCGCTGAGCTGCAGAAAGAGAAGGAGATCCTGCGGAAAGCGGCCGCCTATTTTGCGCGCGAGATGGATCGATGATCTACCGCTACCGGTTCATCTCCGAACACCGCACCGAGTTCGGTGTGCAGCGGTTGTGCCAGGTCCTGGGCCTGCGCCGGCAGGGCTTCCACGAATGGGTCGCCGCCGAAGCCGGCCGTGCCCGGCGGGCCGAGGCCGAGGCCGACCTGGTGCAGGTGATCGCCGGGATCCATGCCGAGCACCGCGGTGCCTACGGCGTCCCGCGGATCACCGCCGAACTCCACCGCCGCGGGATCGTGGTGAATCACAAGCGGGTCGAGCGGCTGATGCGCGAACACGGGCTGGCCGGGATCACCCGCCGCAAACGCCGCACCACCACCCGACCCGCGGCCGGGCCGGTCACCCCAGCCGGCGATCTGATCCGCCGGGACTTCACCGCCACCGCACCCGGGACCCGGTTGGTCGGGGACATCACCTGCCTGCCCACCTTCCAAGGCTGGCTCTACCTGGCCACCGTCATCGACCTGCACACCCGCGAAATCATCGGCCACGCCATGGCCGACCACATGCGCACCACCCTGGTCTGCGACGCCATAGACCTCGCCACCGCCCGCGGCCTCATCCAGCCTGATGCGGTGTTTCACTCCGACCGCGGCGTCCAATACACCTCCGGCCAGTTCCGCACCGCCCTCGCCGAGCACCGGATCCGCCCGTCGGTCGGGCGGGTCGGGTCCTGCTACGACAACGCCGTCGCCGAAGCCTTCTTCGCCACCCTCAAAACCGAGATCGGTGTCTCGATCTGGCCCACCCGCGCCCAAGCCCGCCACGACGTGTTCACCTGGCTGCAGTACTACAACCACCACCGGCTGCACTCCACCATCGGCCACCACACCCCAGCCGAAACCCGAACCAACTACGCTCAGGCCCTAGCTGCCTGAAACCCCGTGTCCGCCCCACCGGGGCAACTCCAC
>NZ_JBDZYD010000025.1:0-70972 GCF_040064235.1 Amycolatopsis melonis
GACAGCGCCGATGGTACTGCAACCGAAGGGTTGTGGGAGAGTAGGACACCGCCGAACTTACCTTGAAGGTGAGGGCCTGGGCCCGGTCGAGACCAGCAGTCTCCCGGCTCAGGCCCTTTCCTTATGCCCGCCTGGCGTGATGCCCCACCAACCACACGCGATGCCCGCTCGATCACGCGTGATGCCCGCGCAGTCACGGATGATGCCTCTCCAATCACGGGCGATGCCCGTGCAGTCACGCGAGATGCCCCGCTGGGCACGCGAGATCCGCGGCCAATCACGCGAGTTCCGGGCTCCATCACGCGAGATCGGTCCCCACTCACGCGAATCCCGCCCCCGAGCACACCAACCGGCGACCCCGGAAAGACGGGCCGCCCGCCCAGAGCCGCAAACCGACCCTCCAGGCACGCAAACCGACCCTCCAGGCACGCGGACCGACCCTCCGGGTACGCCAGCCGACCGCCTGAGCAGGCGAACCCGCCCGGATCACGCAAGTCCCCCGCGGGAAGCCGGAACTGGCGTGACGGAAGAGGCCTCCCGCGTGATCAGGCGGGCATCTCCCGTGACTGCGCGGGCATCTCCCGTGACTGGAGGGGCATCACCCGTGATCCCACGGGCATCACTCCATAGCCGCGCAAGAGAAAGGGGCCAGGAGCGAAGCTCCTGGCCCCGGAACCCGAAACCGGACCTACTTGAGAGCCGAGCCGGCTTGCCAGTCGGCCCAGGACTTGGACCAGTCGCCGTACAGGTCCCATACCGGGAGCTGGGGGCCGCCTGAGTTGGTTACCTCCACGACGTCTCCCAATCCCATGTTCTGGAAGAACCACTGGGCGTTCGCGTCGTTCAGGTTGATGCACCCGTGGGACACGTTCGCGCTGCCCTGCTGGCTCACGCTGTTGGGGTTCTCGTGGACGAACTCGCCGTCGTTCGAAATGCGCTCCGACCACTTCTCGTTGGACCGGTACGCCTTCGGGTCCGGCGGGCAGACTCCGTACGTGCACGAATCCATCGTGTAGTTCGCCTGCTTGTCCGAAATGACGTGCGCGCCCAAATGGGTGGGTGTTGCGTCCTTGCCCATCGAGATCGGCATCGACTTGACCATCTGGCCGTTGTGGAAGATCTGCATCTGCTCGGTGTTGCCGTCCGCCTTGGCGATCCAGGAATCGTGCACCTTGTACGTCTCGGTGCGGTCCTCGGCGCCGAACACGCCGTTTCCGAAATCGACTCCGTAGATCTTCGCCGTCACCTTGAGCGTCGTGCCGGCCTTCCAGTACTCCTTCGGCCGGTAGTGGACGTTCGAGTCGTCGATCCAGTACCAGCCGCCCTCCTGCTTCGGGGTCGACTCGACCGTCAGCGCCTTCTCCACCGCCGCCTTGTTCTTCACGGCGATCTTGCCGAAGCTGAACACGATCGGCTGCCCCACGCCGACGCCCGTGCTCGCCACCGCGGACGGGGCCGGGATCAGGTTGGCGTTCGCCTGCTTCTTCGGCGACAGCGTCGTGATCTGGTTGTCCTGCTCGACCGGTTTCCCGTTGGCGCCCTGGGCGTGCGCGACGATCTTGTACGTCGCCCCGTAGCCGAGCGGCTCGGTCGACGTCCACGTCGACCCGTCCGGGGCGAGGGTGCCGGCCACCGTCTTCCCCTTGGCGGTGTTGGTCACCGTGACGTCGACGAGCTTCCCGTTGGCCGCCTTGACGACGATCGGCGTCGCCGGGTTCACCCCGGTGCCGCCCGCGGGCTCGAACGTCACCGCGACCGGCGTCTCGGACGCCGAGGCAGGCCCCGACGCCGGCGCCCCACCGGCGGGCGAACCGCCGTCGTCACCGGACGAGCAGGCGGAAAGCAGCAGTGCTCCGGCGAGGATTCCGGCCACCGAAAGTAAAATCTTCTTGGGGAGCATATTGTCTCTTTTTGGGAATTGGGATCGGCGGGCATTCGTCATCAAAACTACGCGATAGCGATGACGTCCTGACCGGCGGATCGGTGCATCGGCGTGACGCGGATCACGTGATGACGAGTCCCGGTGCGCCGTAAAGTCCCGGCCCGTCCACCGAAACCGCCTCCAGATACTCCCGCGCCGCCGTGTACGCCTCGTCCGCCAGCGTTTCCGTGTGCCCGAAATCCAGCGGGTTCACACGTACGGGTGCCGGTCCCGGCAGATACAGCACCGGCACTTCGGCCGCGGCCAGCGGCGCCTCCAGCACCGCCTGGTTGCGCATGCTGATCATCGCGGTAAACATCATCACCTCGGCGAACGTCCGCGGCGCGCCCGGCATCTTGCCCGGGAACGCGCAGTCGAGCACCACCAGCGACTTCGCGCCCATCGTCAGCGCCTGCCGCATCGGGACGTTCGCGACGAGCCCGCCGTCGTACAGCAGCCGCCCCTCGTGCTCCACCGGCGGGAAGATTCCCGGGATCGCGCAGCTGGCCAGCAGCGGCTCGAGCAGCCGCCCGGACCGGATCAGCAGCGGCTCGGCCGTGTCGACCTGCGTGGTGACGACGCCCAGCGGGATCGCCAGGTCCTCGAACCGCGTCTCGGCGCCGAGGTGCTCGGCGACGATCCCGGCCAGCCCGGTGTTGGGGAACAGGTGCGTCTTGCTTTGCGTCAGCATCCGGACCCGGCTGAGCACGCCGCCGGGGAAGGCCTCGTCGCGCGTCATGTGCGCCCAGATGCTGCGCAGGCTCGCGAGGGCGTCGCCGCCGAAGCGGGCGAGGACGGCCGCGTTGAGCGAGCCGACCGACGTGCCGACCGCCAGGTCCGGCGTCACCCCGGCGTCGGTCAGCGCGCGCAGCATGCCGACCTGCATGGCGCCGAGGCTGCCGCCACCGCCGAGGACGAAGCCGATCGGCCGGGGAAGATCCGCGAGACTCATACCGCCGAATGTAGTAAGCCCGACTTTCGCAGGTCGTGCGGGTCGCGCACCTGGCGTTAGCCTGCCGGGGTGGCCGAGCTGGAGCTGCGCCATCTCAGGGCCGTCCGCGCCGTCGCGGACGGCGGCAGCGTGAGCCGCGCCGCGACCGTGCTCGGCGTCAGCCAGCCCGCGCTCACCGCCCAGCTCAAGCGGATCGAGCGGATCCTCGGCGGCGAGCTGTTCGTCCGCGGCCCCAGCGGCGTGCGGCCCACCGAGCTGGGCCGGTTCGTGCTCGCCCGCGCCGACGCGCTGCTATCCGACATGCAGGCCCTCGTCGCCACCGCGCGGCGGCACGGCGAAAGCGGCCCCGGCACGCTGCGGATCGGGTACGTGCCGCTGCTGATCATCGGCCGGTTCATCGAGGAGCTGGGGGAGCTGGACCTCGACGTCCGGACGTACGCCGAACCCGCGTCGCTCACCCTGCTGAAGCTGCTCTCGACCGGCCGGGTCGACGTCGCCCTGCTGGAACGGTTCGACGGCACCGAAGCTCACCACTTCGCCGGCCTGGCCGTGCGGACGCTCGCCACCGAGCCGATCTTCGTCGGCATCGCCGAGGGGCATCCGGCGATCCGCGGCGGTGCCGTCGCACTCGCCGACCTGGCCGGCTGCGACTGGATCCTGCCGCCGCCGCACGAGAACTGCGTCCGCGTGCGGTTCGTGCAGGCGTGCGCGGCGGCCGGGTTCACGCCGCGCGTGCGGCACTTCACGTCGGAGGCGGGCACGGCCGGGACGTTGATCGCCCAGGGCGCGGTCTGCCTCGCGCAGGCGGCTTCGGCGCCGCCGCCGGGCCTGCTCGCGCTGCCGCTGGCAGGCGACCCGCTGTGGACGACGCTGTTGTTCGCGACGCGCGAGGACGACGCCCGCACGGCGGTGACCGACGCCGTGTTCCGGTGCGCGGAGGTCGCGCATGCCGCGTCCCGGCACCGGAATCCGCACTTCGCGCGGTGGTGCGGCGAGCGGCTCGCCGTCGTCCGGTAGGCGGCATAACGCCGGTGTTATCCCCGCTGGGATTACTGCCCGGCGCGGCAACGGGAGAAGCTCACGAAGTCCCCACCTGTTGCCGACAAGGAGCAACGAATGCACTTCAGACGAGCAAAGGCGCTCGGTGTGCTGTGTGCCGGGCTGGCCGCGCTGCTGGCCCCACCCGCGGCCGCGGCGCCGGAGGCGGCCACCACGCTGTCCATCAGCCAGCTGGTCCAGGAGCAGAACCAGTGGTGCTGGGCCGCGAGCGGCCTGACCATCGCCCGGTTCCTCGGCTACGGCACCGGCGTCAGCCAGAACACGTTCTGCGACTACTCCCGCGGCTACCCGGCCGGCTCGCAGTGCCCCAACCAACCCGGCGAGCTGACCTGGGTCCAGCGCGGCTACCAGGCGCTCGGCCTGCGGCCCGGCACGGTGACCGGCGCGCTCAGTTTCGCTTCGGTGCAGGGCGAAATCGGCGGCAGCCGCCCGATCGAGACGGGCATCTACTGGACGGCGGGCGGCGGGCACGCCCAGGTCATCTACGGCTACGACAGCAGCGGGCTCGTGTACTACGGCGACCCGTGGCCGAGCAGCCGGCGCTACAGCGCGATGGCGTACTCGAGCTATGTCCGCAATGGACAGTTCCAGTGGGCCCAGTCCCTCTACCGGATCGGGGCGTGACCATGAACCTGTTCCGTGGATGTGCCGTCCTGGTGGTGGCGCTGATGTTCGGGTTCGGCGGAACGGCGTCGGCAGCGCCGAAGGACGACGTCGCGGCCGCGGTCGCCTCGGCGGGGCCGCAGCTTTCGGCGTTCTTCGGCCAGCTCGACCGCCAGGCGGGCGTCGCCCGTGCCGCTGCTGCGCAGGCACCCGAAGTGGCCGGCGAGCCGCTGGCTGTGTATTCGCTGGACCCGGCGTTCGTCGCGGGAACCCCGGGAGCGGCACCGGCGTCGTTCGGCTTCTACGCGGTGCGCGCGAAGGCGTCGAGCGGGCGGCAGGCGACCGTGTGGGTGACGCGCGAAGCGTCCGGCTGGACGGCGACCAACTTCACGACCGGCACCGAGGAGCTGACGTTCCCTGCCCAGGCCGCCGGCGAGCTGGTGTTCACCGAACCGCAGGTCAACGCGTGGTACCGGGTACACGAGGGGCGCGTGCTGCCGCTCAACGACCCGGCCCGGCAGCGGGTCGGCGATGGGGTGACGGTGGCGGGGTACCAGCAGCTGGTGCACCGGCTGTACGGCGACAAGCTGCCGGGTTCGGCTTACCGGGCGCAGGGCAAGCTCGGTGGGTACGACCTGGCGTCGCCGCCGTCGCCCGGAGGGGGCGTGGGGTCCTGGCCGTTCGTCGCCGGCGGGGCACTGCTGGCGCTCGGGTTGATCGGCTGGGTCACCGGCAAGGCGGTGCGCGCTCGCCGCTGACGCCGGGAGGGTGCGGCTCGGGGGACCGGGCCGCACCCTCGCGGGCGTCGGGGGTTCGGGCGCCCCAACGTGGGCTTGGGTCGGGCGCGGCGAGGGCGGCGTTGGGTGCGGCGGGGGTTGGCCTCGGGTGGGTTGGGCGCGGCGAGGGGCCTGGGGAGTTGGGTGCGTCGCGCGCACCAGGGGGCGTTGGGCGCGGCGAGGGTGGCCTCGGGTGCGTTGGGCGCGGCGAGGGCGGCCTGGGGTGCAGCGCGGGTGGCCTTGGGGCGCTTGAGGTGGGGCCGGGCAGGGACGCGCTCGGTCAGGGGACGCGTTCGGGTTCCGGTTCCGGCGTCTCGACCGCCGCGAGGGCCTTGCGCTTCTTCAAGCGCAGCAAGAAGAACACTCCCACCGCTGCCAGTGCGGCGACCACGATCAAGCCGCCCGTGTTCAGGGCGCCTTCGATGCGCTTTGCCGCTTCGCCCAGGGCCGCGCCGATGCTGATGTGGACCAGGGACCAGCAGAACGCGCCCGCCGCGGCGGCGGGGAGGAACTTGCGGAACGGCAGGCCCGAGGTGCCCGCCGCTGCCGGGGTCAGCGTGCGGATCACCGGGAGGAACCGGGCGAAGAACACCGCCCAGGCGCCGCGGCGTTCCAAGACTCCGGTGGCCTTGTCCCAGGCGTCGAGGCCGTACTTGCGGATCAGTTTCGTCTCGCGCAGGCGCGGTCCGAAGCGGCGGCCGATCGTGTAGCCGAGTGCGTCGCCCGCTGTTGCGCACAACGTCACCACCAGCCACAGCACCAAGAAGCGCGGGACCGTGTTCGCCGTCGTCGCCGCGACGAGCAGCCCGGATTCGCCCGGGGCCAGGAAACCCAGCCCGATCGTGCATTCGGCGAACACCAGGCCGCCGGTCGCCGCGACGAGTCCCGGTTCCGGGAGTCCTTGCAGCCAGCTCAGAAGGTCCGAAACCAGGGCCATGCGATCCACTTTACCGATCCTTTAAGGACCGTCGAGTGACGTGCGTCACCTCGCCAGCAGGGACGCGGCTTCCTGGGCGGCGGGCCCTTCGGCGGCCAGGTGGGCCAGGTTCTCCGGGAGGACTTCGCCGCGGTGGGCCTTGGTCTGGGCGTACAGGCGTCCCGCGCGGTACGACGAGCGCACCAGCGGCCCGGCCATCACACCGGCGAAGCCCATCGCCTCCGCAGCCTGCGAGTGCTCCACGAACTCCTCCGGCTTGACCCACCGGTCCACCGGATGATGCCGCGGCGACGGACGCAGATACTGCGTGATCGTCAGGATCTCGCACCCCGCGTCGACCAGGTCCCGCATCGCCGGAGCCACCTCGTCCGGGGTCTCCCCCATCCCGAGGATCAGATTGGACTTCGTCACCAATCCGGCCTCACGCGCAGCCGTGATCACTTCCAGGGACCGAGCGTACCGGAATCCCGGACGAATACGCTTGAAAATCCGCGGAACTGTCTCCACGTTGTGCGCAAGAACCTCCGGCCGCGACCCGAAAACCTCCGCCAGCTGCTCCGGATCCGCATTGAAATCCGGAATCAGCAACTCCACACCCGTACCCGGATTCAACGCATGAATCTGCCGCACCGTCTCCGCATACAGCCACGCGCCACCATCGGGCAGGTCATCCCGCGCCACACCAGTCACCGTCGAGTACCGCAAACCCATGGCCTGCACGGACTCCGCGACCTTGCGCGGCTCGGTGCGATCCAACGCGGCAGGCTTACCGGTATCGATCTGGCAGAAATCACACCGCCGGGTGCATTGATCCCCGCCGATCAGGAACGTCGCTTCCCGATCCTCCCAGCATTCGTAGATATTGGGACACCCGGCCTCTTCACAGACCGTGTGCAAACCCTCACGCCGCACCAGACCCTTGAGTTCGGTGAACTCCGGGCCCATCCGCACCCGCGTCTTGATCCACGACGGCTTCTTCTCGATCGGCGTCTCACTGTTGCGCACTTCCAGGCGCAACAGCTTCCGGCCCTCAGGAGCAGCACTCACGCCCTCAACCGTACGCCCGTTCGGGCTAGGCCGGGTCGGGGGTGACGCCGGTCAGCTCCGCGGTGACGTCCCACAGCCGGGTGCCCAGCGACTCGCTGCGCGCGGCGGCCAGCGGGCGCAGCTTCACGGGGTAGCCGCGGACGCCGCCGAGGCCGCCCGGACCGATGTAGTCGCCGTTGCCGACGCCGTCCGCCGTCGCCGCGTACAGCTGCGGGAGCGTGCCCTGGCGGACGTTCTGCGCGAACAGCGTTTCGCCGATCCGGTGCCCGCCCGCGATCACCGAGCGGAGGATCGGGTTCGTGTACGAGCGCGCCATGCCGCTGCCGAGCCCGGTCGCGGTGTAGCCGGGGTGGGCGGCGACGCTGATGACGTCTTCGCCGCGCAGCCGCCGCGCCAGTTCCAGCGCGAACACCTGGTTGGCGAGCTTCGACTGGCCGTACGCCGCCGCCGGGTTGTAGCGGCGGTGCTCGCCGTTGGGGTCGTCGAGGTGGATGCGGGCGCCGACCGCCGCGAGGCTCGACAGCGTGACGATCCGGGCGTGCTTGCCGCCGCGCAGGGCAGGCATCAGCAGCCACGTCAGCGCCGCGTGGCCGAGGTGGTTGGTGCCGAGCTGCAGCTCGAACCCGTCGGCCGTGCGGCCGCGGGCGGTTGCCATCACGCCGGCGTTGTTGACCAGCACGTCCAGCGCGTCGCCGGTGCGTTCCCGCACCGACGCGGCCGCCGCGCGCACCGACGCGAGCTCGCTCAGGTCCAGTGGGACGAGCTCGGGTCCGGCGCCCGCGGCCACCGCGCGGACCTGGTCGAGGGCCTTCGCGCCGCGCTCGGCGGAACGGCAGGCGAGGAGCACGCGGGCGCCCTTGCCCGCGAGCACCTGGGCGGTGCGCAGGCCGAGCCCGGAGTTCGCGCCGGTGACCAGGACGGTCCGGCCGCTCTGGTCGGCGATGTCGGCTTCGGTCCAGCGCTGCGTCATGGTGACACTTAACTCCGTTTATGCACTGGGCGCGAGCAACCGGCGCAGGTGTCCGATCATCGGACGCCGGCGGACAGGCTCTTCGCGGCCGGTGCGCAGCAGTGCTTCGAACGCGTGGCCCACCTTGACGATCTCGTCGGCCGGCTCGCGCGGGTCGGCCAGCCCGGCCGTGACGGCCAGCATCCGCAGCTCGCCCTCGTGCATGCGGCGCAGCGAGGCGTGCCGCTCGTACGCGCCGTCGAGGACCGCGCGCAGGTCGGCGTGTTCCGCCGCGGCGGCCTGCCACGCGCGGGTGACGGCGTCGACGTTGTCTCCGAGACCGTCGGCGTCGTCCGGGTCGGCGACCTCGGCGCGCAGGCGGCCGCTCAGCGTCCGCGTCCACTGGTACTGCAGGGCGGCCAGGAGGTTTTCCTCGCTGCCGAAGTGCTCCTCGGCCCCCGGGACCTCGGCCAGCGGCAACGGCGCGCCCGGGTTCCGGGCCGCGCGGCGCACGGCGGCTTCGAGGATCTCCTGGCGCCGGTAGAAGTCGGTCCAGCTCATCGTGTGGCTCCCCTTCCGTGGCCCGGGTCATACCGCGGGTCTGCGGCATACTCCCGGTACGGACCTGACACGGCGAACATACCATGAGTATGGAGAGATCCTCCGGGCGTAAAGTTGTGAAGGTGGCGACAATGAGGTCCAGACGACTCGACTACTCCGAGTCGACGCGGTCCGCGCTGGTCGACAGCGCGGTCGAACTGTTCACCAAACGCGGTTACGCGGGTACCTCCCTCGACGAGATCGCCAAACGCGCGCGCGTCACCAAGGGCGCGCTCTACCACCACTTCAGCGGCAAGCAGGCGCTCTTCGAAGCCGCGTTCGACCAGGTCGAAAGCCTCGTCTACGACCGGCTCGACAAGATCGTCAACGGCGACGGCACCCCGTGGGAACGGGCGCTGGCCGGGCTCAACGCGTTCATCCGCGCCTGCCTCGACCCCGCCTACCAGCGGATCGCCATCCACGAGGCGCCGGTCGTGATGGGCTGGGAACGCTGGCGCGAGGCCGAGGAGCGGTGCAGCTTCGGGCTCGTGCGCTCGGGCCTGCAGTCGCTGATCGACGCGGGCGAGGTCGAGCCGGTCCCGGTCGAGGTCACCGCCCGGCTGCTGTTCGGCGCGCTGTCCAGCGCGGCGACCGAAATCGCCAGCTCGCCCGACCCGAAGAAGGTCGGGGCCCAGATCGAGGACGTCATCGTCCGCATGCTGGTCCGCCTGCGGCGCACGGAACCGGATGTCTCTATAGGCTGATCTTCGTGGACTTGAGGATCTTCACCGAGCCCCAGCAGGGGGCCAGCTACGACGACCTGCTGCGCGTCGCCAAGGCGACCGAAGCCGCCGGGTACGACGCGTTCTTCCGCAGCGACCACTACCTGAAGATGGGCTCGGCCGACGGCCTGCCCGGCCCCACCGACGCGTGGATCACCCTGGCCGGCCTGGCCCGCGAGACCAGCCGGATCCGGCTCGGCACGCTCGTCACCGCGGCGACGTTCCGGCACCCCGGCCCGCTGGCCATCTCGGTCGCGCAGGTCGACCAGATGTCCGGCGGCCGCGTCGAGTTCGGCCTCGGCTCCGGCTGGTACGACGCCGAGCACGAGGCGTACGGCCTGACGCTGCCGCCGCTGAAGGAGCGCTTCGACCGCTACGCCGAGCAGCTCGAGATCGTCACCGGCCTGTGGAAGACGCCGGTGGGCTCGACGTACTCGTTCTCCGGGCAGTACTACACGCTCAAGGACTCCCCGGCGCTGCCGAAGCCGGCGCAGTCCCCGGCGCCGCCGGTGATCGTCGGGGGCGGCGGCAAGAAGCGCACCCCGGCACTGGCCGCCCGGTTCGCCGACGAGTTCAACCTGCCCTTCGTCGACGCCGAGACGGCGGCGGCCCAGTTCGCCCGCGTCGACGAGGCGGCCAGGGAGATCGGCCGCGACCCCAAGGAGATCCTGCGCTCGGCGGCGCTGGTGATCGCGGTCGGCCGGTCCGACGCGGAGGTCGCGCAGCGGGCGTCGGTCCTCGGGCGCGACGTCGACGAGCTGAAGGCCAACGGCCTGGCCGGGTCGCCCGCCGAGGTCGTCGAGCGGATCGGGCAGTGGCGGGAGAAGACCGGCATCACGCGGCTCTACCTGCAGCTGCTCGATCTGTCCGATGTGGACCAGATCGAGCTGGTCGCCGCCGAGGTCGCGCCCCAGCTGGACTGAGCAGCCCCCGATTTCCAGGCTAGCGGAGGGTACCGACAGTTCCGGGCCCCGAACGCCGTGAATGCCACATTGAGGGACTTCAAGTCCCTCAATGTGGCATTCACGGACTTCAGTTCTGGAGGGCGAAGGTGACGCCGGGGGCCTGGGGAGCCTCGGGGCGGGGGAGCCAGCGGTCCTCGCTCACCGGCAGCTCGCCTTCCAGGGCCGCCAGGACCGCGTCGCGGGCCAGGGGCAGCACCGCCTCCACCGTCACGTCGCGCTGCAGCTCGTACGACAGCGACGTCACGCCCGCGTCGCGGATGCCGCACGGGACGATGGCGTCGAACGCCGACAGGTCCGCATTGCAGTTCAGCTCGAAGCCGTGCATCGTCACGCCGCGCTGGACGCGGATGCCGATGGCTGCGATCTTCCGCTCGATGCCGCGGTCGTCCGCCGGGATCCACACGCCGCTGCGGCCCTCCACGCGGCCGCTGTGCACGCCCAGCTGGTCGCACACGTGGATCAGCGCCTCCTCCAGGCGCCGCACATAGTGCACGACGTCGATCGGGTCGGCGAGCTTGACGATCGGGTAGCCGACCAGCTGGCCGGGACCGTGCCAGGTGATCTTGCCGCCGCGGTCGACGTCGATCACCGGGGTGCCGTCCACCGGCCGGTCCGCCGGCTCGGTGCGCTTGCCCGCGGTGTACACCGACGGGTGCTGCAGCAGGAGCATCGTGTCCGGTGCGGTGCCGTCCGCACGGGCCGTCAGGAAGCTGCGCTGGAGCTCCCAGGCTTCGGTGTAGTCGATCGTGCCGAGCTCCCGGACGTCGACGGGCTCGGCGCTGGCGCGGCAGGTACGGGAAGAACTCACCCGTCGAGGCTACGCCGGTCACCCGGGGGAAGCAGCCGCAAGGCACATGCTGAGAGCAGCCCGACACCGGTCACCGCCAGCACTGCGCCGATCGTGTCGGTGACCCAGTGCACCCCGAGCACGACCCGGCAGGCCGCCGCCAGCACCACCGCGGCCGCCACGGCCACCGCCACCCGTTTCACCAGGTGCGGCCACAGCCACGCGCACAGCAGCAGGAGCACGAACCCGGTGCTCGCCACCGCCGTCACGTGCCCGCTCGGGTAACTCAGGTCCGGGTAGTCACGCGGACGTTCCCGCAGGAAGACCGGCTTGAACACCAGGCTCGTCAGCCGGCACAGCAGCAGCACGACAGCCAGCCGGACGCACAACCCGAGATAGGCCCGCCGTCGCAGCGCCAGCGCGAGCAGCGCCACGCCGAGGACGTACGGCAGCACCGGGCCGAGGATGTCGCTGCCGATCTCCGCCACCCGCCCGAGCGGCTGCGTGTAGACGCCGTGGAGGGCGTTCGCGACCTGGGCGTCGAGCGTCAGCGGCTGCCGGGCGACGCCGAGCCCGAGCGCGAAGAAGGCGGCGGCCAGCGCGAACCCGACGACGAGCCAGCGCTTGAGCGGGACGGTCATGCCGCCGCGAGCGCGCCGGCCAGCGTGCGGTGCCGGAACGCGTAGCCCGAGTGCTCCAGCGCGGCCGGGACGGCCCGCTGCCCGTACAGCGCCATCTCCTCGCCCGCCTGGCCGAGCGCGGCCTTGAGCGCGATCCCCGGCACCCACCACGGCGCGGGCCGGTGCAGCGCACGGCCGACGGCCCGGGTGAACTCCGCGTTCGTCACCGGCTCCGGCCCGGTCAGGTTCACCGGCCCGGAGACGTCTTCATGCGTCAGGACGTGGACGATCGCGCCGACCTCGTCGTCGAGGGAGATCCACGGCATGTACTGGCGGCCGGAGCCGAGCCGCCCGCCCAGGCCCAGCCGGAACAGCGGGCGCAGCAGCCCGTACAGCCCGCCCCGCGCCGACAGCACCAGCCCGGTCCGGATCTTGACCACGCGGGCGTCCCCGGCCGCGGCCGTCGCCCCTTCCCACGCTTCGCACAGCTCGGCGAGGAAACCGCGCCCGCGCGGCGCCGACTCGTCCACAATGGACGACCCGGCGTTGCCGTAGTAGCCGACCGCGGACGCGTTGACCAGCACGCCGACGCCGTGTTCGGCGACGGCTTCGGCGAGCACCTCGGTCGGCTCGACCCGGCTGTCGGTGAGCTGCTGCTTGCGCATCGCGCTCCACCGGCCGGGGAACAGCCGCTTGCCGCCCAGGTTCACGACGGCGTCGACGCCCTCGAACGCGCCGCTCGCGATGGTGCCCGACGGCGGATCCCAGCGGAATTCGCCGCCCTCGCGGGCCTCCCGCCGCACCAGGCGCCGGACTTCGTGACCCTCGCGCCGCAGGCGGTCGCCGAGCGCCGACCCGATCAAGCCGCTCGCGCCGGCGATCAGTACTCGCATGGTCCGATCGTGGCCCATCCCGGTTCCGGGCGCACGCCCAGGTCCCGCGCGAACGCGGCCAGGTCGGACAGGATCGCCACGCCGAACGGGGCGAGCGGGACGTCCGGGAAGTCCGTGCCGGTGTAGAACATCGCGATCGTCGCCCCGCCCGTGGACAGGCCGAACCCGCGGCTGCGCGGCAGGACCCCGCCCTTGAACAGCACGGGCTCGCCCTCGTACCGCGCGGTGGCGCCCAGCTTCCGGCGCGCGAGCCGGGCGGCCGGGGTGTCCGCGGTGGCGAGGTGGCGGTGGAAGGCGAACAGCTGCGCGGCGGTGCCGTGCGCGGTGCCCTGTGTCCAGGCCCACTCCGCCGCATCGGAAACCGGCTCGCCCCGGACGCGGTCCAGGACTTCCCGCCGGAACGCGGGATCGGCGGTGAACCGGGCGGTCAGGTCGCCCTCGCCGGGGAAGTACGAACGCAGCGTTTCGCCGCAGAACCACCGCAGGTCCGCGCCGGCCCAGCCGCCGTCCGCCGCCGCGGCCCGCAGTGCGTCGTCGCCGAGGCGGGCCCGCAGGTAGTCGGGGGCGGCGTTGTCGCTTTCGGTGATCATCGCCGTGGCGATCGCGTCCAGCGGGACGCGCTGTTCCGGGTCGCGGGCGACGCCGAACTCGTCGCAGCCGACGCCCAGCGCCGTCAGGGCCCGGTGGTGGGCACCCGCGCCCCGCGGGCCGTCGCCCTCGAAGGGGTGCCAGGCGTCCCAGTCGCCGACCCGGACCGGCTCGGCCGGATCGAGCCCCTCGGCGACCGCGGTGGTGTAGGCGAGCAGGTGGACGACCTTGATCGTCGAAGCCAGGACACGCGGCACATCGGCGTTGTGCGCCAGGTGACAGTGGCCGTCGTCCGCGACGACCGAGACGTCGTCGCGGTGCGCGGCGAACCACGTCGGCTCCGCCATCCCCGGTCCCTTCCCGAATGCCCCGGATGCTCCGAAGGCCACCATCAGGGCGTCAGACGCCCTGATGGTGGCCTTCAGAGGCTTTCAGTTGCTCAGAGGCCGAGCTCGTCCTCGAAGTTGCCCTCTTCCAGACGCTGCTTGATCGTCGTCAGGAAGCGGCCCGCGTCGGCCCCGTCCACCAGGCGGTGGTCGTAGGTCAGCGGGAGGTACACCATCGACCGGATCGCGATCGTGTCGTTGCCGTCGGCGTCGGTGATGACCACCGGGCGCTTGACGACCGCGCCGGTGCCGAGCATGCCCGACTGCGGCTGCACGATGATCGGCGTGTCGAACAGCGCGCCGTTCGAGCCGATGTTCGTGATGGTGAACGTGCCACCGGTCAGCTCGTCCGGCTTGATCTGGCTGGCACGGGCCCGCGCCGCCAGGTCGGCGATGCGGTGCGCGAGACCGGCCAGGCTCAGCTCGCCCGCGTCGTGGATGACGACCGAGAGGAGACCCTTTTCGGTGTCCACCGCGATGCCCAGGTGCACGGCGCCGTGGTAGGTGATCTCCTTCGTTTCCTCGTTGTAGGACGCGTTGACGTTCGGGTGCTGCTTGAGCGCCTCGACCGTGGCCTTCGCGAAGAACGGCAGGAACGTCAGGTTGACGCCCTCGCGCTCCTTGAAGGCCGCCTTCGCGCGCTGGCGCAGCTTGGCGATCTTCGTGACGTCGACCTCGTGCACCTGCGTGAGCTGCGCGGAGACCTGCAGCGACTCGCGGGTCTTGGTGGCCGTGATCTGGCGGATCCGGCTCGCCTTCTGCACGGTGCCGCGCAGTGCCTGGACCTCCGGGGACACCGCGGCGGCCCGCGGGGCGGACGGCGCCGACGAGGCAGCGGCAGCCGGAGCGGCGGCCGGGGCCGGCGCCTGCTGCTTCTGCTTCGCCTCGGCCGCGGCCAGGACGTCCTGCTTGCGGATCCGGCCGCCGACGCCGCTGCCGGTCAGCGTCGAAAGGTCGATGCCGTGCTCGGCGGCCAGCTTGCGGACCAGCGGCGTGACGTACGGGCCGTCGGCCGAGCCGTCCTTCGCCGCGGCGGCCGGGGCCGACTGCGTCGCGGCCGCCGCCGGGGCGGCCTGCGGAGCCGGCGTGGGCTCCGGCTTCGGCTCGGGCTTGGCCTGCTGCTGGACCGGCTCGGGCTTGGGCTCCGGCTTCGGTTCCGGCTTGGGCTCGGGCTTCGGCTCCGGCTTGGCTTCGGCCTTCGGCGCCGCGTTCGCGTCGCCGATCACGGCCAGGACGCCGCCGACCTCGACGGTCTCGTCCTCGCCCGCGCGGATCTCCAGCACCGTGCCCGCCACTGGCGACGGCACCTCGGTGTCGACCTTGTCGGTCGAGATCTCCAGCAGCGGCTCGTCGACCTCGACGGTGTCGCCGACCTGCTTCAGCCACCGCGTGACGGTGCCCTCGGTGACGCTCTCGCCCAGCTCGGGCAGCTTCACCTCGGTGCCCTCGCCACCGGAGGCCGGCGCGGTGTCGGGCTTGCTCGGCGCGCTCTCCTCGGCCTGGGCCTGCGGCTCCGGCTGCGAAGGCTGCTCGGGCTCTTCCTGCGCCGGGGCGGAGGACTCGGGCACCCCGCCGGTGCCGTCGTCGATCACGGCGAGCTCGCCGCCGACCTCGACGGTCTCGTCCTCCTGGGCGCTGATCTTCACGACCGTGCCCGCCACCGGGGAGGGCACCTCGGTGTCGACCTTGTCGGTCGAGATCTCGAGCAACGGCTCGTCGACCTCGACAGTGTCGCCCTCCTGCTTAAGCCACCGGGTGACGGTGCCTTCGGTGACGCTCTCCCCGAGCTCCGGCAACGTGACGGAGTAGGCCATCGTTCGCTGACTCCTCTTCCAAGTTCTGCGTGGTCTGGATTCTGCTGGTGAGACGTCAGCTGTGCACGTGCAGCGGCTTGCCCGCGAGGGCAAGGAACGCTTCACCGAGGGCCTCGGTCTGGGTCGGGTGGGCGTGGATGAGCGGCGCGACGTCCTCCGGGAAGGCCTCCCAGCTGTAGATCAGCTGCGCTTCGCCGATCAGCTCGCCGACGCGGTCGCCCACCATGTGCACGCCGACGACCGGGCCGTCCGGCGCCTTGACCAGCTTCACCCCACCGGAGGTCTTGAGGATCTGGCTCTTGCCGTTGCCGCCGAGGTCGTAGGTGAACGTCGTGACGCCCGCGCCGTACTTGTCCTTGGCCTGCGACTCGGTCAGCCCGACCGACGCGACCTCCGGGTGCGAGTAGGTGACCCGCGGGATGCCGCTCTCGTCGATCACGCGCGGGTTCAGCCCGGCGATCTCCTCGGCGACGAAGATGCCCTGCTGGAAGCCGCGGTGCGCGAGCTGCAGGCCCGGGACGATGTCGCCGACGGCGTAGACGTTCGGCAGGTTCGTGCGCAGCCGCTCGTCGGTGAGGACGAACCCGCGCTCGATCTTGACGCCGGCCTCCTCGTAGCCGTGGCCCGCCGAGTTCGGCCCGCGGCCGACGGCGACCAGCAGCAGGTCGGCCTCGAGGGTCTCGCCCGACTCCAGCGAGACGCTCACGCCGTTGTCGTCCTGCTTCGCGCCGGTGAACTTCACGCCGGTCTTGAAGGCGATCTTGCGGCGGCGGAAGGCGCGCTCGAGCTGCTTGGACGCGAACTCGTCCTCGTTCGGGACCAGCCGCGGCAGGGCCTCGACGATGGTGACGTCGACGCCGAAGGAGGCCCAGACGCTGGCGAACTCGACGCCGATGACGCCGCCGCCGAGCACCACGACCTTCTTGGGGACGTAGTCGAGCGCGAGCGCCTGCTCGCTGGCGATGATGCGGCCGCCGAGCTCCAGGCCGGGCAGCGTGCGCGAGTACGAGCCGGTGGCGAGGATGACGTTCTTGCCGGTGTAGCGGGTGCCGTCCACCTCGACGGTCGTGCCGCCGACGAACGTGCCGCTGCCCTCGACGAGGTTCACCTTGTGCGCCTTGGCCAGGCCCTGCAGGCCCTTGTACAGGCGGGCGATGATGCCGTCCTTGTACTTGTTGACCCCGGCGATGTCGATGCCCTCGAAGGCGGCCTTGACGCCGACCGCCTCGGCTTCACGGGTCTCGTCGGCGACCTCGGCGGCGTGCAGCAGGGCCTTGGTCGGGATGCAGCCCCGGTGGAGGCACGTCCCGCCCAGCTTGTCCTTCTCGATCAGCGTGACGGAAAGGCCCAGCTCGGCCGCGCGGAAAGCCGCGGCGTAGCCGCCCGATCCGCCTCCCAGGATCACAAGGTCGGCGGAGGTGTCGGTCACTTCAATAACTCCTCGGCAAGCGGTGGGGTGATGCTCTGTCGCCGCGCGCGCCCGGTATAACCGCGCGCGCGACATCCGCCATCTTGTCACTACGCCGAACGAGGCTGCGACCTAGCCGGGTGTGCGACGCCGACCACACGCGGACATCCGGATAATGAGTGGTGAATCTCTCGGGAGGGAAGGTGGTCGAGGTGGGGCTCTTCGACTCGCTGCGCAGGCGGGCCAAGGGGGGTCAGCGGGCCGGCACGCTGCGGAAAGCCAGCTCCGAGGACACCCGCCACCTCGAGGAATGGGCCGCCACCCGGCGCGGGGTCGAGGCCTATGTGGAGCCGAAGACGAACGTCACCGACACCACTGTGGTGTTGATCGCCCACGACGGCGAATGGACCCGCCGCCGCATCGGCAGCCTGGAGGCCGCGCAGCAGTTCGGCCACCGCCGGTCCATCCCGGTCTACGAGGTGGCACGCGTCGGCTACCCGAAGCGCATGCGCGAGTACACCGAGCGGAAGAAGCGCGGCCAGGTCTAGGTGGACCGCGACGCGTACCTGGAGGCCGCGGTCCGCGACGTGCTGACCGGCGACGCCGACGCCCGCATCGGCCACGCGGCCCTGCTGCTGGCGGCATCCGGGGCGGCCGCGGACGCCGATCGCCTGGTCCGGCAGTGGCAGGCCCGCACCGGACGGCCGGTCACCGCGCTGGTGCCCTCGGCGGTGGCGGCCCGCGCCTGGGAGATGCTCTTCGAGGCCCGCGGCGAACGTCCGGACTGGGCCGCCGCGCTCCCGCCCCTGGACCTCGACGCCGAGGAACGCGCGCACGTGGCGTACCTCGCCCGGCCGGTCTCGGGGTTCGACGGGACCCCGCTCGCGCCGGTCGCCCAGGTCGTCGCGCCCTCCCGCCCGGACCGGCTCCGCGCCGCGGTCGCCCGCGGTGACCTGCGGGAATGGGCTTCCCTGGCCGGGCGTCAGGCACTCCCGGACGTGGCCTCGCTGGCGGCGTCCCGGACGCTGGCGCCCCGGCTGGCCGCCGGCGCCGACCCGCTCGGCCTGGGGGAGTGGGCGGGCGTCTGCGCGGACGCGCTCGTGGCCGCACTTTTTCGGAGATTTCCGCCGGACACGGGATCGTGGTCCGACCTCGTCGGAGAGATCCTGCGGTTACGCGGGCTGCGCACGGCACCGCCCCCGGCGTCCCCGCGGGCCGTCGACGCCGCCGAGGCCCGGCTGGGCGTCCGGCTGCCGCACCGGGAGTTCCTGCTGACGTGCGACGGGCTGCCCGCCGACGTCGTCTTCCCGCGGCTGCTGGGCACCGCGGAACTGCGGGTCGTCGACGACGTGCTGGTGCTGTCCGACCCGGCGGTGCTGCTGTACGCGCGGGGGCACGTGGTGGAGGTCGACCCGGTGCTCGGCTCGACCGTCCACGACTCGGTGCGGGCGGTGCTGGAGCAGCACCTGCGGCTGCTCCAGCAGAGCGCCTAGCCCAGTGCCTGCTTCGCGCCCGGGTGAGCTGAAAGGCCCTTTCGTCTCGTCCGGTGCGATGAAAGGGACTTTCATCGCGTCAGACGCCAGGAACGTCCCTTTCAGCCCGCGCCGACCCAAGGCGAACGGCCAATTGGTGACCTACTGCCCCCCGACGGGCAGAGCGCAGGCCCGGCGCGGGCGGCCTGGCTCACCTCAGCGTCTTGAATGACTCATTCAGGACCTCCGAAGACCTGAATGAGTCATTCAAGACACCGCACCACCCTCCGACCGCACCCGGGCCACGGTTCCCCGCAAAACGTAGGTCAGCAATAAGGTGGCTCGCCAAGGCCACATGGGATGCTCCAGCAGAGCGCCTAGCCCAGTGCCTGCTTCGCGCCGGGGTGCAGCGGGACCGGGTCGGTCTGCGTGGCCAGCTGCCTGCTGATCTCCTTGGCCGCCGGGTGGACCTTGGCCAGCTCCGCCTGCTTGTCGAAGATCAGCTTCGTGATCGCGCACGCGTTGCCCGCCGGGAAGTCGTTGCGTACCAGCAGGAGGTTGGGGACCACGACCGTCGGCACGTCCGACGGCTGCCCGTAGGCCGCCGCCGGGATCGAGCCCGTGTCGTACACCGGGTTGACCTGCTTCAGCTTCGGCAGCAGCGGGGTGATGTCGAGGAACTTCACCTTGCCCTTGAGTGCCGTGGTGATGTCGGTGATCTGCGCGGTCGGCAGGCCGCCGGACCAGACCAGGCCGTCGAGGGTGCCCGCCTTCATGCCGTCCGCGGTCTTGGCCAGGTCGAGGCGCTGGGCCTGGACGTCGCCGTCCTTGAGGCCCGCCGCCTGCAGCAGGCGGTTCGCGATCACTTCGGTGCCCGACTTCGGCGAGCCGGTCGAGATGCGCTTGCCCTTCATGTCCGCGACGCTGTTGATGCCCGCGTCCGTGCGGACCAGCACCTGCGTCGAGTTCGGGTAGATCCGGGCCAGTGCCTGGACCTTCTGCGGCTTGCCGTCGAAGGCACCCTTGCCGTTGACCGCGTCCGCCGCGGTGTCGGCCAGCGAGAACGCGACGTCGTAGTTGCCCGCGACCAGCTGCTGGATGTTCTGCACCGACGCGCCGGTCTCCGCGGCTGTCGCGCGCAGCTTCGTGTTGCTGCTGATCAGCTGGGCCAGACCGCCGCCCAGCACGTAGTACACGCCGCCGCTGTTGCCGGTGGCGATGGTGATCCGGCCTTCGCCCGCTTCGCAGGACTGTGTCCCGCCGGGCGCGGCCTGGTCGGTCTGCTGCTTCCCGCCGCAGCCGGTGACGGCCAAGGCGAGCACCGCGGCGGCGGCGAGTGCGCGTTTCATGCTGTCCTCCTCTTGATCACGGCATGGGCGAGCAGGCCGGCCACCCCGCACGCGGCGCCGATCGCGATCGGCACCGGCTCCAGGTAGAGCAGGCACAGGGCGGTGGGCACGAACAGCAGCCGCACCGGCAGGCTGACCGGCCCGAAGAGCCAGCCCCCGGTCACCACGGCCAGCGCGGCGACGGCGACCGCGGAGACCGCCGCCACCCACAGCACGGTGAGCGGGTCGGACTCCAGCAGCAGCGCGGCGCCGTTGTCGGTCAGCACGAAGGCGATCGGCACCAGGAACGCCGGAAGCGTGTACTTCCAGCACTGCCACATCGTGCCGAGCACCGAGCCGCCGGTGATCGCCGCCGAGGCCACCGCGGCGAGCGCGGTCGGCGGGGTCACCTCCGACAGCACGGCGTAGTAGAAGATGAACATCGCGCGTTCGGCGTCGGCGACGCCGAGGGTTTCCAGCGCCGGGCCGATCACGACCCAGGCGATGATGAAGCTGGCCGTGACGGGCACCGCGAGCCCCAGCACGCCGACGGCGATCGCCGAGAGCAGCACGGTGAGAACGAGGATCACCGTGCCGTTGTCGGTGAGCGCGCCGGCCAGCTCCACCAGCGCGTCGGCGAGTTCGAGGCCGAGGCCGGTCTTGGTGATGGTCGAGGTGATCACCCCGGCGGCCGCGCACACCGCGATCACCGGCAGCGCCCCGCGCACGCCCGCCGAGAGCGCGTCGACCATGTCCCTGGCCCACCCGCGCACGTCGTGACGCCGGGCGAGCAACGCGAACAGCGCGGCGACGCCGGTGGCGTAGACGACCGCGGCGAACGGCGGGATGTCCAGGGCGAGGAACACGACGATGATCGCCAGCGACAGGAAGTGGTAGCCGCCGGTGCGCAGCAGCCGCCACGGATTCCCGTGCGGGACGTCGACGGCCTCGGCCTTGAACCGCCGCGCGTCGGCCTCCATCGCGAACACGATGCCGAGGTAGTAGAGCAGCGTCGGGACGGTCGCCCAGATCAGCACCTTCAGGTACGACGTCTGCAGGTACTCGGCGATGATGAACGCCGCGGCGCCCAGCGTCGGCGGCGAAAGGATGGCGCCGATCCCGGACGCGGCGAGCAGCCCGCCCGCGTTTTCCCTGGGGTAGCGGGCTTTCTTCAGGATCGGCCAGGTGATCGAGCCGAGGCTGACGGCGGTCGCGGTGCCCGAACCGGAGACCGTGCCGAGCAAGAAGCCGGACAGGACGGTCGTGCGGCCCGGCGCCGTCCGCGACCGGCGGAAGGCGGCGAAGGAGATGTCCACGAAGAACTGGCCGGCCCCGGAGGCGTTGAGCACGGCGCCGTAGAGGGTGAACAGCACGATGTAGCTCGCCGCGACGTCCAGCGGCGTGCCGTAGAAGCCGCTCGCGTCGTTGAAGAGGGCGTTGACGATCTGGCTGAAGTCGATGCCCGCGTGCGCGATGCCCCAGTTCTGCGGGAGGTAGCCGCCGTAGTAGGCGTAGGCCAGGAAGAGCAGGCAGACGATCGGCAGGACCAGCCCGGTGGTGCGCCGGGTCGCTTCGAGGATCAGCAGCAGCAGGAGCGCGCCCGCGACGATGTCGAGCGGGGACAGGATGCCCTGCCGGTTCAGGAAGTCGTCATAACCGACGAGGACGGGATAGAGGCCGACGGCCAGGGCGAGGACGGCGAGCGCCCAGTCGGTCCAGCCCGGGTTGTCCCGCCCGCGCAGCCGCGGGCGGTAGCAGAGGAAGACCAGCGGGAGCGTCACGCCGAGGAAGAGGACCAGGTAGAACTGGTTTCCCTTGGCGAAGGGGAAGAAGACCTGCTTGAGCACCAGCACGGCCACGGCCAGCGCGACGAAGTAGACGACGCGGTCCGGGCCGGGCGACAGCCGGCGCGCGGGCCGTTCTTCGTCGTGCTCGGCGGCGATTTCGGCGGGGGAGGCGCGGTCCACCGGCTCGGTCGTCACCCGGCCACCGTACGGTGTCGCGGATCACATCGAAAGCGACATTTCGATCACCGTGCCCGAACCGGCCTCGAATGCTCCGAAGGCCACCATCACGGCACCGGATGCCGTGATGGTGGCCTTCAGCGGCTTCGGACCTCAGCCGTTGGCGGCGATGTCGGCCAGCACCGCGGCGATCGACCGGACCGGGACGCCCGTGCCGCCCTTGCCGGTGTAGCCCCACGGCGAACCCGTGTTGAACGACGGGCCCGCGATGTCGATGTGGACCCAGTCGAGGCCGTCGGCGACGAACTCGCGCAGGAAGATGCCCGCCGCGAGCATGCCGCCCCAGCGGTGGCCGGTCACGTTGGCCAGGTCGGCCAGGCGCGAGTCGAGGTCGGCGCGCAGTTCCTCCGGCAGCGGCATCGCCCAGCCGTTCTCGCCGGTGGCCTGCATGATCGCCGCGACGCGGTCGCGGAAGTCGTCCGAGCCCATGACGCCGGCCGTGCGGTTGCCGAGCGCGACGACCTGGGCGCCGGTCAGCGTGGACGTCTCGATCAGGTAGTCCGGGTTCTCCTCCGCCGCGCGGACCATCGCGTCGACCAGCACCAGACGGCCCTCGGCGTCGGTGTTGAGCACCTCGACCGTCTTGCCGCCGTACATGGTCAGCACGTCGCCCGGGCGGTACGACGTCCCGGACGGCAGGTTCTCCGCCAGCGGGATGTGCGCGACGACCTCCAGCGGGTACTTCAGCTTCGCCGCCAGCACCACGGACGCGAGCACGCCTGCCGCGCCGGACATGTCCGAGGTCATGTGGTCCATGTTCGCGGCGGGCTTGAGGGAGATGCCGCCGGAGTCGAACGTGATGCCCTTGCCGACCAGCGCGACCTTCTTGGCGGCCTTGGCGGGCTGGTAGGCCAGGCGCAGCAGCCGCGGCGGGCGGGACGAGCCGCCGCCGACGCCGAGGATGCCGCCGAAGCCCTTGCGCTTGAGGGCCTTCTCGTCGAGCACCTCGAACTCGAGGCCGTTGTCCTCGGCGAGCTTCTTCGCGCGGTCGGCGAAGGAGGCCGGGTAGAGGTCGTTCGGCGGGGTGTTGATCAGGTCGCGGGCGATGATGACGGCCTCGGCGATGGCGCCTGCCGCCTTCAGCGTCGCCTTGTGCTCGCGGGCGGTGCCGCCGGCCGGGCTCGCGAAGTCGAGCTTCGCGACCGGGGCGTCGCCCTTCTCGGAGCGGTAGGCGGTGAAGACGTACGAGCCGAGGATCGCGCCCTCGACGGCGGCCTGCAGGTCGAGTTCCGACAGCGTGACGAGCGCGCGGTCGGTGCCTGCCAGCGCGCGGCCTGCGGCGCCCGCGGCGCGGCGGACCTGCTCGGGGGTCACCCCGTCGCCTTCCTTGCCGAGGCCGACGGCGAGCACGACACCCGCGGGGAGCTTGCCCAGGGTCGGGACCTTGACGACCTCTTCGGCCTTGCCGCTCGCGCCGAGCGTGGCCAGCAGGCCGGCGAGTCGGCCGTCGAAGGCGGCGTCCACGGCGGCGGCGCCGGGAGCGAGTACCGGGCCGTCCTCGCCCTGCAGGGTGCCGATGACGACCACGTCGGCGCGCGTCTTGGCCAGTGCCTCCCCGGTGTTGTCGGACAGGGCGAGCTTAGGCACGGTCACTTCTGGCTCCTCGCGCGTTCTCGGTGGTACCGGGCACCGGCCCGGTCGGGATCGTGAGCCATGCTAATGACGACGGAACCGCGGGTGAACACAGGTACGGGGAGGCTGCGTGCGGCTGGGCGGTGGGCTGCTGGTGCTGCTGGCGGCCGCGGCGGCGGGTGCGGGCTGGTGGCTGCTCGCCGCGCTGGTGCTCGCGGCGGTGGCCGCGGGCGTGTCGGCGCGGGTGCCGGAACCGGGGGACTCCCTGGTCGAGCGGGTCGTGGTGGCGGTCGCGCGGCTGGCGGAGGTGACGGTCTACGCGATCGCGTTCGGGGCCTACGTCTTCCCGGCGCACCGCGAGATCGCGGCCGCGGCGTTCGCCGTCGTGGTGACCGGGGCGGGCTTCGCCGGGCTGAAGATCCCGACGATCGTCGTACGTGTCGCGTGTGGACTGCTGCTCGTGGCGGGCCTGGTGCTGGCCGGCGTGTGCGTGGCCGTGCCGCCGGTGGGCCGGGCCGGCGGCCTGGAACTCCCGGGTTTCGCGGGCATCCTGTTCGTGGCGGTGCTGGCGCTGCCGTTCCTGCGGCCCGCCGGGCGCGAGGACGCGGGACGGCGCGTCCTGCTCCTCGGCGCGGTCGCCGTCCTGGCCGGGTTCGCCGCGCTCTACCAGCTCGGCTCGGTGCGGCTCGGGCTGTCGCTCACGTCGCTGCGTGACCTGCTCTCGGCCGCCGACGCCGACGCGCTGCAGCCGCTGCTCACCGTCTTCGCCGTCGTGGCGACCGTGCTGCCCGCGCTCGCCGCCGGGTCCGGCGTCCGCGAGCGCACCGGGACGCCCGGGGTCGCGGGACTGGCCGCCGCCGCGGCCGCCGCGTACTTCCTGCCGGTGCTGCCCGTTCTCCTGGTCGCCGGGCTCGCGACGGTGACCGAGCTGCTACTGGGTGTACGCATGCGCAGGTACAGTGGGACGCGTGACTGATCGACGCTGGCTCCCCGGGCAGACGGTGATCGAACGGTTCCACCGCCCGGACGGCTCGATCGGCCAGGTCCACCCGCTGCGCGTGCTCGCCGACGACGGCCGCGTCCTGCTCGCCTGGCTGCCGGCAGGCACCCCGATCGTCGGCAGCAGGCTCGCCGACGGGCGCTCGCTCGCGGAAGCGCCGCTGCACCAGCGGTTCCGCATCCCGCGCGTGCCGGTCCCGGACTTCTGGCACCGCACGTCCACGCTGCGCCGCATCGCCGACGACGAGTGGTCGTCGGTGTGGTGGTTCTTCGACGCCGCCGGGCAGTTCACGAACTGGTACGTCAACCTCGAGGTCCCGCTGGGCCGGAACCCGGCCGGGGTGGACCGCATCGACGGCGTCCTCGACGTGGTCGTCGATCGGGACGGCACGTGGCGCTGGGACGACGAGGACGAGGCCGAGGTGGCGATCGACGCCGGGCGGCTGACGCGCGAGCAGCTGGACCGGCTGCGTGCCGAGGGCGAGCGGATCGGCGCGCTGGCCGAGCGCGGCGCGTATCCCTTCGACGGCACGGACACCGACTTCCGCCCGGACCCGGGCTGGCCGGCGCCGCAGCTGCCCGCGGGCGCGCTGGCCGGGCTCAGCCCGCCAGCAGGAACAGGGCCAGCGTCAGGAGGGCGTTGAAGGCCGCGAGGTAAATGACGGACTTCGTCGGGAGCACCGGCGGGAACGCCTTGCCGTGGATCTTGCGCCACCACACGACGCCGAAGACGCCGGCGACCAGGCCGAGGAACCCGCCGAAGCCGCTGCCGAGCACGGCCCAGCCGAACATGCCGAGCAGGCCGACGCCGAAGGTCAGCAGCACCGCGGTGACGAACGTCTTGACGTCGGCCGCGCCGGTCCTGGGCCGCGGGGCCGGCTGCGTGGAGTGATAGGTCACGGCGTCATCCTAAAGCCGTCACGGCCCGGGCGCGGGAGTCCCGGAACAGATGGACATCCGACTAACGCGCCTCCGACCAAGCGGTATCGTCTAACCATGACGACCACGACACAGTTCGCCCATGTCCCGCACCCGAGTCCTGCGAGCGCGGACCGTGTCGCGGAAGTACTCGCCAACCCCGGGTTCGGGGTGCACTTCACCGACCACATGGTCACCGTGAAGTGGTCCAAGGCCGACGGCTGGCACGACGCCCAGGTCGGCCCGTACGCCCCGTTCACCCTCGACCCGGCGACGTCGGTGCTGCACTACGGCCAGGCGATCTTCGAAGGGCTCAAGGCCTACCGCCAGCCGGACGGCTCGATCGCGTCCTTCCGCCCGGACGTCAACGCCGCGCGGTTCCGCCAGTCGGCCGAGCGGCTCGCCATGCCGCAGCTGCCCGAGGACGTCTTCGTCGAGTCGCTGCGCGAGCTCATCGCCGTCGACGGCCGGTGGGTGCCCACCCGGCAGGGTGATTCGCTGTACCTGCGGCCGTTCATGATCTCGACGTCCACCGGACTGGGCGTCAACAGCCCGGCCGCCGACTACGTGTACACGGTCATCGCGTCCCCGGCAGGCTCGTACTTCTCGGGCGGGGTCAAGCCGGTCAGCGTCTGGCTGTCCACCGAGTACGTGCGCGCGGCACCCGGCGGCACCGGTGCTGCCAAGTGCGCCGGCAACTACGCGGCGTCGTTCGTGGCGCAGGCGCAGGCCGTCGAAAAGGGCTGTGACCAGGTGGTCTGGCTCGACGCGGTGGAGCGGCGCTGGGTCGAGGAGATGGGCGGGATGAACCTGTTCTTCGTCTTCGGCTCTGGCGAGAACGCCCGGCTGGTGACCCCGGAGCTGACCGGTTCGCTGCTGCCGGGCGTGACCCGCAAGTCGTTGCTGCAGCTGGCTTCCCGGCTCGGCCACAAGGTCGAGGAGCGCCGGATCTCCACCGACGAGTGGGAGAAGGCGGCGGCCTCTGGCGAGCTGACCGAGACGTTCGCCTGCGGCACCGCGGCGGTGATCACCCCGGTCGGCCACGTCAAGCACGCGGGCGGCGAGTTCACCATCGCCGACGGGCAGCCGGGCGAGCTGACGATGAAGCTGCGCGACGAGCTGACCGGCCTCCAGGAGGGCAGCCGCCCCGACCCCGACCACTGGATGATCAAGCTGGGCTGACGCTCACTTCGTGAAGGCCACCATCACGGCGCTGGATGCCGTGATGGTGGCCTTCAGCGCACTCGGGGTCAGGAAACGGGGGCCGGGATGAGCGGGCCGGAAACTCCGGCCTGCTCGTGCGTGGCCGTTTCGGCCAGGACGCGGGCCGCCATCATCAGCAGCGGCAGGGCGGTCACCGCGCCGGTGCCTTCGCCGAGGCGGACGTCCAGCTCCAGCAGCGGGCCGAGGTCGAGGTGTTCGAGGGCGAGGGCGTGTGCCGGTTCCGCGGTCCGCTGGCCCGCGACCCACCAGCGGCGGGCGCCCGGGGCGAGGTCCTCGGCGACCAGCGCCGCCGCGCAGGCGACCAGCCCGTCCAGGACCACCGGGGTCCGCCGGGCCGCGGCCTGGGCGAGGAAGCCCGCCATCGCCGCGATGTCCGCGCCCGCCGTCGTGCGCAGCAGGTCGAGCGGGTCGGCCAGGACCGCACGGGCCCGGCGCAGCGCGTCGCGCACCGCGGCGGCCTTGCGCATCCAGGCGGCGTCGTCGATGCCGGACCCGCGTCCGACGACGGCCACCGGCTCGCTGCCGGTCAGCGCCGCGACGAGCACCGACGCCGGTGTGCTGTTGCCGATCCCGAGGTCGCCGGGGATGAGCAGGTCGGCGCCGCCGTCGACCTCCGCGTCGGCGATCGCGATGCCCGCCCGGACCGCGGCCTTCGCCTCGGCGGCGGTGAGCGCGTCCTCGACGTCGATGGAGCCGGAGCCGCGGCGGACCTTGAACTCGCCGATCGAGCGGGTCGCCGGGGCCTCGGTGTCCACGGCCAGGTCGACCACCCGGACGCTCGCACCCGCGGCGGCGGCCAGCACGTTGATCGCGGCGCCGCCGGTCAGCATCGTGCCCAGCAGCTGCGCGGTGACCTCGGGCGGATAGGCCGAGACGCCCTTCGCGGCGATGCCGTGGTCGCCGGCGAACACGACGACGCGGGGCCGCGTGAACGGCCGCGGCGGCGACTGCCCCTGGCAGGCGGCGATCCAGACACCCAGCTCTTCCAGCCGTCCCAGCGACCCGGCGGGCTTGACCAGCTTGTCGTGCAGGGCGATCGCCGCGGACCGGGCGTGGTCGTCGGGCGGGGTGATCTCGGGGAACTCGATGTCGTCCGGCTCCACACCAGTGCCTTTCACCGCTTTTGGGGGTTCCGGGTGGCGGAGCCCCCGGCCCGGGGCGGAGCCCCGGTTTCAACACTGCAACACTGCACGGCAACGCTGTGGCCAACTTACCGGGCGAGGGTGCCGGGTAGTCTCGCGGCTCGTGGAGACGACGGCGGCCGCGGTGGTGCTGGCCAGCGGCGCGGGCACCCGCGTCGGCGCGAAGCTGAACAAGGTCTACCTGCCGCTGGCCGGGCGCCGCGTGGTCGCCTGGTCGCTGGACGCCTTCCGGCGCGTCCCGGGCATCGGGGTGCTCGTGCTGGTCATCCGGCCGCAGGACCGGGAACTGGCCGAGGAGGTGGCCGGCGGCGACATCGAGATCGTGCACGGCGGCGACACGCGGCAGGCCTCGGAGCTGAACGCCCTGCGCCACCTCGCGCCGCGCATAACAGAAGGCCGGGTCGACGCCGTGCTGTTGCACGACGCCGCCCGGCCGCTGGTCCACCCCGAGCTGATCGGCACGGTGCTGACCCGGACACGCGAGGACGGGGGGGCTGTGCCGGGCCTGGCCGCCGACGACGTCGTCGGGGTGGATGCCGGGCACCTGGTCGCCCAGGTGCCCGGCGCGATCCGCGTCCAGACGCCTCAGGGCTTCCGGGCCGGACCGCTGCTCGAGGCCTACGAACAGGCCGAGCGCGAAGGTTTCCTGGGGACGGACACTTCCTCGTGCATGGAGCGGTTCTCCTCCCTGCCGATCCGGTGGGTCCCGGGTGCTCCCGAGAACCTCAAGATCACCTATCCCCACGACCTGGTGGCCGCGGAACGGCTGCTCGCCCGCTAGGCGCAGGCGGGCGGCCCGCTGTCGTCGTCTCCTTCGGTCGTCTGCGTGGTGCTGGTCGGCCGGATCGTCACGTCCCGCCGCAGCTCGGGCGGGATGTGGCAGCCCGGCTGCGGGCGCAGTGCCTGCAGCGGCGCGCCCGGGGTGCCGGGCTCGGCCAGGGTGAGCACCGCCCGCAGCGTCCACACCGGGGTGGCGTGGTACTGCCAGGTGACCACCCGCGGGGCGAACACGTCGGTGCCGGGGAAGGTCGGCACGCGGTAGGCGCTGGCCCGGTGCTCGTCGCGGAGGATGATGACGTCCGCGCAGGTCGGCCACCGGTGCACGGCCGCGTAGAGCTCCGGTGCTTCGCGGCCGCCGAACAGGTGCAGCACCCACTTGCGGCGCCGGAGTTCCTCGAGGAGTTCCTCGAGGCCCTGGCCGCTGGAGCCGGTGTGCGGTGTGGGCGGGGACACACTTTCGAGGGTAACTTGCGTACTAGAGCACAGTCCAGCGCGTGTACTAGTACACCTGGGTGGTTCTGAACAGGGCTTTGTGGGAGACACCCTGGCGTGCTAGAACACTTGTGCGTCCGTTCCTGTGAGGAGCCGCCTTGCCCACCCTCGACCGTCCTGAGCCGCCGTACCTGCAGATCGCGGGCCGGATCCGGGAAGACATCCTGTCCGGCCGGCTGCAGGAGGGCGACGCGGTGCCCTCCGCCCGCGAGATCGCCCGCACCTGGACCGTCGCGATGGCGACGGCGACCAAGGTGCTGGCCACGCTCCGCTCGCAGGGCCTCGTGCGCCCGGTGCGCGGCGTCGGCACGGTCGTCGACCGTGGCGGCCTGCACCGCACGGCCCGCGACCGCAGCGTGGCGTCCGCCCGCACGGGCCGGATCTACCCGCCGGGCCACTACGCGGTGATCCGGTCGGCCGGGCTCGAACCGGCGTCCGAACGCGCCGCGGCGGCGCTCGGCATCGACGAGGGTGCCCCGGCGATCCGGCGGCAGCGCACCACCTACGGGCCGGACTCGCAGCCGCTGTCGACGTCGACGTCGTGGTTCGACGGCGCGCTGTCGGCCAAGGCGCCCGCCCTGCTGGTGGCCGAGCGGATCGTCGAGGGCACCGCGGCCCACGCGGCGGCCCGGCTGGGCACGAAGATCGTCACGACACAGGAACGGCACGCGGCGGGCCGCGCGGGCGAGGAGGAGGCGGCCGAGCTGGGGCTGCCGGAAGGGTCGCCGGTGCTGCTGGGCCGGAGCACCTTCCTGGCGGCCGACGGCACGGTCGTCGAGTACGGTGAGTCCGCCGCCCTGCCCGACCACTGGGTTTTCTACGAGTACACAACCGAGGACGGCGAATGAAGCACATCCACGCGGGCAAGGTCCGTGACCTGTACGAACTCGACGGCGGGGACATCCTGCTGGTCGCGTCCGACCGGGTTTCGGTCTACGACGTCTCGCTGCCGACGCCGATCCCGGACAAGGGCAAGCTGCTCACCCAGCTGTCCGCGTGGTGGTTCGAGCGCATGGCCGACGTCGTCCCGAACCACGTCGTGTCGACCACCGACGTGCCGGAGCAGTTCGCCGGCCGGGCGATGCGCTGCAAGCCGCTGAAGATGGTCAAGGTCGAGTGCATCGCGCGCGGCTACCTCGCCGGGCTCGGCCTGCGCGAATACCGGCGCGACGGCAAGATCTCCGGCGTCGCGCTGCCGCCGGGCCTGGTCGAGGGCGACAAGCTGCCCGAGCCGATCTTCACGCCGACGACGAAGGAGTCCGACACCGGGCACGACGAGTTCATGACCTTCGACGAGGTCCTGAACGAGATCGGCGAGGACACCGCGAAGCGGCTGCGCGAGCTGACCCTGGAGATCTACACCAAGGGCGCCGAGCACGCGGCGAAGCAAGGGGTCATCATCGCGGACACGAAGCTGGAGTTCGGCTTCGACGCCGACGGCGTGCTGACCCTCGGCGACGAGGTCCTGACCTCGGATTCCTCGCGTTTCTGGCCGGCCGACGAGTGGGAGCCGGGCCGTCCGCAGCACGCGTTCGACAAGCAGTTCGTCCGCGACTGGTCCCTGACGACCGGCTGGGACAAGACCCCGCCCGGCCCGGAGATCCCGGCCGAGGTCGTCGAGCAGACGCGGCAGCGCTACACCGAGGTCTACGAGCGGATCACGGGGAAGACCTGGGTCCGTGGGTGAGTACGACCCGTACCGGCTGATCGACGAGGTCGAGACGCTGCTGGTCGCGCACGGCCTCACGCCGTCGCGGCTGCCCGGGCGGGGAGGCGACCGGCTCGCCGGGGCCAGCCGCCTCCTGCGCGGGTTCGGGCTGGAGCCCCGGCTGTCCCCGGAACACGCCCTCGACCTCGACGTGCCGTTCCAGGGCCGGATCAACCAGGACTGACAGCCGCGACACTTGCACCCGGCCCCGGCTCGTCAGGGGCTCTTGGTCAGGCTGGGGTCGCGCTCGACGACGTCGCCGAGGACCTCGTCGATGGCGGTCATCAGGTCGGCGTCGAGCTTCTTGCCCGCGGCCTGGACGTTGTCGTGCACCTGCTCGGGCCGTGAGGCGCCGATGATCGCCGAGGCGACGTTCGGGTTCTGCAGCACCCACGCGACGGCGAGCTGGGCCATCGTCAGGCCCGCCTCCTTGGCCAGCGGTTCCAGCTTGGCGACGCGCTCGAGGACGGTCTCGTCGAGGAAGCGGGCGACCATGTTCGCGCCGCCCTTGCCGTCGGTGGCGCGCGAGCCCTCGGGGTAGGCCTGGCCGGGCTTGTACTTGCCGGTGAGCACGCCCTGCGCGATCGGCGACCAGACGATCTGGCTCAGCCCCTCGCGCTCGGAGGCCGGGATGACCTGGTCCTCGATGACGCGCCAGAGCATGTTGTACTGCGGCTGGTTGGAGACGAACGGGATCTTCAGCTCGCGGGCCAGCGCGGCACCCCGGGCGATCTGCTCGGCCGTCCACTCCGAGACGCCGACGTAGAGCACCTTGCCCTGCCGCACGAGGTCGGCGAAGGCGAGCATGGTCTCTTCGAGCGGCACGGTCCGGTCGAACCGGTGCGCCTGGTAGAGGTCGACGTAGTCGGTGCCGAGCCGCTTCAGGGACGCGTGCGCCGACTCCATGACGTGCTTGCGGGACAGGCCCTTGTCGTTGGGGCCCTTAGGCCCGGTCGGCCAGTAGACCTTGGTGAAGATCTCCAGGCTCTCCCGCCGCTGCCCCTTCAGGCCGCGCCCGAGCACGGACTCGGCGGCGGTGTTGGCGTAGGCGTCGGCGGTGTCGAAGGTGGTGATGCCGGCGTCGAGTGCGGCCTGGATGCAGGCGTGGGCCTGGTCCTCCTCGACCTGGGAACCGTGGGTGAGCCAGTTCCCGTACGAGATCTCACTGACGTTGAGGCCGCTGCGGCCGAGACGACGAAACTCCATGGTCGCGAGCTTAGGCGGAAATCGTTCGCCTTGCTAACGATCTGGACGTGACTCCGGCCTCGCCGCGGCTTCTCCGGAACCGCTCAGTTCGGGATCGGGTCGCCCGGCTTGAGCCGCGGCTTGGGGACCCGCAGCTTCCGGATCTGGGAGGCCCGCACGAACGCGTACCAGCCGATCGACCGGCCGTTCACCGTCTCCTTCGGGAACCGCTCCCGCACCAGCTTCGCGATCTTGCGGCCGTTGACGAAGCCCTCGATCGCCATCACCAGCAGCATCGCCGTGCACAGCAGCGTGATGTACGACTGCACCTGGGGCAGCGGCACCAGCAGCGCCAGGAACACCACGATCGCCAGCGGCATGAACAGCCCCAGCAGGTTGCGGCGGGTGTCGACCAGGTCGCGGACGTACGCCTTGACCGGCCCGCGGTCGCGCGGGAGCAGGTACTTGTCGTCGCCCGCCATCATGCGGTCGCGGCGGAGCTTGGCCGCCGCGCGGCGGTCTTCCTTGCTCTGCGGGTTGGCCTTGCGCAGTTCCTTGTTGCGCTTCATCGCCTCGCGCATCGTGGTGGGCGGGGGCGCCACCGGGCCGCGCCGCTTCGCCTCCGCGTCACGACGCTTCGGCGTGGCCTTGCCCTTACCGGGCGTGTAGGCCTTGCCGCCGACGTCGACGGCTTCCGTCTTCTCCGGCTCTTCGGCGGCGGTGTCTGTGGTGCTTCGGCGCAGGAACCTCACCTCACCAGGGTATTGCAGGCGTCACGCCGCCGTTCACCAGGTCGATCCATGTGCGACCATGGTGGGGGAACAGATCGGACGCCCCGGGTGTTGAACAGCTCAGCACGAGGAGTATCCGCAGCGAGTTCGAACCTAAGAGGGAGTGCCATGACGACCGCTGAGCACGCCGGCGCGACGCAGGCCGAGACCGCCGAGGAGACCCACGGCGTCACGTTGACCGACGCCGCGGCCGCCAAGGCGAAGGCCCTGCTCGAGCAGGAGGGCCGCGACGACATGCACCTGCGCATCGCCGTCCAGCCCGGTGGCTGCGCGGGCCTGCGCTACCAGCTGTTCTTCGACGAGCGCACGCTCGACGGTGACCTGTTCCGCGACTTCGACGGCCTCAAGGTCGCCGTGGACCGGATGAGCGCGCCGTACGTGACCGACGCCGTCATCGACTTCGTGGACACGATCGAGAAGCAGGGCTTCACGATCGACAACCCGAACGCCACCGGCTCCTGCGCCTGCGGCGACTCGTTCCACTGAGCCACAACAGCACGTAAGAAGGCCCCGCCTCCCGGATCGGAGGGCGGGGCCTTCTCGCGTGCTGCGGAAAATTACACGTACGCGTCGAGGTCCGCGACCTGGGCCTGGCACGCGTCGTCGACCTGCCACGGCTTGGCCGTGACGCGGGGGAGCGGCAGGCTTTCGGCCTGGAGCGTCGCCGGGATGAGCGCACAGTCGGCGATCAGCTCGGACAGGGTCTCGGGTTCGGTGACGGCGTTCACGATTCGTAACGCTATTGATCCGCGCTCGACTGGAGAAGGAGTACCAGCCGGTAGTGTCGGCTGGGCGTGCGCGAACTACCCGGATGGGTCATGACCCGGGGGTAACTTCGCGCCTTTTGCCGTGAGGTCGAGCACAAAGGAGCAGCCGGTGGCAGACAAAGCCAGGATCGCGGTGTCCGGCAGTATCGCGACCGACCACCTCATGCATTTCCCCGGCCGGTTCGCCGAGCAGCTGGTCGCCGAGCAGCTGCACCGGGTGTCCCTGAGCTTCCTCGCCGACGACCTGGTGGTCCGGCGCGGCGGCATCGGCGCGAACATCGCCTTCGGCCTCGGGGTGCTCGGCGTGCAGCCGGTCCTCGTGGGTGCGGTCGGCGCCGACTTCGCCGACTACCGCTCCTGGCTGGAGCGGCACGGGGTGGACACCTCGGGGGTGCACGTGTCGGAGGTCGCGCACACCGCGCGGTTCGTCTGCACCACCGACGAGGACCTCTGCCAGATCGCGACGTTCTACGCCGGCGCGATGGCCGAGTCCCGCAACATCGAGCTGCAGCCGATCGCCGAGCGCGCCGGCGCGCTGAGCCTGGTGCTGATCAGCCCGGACGACCCGGAGGGCATGATCCGCCACGCCGAGGAGTGCCGCCAGCGCGGCTACGCCTTCGCCGTCGACCCGTCGCAGCAGCTGGCCCGGATGACCGGCGAGCAGGCCCGCGCGTTCATCGCCGGCGCGGAGTACCTGTTCAGCAACGACTACGAGTGGGAACTGCTGCTGCAGAAGACCGGCTGGACCGAGGCCGACGTCCTCGCCCAGGTCGGCATGCGGATCACGACGCTGGGGGAGAAGGGCGTCGAGATCGTCGGCAAGGACGGCCTCGCCCTGCAGATCGGCGCGGTGCCCGAGCGCGCGAAGGCGGACCCGACGGGCGTCGGCGACGGCTTCCGCGCGGGCTTCCTCGCGGGCCTCGACGGCGGCCTCGGCGTCGAGCGCGCCGCCCAGCTCGGCTCGCTCATCGCGGTACTGGTGCTGGAAACGGTCGGCACGCAGGAGTGGACGTTCGACCGCGCGGAGGCCTTGGCCCGCATCGGCGACGCCTTCGGCCCGGACGCCGCCGACGAGATCGCCGCGGTCCTGCCCGCCGCCTGACGCTCCCGCCGGTCGTGAGTGAGAAACAGGGTTCTAACCCTGTTTCTCACTCACGACCGGCCGCGGCAGACCTCAGAGCTTGACGGGGTACACCGGCTCGGGGATTTCGGGCTTGATGCGGTGCTCGACGAAGATGCCGTGCCACAGCATGAACACCAGCAGGGCCCACAGCTGGCGGCTGCGGTCCAGCTGACCGGCCTTGTGCTCGTCCAGCAGGGCCAGGACGGCCTTCTTGTCCAGCAGCTCGTCGGTCTTCGAGTCGCTGATGATGCCGCGGGCCCAGTCGTACATCTCGTTGCGCAGCCACAGCCGGATCGGGACCGGGAAGCCGAGCTTGCGGCGGTTGAGCACGTGCGCCGGGATGATCTTGGCCAGCGCCTGCCGCAGCGCGTACTTCGTCGTGCCGTGGGCCAGCTTCTGGTCCAGCGGGATCGACGCGGCGACCTTGAACACCTCGGCGTCCAGGAACGGCACCCGCAGCTCCAGCGAGTTGGCCATGGTCACCTTGTCGGCCTTGACCAGGATGTCGCCGCGCAGCCACGTATAGAGGTCGACGTGCTGCATGCGGGCCACCGGGTCCCAGCCGCGCGAGACCTCGTACCAGGGCGCCGTGACGTCCTTGAAGCCCACGCCCTCCTGGTAGGTGCGCAGGACCGAGCGCAGCTGGTCGTCGCGGAAGTTGCGGGCGTTGCCGTAGTAGCGGTCCTCCAGCGGCAGCGCGCCGCGGCGGAGCAGGTCCTTGCCGCGGGTGCCCTCCGGGATCTTCGTCGACACCTTGCCGATCAGCTTCCGCATGCCGCCCGGGATCTTCTCGAACGGCGCCAGCGAGATCGGCTCGTTGTAGATCGTGTAGCCGCCGAACAGCTCGTCCGCGCCCTCGCCGGACAGGACCGCCTTGACGTGCTTGCGGGCTTCCCGCGCGATGAACCACAGCGGCACCAGCGCCGGGTCGGCCACCGGGTCGTCGAGGTACCAGACGATGAGCGGCAGCGCCTCCATCATCTCGTCCGCCGACACCGTGCGGACCACGTGCTTCACCCCGATCGCCGCGGCCGACTCGGCGGCGACGTCGACCTCGGAGTAGCCCTCGCGCTCGAACCCGGTGGTGAACGCGATCAGGTTCGGGTTGTGCTCCTTGGCGAGCGTGCAGGTGGCCGTGGAGTCGATGCCGCCGGACAGGAACGCGCCGACGGTGACGTCCGGGTCGGAGATCATGTGCTTGCCGACCGAGTCGCGCATCACGTCGGCGATGCGCTGGTACAGCTCCTCGGCCTCGGCGGGCCCGTTGACCGGCTTCGCGGTGAACTGCGGGTGGAAGTAGCGCGTGAACTTCACCTCACCGCCGGGCACCACCTCGAACGAGGTGCCGGACTCCACCCGCCGGATCGCCTGGTGCAGCGACTCCGGTTCGGGCACGTACTGCAGGACCAGGTAGTGCTGCAGGGCCGTGCGGTCCAGCTCCTGGGCGACGCCGAGGACGTCCGACAGCTCCAGCAGGCTCTTCTTCTCGCTGGAGAACGCCACGCCGCCGGGGCCCGCCGAGTAGAACAGCGGCTTGATCCCGAACGGGTCGCGCGCGCCGAAGACCCGCTTCTCCTGGGAGTCCCAGATCATGAAGGCGAACATCCCGCGCAGCCGCTTCACCCAGTCGGCGCCCAGGTAGTGGAAGCCGGCGACGATGGCTTCGCCGTCGCCCTCGGTCTCGAACTTCGCGCCGTGCTTTTCGGCCAGCTCGGCGCGCAGCTCCAGGTAGTTGTAGATCTCGCCGTTGAAGTTCATCGTGTACCGGCCGGGCGCCTCCGGCGGGCCCCAGACCAGCGGCTGGTGCGCGTGCTCGACGTCGATGAAGGCGAGCCGGTTGAAGCCGTAGACCACCTCGGCGTCGGCCCAGGTGTCCTGCTCGTCGGGGCCGCGGTGGCGCTGGCAGCGCATGGCCGCGCCGACGGCGTCACGCGCGTTCGCCGCGCCGGTCTCGGTCGCGCAGATCAGTCCAAGCAGGCCGCACACGGGTACTCACACACCTTCAGGGTCTTCGCCGGGCTGGGGAAGTGCCCAGTATGCCGGGCGGGCCGTGGCGCGTATTACGCGCGTCGGGGGTTACCCCTTGGTCAGCGGGGCGCGCCAACTCGGCTAGAGTCCGGCTGTCACAAAGATCGGTCGTAGGAGGCTCTGGGTGAAAGGGCGAGGCGCAGTGGGACAACCCGAGCGCACCCTGGGGAAGCGGACCTTGCGCGTCGCGGCGCTGGCCGTGCTGGTCGCGCTGACCGCGACGGGCTGCTCCGGCGACGAGATCCTGCGGTTCGGCTGGCCGGTCGGCGTCACGCAGCAGGCACAGGACATGCGGACGCTGTGGACGTGGGCCGTCGTGGCCGCGCTGGTCGTCGGCGTGATCGTGTGGGGCCTGATCTTCTGGACCGCCACGTTCCACCGCAAGAAGAAGACCGCCGACGGCGAGCCGGAGGAGCTGCCTCGGCAGTTCCAGTACAACATCCCGCTCGAGCTGTTCACGGTCGTCGTCCCGACGATCATGGTCTGCGTCCTGTTCTTCTTCACCGCGACGACGGAGTCCAAGGTCCTCGACAAGGTCCCGAACCCGGACGTCAAGGTCCAGGTCGTGGCCTTCCAGTGGAACTGGGAGTTCAAGTACGAGGACGCGAACGCGGCGAAGCCCGACGGCAGCGGCCAGGTCAGCACGATCGGCTCCTCCGGCGAGATCCCGCTGCTGGTGCTCCCGGTCGGCAAGACCATCCAGTACGACCTGGTCTCCACCGACGTCATCCACTCGTTCTGGGTGCCGGAGTTCCACTTCAAGCGGGACGTCTTCCCGAACCCGGAGAAGAACAACCAGGACAGCTCCTTCCAGAACAAGATCGACCGCGAAGGCTCCTTCGTCGGCCGGTGCGCGGAACTGTGCGGCACCTACCACGCGGTGATGAACTTCGAGGTCCGCGCGCTGTCGCCGGACAAGTTCGACCAGTACATCCAGCTGCGCAAGCAGGTGAACCCGGCGACCGGCCAGACGTTCACCGCGGCCGAGGCGCTGGCGAAGATGAACTGCGGCGAGCTGTGCACCCCGCACGCGGTGACCACCCAGCCGTTCAACACCGACCGCACGGCGCGGACCGCGTCCAACTGACGCCGTCACACAAGGAGTAGGAAGAAGACCATGAAGGTCGAAGCGCGCATCTTCTTCATCGTGGCGGTCTTCGCCGTGTTCATGGCGGTCGTCTACTGGGTGTGGACCGGGGCGGCCGCGACCCACGGCCCCGAGCCGGTGGGCATCGTCGCGCTGTTCCTCACCGGCGGCCTCGCGTTCCTGGCGGGCAGCTACATGCAGTTCGTCGCGCGCCGCATCGAGCCGCGCCCGGAGGACCGCGAAGACGCCGAGATCAGCGACGGTGCCGGTGAGCTGGGCTTCTTCAGCCCGGGCAGCTACTGGCCGGTCGGCATGGCCGCCACCGCGGCACTGGCGGGCCTGGCGCTGGCGTTCTTCCACGTCTGGCTGCTGGTCATCGCGCTGGTCGCGCTGCTGATCACGATCGGCGGGCTGGTGTTCGAGTACCACACGGGCCCGTCGCACGACTGACCCGCGGTTTCCGGAACCGGCCGTCGCACCTCGGTGCGGCGGCCGGTTTCGTGTTCGGAGACGTAACCCGCGTGATCAGGGACGTAAGCCACGTGATTGGGGCCGGAACTCGCGAGATCCGGCCCCAATCACGCGAGATCCGGGTTCCGTCACGCGAGTTCCGGCCCGGATCACGCCGGTTACGGGTTCAGCTGAACGCGATCCAGCGGTCCAGCAGGGCCGCCGCGGCGCCCGAGTCGATCGCCTCCGCGGCGCGGGCGAGGCCGGCACGCAGATCGTCCTCCAGTGACCCTGAGAAGCCCGTGAAGGCCGCGAGCGCGGCCGCCGCGTTGATCAGGACCGCGTCGCGGACCGGGCCCGGCTTGCCGCCCACCAGCTCGCGGACGACCTGGGCGTTCGCCGCCGCGTCGCCGCCGCGCAGGTCCTCGGCCGTCGCCCGCGGGATGCCCAGCGCCGCCGGGTCGAGCGAGCGCTCGGTGACCGTGCCGCCGGAGACCACCCACACCGTCGACGTCGTCGTGGTGGTGATCTCGTCGAGGCCGTCGTCGCCGCGGACGACCAGCGCCGTGGTGCCGCGGCGGGCGAACGTCTCCGCCAGCACCCGGGTCTTGTCCTCGTACGCGCAGCCGATCAGTGCCGCACCCGGCTGTGCCGGGTTGGTCAGCGGGCCGAGCAGGTTGAACGTCGTCGGGATGCCCAGCTCGCTGCGCACCGGGCCGGCGTGCCGCAGTGCGGGGTGGAACGCCGACGCCAGGAAGAACCCGACGCCGACCTCGGTGAGGCAGCGCAGCACGTCCTCCGGCGGCAGGCTGATCCGCACGCCGAGGGTCTCCAGGACGTCGGCCGCGCCGGACTTCGACGACGCGCTGCGGTTGCCGTGCTTGGCCACCGGTGCCCCGGCCGCCGCCGTGACGATCGTCGCCATCGTCGAGATGTTCACCGAGTTCGAGCCGTCGCCGCCGGTGCCGACGATGTCGACCGCCGGGCGGTCCAGCTCGACCCGCCGGGCGTGCGCCAGCATCGTGGCCGCCATGCCGGCGATCTCCTCGGGCGTCTCGCCCTTGGCGCGCAGCGCCACCGCGAACCCGGCGATCCGGGCCGGGCTCGCGGCACCGCTCATGATCTGGTCCATCGCCCACGCCGTGTCCTCCGCGGAGAGGTCGGCGCCCGCGACGAGCTGCTTGAGCAGGGGTGGCCAGGTGCGGGGGACCGGGGTGGTCACCGGGCTCAGCCGTTCACGACGGGGACCCGTCGCGCGCGCAGCACGTCGGCGACGGTCTCCGCGGCGGTCAGCGGGTCCAGCGGGTGCACCAGCACGGCGTCCGCCTGCGACCAGGTGGCCAGCCACCGGTCGTCCCGGCGCCGCACGGCGACCACGATCGGCGGGCAGTCGGCGATCTCACTCTTCAGCTGGCGGCAGAGGCCGATCCCGCCGGTCGGCTGCGCCTCGCCGTCGAGGATCGCCAGGTCGACGTTCCCTTCGTCCACTTCGGCCAGCACGTCGGCGATCCCGGCCGCCTCGACGTACTCGACGCGCCCCAGGTCCGCGGCGGGCCGGCGGCCGACCGCGTTCACGATCGCCTCGCGCACCTCCGCCTTGTGGCTGAACACCAGGACCCGCATCGACCGCTCGCCCATTGAGCACGCCTCCAACCTCGTCATGCACGACTGAGGTCGATCGTATCGGCCGAGACCGACATCACGCGGTCGGCTCCGGCTGTTGCGCGTCCCAGCCGAGCGCGTCACCGCCCAATCGTTGCGCCAGCCCCGCCATCCGGGACCGTTCCTGGGCGCAGTGCAGGGCGTCGAGCACCTGGACGCGGACCGCGAGCACCCGCGCGAGATCGCCGTCGGGCGACTGTTCCCGCAGCTCGTAGCCGTCCTGGGCGAGGATCGACGCGGCTTCGGCGACGCGGTCCGGCGGCAGCAGCAGGTGGTGCCGCAGGACGGCCGGGGCGGTGGCGACCCAGCCGGGTGAACCGGCGAGCACGGCGGAGTCCGCGACGGCCGGGTCGAAGGCCTCCGCGACGATCTCCAGCCCCGGCGTGTCCGGGGTCAGACCGGGCGTTTCCCGCTTCTTGACCAGGTCAAGCAGCCGGTGGAGTAAACCCATGAGTAGCTCTCACCTTCCCGGGCATCCGGTGTGATCGGTTACGCAGACGACCCGCCGTGGACCCACCCGGCGGGGCGGTGGTGCGAGAGGACATAATGCGACGCGTGACAACGGCAGCTCCCACCATCAGTCAGCGGGTCCACTCGCTGAACCGGCCGAACATGGTCAGTGTCGGCACCATCGTGTGGCTTTCCAGCGAGCTGATGTTCTTCGCCGGACTCTTCGCGATGTTCTTCACCGTCAAGGCGCAGAACCCGGTCGGCGAGACCTGGCCCCCGCGGCTGCACGGTGAGCACTTCGAGCTCAACGTGGCGTACGCGATCCCGTTCACGGTGATCCTCGTGCTGTCCTCGCTGACCTGCCAGTTCGGGGTCTTCGCCGCGGAGCGCGGCGACGTCTACGGGCTGCGCCGGTGGTACATCGTCACGTTGATCATGGGCGCGATCTTCGTCGCGGGCCAGGGCAACGAGTACCACAACCTGGTCGAAGAGGGGCTGACCATCCCGTCCGGCCCGTTCGGCACGGTCTTCTACCTCGCCACGGGGTTCCACGGCCTGCACGTCATCGGCGGGCTCGTCGCCTTCGTGTACCTGCTCATCCGCACCAAGTTGAGCAAGTTCACGCCCGCCCAGGCCACGTCGGCGATCGTCGTGTCCTACTACTGGCACTTCGTCGACATCGTGTGGGTCGGCCTGTTCGGTGTGATCTACCTCCTCCCGTAGGTCCGCCCAGCCGCCACCACCATCACCATCGGCCTGAACTGACAGCAAGGGTTGCCGCAAGATGACCACCAGCACCAAATCGTCGGAGCGCCGCTACCGCGCGCGGTCGAAGCTGCGGAGGCGGTTCGCCGGCCTGCTCGCGCTCGGCATCGCGCTGGTGGGTGCCGGCGCCGTGTACGCCGTGTTCGCCCCGGAGCCGCAGACCGCGCAGGCCCAGGGCACGCCGGCGCAGCTGCGCCTCGGCGAGCAGGTCTACAACAACACCTGCATCGCCTGCCACGGCGCGAACCTCGAGGGCGTGCAGGACCGCGGCCCGAGCCTGATCGGCATCGGCGACGCCGCGGTGTACTTCCAGACCTCTTCGGGCCGGATGCCCGCCGCGCGCCAGGAGGCGCAGGTCGAGCGGAAGCCGCCGAAGCTGACCGAGGCCGAGATCGACGCGGTCGGCGCCTACATCCAGGCGCACGGCGGCGGCGTCCAGCGCCCGGCGGAGAAGGGCGAGGCCCTGCGCGGGTCCGACCCGGCCCGCGGTGGCGAGCTGTTCCGCCTCAACTGCGCCTCGTGCCACAACTTCACCGGCCGCGGTGGCGCGCTGTCGGCGGGCAAGTACGCGCCCAACCTGGACCCGGCCAGCGAAGAGCAGATCTACACGGCCATGCTGACCGGCCCCCAGAACATGCCGAAGTTCTCCGACCGGCAGCTGTCGCCGGAGGAGAAGAAGGACATCATCGCCTACGTGAAGTCGGTGTCCGACGGCAACAACAACCCGGGTGGTAACGGCCTCGGCGGGGTCGGCCCCGCTTCGGAGGGCGTGATCGCCTTCATCGTCGGAATCGCCGCGCTGATCGGCGTGACGTTGTGGATTGGATCGAAGGCATGAGTGCCGAGGGGCCTAAGCCGCCGACGGAGGCGGAACTGGCTGAAATGGACCGTGACCAGCTGCTCAAGCTGGGCGGGCAGCTCGACGGCGTCGAGATCGTCGAGTACCCGACCCCGTGGCCCGTGGAGGGCACGCGGGCGGAGCGGCGCGCCGAGCGCCTGGTCGCGTTCTGGTTCGCCCTGTCCGCGCTGGCCGGGATCGGGTTCGTCGTCTCGCTGATCTGGTGGCCGTGGAAGTACGAGTCGCCGGACAACGAGAGCGGCCACTTCTGGTACAGCCTCTACACCCCGATGCTCGGCCTCACGCTCGGCCTGGCCATCCTCGGCCTCGGCATCGGCGTGATCCTGTACACGAAGAAGTTCGTGCCCGCCGAGGTCGCAGTGCAGCAGCGCAGCGACAACATGGGCGAAGGGTCGGCCGAGGTCGACCGCCAGACGATCCTCGCGCACCTGGCCGACGCCGGGAACCGCAGCACCATCGCCCGCCGCTCGCTGATCAAGCGCTCGGCGATCGCCGGCGCCGGTGCCCTCGGCCTGGCCGCCGCCGCGCTGCCGGTCGCGTCCTTCATCAAGAACCCGTGGAAGGACAGCGAGTCCCGCGACTCCCTGTGGCACACCGGCTGGCAGCCGAACTACCCGGGCGAGAAGGTCTACATGCGCCGGGCCACCGGCAAGCCGGTCGAGGTGGAGCACGGCAAGGAGACCGAGATCTCGCTGGTCAAGGCCGAGGACCTCGACGCGGGCGCGATGGAGACGGTGTTCCCGTTCCGCGAGTCCGAGCGGAACGACCCGGAGGCGCTGGCCAAGGCGCTCAAGCGCGTCGACAACCCGGTCATGCTGATCCGCCTGCGCCCGACCGACGCCGCCAAGGTGGTCAAGCGGGCAGGCCAGGAGGACTTCAACTTCGGCGACTACTACGCGTACACGAAGATCTGCAGCCACGTCGGCTGCCCGACCTCCCTGTACGAGCAGCGGACCAACCGCATCCTGTGCCCGTGCCACCAGTCGCAGTTCGACGCCCTCCACTACGCCAAGCCGATCTTCGGCCCGGCGACCCGTCCGCTGGCCCAGCTACCGATCACGGTGGACGAAGAGGGATACTTGATCGCGCGAGGCGACTTCATCGAGGCCATCGGTCCGGCCTTTTGGGAGCGTAAGTCATGAGTTCACTCACCACGCCGACCAAGGGCTCGAGTGCCGTGGAGCGGCACCTGGGCGAGGCCGCGAACAACGCCGACCAGCGCTACCACCTGGCCAAGGGCCTGCGGCACCAGATGAACAAGGTGTTCCCGACCCACTGGTCGTTCCTGCTGGGCGAGATCGCGCTCTACAGCTTCATCATCCTGCTGCTCACCGGTGTGTACCTGACGCTGTTCTTCGACCCCTCCATGCAGGAGGTCGTCTACCACGGCAGCTTCAAGAACATGCAGGGCCTGGAGATGTCCCAGGCGTTCCGCACGACGCTGGACATCTCGTTCGACGTCCGCGGCGGCCTGTTCATGCGGCAGCTGCACCACTGGGCCGCGCTGATCTTCGTCGCGTCGATGGCCGTCCACATGCTCCGGATCTTCTTCACCGGCGCGTTCCGGCGGCCGCGTGAGGCGAACTGGGTGATCGGTGGCCTGCTGCTGATCCTCGGCTGCTTCGAGGGCTTCTTCGGCTACTCGCTGCCGGACGACCTGCTCTCCGGCACCGGTATCCGCGCGACCCTGTCGGGCATCGTGCTCGCGGTGCCGGTGATCGGCACCTGGCTGCACTGGGCGCTGTTCGGCGGCGAGTTCCCCGGCGACCAGATCATCCCGCGCCTGTACACACTGCACATCCTGCTGCTGCCGGGCATCATGCTCGCGCTGGTCGGGGCGCACCTGGCGCTGGTCTGGTACCAGAAGCACACGCAGTTCCCGGGCGTGCGCCGCAAGGAGACCAACGTCGTCGGCGTGCGGATCATGCCGTACTTCGCGCTCAAGGGCGGGGCGTTCTTCACCCTGGTCGTGGGTGTGCTGGCGCTGATGTCGGGCCTGTTCCAGATCAACCCGGTGTGGAACTTCGGCCCGTACAACCCGGCGCAGGTGTCGGCGGGCTCGCAGCCCGACTGGTACATGGCCTGGGCCGACGGCATGCTCCGGATCTGGCCGGCGTGGGAGGTCTACCTCGGGAACTACACGATCCCGGCGGTGTTCTTCCCGGGCGCGGTCGGCATGCCGATCCTGTTCGCGCTGCTGCTGACCTACCCGTTCCTGGAGCGGAAGCTGTCGGGCGACACCGCGCACCACAACCTGCTCCAGCGGCCGCGTGACGCACCGGTCCGCACGGCGCTGGGCGCGATGGCGCTGGGCTTCTTCATGGTGATCGAGCTGTCGGGCTTCAACGACATCATCGCCGACCAGTTCGACATCTCGCTGAACGCGACGACGTGGGCGGGCCGCATCGGCGTGCTGATCGTGCCGCCGCTGGCGTACTACTTCACGTACCGCATCTGCCTCGGCCTGCAGCGGGCCGACCGCGAGGTGCTGGAGCACGGCGTCGAGACGGGCATCATCAAGCGGCTGCCGCACGGTGAGTTCATCGAGATCCACCAGCCGCTGGCGGGCGTCGACAGCCACGGCCACGCGATCCCGCTGGAGTACCAGGGCGCTTCGGTGCCGAAGAAGATGAACAAGCTGGGCTCGGCCGGCCAGGCCATGCCGGGCACGCTGTGGTCGCCGGACCCGGTCGAGGAGACCGCGGCCCTGCAGCGCGCCCACGGCAACGGCCACGGCGAGAACGGCCAGCACGGCCAGCACGGCGAGTTCGACTCCGCCGAGGCGGCCTCGTCGGCCAAGCAGGCGGACCACTAGGTCCGCGGACGCTCTGACGCCGAAGCCGCCCTCCGGACCTCCGGAGGGCGGCTTCGGCGTTTCAGTCTTCGACGCCGATGGAGAAGGCCGATTCCGTGTCGGTGCGGGAGTAGGACCGGAACGCGATGTGCGTGACGGTGTCCAGCACGCCAGGCACCTTCCCGATCCGGCCGGGGATCAGGTCGGCCAGCTCCTCGTGCGCGGACACCTTCACCGTGGCAATGAGGTCGACGTCCCCGGCGCACGAGTAGACCTCGCCGACGCCCTCGATGTCGGCGATCGCCTGCGCCGCGTCCGGGATCGCGTCCGCCTCTACCTGGATCAACACGATCGCGGTGATCACCTGGGTCCTCCAAGACTTCGTCTGCGGGTGTCGCCCGCGATCCTAGTGAGGTCAGTACCCGCACGGTCGGCTCGCGTACCTGGAGGGTCGGCTCGCGTACTTGGAGGGTCGGCTCGCGATCCGACGCTCCAGGTACGCAGTCCGACTCTCCAGGTACGCCGTCCGACCCCTCCGGTCAGCCGACGTGTTCCAGTGAATGCGCGTCCGCGACCAGGTCGAGCCAGCCGCGCCAGCCCGCGACCGCCGCCGGTTCCGCCCAGGGCCTCGTCGTGCGGACCAGGCGTACGCCCGGCCGGGCCAGCCAGCGCAGCAGCACGCCCACCTCCTCCGGAGGCGCGCCGTGCAGGGGGCCCGGCTCCGGCAGCACCGTCTCCGCCGAGGCCACCAGTGCCTCCACCACCGGCATCGGCGGCACGCCGCGGCGGGCGACGCCGGCCGAGGCCAGCCTGCCGTAGCGGATCACCGCCAGCTCCCAGCCGCCGTTGCCGTCCGGGGCCGCCGCGATCAGCTCGCCGATCGAGGCCAGGGACGCCTGCCGGTGCGCCCGGCCCAGTGCGCGGATCAGGCCCGCCAGCTCGTCCCGGTGCCGCGCCGCCTGCTCGTAGTGCTGGCCCGCCGCCAGCCGCTCCACGTGCGCCGCCGCCGTGTGCAGCGGACGGCCGTCCACGCCCGCGATCAGGCCCGACACCGACTCGACCGCCGGGGTGTACGCCTCCACGCTCTGCCGCCCCGCGCACGGTGCCCCGCAGCGGCCCAGCTCGGCCAGCACGCACGGCGTGCCGTTCGCGGTGCGGGGCGAGATCCGCTGCGTGCACGTCCGCAGCCCCGACGCGCCCGCCAGCGTGTCCGCCGTCGTGCGTGCGTCCGCCTGGTTGCGGAACGGTCCCAGCACCCCCGGCCGCGGCAGCCGGACCACCGACAGCCGCGGGAACGGCTCGTCGGTCAGCCCGATCCACCAGCCCTGGTGGCGGTTCTTCGACCGCCGGTTGTAGGCGGGCCGGTGCGCCGCGATCAGCCGCAGCTCCCGCACCTCCGCCTCCAGCGCGTGCGCGCAGACGACGTGGTCGACGCGCTCGGCCAGCGCGACCATCTCCCGGATCCGGCTCCGGCCCTCCGAGCCGGTGAAGTACGTCCGCACCCGCCGCCGCAGGTCCTTCGCCGTGCCGACGTACAGGACCTCGTCCTTCGGCCCCTTGAACAGGTAGACCCCCGGCGCCGAGGGCAGGTCCGCCGCCAGGTGCCGCTTCGCCCGCTGGGCGACCGTCACCTCCGGCAGGTACCCCATCAGCTCCTCGAGCGAGTGCACGCCGAGGTTGCCGACGCGCTCCAGCAGCCCGTGCAGCACGTCGACGGTCGCCCGCGCGTCGTCGAGCGCCCGGTGCGTCGGCCGGGTCCGCGCCCCGAACAGCAACGCCAGCGCCGTCAGGTTGTACCGGCCGACCTCGTCGCGCGGGACGACCCGGCGGGCCAGCCGGACCGTGCAGACCACGGTCGGCTTCGGCCACGCGTAGCCGTGCGCCTCGCACGCCGCGCGCATGTGCGAGGTGTCGAACCCCGAGTTGTGCGCCACCAGCACCGCACCGCCGATGAACTCCAGGAACGCCGGCAGCACCTCCTCGATCGGCGGTGCGTCGTAGACCATCGCCTGCGTGATCCCGGTCAGTGAGACGATCTGCGGGGGAATGGGCATGCCGGGATTCACCAGCGTCGCGAACTCACCCAGCACCTCACCTCCCCGCACCTTCACCGCGCCGATCTCCGTGATGCCCGACGGTCCCGGCGGCGCCCCGGTCGTTTCGAGGTCGAAGACGACGAATGTCGTGTTCCGCAACGGGGTTCCCAGCTCGTCGAAGGCGAGCTGTGCCTGGACCGAACGCATGGTCGAGACCCTAGAGGCGACCACCGACAGTTTTCGGCGGCACCGCCGCCGCGAGGGCGGAGCCGCTGGTCGGAGCGTGGTCCGTGTGGCGCGCGGGGCGGGCTGGAGGGGTGGGGCCTACCCTGGACCAATGCACCCGCAGCCGCTCGTGCCGGAGCCGTCCGAGGAACCCGCCGGTCCCTCGGGTGTCGCGGCGCGCCCGGAACCGGCCGAGGACGTCGCCGGCCCCGGTGGTGAGCGGCCCGAACCCGCCACCTGGCCCGCCCTGCCCGAGCCGGTGCGCGACCGCATCGCCGAGCTCGCCGCGGCCGCCGTGGCGAAGCTGTCCAGCACCGACGTCCCGCGCCAGCTGCGTCCGGTGGCGAAGTTCGCCCCCGCCAAGCGCGCCAAGCTCGGCGGGGCCGCGCTGCTCGCCGCGCTCGGCGAGTCCTCGCAGTTCCGCACCGCGGTCATCGAATGGCTGCGGGAACACCGCACCGACGCCCTCGACCCCAACGCGGGCGACTCCGTGGCCGCGGCCGCCGCGGCCGTCCTCCTCGGGGAATCCGGGGCCGCCGGCCGCGTCCGGCTCGTCGCGAAGAACGCCGAGGAAAACGCCCTGCGCGCCGAGCGTGACGCCGCGCTGGCGCGCAACCAGCGGCTCGAAGCCGAGCTGGCCCAGGTCCGTGCCGAACTCGCCGAAGCGAAGCAAGCCGCGGAGAACGCCCGTGGCGAGCGCGAGGGCGAAGTCGAGAAGCTCCTGAAACGCCTGCGCGAGCAAGGCGTCCAGCTGCGCCAGGCCCGCGACGCGGCCGAAGCGGCGGCCGCGGAGGCCGAACGCGGCTCGGCCGCGCGGGCCGACGAGATCGCCGCCCTGAACGCCCAGCTCGAGCGCGAACGCCAGCGGGTCGCCACGGAACGGGCCCGCGCCGAACGGGCCGCCGCCGACGCCGAGATCGCCCGCCAGTCCGCCCGCGAGGCCCGGCAGGCCGACGAGGTCCGGCTGGCCCTGCTCGTCGACACCATCGACGGCGCCGTCACCGGCCTGCGCCGCGAACTGGCCCTCGGCGCCCGCGGCGCCCGGCCCGCCGACATGGTCCGCGGCGCCAGCTCCGGCCTCGGCCAGGGCGGCAAGATCGCCGACGTGTCCACGCTGGACCGCTACCTCGCGCTGCCCAACGTGCACCTGATCGTCGACGGCTACAACGTCACCAAGACGGGCTATCCGGAACTGGCCCTCGCGGACCAGCGCGACCGGCTGGTCCACCAGCTGTCCGCACTGGCGGCCCGCACGTCCGCCGAGGTCACGGTCGTCTTCGACGGCGCGGGCGTGCTGTCCGTCCCGGCCTCGGTGCCCCGCGGGGTCCGCGTGCTGTTCTCCGACCGCGGCGTGCTGGCCGACGACGTCATCCGCAACCTGGTCGCGGCCGAGCCGGCGGGCCGCCCGATGGTCGTGGTGACCTCGGACCGCGCGGTCGCGGACTCGGTGCGGGGCAGCGGGGCGCACCCGACGCCGTCGGCGGTGCTGATCAGCCGCCTTTCGCGGGTCTGATTCCCAGGTCGGGGGCCTGTTCGGCGAAAATTGTCGGTGGTGACCCTTACCGTCGTCCTCAGTCAGTTTCCGCGTGAGGAGGACCACATGAGCGGCACCCCTGAGCTGTCCGAAGTGGACGTCTCGCACATCTCCGTTTCCGACATCGAGAACCTCGTGGTCGATTGCGACCGCTGCGTGGTGCGCGGCATTTCCTGCCACGACTGCGTCGTCAGCGTTCTCCTCGGCGCGCCACCCGCCGTCGTCTGGGACGCCGACGAGCGCCGCGCCGTGGACGCGCTGGCCGAGGCGGGGATGGTGCCCCGGCTGCGCCTGGTCGAGGGACCGGTCAGGCGGACCGCCTGACATGCCCGTTTCGTGTCGGCGCGCCGAGCGGTCGTTCGGATCAGGTGAACGGTAGGTAGCCGAAAGGAGGATCGGAGAAACCCCAGCGTGTAACGCCCATCACATCTTTTCTCCCTTGCTGGTCCGATGGTGTTTCCCGGTGTCACGGAGAGTTTTTGGCGCCGGGGTGGTGGACGCGGCAGCGCTCTTTTCGTAACCTGTCCGAGATCTCGTGGCCCCCGGCCGTCGATGAGGCGGCGACGCGAGATCGCCGCCGGACGCAGCTTTGTCGGGAAGCTGGGAACCGGAACACCACCGCGTGCCTCACCTGTTGCAGTACCGCTTTGCTGCGGCACAGCCTGGCCCGCGCGGTGGGGACAGCGGCGAAGAGGACTCCCCGGCCTCTTCGTGCCCCGGTCCCCGACGGCGGCCGAGACGCAAAGGAGACCCGCGCGACCGTGCAGTCGCATCCAGTCAGGCGCGTGGTGTCAGGAGCCCTCGCCGCGGCTGCGGTGATCACCCTCGTCACCGTGGCCCAGCCGACGGCCACCGCCGCCCCCGTCCCCGTCCTCCAGGCCCCGCCCACCGGTTCGGACGCCCTCGCCCAGTACCGCGACCTCGCGGCCCAGGCCGAAAAGCTCAACGAAGACCTGCTGAAGGCCCAGGACGACCTGAAGGCCAAGCAGGCCGAGCTCGACAAGGCCAACAACGACGTCAACGCGGCGAAGGACCAGGCCGCGAAGGCGGTCGAGAACCAGAAGAAGTACCAGGCCGAGGTCGACAAGTTCGCCGGTGCGTCGTTCACCAGCGGGGTGCAGCTGAACAAGCTGTCCGCGCTGCTGGCAGGCACGTCCACGCAGGACTTCCTGGACCGCTCGTCGGCACTGGAGGTCATCGCGACCGAGAAGAACGGCGCGATGGGCAACCTCACCGGCGCCGTCCAGCAGGCCACCGACGCCACCAACAAGGCCACCGACGCCGCCAAGCGCGCGCAGGACGCGCGTGACGCCGCGGCGAAGCTGACCCAGGACATCCAGGCGAAGCAGAAGGCGCTCAACGACCAGATCGCCCAGCTCAAGGCCGCCAACAAGAACCTGAGCGCCGCCGACAAGGCCGCGCAGGGCGACACCGGCGGCGAGCGGCCCAACGTCCAGGCACCCACGGCGGCCGCGCAGACCGCGGTCAACGCGGCGCTGAGCAAGCTCGGCAGCCCGTACGGCTGGGGCGACACCGGGCCGAACTCGTTCGACTGCTCGGGCCTGATGCTCTGGGCGTACGGCAAGGCCGGGATCAAGCTGCCCCGGTCCAGCCGGGAGCAGTCCACGTTCGGCGCCGCGGTGCCGCGTGACCAGCTCCAGCCGGGCGACCTCGTGTTCTACTACTCGCCCGTTTCGCACGTCGGCATGTACATCGGCGACGGCAAGATGGTCCACGCGCCAGACACCGGTGACGTCGTGAAGATCTCGCCGCTGCAGAGCCAGTACGCGGGAGCGCGCCGCCCGACGGCGTGACCCTGAAGCGATTCGAAGGGGCGGTACCGCACACGCGGTGCCGCCCCTTCGCCGTCGGTGGCCCCCGCTAGCCTCTGGGGCGTGCTCAAGACCCTGCTCGTGACCAACGACTTCCCGCCGCGGCCCGGGGGGATCCAGAACTACCTGAACTCCCTGGCCACCCGGCTGCCGTCGGACGACCTGGTCGTCTACGCGCCGTCGTGGGAGTCGCGGACGGGATCGCACGAGGAGTTCGACGCCGAGGCGCCGTTCGAGGTCGTCCGGCATCCGACGTCGCTGATGCTGCCGACGCCGGACGTGCTGCGCCGCGCGAAGCAGATCATGCGGGCGCGGGGCTGCGAAGCGGTCTGGTTCGGCGCTGCCGCGCCGCTGGCGCTGCTCGGTCAGCCGCTGCGCCGGGCCGGTGCCCGCCGGGTCGTGGCGTCGACGCACGGGCACGAGGTCGGCTGGTCGATGCTGCCGGCGGCGCGGCAGGCGTTGCGGCGTATCGGCGACACCGCCGACGTCGTGACCTACGTCAGCCGCTACACCCGCGGCCGGTTCGCGGCGGCGTTCGGGCCGATGGCCGGGCTGGAGCTGCTGCCGTCCGGGGTGGACACCGGCCTGTACCGGCCGGACCCGGCAGGCCGCGCGGAAATCCGCGCCCGGCACGGCCTCGGCGACCGGCCGACGGTCGTCTGCGTGTCGCGGCTGGTGCCGCGCAAGGGCCAGGACCAGCTGATCCGCGCGCTGCCGCGGATCCGCGAGCGCGTCCCGGACGCGGCGCTGCTGATCGTCGGCGGTGGGCCATACCGGAAGAAGCTCGCGGAGCTGGTCACCGGGCTGGGCCTGGAGCGCGACGTCGTGCTGACCGGGTCGGTGCCGTGGGCCGAGCTGCCCGCGCACTACGCCGCCGGCGACGTCTTCGCGATGCCGGCCCGCACCCGCGGCAAGGGCCTCGACGTCGAGGGGCTCGGCATCGTCTACCTGGAGGCGTCGGCGACGGGCCTGCCGGTGGTCGCGGGCAATTCCGGCGGCGCGCCCGAGACGGTGCTCGACGAGGTCACCGGGCACGTCGTCGAGGGCCGCGACGCGGAGCAGCTCGCCGACACGCTGGCGAGCCTGCTGGCCGACCCGGTCCGCGCGCGCCGGATGGGCGAGGCGGGGCGGGCCTGGGTGAGCGAGAAGTGGCGCTGGGACACCTTGGCTGGCCGCCTGGCGGGCCTGCTGGACGGCGATCCGGTGGCCGTTGTCCGCTGAACCAGCGGATCACCGGCGGGTGGTCTGCCGCGGCTTGTCGTGAGTGGTAATTCGCGTTAGAACCCTAATTGCCACTCACGACCACGGACCGGCGGCGGGAGCGGCTCACGGCGTGTAGAGCGCCGGGTGCCGCGGATCGTCGACGCGCACGACGACGTCGGCGAGCGAACGCGGGTCGGCTTCCTCCTCGTAGCGTTCGTATGCCGGGATCGCCCACGCGTCCGGCACGCGGCGGCGCAGGGCCGCGGGGGAGAGCCACAGGTGCACGGCCAGGTCGAAGGCCAGCCCGGCACCCAGCAGCAGCTCGCCGTCGACGAGCACGACGCCGCCTTCGGGGACCGGCACCCGCTCGGCGCGGGTCGCGCGGTCGCGCTCGGCGTCCCACAGGGAGGGCAGGATCTCGCCGGATTCCTTCAGCGGATCCAGGACTTCGCGGCGGAGCGCGCCGACGTCGAGCCACTCGGTGTAGCGGGCGTCCGGGTTGGTGCGGCCGTGCTCGAAGCGCAGCGACGCCGGGCGCAGGAAGCCGCGGGCCGGCACGCGCAGGGCCGCGCGGCCGCGCAGGCGCAGCGGGTCGACCAGGGCGTCGGCCAGTTCCGTGGTTTCGGTCGCTCCCGCCGCGCCGTCGACGGCGACCGCGATGCGCCGTCGTCCGGCGAGCGCGTCGATCCGCTCGGTCAGTTCGTCGGCGAGGACAGCGGGGGAAATCGGGCGGTAGCGCACGGAATCCGATCCTCCCACCGGGCCGGTTGCCGTTTTTGTCGTACCCCGGTGCGAGGATGCGGGCATGACTTCTTCAGTGGGGAAGACGGCCGGCGTGGGCTGGAACATCGGTGTTTCGCGAACCCTGCCGTACGACGGCAGGACCGTCTGGGACTTCCTGGTCAGCCGTGAGGGCGTCGCGGTCTGGCTGGGGCCCGGCGCCGAGCTGCCACGCGAGAAGGGCGCGGAGTACGAGACGGCGAACGGCACGGTGGGCGAGATCCGCAGCTATGTCGACGGTGACCGCGTGCGGCTCACGTGGCGGCCGAAGGACTGGGACCACGACTCGACGGTGCAGGTGCGGCTGAGCGGCTCGGGAGCGAAGACCACGTTGCGCTTCCACCAGGAATGGCTCGCCGGCGCCGAAGAACGCGAGGAACAACGGGCATACTGGGAGGACGTGACCGAGCGCGTCGTGGCGGCACTCGCCGAGCGCTGACGCGGCGACGCTGGTGGGGGCGACATGACGACCGACGAACTGTTCGAGATGGCGGAGGACTACGCGCAGGACGCGCACCTGTTCACCGAGCTGCTGCGCGCGGGCGGCCCGGTGCGGCGGGTGCGGATCCCGCGTGGACTGCCCTGCTATCTGGTCACCGGGTTCGCGGAAGCGCGGGCGCTGCTGGCCGACCCGCGGCTGAAGAAGGACAGCGCGCGCACCCGCGAGCTGTTCGAGGCGAAGCTGCCGCCGGAGGCCATGCAGGCCGGTCTGGGGCAGGACCTGAGCTTCCACATGCTCAACTCGGACCCGCCGGACCACACGCGGCTGCGGAAGCTGGTGAACAAGGCGTTCACCGCGCGCACGGTGGCCCGGCTGCGGCCGCGGGTCGAGGAGATCACCGCGGAGCTGCTGGACGCGCTGGCCGGGCAGGAGCGGGCCGACCTGGTGGCGGCGTTCGCCGCGCCGCTGCCGATCACGGTGATCTGCGAGCTGCTCGGGGTGCGCGAGGAGGACCGCACGAAGTTCTCCGGCTGGTCGCGCACCCTGCTGAACACGGCGATGCAGCCGGAGGAGGTGCAGGCCGCGGCGCAGAACATGTTCGCGTACCTGACCGACCTGATCGCGCAGAAGCGTGCCGAGCCGGCCGCCGACCTGCTCTCGGACCTGGTGCACGCCAGCGACGACGGCGACTCGCTGTCCGGGCCCGAGCTGGTGTCGATGGCGTTCCTGCTGCTGGTGGCCGGCCACGAGACGACGGTGAACCTGATCGCGAACGGCGTGCTGGCGCTGCTGCGCGAGCCGGAGCAGCTGGCCCGCCTGCGCGCGGACCCGGAGCTGCTGCCGGCCGCGGTGGAGGAGTTCCTCCGCTTCGACGGCCCGATCCACCTGGCAACGCTGCGTTTCACGGCCGAGCCGGTGGAGGCGGGCGGCGTGACGATCCCGGAGGGCGAGTTCGTGCTGATCTCCCTGCTGGGCGCCAACCGCGACCCGGAGCGCTACCCGGACCCGGCCAAACTGGACATCACCCGGGCAGCGGGCGGCCACGTGGCGTTCGGCCACGGAATCCACTACTGCGTGGGGGCGCCACTGGCCCGGCTGGAGGCGGAGATCGCGATCGGCGGGTTGCTGGAGCGGTTCCCGGACCTGGCGCTGGACGCGAAGCCGGACGAGCTGGTGTACCGGTCCAGCTCGCTGGTCCACGGATTGGAGACGCTGCCGGTGCGGTTGTGAGGGGGAGTTGATCGGGCCGGGGGCGGGGCCGGGCCGGGCCGCCGGGGCAGGGGCCGGGCTGGGCCACGGCTGGGGTGGTGCGGTGATCGGCTTGGTGCTGGGGAAGTGGGCTCGCCGGAGTGGTGCTGGGAGCGGCCGGGTGGCCCGGTGGCCCGGTGGCCCGGTGGCCCGGTGGCCCGGTGGCCCGGTGGCGGGGAAGTGGGCTTGCCGGAGTGGTGCTGGGAGCGGAGTGGTGCTGGGAGCGGCGGGGTGGTTTCGTGGCTCGGTGGCGGCCGCGGCGCTCGAGCGGTCGGGCAGGCTCGTGACCTGGTCGGCGGAGCGGGCCGGCAATCGCGAGCGCGGTCCGAGCTGCCGCAGCCCGTCAAGTTCCGGGCCGCCGACACCCCACCCACCGTGTCGTAAGGTCGGCCCATGGACCCCGCCACCCTTCTTTCCCTCGATGCCCGGCACGTCTGGCATCCCTACGCGCCGATGCCTGCGAAGGTGCCTTCGCTGCTGGTCAGCGAGGCCAACGGGGTTCGGCTGACGCTGGCCGATGGCCGGGAACTCGTCGATGGGATGTCCTCGTGGTGGTCGGCCATCCACGGCTACCGGCACCCCGTGCTCGACGCCGCCCTTGCCGCGCAGGCCGGGCGGATGAGCCATGTCATGTTCGGGGGCCTCACTCACGAGCCCGCCGTCTTGCTCGCCAAGACCCTCGTCGACCTCACGCCCGACGGGCTCGAACACGTCTTTCTCTGCGACTCCGGCTCCGTCTCCGTCGAGGTTGCCGCGAAGATGTGCCTGCAGTACCAGCGTTCCCGCGGCCTGCCCGGCAAGCGGCGGCTGCTCACCTGGCGGGGCGGCTACCACGGTGACACCTTCACCCCCATGAGCGTCTGCGACCCCGAGGGTGGCATGCACTCGCTCTGGCGGGGTGTCCTGCCCGACCAGGTCTTCGTGCCCGCGCCTCCCTCCGGGTTCGACACCCCGCTCGATCCGTCCTATGTGGACGTTCTCGCCAAGGAAATCGAAGCGCACGCGCCGGAACTGGCCGCCGTGATCGTCGAACCCGTGGTGCAGGGCGCCGGAGGGATGCGGTTCCATCACCCCGGCTACCTGCGTGCTCTGCGGGAACTCACCGAGGCGCATGACGTCCTGCTGATCTTCGACGAGATCGCGACCGGCTTCGGGCGCACCGGCGCGCTCTTCGCCGCCGAGCACGCCGGGGTCACGCCGGACGTTCTCTGCCTCGGCAAGGCCCTCACCGGTGGCTACCTCAGCATGGCCGCCGCCCTGTGTACTCCCGTCGTCGCCGACGGCATTGCGCGTGGCGAACTTCCCGTGCTCGCCCACGGTCCGACGTTCATGGGCAACCCCCTCGCCTCCGCCGTCGCCAACGCCTCGCTCGGCCTGCTCGCCGAAGGGACATGGCGCCAGGACGTGGCCCGGCTCGAGAAGGGCCTGCTGGACGGCCTCGCCCCCGCGCGTGACCTGCCCGCCGTCTCGGACGTGCGGGTGCTCGGGGGGATCGGGGTGCTGCAGCTGGACCATCCCGTCGACATGGCGGTCGCCACCGAGGTCGCCACCGGGCACGGCGCCTGGCTGCGGCCATTCCGGGACCTCGTGTACGCCATGCCGCCCTATGTTTCGACGGACGACGACCTCGGCGTGATCACCCGGGCGATGCTGGCGGTCGCCGAACAGGCCTGAATTCAGTACATCGAGTGTGACCGCAGGCACACCGAGACCCGAAGGGGCCTCATCGTCGCTCAGCGTGCCGGAGGAAGATCGACACCACGCGAACGGCGGAGGCAGTCCGTGTGAAAAGTCCGCTTCGCCGCCCTGATCGCGTACGCGGCCAAACGCGAGGAATCCTTGCATAGCGGACTTTTCGCCGCGTTTCCGCGATCCTGCCCCCATGATCGAGATCGTTCGTGGAGAGCACGACACCGGACCGCCGTCCCGCAGCCCGTTCCTGGAGAACCTCAAGCACGATTTCCTCGCCTCGACCGTCGTCTTCCTCGTCGCCGTCCCCCTCTCCCTCGGCGTGGCCTTCGCCGCCGGGGCACCGCTGCTCTCCGGCCTGATCTCCGCCGTCGTCGGCGGGCTGGTCGCGGGCGTCTTCGGCGGATCGCCGCTGCAGGTCAGCGGCCCGTCCGCCGCCCTCACCATGGTGGTGGCCGACACGATCGCCACCTACGGCTGGCCGGTCACCTGCGCGATCACCGTCGCCGCCGGCCTGCTCCAGATCCTCTTCGGCCTCACCAGGGCCGCCCGCGCCGCGCTCGCCGTGTCGCCCGCCATCGTGCACGGGCTGCTCGCCGGCATCGGCGTGACGCTCGTGCTCGGCCAGCTGCACGTCGTGCTCGGCGGCTCCGCGCAGGGTTCCGCGCTCGCCAACGTCCTCGCGCTGCCGGGGCAGATCGCCGGGCACCACGACCAGGCCGTGCTCGTCGGCCTCGTCACCCTCGGCGTCCTGCTGGCGTGGCCGCGGCTGCCGAAGGTCCTGCGCCGCGTGCCCGCGCCGCTGGCTGCCGTCACGCTGGCCACCGGCCTGTCCGTCGCGGCGGGGATGACCCTGCCGCGCGTCGACCTCCCGGCCGGGCTGCCCGCGCTGCACGTCGTGCCGCGGCTGCCGGACGGCGGCTGGGGCGGCTTCGCGACCGCCGCGCTCTCCATCGCGCTCATCGCCGGGCTGGAGAGCCTGCTGTCCGCCGTCTCGGTGGACAAGCGCCGCGGCGGCCCGCGCGCCGACCTCGACCGCGAGCTCGTCGGGCAGGGCGCGGCGAACATCGCCGCCGGCGCGCTCGGCGGCTTCCCCGTCACCGGCGTCATCGTGCGCAGCATGACCAACTACGAGGCCGGGGCGCGCACCCGGCTGTCGGCGATCCTGCACTGCTGCTGGATCCTCGCCGCCTGCCTGCTGCTGACCGGCATGCTGCGGCTCATCCCGCTGGCCGCGCTCGCCGCGCTGCTGGTGTACGTCGGGGCGAAGCTGGTCAACCTCCCCGCGCTGAAGGAGGTCCGGCGCCACGGTGACCTGCCCGTGTACGCCGTCACGCTCGCCGGCGCGGTCGCGGTCAACCTGCTGACCGGCGTCGCGGCGGGGATCCTGCTCGCGCTGGCGCTGATGCTGCGGCGGATGATCTTCTCCGGGATGCACGTCGAGCGGGACGGCGAGCACTACCGCGTCGTCATCGAAGGGGCGCTGACGTTCCTGTCCGTGCCGCGGCTGACCCGGGTGCTCGCCGAGGTGCCGCCGCACGCCGAGGTCACCCTCGAGCTGCTCGTCGACTACCTCGACCACGCCGCCTTCGACTGCCTGCGCGGCTGGCAGCAGGTGCACGCCGGGCCGGTGACGGTCGACGAGATCGGGCACCCGTGGTTCGAACACGGGCGCGCGGGTCGGCCGACCGTGCGCCGCAGCGTCGCCGCGCGCGTCGTCCCGCGCTGGCTCGCGCCGTGGTCGCAGTGGCAGGCCGAGCACGTCGTGCTGCCCGCCCAGCGCACGGCCAGCTCGCTGCTGTGCCGCGGTGCCTCGGAGTTCCAGCGCCGGACCGCGCCGCTGCTGCGCGAGACGTGGGACGGGCTGGCGCACGGCCAGCAGCCGCACACGCTGTTCATCACCTGCGGCGACGCCCGGATCGTGCCCAACCTGATCACCACCAGCGGGCCCGGCGACCTGTTCACGGTGCGCAACATCGGCAACCTGGTGCCGCCGCCGGACGGCGGCGACTCGTCGGTCGGCGCGGCGATCGAGTACGCGGTGGGCGTGCTGGGCGTCGCCGAGATCGTGGTCTGCGGGCATTCGGGCTGCGGTGCGATGAAGGCACTGCTCGGCCAAGCGCCGGACGGGCTGGAGCAGCTCGGCAGCTGGCTGCGCCACGGCGAGGCGACGCTCCGGCGCCGCGCCCGCGAGGCCCCGCTGCTGCTCGGCGGCGAGCGGCCGGCCGCCGAGGCCGACCAGCTCGCCCTGCAGAACGTGGTGCAGCAGCTGGAAACCCTCCGCCGCTACCCGGTGGTCGACGCGGCACTCGCCCGGGGTGCGCTGCGGCTGACCGGGATGTACTTCGACGTCGGTGCGGCGCAGGTGTCCCTTTTGGACGGTGCAGCGCGCGGGTTCGTGCCCGCCGAGGTCGCCGAACGCTGACCCCGTGACCGAAGGCCGCCTCCGGGAGACCCGGGGGCGGCCTTCGCTGTGTCCGGCCGACGAGACGGAGGTCACTCTCCGCGTGCAGTCGGTTACGCGGGCTCCGCCGCGCGGCATCGCCCGGAGAGGCCGGGCGGGGTGAAAACCCTTATATAGCCCGGAGTTTATCTGTCAGGTGACAGTTGAGTGTCGTGTTACAGCCGTGTTAACCGACTGTCCGATTTATGACAAAAGAGTGAAATGTCGCCAGTGGATCACTCGAATGGGTCGAACGTAGCGGACATTTCACCCAATTTCCGGTTGCATGGTGATCATGAGACCCCTCGCCGTGCTCCGCCACGACCTGCCGGCCTCACTGGTCGTCTTCCTCGTCGCTGTCCCCCTGTCCCTCGGTATCGCGCTCGCTTCGGGCGCGCCGGTCGTAGCCGGGCTGATCGCCGCCGTCGTCGGTGGCATCGTCGCCGGTGCGCTCGGCGGCTCCGCCCTGCAAGTGAGCGGCCCAGCCGCCGGCCTGACCGTGGTCATGGCCGAAACCATCAACACCTTCGGCTGGGCCGTCACGTGCGCGATCACCGTCGCCGCCGGCGCGTGCCAGATCCTGCTGGGGCTGAGCCGCATCGCCCGCGCCGCGCTGGCCATCTCGCCTGCCATCGTGCACGGCATGCTGGCCGGGATCGGTGTCACGATCGTGCTCGGCCAGCTGCACGTCGTCCTCGGCGGCAAAGCCCAGTCCTCGGCACTGCAGAACATCGCGCAGCTGCCCGCGCAGATCGTCGGCCACCACGACTCGGCCGCCATGGTCGGGCTGCTCACCATCGCGATCCTGCTGATCTGGCCGAAGCTGCCCGAAGCGGTCCGCAAGGTGCCCGGCCCGCTCGCCGCGATCGCGGTCGCCACCGTCGTGTCGGTGGTCTTCGGCATGACGCTGCCGCGCGTCGAGCTGCCCGGTGACCTGCTGAACATCCACCTCGTCCCGCAGCTGCCGGACGGCTGGGGCGGGTTCGCGCTCGCCGTCGTCACGATCGCCCTGATCGCCAGCGTGGAAAGCCTGCTCTCGGCCGTGGCCGTGGACAAGATGCACACCGGCCCGCGCGCCAACCTCGACCGCGAGCTGGTCGGCCAGGGCGCGGCCAACATGATCTCCGGCGCGCTCGGCGGCCTGCCGGTGACCGGCGTCATCGTCCGCAGCTCCACCAACGTCGCCGCCGGCGCGAAGAGCCGGGTGTCGGCGGTGCTGCACGGCGTCTGGGTGCTGCTGTTCGTCGTCCTGCTCGCCGGGCTGATCGAGAGCATCCCGCTCGCCGCGCTGGCCGGCCTGCTGGTGCACGTCGGCGCGAAGCTGGTCAACCCCGGGCACATGAAGACCGTGCTCGCCCACGGCGACCTGCCCGTCTACCTGCTCACCCTGGGCGGGGTCGTGGTGTTCGACCTGCTCACCGGCGTGCTGGCAGGCATCGGCCTGTCGCTGGTGCTCATGCTGCGCCGCACGATCTGGTCGGGCATCCACGTCGAGCGCGAAGGCGACGCCTGGCGCGTCGTCGTCGAAGGCGTCCTGACGTTCCTGTCCGTGCCCCGGCTGTCGAAGGTGCTCGGGGCCATCCCGGCCGGCGTGCCGGTGCGGCTGGAGCTGGTCGTGGACTACCTCGACCACGCCTCGTTCGAGAGCCTGCACACCTGGCAGCAGGCGCACGAGCGGGCAGGCGGCACCGTCGACGTCGACGAGGTCGGTCACCCGTGGTTCGGCGAAGGCAAGGCGGGCCGCCCGACGCGGTCCCGGACCGCCGCCCACCGCGCGGTGCCGCGGTGGCTCGCGCCGTGGTCGGAGTGGCAGGCCGCCGAGGAAGGCGTCGACATCCCGGCCCAGCAGACCCGCCGTGGCGCCACCGAGTTCCACCGCCGGGCCGCGCCGCTGCTGAAGGACACGCTGTCCGGGCTCGCCGACGGCCAGCGCCCGCACACGCTGTTCATCACCTGCGGTGACTCCCGGATCGTGCCGAACCTGATCACCACCAGCGGGCCGGGTGACCTGTTCACCATCCGCAACATCGGCAACCTCGTCCCGCCGGGACAGGCCGACCCGTCGATGAACGCCTCCATCGAGTTCGCCGTCGGCGTGCTCGGCGTCAAGGAGATCGTGGTGTGCGGGCACTCCGCCTGCGGCGCGATGAAGGCCCTCGCCGAGGGCGCGCCCGCCGGGCCGCTGGAGGTGTGGCTGCGCCACGCCGAGCCCAGTGCCCACCGGATCGGCTCGGCCACCCTCGACGGCGCCGTCCCGGACCGCGACTGCGACCGGCTCGCGCTGCACAACGTGCTCCAGCAGCTGGACCACCTGCGGGAGTACCCCGTGGTGGCCGCCGCCGAAGCCGCCGGGAAGCTCCAGCTCACCGGGATGTACTTCCACGTCGGTGACGCCCAGGTCCACCTGTACGACCCCGCGGAGCGGACGTTCCGCCCGGCGGGGGCGCCGGTGGCGGTCCCGGGCCGCTGACGGCCGGGGCGCACGCGGGCCGCGAACACGGCCCGCGTGCGCGCCCGGGCCCGGAGTCACTAAGTTGATGGTCTGTGACGATGCTGGTGATGACGGGAACGGGGACCGGGGTCGGCAAGACGATCACCACGGCGGCGATCGCGGCCCTGGCGGTGGCCGGCGGGCAGCGGGTGGCCGTGCTGAAACCGGCCCAGACCGGGGTGGCGCCGGACGAACCCGGTGACCTCGCCGACGTCGTCCGCCTCGCCGGCGGCGACGTCACGACCCGCGAGCTGCGCCGCTATCCCGACCCGCTGTCACCCGAGGCCGCGGCCCGCCGCAGCGGGCTGCCGACGCTGGACCCCGGCGAGATCGCCAGGGCGGCGTCCGACCTCGACACCGGCCACGACCTCACCCTGATCGAAGGCGCGGGCGGGCTGCTGGTGCGCTTCGACGGCACCGGCGCCAGCCTCGCCGACGTCGCATGGTCGCTCGGCTCGCTCGTCATCATCGTCGCCGAAGCGGGCCTCGGCACGCTCAACGCGACCGCGCTCACCGCCGAGGTCGCCACCAAGCGCGGGCTCACCGTCGCCGGCGTGATCATCGGCTCCTGGCCTGCCGAGCCGGACCTCGCCTCGCTGTCCAACCTCGAAGACCTGCCGGTCGCAGCCGGGGCGCCACTGCTCGGCGTGCTGCCTGCCGGCCTCGGCACGGCCTCGCGCGAGGAGTTCGTGGCCGCCGCGCGGGCCGGGCTCTCGCCGTGGTTCGGCGGCGAGTTCGACCCGGAACTGTTCGCCGGGTGGGCCTCGGCCGAGAAGTGACCTGCATCGCTGTCGCCTCGAGGCACCTTCGTGCACGATGAGGGACGCTTTCCGCACCACCTCGAGCAAGGAGATGCCGTGACCGCAGTCCCGGACACCGACGTCAGCGACAGCCGGGACGCCGCCCCGGAAGACGTGCTGGCCTTCGCGCGCGAGCAGGTCCTCGAAAACGGCGTCGGCCTCGGGGAACAGCAGGTCCTCGACGTGCTGCGGCTGCCCGACGAGCGGCTGCCCGACCTGCTGGCACTGGCACACGAGGTGCGGATGCGCTGGTGCGGCCCGGAGGTCGAGGTCGAGGGCATCATCAGCCTCAAGACCGGCGGCTGCCCGGAGGACTGCCACTTCTGCTCGCAGTCCGGCCGCTTCCCGACGCCGGTGCGGTCGGCGTGGCTGGACATCCCGAACCTGGTCAAGGCCGCCCGGCAGACCGCCGAGACCGGCGCGACGGAGTTCTGCATCGTCGCGGCCGTCCGCGGCCCGGACAAGCGGCTGCTTTCGCAGGTCCGCGAGGGCGTGAAGGCCATCCGCGCGGACGGGAACGACATCCAGATCGCCTGCTCGCTGGGCATGCTCACGCAGGAGCAGGTCGACGAGCTGGTCGACATGGGCGTGCACCGCTACAACCACAACCTCGAGACGGCGCGGTCGCACTTCCCCAACGTGGTCACCACGCACACCTGGGAAGAGCGCTGGGACACGCTGCGGATGGTGGCCGAGGCGGGCATGGAGGTCTGCTGCGGCGGCATCATCGGCATGGGCGAGACGGTCGAGCAGCGCGCGGAGTTCGCGGTGCAGCTGGCCGAGCTGAACCCCCACGAAGTGCCGATGAACTTCCTCATCCCGCAGCCGGGCACGCCGTACGAGCACTACGAGATCGTCGAGGGCAAGGACGCGCTGCGCACGGTCGCGGCGTTCCGCCTGGCGATGCCGCGCACGATGCTGCGCTTCGCCGGCGGCCGCGAGCTGACGCTCGGCGACCTCGGCGCGGAGCAGGGCATGCTCGGCGGGATCAACGCGATCATCGTCGGCAACTACCTGACCAACCTGGGCCGCCCGGCTTCGGCGGACCTGGAGATGCTGGACGAGCTCAAGATGCCCATCAAGGCCTTCAGTGACAGCCTCTGACACTCCGGGTTTCTGTGTCCACTGTGGACAGCCGTCGCCGGGTGGGGCGGACCACCCGGCGTGCCACAACCCGCGGACGGCGCTGGAGCCGCCCCGGTACTGCACGTTCTGCGCGCGGCGGCTGGTGGTCCAGGTGAGCCCGCTGGGCTGGACGGCCCGCTGCAGCAGGCACGGGGAGACGGCGAGCGGCTGACGTCCGGCGACACGGGCGGCGGCTCACCGCGTTCCCGCACCGACCGGTTACCCTCGGTGGGCACAGCAGCAGGAGGGAGTCCGGGTGAGCGAGACGTCGGGGCCCGCGCACCGGCCGTCGGCCGTGGCCGGTCCGTGGTCGGTGCCCGTGCTGGTCCGGCAGCGGCGGCCGCGGGTGGTCGTCAAGGCCGATCTGCTGCCCGCCGTGAGCGTGCTCGGCACCCTCAGCCTGCTCAGCTTCCCGCTCGCCTTCGCGTGGTCGCGCCTTGCGCCGCCCGAGCGCGTGCGGATCATCGCCGCCGACGGCAGCCAGGGACCCCTGGAGCTGGAGAGCTGGCACCGCTTCGACGACCTCGCCGTCTTCGGGTTCCTGACGCTGGGGCTCGGCATCGTCGTCGGGGTCGTCACCTGGCTGCTGCGCGAGCGGCGCGGCCCGGTCGTCTTCCTCGCCGCGGTGCTCGGCGTCGCGCTCGCGAGCGCGCTGGCCATGCTGCTCGGCGTCGGCTGGGCGAACAGCCACTACGCGATCACCAGCCCGCCCGCGCTCGGCTCGGTGATCGAGCTGGCGCCGCGCCTGGAGTCGTGGTGGGTGCTGCTGACCGGCCCGCTCGGCGTGTCGCTGGCCTACAGCCTGCTGGCCACCTGGAACGGCCGCGACGATCTGGGGCGCCGCCTCGGCTGAGGCGGTTTCCCCTAATCTGGTGACCTCGACTACAGGGGGGATTCACCAGTGACCGAGGACATCGAGGTCTCGCGGCACAACGCCGTCCGTTTTCCCGGCATCAGCCCGCGCGCGTACGAGCACCCGGTGGACCGTGGCGCGCTCGCGACGTTGCGCGCGGTGCCCGGCTTCGCCCAGGTCGTCAAGGCCGTTTCGGGCTTCTACAACGAGCGCGGCGAGCGGCTGATGGCGCTGGCGTCGTCGATCCGCGTCGGGCCGAAGCAGTACCCGGAGCTCGACCGGCTCCGCCACGAATGCGCCGAGACGCTGGACCTGCCGTCGGTGCCGAACCTGTTCGTCTTCCAGAACGCGCAGATCCAGGCGCACACGGTCGGCATGGACGAGCCGTTCATCGCGATCAGCACCGGGCTCGTCGAGCTGATGAACCTCGACTCCCTGCGGTTCGTGCTCGGGCACGAGATGGGGCACGTGCTGTCCGGGCACGCGGTCTACCGGACGATCATGGTCCGCCTGGTCAGCCTGCAGCTGGCGATGTCGTGGACGCCGGTCAGCGCGCTCGGCATCCGCGCGATCGTCGCGGCGCTGCGCGAGTGGTTCCGCAAGGCCGAGCTGTCGTGCGACCGCGCGGGCCTGCTGTGCAGCCAGGACCCGACGGCGGCGCTGCGTGCCCAGATCCAGGTCGCGGGTGGCATCGACCCGGCCCGCATCGACGTCCCGTCGTTCCTCCAGCAGGCCGCCGAGTACGAGTCGGTCGAGGACATCCGCGACAGCTTCCTCAAGCTGAAGTTCGTCGAGACGGAGTCCCACCCGTTCGCGGTGGTCCGCGCGGCCCAGCTGCAGAAGTGGGCGGCCTCGGCGGAGTACCGCGCGATCCTGGCGGGCGACTACCCCCGCCGCGACGACGACAGCCCGTCGTCGGACTGGAAGGACGACCTGAAGTCCGCGGCGAAGGCGTACAAGGACTCGTGGAACGCCTCGGCCGACCCGCTGACGAAGGTGTTCAGCGACGTGGGCGAAGCGGTTTCGGGCGCGGCGGGCAAGGTGTGGAACAAGTTCGGCGGCACCGGGAACGGCTCGGACTCCGGTTCCTGACGCTGGACCTGCGGGTCAGTTGAGGCTGGCCGGCCTGCTCAGGTCGGTCAGCTCGCCCGGCGGCAGCGGCACCGCGCCCAGCGTGTCCAGGAAGCCCGCCTCCCGCGTCAGCAGCCGGCACACGATCCGCAGCCGGCGCAGGGGGTGGCGTTCCTCCAGCAGCCGCTGGCGGTCCTCCAGGGGCAGCAGGCAGTCGGCCGCCAGCTGGTAGGCCAGGTCGGCGATCGCCGTCGCGGGCTCCGGGGCGTGCCAGTCGTCGCTGCGCCACGCCGTTTCGCAGTAACGCTGGTGGGCCGCGCGCGCCACCAGGGCCAGGCGTTCGGCCATGTCGCCCGCCGGGGACACCGGGTCGTCGTCGAGCCACTCCACCGAGGCGATCAGGTACGGCGCCGACACGCAGTCGAGGTCGCGCAGGCGGAAGCGGCGGCGGGCCTGCGTCACCACGTCGAAGCGGCCGTCGGGCAGGCGCTTGGCCTCGCGCAGGACCGTGCTGCAGCCCACCTCGTACAACTGGTCCAGACCACGTACCTCGCGGGTCAGCGACGACCGCAGCGCGGCCACGCCGAACTCGCGCCCCGGCACCGTGCCGCTGACCAGGTCCGCCGTCAGCTGCCGGTAGCGCGGTTCGAAGATGTGCAGGGGAAGCTTGGTGCCCGGCAGCAGCACGGTCTGGAGCGGGAACAACGGCAGGATCGTCGTCGTCGCGTCGCTTTCCGATTCCGGCTCCGTCACGCGTCCACCGTAAGGGGAGAACGGGACCGCCGCAGGATGGTCACCGGCTCGGCGGCTTGAACACGGCGAACGGGTCGGTGATCTGCATGCCCTTGCCCGCGAAGGAGAACAGCGCCGCCGGGCGCCCGCCCGCGCGCCCCGGCGCGGCCGTGTGCCCGGTGGGGACCAGCAGGCCGCGCCGGGACAGCACCCGCTGCAGGTTGGTCGCCGAAACGCGGTAGCCCAGCGCCGCCGAATACAGGCCGCGCAACGCCGAGATCGTGAACTCGTCGGGCGCCAGCGCGAAGCCGAGGTTGGTGTAGGAGAGCTTCGAGCGCAGCCGGTCGCGGGCACGCAGCACGATCGCCTCGTGGTCGAACGCCGTGCGCGGCAGCTTCGCGACGTCGTGCCACTCGGTGTCCTCCGGCACCTCGGGATCGACGTCGGAGGGGACCAGGCCCAGGAACGCCGTCGCCACCACCCGAGGCCCCGGCACCCGGTGCGGGTCGCTGAACACCGCGAGCTGCTCGACGTGCTTGAGCTGGCGGACGTCGACCTTCTCGGCGAGCTGGCGCCGGATGGACGTCTCGACGTCCTCGTCGGGCCGCAGCCGCCCGCCCGGCAGCGACCAGCGGCCCAGGTGCGGATCGAGGGCACGGCGCCACAGCAGCACCCGCAGTGTGTCCGAGCGCACTTGCAGTACCGCTCCCAAAACCTCGTGGGCCAGGGGGGCCTGGGTGTTAAGATGACTTCGCACGGTTTTCGATTGTAAGGCGAAAACCGGAGACCGGTCCAGGAGGGCCAAGATGACCACCACGTTGGTTCCGGAAGGCCTCACCCCGTTCGGCGGGGTCGAGGCGAACGCGGCCTGGGCGGAGGAGGTGCGGCGCCTGGCGAAGCAGCGCGACGCGGTCCTGCTCGCGCACAACTACCAGGTCCCGGAGATCCAGGACATCGCCGACCACACCGGCGACTCGCTCGCGCTCAGCCGCATCGCGGCCAGCAGCGACGCGTCCACCATCGTCTTCTGCGGCGTCCACTTCATGGCCGAGACGGCGAAGATCCTGTCGCCGGAGAAGACCGTCCTGATCCCGGACGCCCGTGCCGGCTGCTCGCTCGCCGACTCCATCACCGGCGAGCAGCTGCGGGCCTGGAAGGCCGAGCACCCGGGCGCGGTGGTCGTCTCCTACGTCAACACCACGGCCGAGGTGAAGGCCGAGACCGACATCTGCTGCACGTCCTCGAACGCCGTCGACGTCGTCGCTTCTATCCCCGCTGACCAGGAGGTTCTCTTCCTGCCGGACCAGTTCCTCGGCGCGCACGTCAAGCGCGTGACCGGCCGGGAGAACATGCACGTCTGGGCGGGGGAGTGCCACGTCCACGCGGGCATCAACGGCGCCGAGCTGGCCGAGCGCGCGGCCGAGGACCCCGAGGCCGACCTGTTCATCCACCCCGAGTGCGGCTGCGCGACGTCGGCGCTCTACCTGGCGGGCGAGGGCGCGGTGGCGCCGGAGCGGGTCAAGATCCTCTCGACCGGCGACATGGTCCACGCGGCCCGGGACACCAAGGCGAAGTCGGTGCTGGTGGCGACCGAGATCGGCATGATTCACCAGCTGCGCAAGGCCGCGCCGGAGATCGACTTCCGCGCGGTGAACGACCGCGCGTCCTGCCGGTACATGAAGATGATCACCCCCGCCGCGCTGCTGCGCTGCCTGCGTGACGGCCTCGACGAGGTCCACGTCGACGTCGAGACGGCCGCCCGCGCGCGGGCCTCGGTGCAGCGCATGATCGAGATCGGGCAGCCTGGCGGCGGCGAATGAGCACGCCGGTTAATGACCCACAGGCGAAAACCCCGGTCTGGGAGGCGCGCGCCGACCTGGTCGTGATCGGCAGCGGCGTCGCCGGGCTGACCGCGGCACTGCGCGGGCAGGCGCTCGGGCTGCACGTCCTGGTGGTCACCAAGGCGGCGGTCGCGGACGGCAACACACGCTGGGCACAGGGCGGCGTCGCCGTGGTCCTGGAGAACGAGCACGACCGTGGCGACTCGGTCGCCCGGCACGCCGAAGACACCTTCACCGCGGGCGCCGGCCTGTGCGACGAGGCGGCGGTGCGGTCGATCCTCGACGGCGGCCCGGCCGCGGTCGCCCGGCTGCGGGCGGACGGCGCGCGCTTCGACAGCGCCGGCGACGGTCTGCTCGCGCGGGCCCGCGAGGGCGGGCACAGCGCGTTCCGCGTGATCCACGCGGGCGGCGACGCGACCGGCGCCGAGGTCGAACGCGCCCTGGTCGCGCAGGCCGGGCAGGCGGGCGTGCCGGTGCTGGAGCACCACATCGCGGTCGACGCGCTGCGCACGCCGGGCGGGCGCGTCGCCGGCGTCACCGTGCTCGACCACAACGGCGTCCCGGGCGTCGTCCGCGCCCCCGCCGTGCTGCTGGCCAGCGGCGGTCTCGGGCAGCTCTACCAGGCGACGTCGAACCCGGAGATCGCCACCGGCGACGGGCTCGCGCTCGCGCTGCGGGCCGGGGCGACCGTGGCGGACATCGAGTTCGTCCAGTTCCACCCGACCGTGCTCTACACCCCGGGCGCGCGCGGCCGCTGCCCGCTGGTCACCGAGGCCGTCCGCGGCGAGGGCGCCACGCTGGTCGACGGCGCGGGCCGGTCGGTGATGCACGGCGTGCACCCGCTCGGCGACCTCGCCCCGCGCGACGTCGTCGCGGCGGCGATCACGCGCCGGATGGCGGCCGCGCCCGGCGGGATCGACGACCACGTCTTCCTCGACGCCACGTCGATCGCCGGGTTCGCGCGGCGGTTCCCGACCGTGTCCGCCGCCTGCGCGGCGCTGGGACTCGACCCCGCGTCGGACCCGATCCCGGTGACCCCGGCGGCGCACTTCTCGTGCGGCGGCGTGGTGACCACGCCGGAGGGTCGCTCCAGTGTGCCCGGGCTGTACGCCGCGGGCGAGGTCGCGCGGACCGGCCTGCACGGCGCGAACCGGCTGGCGTCCAACAGCCTGCTCGAAGGACTGGTCGTCGGGCAGCGCGTCGCGGAGGCCGTCGCGGCGGACCTCGCGGCCGGGTTGCTGGCCGACCCCGCGCGCGGCAGGCTGCCGTCGCAGACCACCGCGCGCACCGCCGACCGGGACGCGCTGCAGCGCGTGATGAGCCGGTACGCGGCCATCGGCCGCGACGCCGACGGACTGGCGGCGGCCGGATCGGTGCTCGATCTGTCCATCCAGGACAGTCCGTTGTGGACGCACCGGGCGGTGGAGGACGCGGCGCTGACCGTGGTGGCACAGGCGTTGCTCGCCGCGGCCGTCCGGCGCACCGAGTCGCGCGGCTGCCACGTGCGGACCGACTACCCGTCGCCCGACGAGAACTGGCGGCGCAGCCAGCACATCCGGCTCAGCCCGTCCGGCCAGCCGGTGCTGGCCGACCCGATTCCCCTGGAGGGCGTGGCATGACGTTCCCGATCTCCGAACCGGTCCTGCGCCTGATCGCCGATGCGGGCCTCGACGTCGAGGACGTGCGGCGCGTGGTCACCACCGCGCTGGGCGAAGACCTGCGGTACGGGCCGGACGCGACGACGGCGTCGACCGTGCCCGCGTCCGCGGTGGCCGCCGCCGAGCTGACCCCGCGCGTGGACGGCGTCGTCGCCGGGCTGCCCGTGGCGCTGGCGGTGTTCGACATGGTGCTGGGCGGGGACTACGAAGTCCTGGCCCGGCGCGAAGACGGCGAGCGGCTGGCCGCGGGCGAGCCCGCGCTCGTGCTGCGCGGCCCGGTCCGCGGGCTGCTCACCGCCGAGCGCACGGCGCTGAACCTGCTGTGCCACCTCTCCGGCGTCGCCACCGCGACGGCCGCCTGGGTGTCCGAAGTGGACGGTACCGGGTGCGCGATCCGGGACTCCCGCAAGACGTTGCCGGGGCTGCGGCTGCTGCAGAAGTACGCCGTCCGGTGCGGCGGCGGGACCAATCACCGGCTGGGGCTTGGCGACGCGGTGCTGATCAAGGACAACCACGTCGCCGCCGCGGGTTCGGTGACCGCCGCGCTGGCCGCGGCCCGGGAGCACGCGCCGGAACTGGCCTGCGAGGTGGAGGTCGACACGCTCGCGCAGCTGGAGGAAGCGCTGGCCGCGGGCGCGGACGAGGTGCTGCTGGACAACTTCACGCCGGAGGAATGCCGTCAGGCGGTGGCGCGCCGCGACGAGGTCTCCCCGAAAACGCGGCTGGAATCCTCTGGTGGGCTCACCCTCGACCGTGGTAGGGCCTACGCCGAGTCCGGTGTGGACTATCTGTCCGTCGGCGGGCTGACCCATTCTTCGCCCGCTTTGGATCTCGGCATGGACCTTCGCTGAGCCGTCTTTCCCGGGTAAACTGACGGCGGGGATTCCTGTTGTTTCCGGGGAGGATCGCGTGCGGTTTGCGGCGGCGTCGGCGGTCGCGGGTCTCCTGGCGCTCGGCCTGCCCGCGGCCGCCTCTGCCGCTCCGCCTGCTCAGTGCGCGAATCCGTCGGGCACGTACGGCGGTGCCGTCCCGTGGGGCCAGCGGCTGATCGACCCGGCGCGGATCTGGCCGCTGACCAGAGGCGACGGGCAGCTGGTGGCCGTCATCGGCACCGGCGTCGACGCGCAGAACGGCCAGTTCGCGCCCGGCCAGCTCGAAGGCGGCGCGGGCACCGAGCGGTCCGACTGCGACGGCCGCGGCACGATCGCGGCGGGAATCGTGGCGGCACAACCGGATCCGTCGACGACGTTCGCCGGCGTCGCGCCCGGCGCGCACCTGCTGCCGATCCGGTACACGGCGTCGGACGGCGGCGACCCCGGCGCACTGGCCGGCGCGATCGACACGGCGGCCGACCGCCACGCGAGCGTCATCCTCGTGGCGGTTCCGGCGGCTTCGGACAGTCCTGCGTTGTCCGACGCGGTTTCCCGGGCACGCTCGCGGGGCGCGGTGGTCGTCTCGGCGGCCTCGGCGACCCAGCAGGGCGCGCGGACATACCCGACGGCGACGTCCGGAGTGCTGGCGGTCGGCTCGGTGAACCCGGCGGGCGAACCGGTGCAGACCGAAGCGGGCGACCACGTCGGCGTCGCGGCACCGGGCGCGGAACTGGTCAGCACGTCGGCAGGCGCGGGCGGCACGGTGGCCCACCGCTGGCCGGTGACCGACCCGGGCCTCGCGGCGGCGTACGTCGCCGGCGTCGCGGCGCTGGTGCGGGCCTACCACCCGGAGCTGAGCGGCGACCAGGTCGTCACCCGCCTGACGCTCACCGCCCACCGCCCCCCGACGGGCACCCACGACCCGCGTCTGGGCTGGGGAGTCCTGGACGCGTACGCGGCGGTGTCGTCGACCCTGCCTGCCGACGTCCCCGGCCCGGGCGCGGTCCCGCCACCGGCCACGGCCCCCGCGGTCCTCCCGGCGGCGGCCCCGGCACCCCGGCCGTCCGACGTCACGGCAGGCACGATCGCCCTGGCCGGAGTGGTCCTGGCCGCGGCGGCAGGCGTGACGGTCGCGGCGGTCCGCCGGGCCCGCCGCCGGGGCTGGCGCCCCTCCCGCTTCACCCCGTAAGCCGTGTCGTCCTTTCAATCACGCGTGTCGACCCTTCAATCACGCGAGTCGACGCTTCCATCACGGGTCCCGTGTACCGGAACAGCGAACTTGCGTGCCTGGAGGGTCGACACGCGTGATTGGGGAGTCGACACGTGGAGTTGCCCCCTGGGGCCGGACACCTTGATTCCAGACAGTGGTCTGGAGGGAGGATGTCCTGGTGTCTCGCAGGTCGAAGTATCCGGAGCAGTTCCGTCGTGACGCGGTCGAGCTGGTCAACTC